>NZ_JBHRTK010000021.1:0-1848 GCF_042646345.1 Aquamicrobium soli | reverse complement strand
GTCCGCCCCCTCTCCGCCGTACAGGATGTTCTTGCCGGGCCCGCCGACAAGAATGTCATCGCCTAAACCGCCGATCAAAGTGTCGTTGCCTAGGTCGCCGATGAGCGTATCGTTGCCGGCCCCGCCGTAGAGACTATTGTTGGCATCATTACCGGTCAGGGTGTCGTCGTGATCCGACCCGACAAGGTTCTCGATCGACACAAGCGTGTCGCCTTGCGCATCACCACCCAGCCCCGTGCTGGTGGCCAGGTTGACGGTGACACCTGCGCTAGACCCTTCATAAGAAGCCGTGTCGATACCGGTCCCGCCGTCGAGCTTATCAGCGCCGGGGCCGCCGATGAGAAGATCGTTCCCCCCGCCTGCGTGCAGTTCATCGTCTCCGCCCAGCCCTCGCAGGATATTGGCATTGCCGTCACCATAGAGTTTATCTCCCTGCACCGAGCCGATGAGGTTCTCTATCGACGTATAGCTGTCGCCAGCCGCATCGCCCGCATTTACGACAGACGGGTCCAGGCTCGCGACCACAGCAGCTAGGGCAGTTTGGTAGGAGACCGTATCGCTGCCGGCCCCACCGTCAATCCTATTTGCATGTGAAGCACTGAATAGGTCAGCGCCGGCTGTGCCCATCATCGTCTGGTTGACTGGATCGAATGTGATGCCGATCGTGCCCTGCGCTACATCACCATCTGCATCCGTCAGATCAACTGGAAGGGAGATGCTGACGGGATCGTCTGTAATCGTTGTACTTCCGAAGCCTTTCAGAAGGAAGGGATCACCGTCGACATGCCGAATTTCTAACGTCGTATACATGTCAGCAGTAAATATTGACACATTAGTGTCTGCTGTAATACCAGTAATAGTGACCCCGTTAGTGCTAGTATCGCGCACTACGGTATAGGAAAAACCATCGACCACGACAGTTTTAGTGTTTCCTGCGGAAAAATCGATCGTAGCCGCGTCATTTCCGTGGCTGATTGTCACCTTCGTAATCGGCTCGCGAGTGTAGTCGCCCTTGACGACGTTGTCTTCCGGCGTTGCCGGATTCCCGTCGAAATCATTCGCGTCGCCAGCGTAAAACACCACCTTTGATGAGGACGTGTCCACGAATGTGGAACTCACTCCATTAACAAGATAATGATCGGTAAATTGGTGGTTGGCGGTACCATTGAGGCCCGTCGTGTACCCGCTTCCGCCACTGCCCGGAGTTCCCGTCAAGTTGGTTACAAAATCAAGTTGGACACCTTCGCTCTTTCCAATCGAGCGATTACCAGGTCCGGCACCAAGGTTTTGATCATTGGCGTTGATCGTGCCCCCCGAAGCCGTAGGCGTAATAAGCAGGCCTTGCGAACTATCGGACGCCTTCGGTACGAAACCAACCCAATGTGTATTGCCGCCGATCGGGTCGTAGCCTGAGCCGGTAAAGTCAACATGCTCACTGGCATCAACTTTGCCGTACATCGTCACCGAATAAGCGTCGTTCGCTGTGGTGAAGCTGCCGTCCTGATTGATCGTGGCTTCGAATACCCAATTGGACGTATGGCCGGGGTCGGGAGTATCTGTTGAAGTCGTGGCGATCAGGGTCTGACCGTCATCGCTCACATGATAGTAGATTGTCGCACCATTAGAGGTACGACCACTGTCGCCGCTCAGCGCAGACGAAAAAGTAACCGTACCAAGCTGATCCGCGCCGGTATTATTATCGATATTGCCATCGACATCCAACCATGCGGTCCCCGTCGCACCGATGTCGTTGGAGATGTGTATCGCAACCGGCGCGATGTCATGCGGAACGTCGTCGACGATCTCGATGGTGAGGGTGGCCGGCGCCGTGTCGCCGTCGCTGTCGGT
>NZ_JBHRTK010000020.1:0-37665 GCF_042646345.1 Aquamicrobium soli | reverse complement strand
GTTCTTCAACAGACACCTCATCACGAGTCCAATGTAAACACTGCCCCACAAGGGGGAGGGGAATTCCTGATGCGCTGCGCCAAATCCTTCCCTTGTGGGAGCGGGAAACCTGGCTGCTGCTTGGATGCGCTAAAGAATTGTCAGATGGGCACCGCCAGGCTCCCCCAGTACTTTGCGAGGAGCGGTTAGCGATGGGCCTACAATGACAAGCCCCCCGGGCATTAAGAGGGACCCTACCAGAGTCCCCCTCCCCCTTGTGGGGAGGGGTTAGGGGTGGGGGTACAATGCCGAGCACCCCAGACCGTAACCGTAACTCAGCGCCCGGCGTCGAGCTTGTCGATGGCCTCGACGTTCTTGGCCGAAGCACCGTTCGGGTCGAACTCGGAGGCGAGCCAGGTGTCGACGATGGCCTTGGCCAGTTCCGGGCCGATGACGCGCGCGCCCATGGTGATGATCTGCGCATTGTTGGACTTGACGGCGCGCTCGGCCGAATAGGTGTCGTGCGTCAGCGCGGCGCGGATGCCGGGAACCTTGTTGGCCGAGATGCAGACGCCGATGCCGGTGCCGCAGAACAGGATGGCGCGGTCGTGCTTGCCGGCGAGCACGTCCTGGCCGACCTTGGCCGACAAATCCGCATAATAGCCGGACTGGCTGAGATCGGTGACCTCGAGTTCCGGCTTGGTGGCGAGATGGGCGGCGATGACGTCGAGCAGGGGCTTGCCTGCGCTGTCGGCCCCGATGGCGATTTTCATGGCGCTTTCTCCTTCTTGGATCGGTTCGGTCTCAGCCGGAAATGGCGGCCGAGACACGTTTCAAAATGTCGACATAGCCTTCGGCCTGCCACGCCGATCGGCCGATGAACAGGCCATCGATATGCTTCTGGCCGACCAGTTCGGCGGCGTTGCCGGGATTGACGCTGCCGCCGTAAAGCACCGGCGGCTCCGCGCCGAGACGGGTGGCGGCCACCTTCTTGATCAGCGCCTGCTGCTGGTCGGCGTAATCGGCGCTCGCGGGAATGCCGTTTTCGCCGATGGCCCAGACCGGCTCATAGGCGAACAGGATTTCGGCCGAAAGTTCGGCGCCCTGCAAGCCCTCCAGCGCGCCCAGCACTTCGGCGGTCAGCACTTCCTCCGCCCGGCCGGACTCGCGCTCCGCCAGCGTCTCGCCGACGCAGACCAGCGGCACGAAGCCATGGCGCACGGCCGCCGCCGTCTTCAGGCCCACCGTGGCATTGGTCTCGCCGAAAAATTCGCGCCGCTCACTATGGCCGAGTTCGACCAGGTCGAGCCCGCAATCCTTCAGCATCAGAGGCGAAATCTCGCCGGTCCAGGCTCCGGCTTCGGCCCAGTGCATGTTCTGTGCACCGACCTTGACGCGGGTGCCGGCCAGCGCCGCCTTGACCTCGCGAACCGCCGTGAAGGAAGGGATGACGAAGGGTTGGATGCGATTGTCGAGCGCGGGCTCGAAGGTTGCCAGCGCCTCGGCGAAGGTCAGCCCCTCGGCCAGCGTCTTGTTCATCTTCCAGCTCGTTCCGACCCAATACCGCGTCATTCCCGTCTCCTAATCTGTACCCATCAGGCCTTGCCCGTGACCGTCAACTTTATGCCTGCCTCGTGAAGCGCCTTGCGCATCGGGGCCGGCGGCTCCTCCCCCGTCAGCACGGCGTCGAAACGATCCAGGCCTGCAAAGAAATGTAGGGCGGGCCGCCCGAACTTGCCGTGATCGGCCAGCAGATATTTGCGCTCGGCCGCTGCCAGCATCAGCCGCTTGGTCTGCACGACCTCCTGGTCCTGGTGGAAGGCCCGCACCCCGTGGATGGAGGAGGTCGACACGAAGGCGACGTCGGCGCGCAGCGAGCGCAACGCCTCGTCGGTCACCAGCCCGAAGAAGCCGTGGAACTTCTTGCTGTACTGGCCGCCCAGCGCGATCAGCGTGATGCCCGCCGCACCGGACAATTCCTGGATGACGCCGAGATTGTTGGTGATGACGGTGAGAGGCCTGATGTCCGCCAGATGCGCGGCGATGCCGCCGGCCGTCGAACTGTCGTCGACGATAATGGTCTGGCCCGGTTCGACCAGGGACGCGGCCGCAACAGCGATGCGCTGCTTTTCGGGCCCGGCCAGCCGCTGGCGGTAGCGGAAGTCGCTTTCGAACTGGCCGCTCGACTGCACGGAGGCGCCGCCGCGAACCTTGCGCAGCAAGCCTTCCTGTTCAAGCTGGTCGAGGTCGCGGTGAATGGTCATGCGCGAGACGTCGAAATGGGCCGACAGCTCCTCCACGGTGGCGGTGCCCGCCTCCATGAGCAGGTCCAGAATGCCTTGCCTGCGCCCTTCCGCCTTCATTGCCGAGAGATTCCCAACCCGCCAGTGATGCCACCCAACATATCATTTCCTCTCTCACATTCAACAAAATATATGTGATATTGATACTTTTATCCGTTACAAAAATTATGTGTCCGGACCTAAATCGATTGGCAATCGGACCGATGGGCAGCCATGCGCAGCGGGACCCTCGACAAAGGGACGGCATTTGGCCATGAACAGGCCAGATCGGCGCCAGGCGACAAAAAGCCGATCGCCGCCCGCGATTATCGTTTGCAGACCCAGGGAGACAAAATGGCCCGCATCACCTTGAGACAGTTGCTCGACCATGCCGCCGAGCACAGCTACGGCGTGCCCGCTTTCAACATCAACAACATGGAACAGGCACTGGCCATCATGGAAGCGGCGGACGCCTGCGACGCGCCGGTCATCCTGCAGGCTTCGCGCGGCGCGCGCGCCTACGCCAACGACATCATGCTCAAGCACATGATGGATGCGGTAACCGAAATCTACCCGCATATCCCGGTATGCGTGCATCTCGACCATGGCAACGAGCCCGGCACCTGCATGACCGCGATCCAGTCCGGCTTCACCTCGGTGATGATGGACGGCTCGCTGAAGGCGGACGGCAAGACGCCGGGCGACTGGGCCTACAATGTCGGCGTCACCAAGACCGTAGTCGGCATGGCGCATCTCGGCGGCATCTCGGTGGAAGGCGAGCTCGGCGTGCTCGGCTCGCTCGAGACCGGCATGGGCGACCAAGAGGACGGCCACGGCGCGGAAGGCAAGCTCAGCCACGATCAGTTGCTGACCGACCCCGACGAAGCGGTGAAATTCGTCGCCGAGACCAAGGTCGACGCGCTGGCGATCGCCATGGGCACCTCGCACGGCGCCTACAAGTTCACGCGCAAGCCCGACGGCAAGGTGCTGGCCATGAACGTGATCGAGGAAATCCACCGCAAGCTGCCGAACACGCATCTGGTCATGCACGGCTCGTCGTCGGTGCCGCAGGAACTGCAGGACATCATCAACGCCTATGGCGGCAAGATGAAGCCGACCTGGGGCGTGCCGGTGGAGGAAATCCAGCGCGGCATCAAGAACGGCGTGCGCAAGATCAACATCGACACCGACAACCGCATGGCCTTGACCGGGCAGATCCGCAAGGTGCTGTCCGAGGACCCGAGCGAGTTCGACCCGCGCAAGTACCTTAAGCCGGCGATGGCGGCGATGACCAAGCTGTGCAAGCAGCGCTTCGAGGATTTCGGCACCGCCGGCCATGCCTCGTCGATCCGGCCGATCCCGGTGGCCGAGATGGCCAAGCGCTACAAGGACGGCTCGCTCGACCCGAAGTTCGGCTGAGCGTCTCTCCGATCAAGTTGAAAACGCCGGCCATCGCGCCGGCGTTTTTCTTTATGCCCTCGGAGTGATGTCGCCCCGCCCGGCGTCGATATGCGGCGCCCAGAAATCCACCGATTCGCGGATCATGGCGACGACCTGGTGATCGGTCGGCTCGCGCTCCCTGAACGACAGTTCGAGGCAGATTTCGTTGTCGGTGCCGCCGCCGCGCCGGATTGTCTCGATCAGCTTTTCGGGGGTGATGCGGCCGTCCTTGTTGTAGGCGGCGGTGAACGGCCAGTGGCCGCCCTTGTTCATCGACGACTGCTTGATGTGGATGATCGGCGAGCGCGGCGGGAACGCCTCGGCCCAGGCATAGGGATCGATATCGGCCGGGTTCGGCGAAGTCACGTCGCCATGGTCGATGTCGACCATCATCTCCAGCGGGATCGGCAGGCCGGCGGCGTCGATGTCGCGCTGCAGGGCCTTGCAGCTTTCGATGGTGTGGCCGAACTCGCGCCCGACCGACATCGGCTCCCAGAACAGAAAGGTCAGACCGGCCGCCTTGGCGTGCTCGGCCACCTCGCGCCAGCATTCGAGCGCCACATCGAACAGGGCCGCCCGGCGTGCCGGATCGTCGTAGTCCTTGTGGGTGAAGATGGCGAACTGCGTGCCCATGGACGAGGCGCCGAGCTCGGCCGAAATGTCGGCGAAGGTCTTGAACCAGTCGACGTAATAGCGGCGCACGTCGGCGTCCGGATGGCCGAAATGGTTGAGGCGCCCATAGGGGCCGGTCATGCCGGAGGTGACGCGCACGCCGGTGCGCGCGAGCGCCTTCCTGAACTGCCGCACGAACCTGGCGATGGTCGCCGCCGGCCAGCCGGGATTGACGAACTCATGCGTCAACTGAACGTCGCGGATGCCGATGCCGTAGGCGATGGCGTCGATCAGGTCGTCAGGCTCGGCGAAGCGGTTGACCAGCGGATTGGTATTCAGCGAAAGCGTGAAGGCCAAGGCAATTTCTCCGTTCAGTTCAGTTCTGCCGCGCCGGGGACCGAATCGCCCGCCCGGCCTTTTGCAGCAGTTCGAATGCCTCGAAACGGTGCCGATGCCAACCGCCCGTGGCGGGCGACGGGCGATGCACCGCACCGAGTTCGGCCATTTCCACCATCGCCGTCTCGAGGTCCGGAAAGGCCCCTCCCGCCACCGCGCCCAGCATGGAGGCCCCGAGCAGCACCGGCTCCTGCGAGGTCGAGGCCGCCACGGCAAGTCCGGTCGAATCGGCAAGCAACTGGCGCGACAACGCGCTTTGCCCGGCCCCGCCGCTGACCACCATGGCCTCGATCGCAATACCGCTTTCCCGCTCGGCCTCGACGATCTGGCGCGCGCCATAGCCGAGACCGCACATGCCGGCCAGGTAAAGACCGACGAGGCTGTCGATATCCCCATCCATGCCGATGCCGGCGATGATGCCCAGCGCATCGGGGTCGGCGAACGGGGCGCGGTTGCCGAGAAACTCCGGCACGACATGCAGTTCACCGACCAGGCGCGGCAGCGCTGCCGCGCCGCCACGCTTTTCGGCTTCCCCGGACAAAAACTGGCTGAGGCTCATTCCGGCGGCCTTTGCCGCGGCCTCGGCTTGCGGGGCGGCGGGATGGCGGCGCACCAGCGTGTCGATGGCAGCGCCCGCAGCCGATTGCCCGCCTTCGTTCAGCCAAAGGCCCGGCACCATGGCCGAGAAATACGGCCCCCAGACACCCTTCACGAAGGTCGGCTCGCGGGTGGAGGTCATGGTGCAGGCCGAGGTGCCGAAAACATAGGCCATGCGCGTCAGAAGCGTGCCAGCGTCGCCGCGGGCGCCGACCGTGCCCAGTCCGCCGGCATGGGCGTCGATCAGCCCGGCGGCGACCGGCGTGCCGGGTTGGAGGCCGAGTTCGGCGGCCGCCTCCACGGTCAGCCCGTTGCCCAGCGCCGTGCCGGCCGGCACGACCTCGGTGCCGATGCGGCGGAATTGCTCGTCGGCCAGCGCCCCGAGGCCGACCAGGCGGAAATAGCTTTCGTCCCAGCGCCCTTCATGGGCCAGATAGGTCCATTTGCAGGTGACGGTGCAGGCCGAGCGCGCCAGGCTCGCCGACGCCCGCCAGGTGAGGAAATCGGCGAGGTCCATGAACTGCCAGGCTTCGGCAAAGGTTTTCGGCCGGTTCTGCGCCAGCCACAAGAGCTTCGGCGTCTCCATCTCCGGCGAGATCGTGTCGCCGACATAGTTCAGCACGCGGTGCCCGGTTTCGTTGATGGCCTGCGCCTGCTGGGTGGCGCGGTGGTCCATCCACACGATGATGTTGCGCTCGTCGTCGCCGGACGGTCCGACGCCGAGCGGCCGCCCGCCCTCGCCCAGCACGACCAGCGAGCAGGTCGCGTCGAAGCCGATACCCTTGACGCTCTGTGCGGTTATGCCGGCAAGCTTCACCGCCTCGCGGACGGCGCCACAGACGGCGCGCCAGATGTCGTTGCTCGATTGCTCGACGATGTGGCCGGCCTCGTGGAAGATCGCGATGTCGCGCCTGGCCGAGGCGAGCATCGCGCCCGCCTTGTCGAAGACCCCGGCCCGGGCGCTGCCGGTGCCGACGTCTATCCCCAGGAAATGATCCGGCATGCCTGTCCGTCGCCTCGATACTGACGCCGGCTAGGATCGTGGTTCTGCGGCGCGATGGCAAGATCGCAATTGAATGCTCCTCCACCGCCTTGACGAAAGACGACTTCCGACTTATAAATGACGAAAGTTGAAATTCGTCACAAGTAACGCATCGCGAAACGCTGATGGACACGGCACAAAATCCCCTGGACTCCGCACGGCAGGAGAACATCGAGCGCATTCTGGAGGCGGCCGAACGGCTGTTCCGCCACTATGGCTACGGCAAGACCACCGTCGCCGACATCGCGCGCGATCTCGGCATGTCGCCGGCCAATGTCTATCGCTTCTTCGCCTCGAAGGAGGAAATACACCAGGCGATCTGCGGGCGCATGCTGGCGGCCAGCCTGCACATGGCCATCGGCATCGCCAAGCTGCCGCTGCCGGCCGCCGAGCGCCTGCGGCGCTGCATCCTCGACCAGCATCAGCTGACGGTGGAAACGATGCTGGACGAAAAGAAAGTGCATGAGATGGTGATCGTCGCCATCGAACGTGACTGGCACGTGATCGAAAAACACGTCGACCGTCTCCATCAGGTCTATGCCGGCATCATCCGCGAAGGGATCGAGGCCGGAGAACTGCGCCAGCAGGATGCCGACGTCGCCGCCCGCTGCTTCGGCGCATCGACGGTGACGCTCTGCCATCCGCAAATGGTGGCCCAGTGCCTGATGAAGGACAATCGGGCGAAGCCCGAGGAACTGGTCGATTTCGCGATCAGGGCATTGAAGTAGGCGGCCTTTCGGCCCGCCGCACGACCATAGAACATTTTCAGGAGCGCGAACGATGCTTTCGTTCAAGACCTTCGAGGATTTTGCACGTCCTTTCGCCACCCTGGGGCTGGTTGGCCTCCTCGCCTTTTCCGTTTCGGCCTGCACCGAAGCCAAGACCGAACCCGTCGCCGCCGTGCGGCCGGTCAAGGTGGTGGAGATCGCCAGCGCCGACGCGACCCGCTCGCTCCAGTATTCCGGGACGGTCAAGGCGCGCACGGAAATGAACCAGGGCTTTCGCGTCGCCGGCAAGATCGTCGAGCGCGAGGTCAATATCGGCGACCGGGTGAAGCCCGGCGACGTGCTCGCCCGCATCGACGCCACCGACTATGCGCTCGCCGTCAAGACGGCCGAAGCCAACCTCGCGGCGACGCAAAAGCAGATGGATACGGCCGAGCTGGCCCGTAACCGCGCGCAGGAGCTGTTCGGCAAGAAGTTCGCCTCGCAGGCGCAGCTCGACGAGGCCCAGCTCGGCTATCAGCAGGCGGTTGCCGCGCGCGATGCCGCGACCTCCTCGCTGCAGCAGGCGAAGAACCAGGTTGCCTACACCGAACTCAAGGCCGACCGCAAAGGCATCGTCACCACCATTGGCGCCGATACCGGCCAGGTGGTCGGCATCGGCACGCCGGTGGTGACGGTTGCCGTCGACGGCGAGAAGGAAATCCAGATCGCCGTTCCGGAAACCGAGATTTCCCACTTCAAGCCGGGCCAGGGCGTCGATGTCGGCTTCTGGACCGACGACAAGCTCAGCCTTCCGGGCAAGGTGCGGGAAGTCGCCGGCAGCGCCGACCCGCAGTCTCGCACCTTTTCCGTTCGCGTCAGCCTCGCCGATGACACGCGCATATTGCTCGGCATGACGGCCACGGTGGAAGCGAAGGTCGCCGCGAAACAGAATCTGGCGTCGGTTCCGCTCGAAGCGTTGGCAAAGAAGGATGGCGGCACCATCGTCTGGGTCGCCGACCGCGCAACCTCCAGCGTGCATGCGCGGCCCGTCACCGTGGCCGACTTCGCGCCCGGCGGGGTACACATCGCCAAGGGCCTGCAAGCGGGCGACCTCGTGGTCGCCGCCGGCACCCAGTTCATGTCGGAAAACCTGAACGTGAAGCTGCCGGACGCCGCGACCGAGCAGGCCGACGCGCTTCACGCCGCCGAGGTGACCAGCGCGCTGCGCTGAGCCAGTCCTCGTCCACCAACCGAACAACGCGAAGAGGCGGTCATGACGACCTCCACTGACGACAAGAAGCCGTTCAACCTGTCACGCTGGGCGATCGGCCATCCGAGCATCGCGCGTTTCCTGGTCGGGCTGATCATCATCGCCGGCGCGCTCGGCCTGATGCGCATGGGCCAGCGCGAGGACCCGGAATTCACCTTCCGCGTCATGGTGGTGCAGGCGGTGTGGCCGGGCGCTTCCCTGCAGGACATGGAAGACCAGGTCGTCAACAAGATCGAGCGCAAGCTTCAGGAAACGCCGCATCTCGACTTCGTGAAATCCTATTCGCGCGCCGGCAGCGCCGTAATCCTGGTTCAGGTCAAGGGCGACACCAGCGCCGCCCAGGTGGAGGACGCCTTCTACCAGGTGCGCAAGAAGGTCGGCGATATCCGCAGCGACCTGCCGCCCGGACTGCTCGGCCCCTATTTCAACGACGAGTTCGGCGACACCTTCGTCACCCTGCATTCGATCAGCGGCGACGGCTACAGCTATCTCGAGCTGAAGCAGTTCGCCATCCAGGCGCGCGACATGCTGTTGACGACGCCCGGCGTGGAAAAGGCCGTCATCATCGGCGACCAGCCGCAGGCCATCTATATCGACGTGTCGTCGCGGGCGCTGGCCGAGCGCGGCCTGACGATCCTCGACCTGCAGAACGCCATCAAGGGCCAGAACACCGTCGACCCGGCCGGGACCGTGGACACCGGCACACGCTCGGTGCGCATTTCCGTCGAGGGCGACGTGAAGCGGGCCGAAGACATCCGCGAGTTGCGCCTGCGCAGCGGGAGCCAGGTCATCCGCCTCGGCGACATCGCCACCGTGACCTCCGGGCTGCAGGACCCCGAGCAGCGCAAATACCGCTTCGACGGCCACGACAGCGTGCAGATCGGCGTGGTCATGGCCAAGGGCTTCAAGGTAACCGACGTCGGCGCCGCGATCGAGGACACCTACAAGCGCTTCGAGGCGTCCCTGCCCTACGGCGTTTCGGTCGACCAGATCGCCAACCAGCCGCATGTGGTGACCGACGCCATCGGCGAATTCATGCGCGCGCTCGCCGAGGCGCTGGTGATCGTGCTCGCGGTTTCGTTCCTGTCGATCGGCTGGCGCTCCGGGCTGGTGATCGCCATCGCCATTCCGCTGGTGCTGTCGGCCACCTTCGCCGTCATGTACGAGCTCGGCATCGACCTGCAGCGCATCTCGCTCGGTGCGCTCATCATCGCGCTCGGTTTGCTGGTCGACGACGCCATGATCGTGGTCGAGCTGATGGAGCGCAAGCTGGAGGAAGGGCTGGACAAGCTCGACGCCGCCAGCTTCGCCTACAGCTCCACCGCCTTCCCGATGCTGACCGGCACGCTGATCACCACCGCCGGCTTCATCCCCGTCGGCTTCGCCGCTTCCGCGGCCGGCGAATATGTGCGCACGCTGTTCTACGTGGTCGGCATCGCGCTGGTGGTGTCGTGGTTCGTCGCCGTCTATTTCACGCCGTGGCTCGGCCACATGCTGCTGCGGCAGCGCCAGCACGCCGGCGAGCATCACAACGTGTTCGACACGCGCTTCTATCGCCGGCTCACCGGGACCATCGGCTGGGCGGTGCGCCACCGCATCCTGGTGCTGGCGCTGACGCTCGCGACCTTCGCCGCCAGCCTATGGTCGTTCCAGTTCATCCCGCAGAATTTCTTCCCGCAATCGGAGCGGCCGGAAATCCTCGTCGACCTGTGGCTGCCCGAGGGCACCTCGATCAAGGAGGTCGAGAAAGAGGCGAAGGCGCTCGAAGCCAAGATGATGGACGACCCCGACAAGAAGTTCATTGCCACCTATATCGGCGAAGGCGCGCCGCGCTTCTTCCTGCCGCTCGACCAGCAGCTCGCCAATCCGAACTTCGCCCAGCTTCTCGTGATGGCCAAGGACGAGCCGGCGCGCGAGCGTCTGATCGTCAAGCTGCGCTCGGTCCTCGCCGAAGATTTTCCGGCGATCCGCGCCAAGGTCGACCGCCTGTTCCTCGGCCCTCCGACCGGCTGGCCGGTGCAGATGCGCGTGATGGGACCGGACCGGCAGGAGGTGCGCCGCATCGCCGACGAGGTGAAGGCCCGATTTGCCGCCGACCCGCTGCTGTCGGCCGTGCATGACGACTGGCTGGAACCCGTGCCGGGAATGAAGCTGGTGATCGACCAGGACCGGGCGCGCGCGCTCGGCGTCACCTCGCAGCGCGTGCGCCAGATGCTGCAGGCCGCCATGTCGGGCGTGCCGCTGGACAGCTTCCGCGACGGCGAGGAGACGGTGTCGATCGTGGCGCGCGAGCCCGACGGCAATCGCTCGCTGCTGTCGGCGGTCAACTCCGTCTACGTGCCGACCGATTTCGGCGGCTTCGTGCCGGTCTCGCAGATCGCCAAGGTGGAGCCCGTCCTCGAACAGGGCATCGAATGGCGGCGCAACCGGCTGCCGACCATTTCGGTGCGCGCGACGCTGCCGGACGGCGTGCAGTCCAACGACGTCGTCCAGAAGCTTTACGGCGAGATGGCGGACCTGCGCGCCGGCCTGCCGGCCGGCTACAAGATCGAGGTGCAGGGCGGGGCCGAGGATTCGGCCGAGAGTCAGGCGTCGATCGCCGCCAAGGCGCCGATCATGCTGGTCATCATCGTGCTTCTGCTGATGGTGCAGCTCCAGCATTTCGGCAAGGCCATGCTGGTGCTGGCGACCGGGCCGCTCGGCATCATCGGTGCGGCGGCGGCGCTGCTCATCAGCGGTGCGCCGTTCGGCTTCGTCGCCATACTGGGCGTCATCGCGCTGCTCGGCATCATCATGCGCAACTCGATCATCCTCGTCGACCAGATCGACCAGAACATCGCCGCCGGCATGGCGCGCATGGAGGCGATCGTCGGCGCGGCCGTCAGCCGCTTCCGGCCGATCATGCTGACGGCGTTGACGGCGGTGCTGGCGCTGATCCCGATCTCGCGCGGCGTGTTCTGGGGGCCGCTCGCCTATGCGATGATGGGCGGCATCCTGGTGGCGACCGTGCTGACCATCCTGGTGCTGCCGGCCGGCTACGCGCTGTTCTTCGGCCGCGAGCCGAAAAAGACCACGGCCGCTTCGCGGCCGGAAGAGGCCGAATCCGGCCTCACCCAGCCGGTTGCGCTGGCGGCGGAGTAGAAGCTAGGCGGCGCTGGCGAAGGCTTCCCTCAACAAGGGCGCCGGCGCCAGCGCGCCATAGACCCCGACCGTCGCGGCGGCGACCCGGTGCGCCCGCCCGGCGGCGGCCACGGGCTCGATGCCGAGCAGCCGTGCGGCAAGATAGCTGCCGTTGAAGGAATCGCCGGCCCCGGTCGTGTCGAGCGGATCGGCAAGGGTGACGGCAGGCACTTCGACCGACCGTCCGGCCGCCTTCACCAGTGCCGCCTGCGAGCCGTTCTTGACGACCACTTCCCCGATCCCGGCGTCCGAGAGCCGCCGCGCCGTTTCCTCCGGCGAGCCGTCGCCATAAAGCGCCTGCTCGTCCGGAAAGGTCGGCAAAGCGATGTCGACATGGGCGAGCGCTGCGCCGATGGCGGCCTGCGCCCGCGCCTTGTCGGCCCACAGCCGCGGCCGGAAATTGGGGTCGAACGCGACCAGCGCGCCCTGCCCCCGCGCCACCGCGAGCGCCCGCAACAGCGTTTCCCGCGCCGCATCGTCCAGGATCGCCAGCGTTATCCCAGAAAAATAGACCAGCTGGCGCGAGGCCAGGCTTTTTTCCAGCGCAGCCGGATCGTCGGCAAGGCGGCGCGCGGCCGCCTCGGAGCGCCAATAGGTGAACGAGCGCTCGGCCCCGTCGAGCGTGATGGCATAGAGGCCCGGATGCCAGGCCTCCAGGCGGGGGCTGTGCGAAATGCCGATCCCGTTGTCGGCCATGAAGGCGATCTGGCCGGCCGAAAAGGGATCGGTGCCGAAGGCGGAGACGAAATCGGTGGCGGCACCTTGCGGCATCAAGGCCCGCAGCACCCACAGGGTGTTGAACGTGTCACCGGCATAGCCCAGCCGCCAGCCGGAATCCCCCGCCGACAGCTCGATCATGCATTCGCCAACGCTCGCAATGGATTTCAAAGCCGGATTCCCTACCTGCCGCCGTCGTGACGTGGGCAGTTCATAAGCCATCCGGCCGAGGGTGCAAGGGCTTACCGCCTCGGCCCGAAGAGCCGGTCCATGAGCCTTTCAGCGGCGCCGAACAGGCCGATCCTGCGAAACATCCGGTAGAACTGGGAGCTGTAGGCGTTGATGATGAACGAACGCACGAAATGAAACGACGTCACCAGCGCGGTGTTGAAGTGCAGCGCCTGCGCCGTCAGTCCGGAAATCGTCAGTACCGCAAGCGCCGGCAGTTTGGCCGGCCGAAGCCAGTTCCGATCAAACGTCGTTAGGGGGCAACCGGTCCCGCACAGGCGTATTTGCGCTCTTTACAATGGCGCTCACATTGGCCGCGTTCGCCCAACGGTACGAGAGCGACCGTACGAACTTTCCCGCTTGCAGGAAATTCCCCCAAACGGACCGGATTATTATTTTCTTATGTCTCAAGTCCCATCGATCACGTTCCAGAGTGGAACCGCCGAGCCGGAAGCTTACCTCGTCAACCAGGTTCGGGGAAGTCGACCACACCCGTATGGAAAATTCCCATGGATGGGAAAAATCCTCGTCGATGGGCCTGAATAAATAACGGCGGCGAAGAAGGGACTGAACTGCTTTCCTGTCGATCAGATAGGCAACTGCGCCCGAGGCCGGATATTTGTATCCAACCAGTTGAGTTCCCCCAATTTTTACCGTCTCAACGACCTTCTTATGATTATAATCGAAGAATTTTACGACGCTCCAAACGCCTTGGTGGGAAAGAGCATCGTTTATTGCGAGAAGGAACTGTTCATCGTCACGGATCTTGAAATCGTCCTCAAAGATCAGCGCGAAATCCGTTCCCCTACGCATCACTTCCCGCCATATCTTGCGATGCCCGAGATAGACGGAAATCTCGCCTCTTGTGAGCGATCGCTTATGACGGGTCCAATTCAGAAGGCGTGAATACGCATGATCGATCTCGGCGCTGCCCTGATCGATACCCTGTATGAAATCAAAAGGAATACCGAGGCGGCCCAGTTCCTCGAAAGCGTGAGTCCTGCGGGGTCCGTTCGGTGACTCCATGGTCAGAACGAAGACGCCCAGGTCCGGAAACTCTATTGCGCGCGAAAAAGGACTACTCACCGCTTTTAGCCGACGACGCTTTCAAGGCTCTCAGCCTTTTCCTAGCGGAAGACGCATAGAGCGACCGGGGGATTTCTTGAATTTTGCTTAATACCGATCCGAATTTGTAAGCGCCCGTCGTTTCCCCGAATTTTTGATGGGCATACACTTTGCCCGACCCGGTATATTTCCTGCCAAGGAAGTGCTCGGGAATAAGGGTATGAGACGGCCAGATAACGATCTCCGGGCGAAGCTCTTCTATGAGTTCGGCAACGAACAGGTTGCCCGTCTGGCGCCAAGGCTGATCAAGCTGCTGCGGTGGTATCTTCGATAGGCGATCAATGACTTCCTTCAGGAAAGGATGATTTGGCGCCGCTGCCACGATAGGAGCAACCAATTGTCCCCGCAGGAACTCGTTCTCATATACCGTATAGAGTTCACCCCAGTCCTCGAACAGGTCATCAATCGGCTGAACACAAATACTATCCGCGCCAGCGATGTAGCCGCCGTGCTCGTAGAGTATTTCATACCTCAGTAAATCGGCAGCACCCGCATACCACCCCCGCTTCATGTACTCATCGATCTGGGGCTGTGTCTTGAATTTCCCATCTCTTAAGAAATCATTGCCGTAACGGGTGTAATTCCATTCGGGGTGCTTATCGACCCAGGTCTGCATCCAGTCTTCCGGGGCGACCTTGGGGCCGATCCATATATGTCCGAGATTCCTGGGTATATTCATGGGTGTACGCTCACCACGGGCCTGACCTTTCCGCCAGGGCAAGCGGTCTCAGTCGTCCAGCCTTCCAGCAAAAGGGATTGCAGAACCCCATGCGTCGCCAGAAGAAATGGTGGAAACGATAACCCGGCGGGCGGCGCAGAAGGACATCCGAACAACATCACCCCTTTCGGGGCGGCGAAAATTGGATCGGGCTGCGCCAAAACATGGCGATTTGCCCCCACACGCATTTGTTTTTTACCGTCCGCAGGTCTCGCTTCGGTTAGGAATATGGCCGGCCGCAGCAGCCGTCAACCGCATGATCGGAACCGTCCTTGACGTAAGTAACCAGGCCGTCGCGCTCCGAGGGAGTTGTGGCCAGCCCGACCTTTGAATATGCCCGAGGACACGTTGCGCGCTCACATGGGTTGGCCGGGCATGCCGCCTAGGGGATTCAGACCAGCAGGCCGACACACAATGCGCCCATCAGCAGCGGGAACTGCATGCGCAGCCATTCCCGGGTCCTGGCCATCGAAAAGACCACCGCCGCGAGGATCAGGAGGGCCAGGACGGCGCCCCATGTCTGCGTGGTGGTCATCAAAAGCAGGGCCGCAGCGGTAAATTCCATGACGGCGACGGCGGGGCGCAGCCAGGACGGGTAGTTCCATTTCTCGAACTCTTCCCGCACGAACTCCGGACCGGCCAGGTTGAGGCCGGCCGAGCCGACGAAGATTATGGCAAGCGACCATATGACGATCTGTTCGAGAATGCTCATCGGGTTCTCCGGCTTCTCAAGAGTCCGGCCCCGCCGGAGAAAATGGTTCAGCAGGCGGTGGCGCGGAATACGGCGTTGCCGGCGCAGCCCGGGCATTGTGGCGCGAGGATGCCGCCCGCGGTCGTGCGAATGCGCATGGCAGAGCGCTTGGCCTGTTCGACCACCTCGGCGACATCGCAATCGACCAGCTTGCCGGAACGCTTCAGGATACGTCCATCCACCATCACGGTATCAACATTGGCGGCCGTCGCGCCCATCACCACCGTCGTCTCGATATTGGCCATGGGCGCCGTGTTGAGGTCGTTGGCGCGGATCAGGATGATATCGGCCTGTTTGCCCGGCGTCAGCGAACCGGTGACGTCGCCGAGGCCAAGGGCCTTCGCCCCGTTGATGGTTGCCATCTCGATGATTTCGCTGAGGCCGATGGGCGCAAGGTGGGCGGTGTCCGTACCTTGCCACGGCACGCCCATGTTCCAGGTCACGCGCATGTTCTCCAGCATATTGGGCGGTACCAGCGAGCTTGCGTCGCTCGACAGCGAAACCGATATGCCGGCCTCGCGCATTTTCAGAAGCGCGCGGCGCGCGTCGCCGGTTTCGCCGAGGCGCAGTTCCGAGAGCGTCGCGAAGCTGAGCGGCGTGCCGGTGCGCGCCATCGCCTCGCGGTCGCTGTCGGTGGCGGTGATGTAGTGGCAGAACAGGAAGTTCGGGCCGAGGAAGCCACGCCGTTCGTAGTCGGCGGCGTCGTCCGAATTGGGCGCCGCCTGGCTGGCGTGGATCGCCACCGGAAGCCCGAGCTTCAGCATCGTCTCCATCTCTTCATAGAAGACCTCGACGTTGCTCTGGATCGCCCCGCGCAGGTTGACGCCGAGATGAACGAGGCCCTGCAAGCGCGAGGAATCGGCGAACCATTCTTCCCGCACGCGCGGCAGGTCCTCGTAGCGGTTGACCTGATCGACCGGCATCTTGTCGATATGGCCCATGGCGTAGCGTGCCCGCAGGCCGGAGCCCTGGTGGGCCCTCAGTTCGGCATCGACATGGGCGGGCGAACGGTTGTTGTGCGACCAGTTGTGCACGGTGGTGACGCCGGAATTGGCGAGCTCGGCGAGGCCGAGGCGGACGCTGCGATAGAAGTCGTCGGCGTCATACAGCGCGGCCGTCGCCCATTTCGCCTGGAAATACTCATAGCCGCCGTCCGAGACGAAGTTGCGGCCAAGCGTGCTCCACATATGGTAGTGGGTATCGATCAGGCCCGGCATGACGATCATGTCGGAAGCGTCGATCACCTCCACGCCTTCGGCCGTTATGCCGTCGGCGACCTTTTCGATGCGGCCGTCGCGAACCAGCACGTCCGCTTTCGGCAGGGTTCCTACTGCGCGGTCCACGGTGATGACCGCGCCGCCGCGGATGAGATAGCTGCCTTTTGGTTGCTGGATGATGCTCGACATCGATAAATCCTCGTCAGGTGAATGCCCGCGCTCTGCTTGCGCGGGGAAAGGGCACGGCCGGGTGCCTTGAGGGCCGTCCGGCCGCGCCAGGAGACTGGCACCGCAGGTCGGGAGCTATTTCAGGTAGTCGTTCGTGACGGCTTTGCTGACATCGACGTCAGCCGAGATCAGACCGTTCTCTAGCATGAACTTCTCCTGTTTCTCCCAAACGCCGGTATCCTGCCAGCCAATGCCGTTGGCCTCCGTCTCCGGGCTCACCGAAACCCTGGCGATTTCCTTGAGCGCGACCACGCCTTCCTCCTTGGAGATGGAGGGCACCTGCTTGATGACCCCGTCGGCCGCCTCCGCCGGATGGGCGATCATCCATTCCACGCCCTTGCGCCAGGCGCGCAGGAAGGCACGGTAGAGATCGGGGTTCTTCTTCAGCGCCTCTTCCCCGCCGACCAGCCCGAAGGTGTAGAAGCGCGGCACGCCGTAGTCGGTGAAGGTGAAATAGGTGTAGGTCGAGGTGTCGTCGGCCGGCTTCTTGATCTGCACGTTGTAGATCGGCGGCTCGTCCCAGCTGATGGCGTCGCCCAGCGCATCGATGCGCTTGGAAAGCAGCAGCGGCATCTGGGTGAAGCCGACGGTCACGATATTGACTTTGGAAAGGTCGGCGCCGGCCGTCTGGAGGCTGTGCTCCAGCATCACCTTGTTGAACGGAATGCCGGTGACGCCGACATTCTTGCCTTCCAGGTCCTTCAGGTTCTTGACGCCGGATTCGGCCGGCACCAGCACGCCGGTGGTGCCCATCTGGTGGTTGGCGCCGATCGATACGACCGGCAGGTCCTTGCTGCGCGCAATGATGACGTCGGTGGAATGCGCCGTCGCCAGTTCGGCTCCGCCGGATGCCACCAGCTTCAGCCCGTCGGCCGGCGAGTTGGGGGAGATCAGTTCGATTTCCAGGCCCTCGTCGGCGAAGAACTTGTGCTCCATCGCGTTGATGACGGCGGCATCCCAGATGCCGGGATTGGAGATGAGCGCATAGCGGAACTTGGTGAGTTCGGCCGACAGCGCCGAACCGGAGAGCGCCAGTGTCGAGGTCAAGGCCGCGAGGGCGGCACAGGCCAGCGGTTTCAGTTTCTGCAAGGCGATCATGGTGTCCTTCCCCTGTGATTGGACGCTTTCTGCGTCGCGTTATGGTTTTCGTCGGTTTTTCTGGTACGCCGCCCGGCCAGATAGACGGGCGGTATGCGTCATAGCTGGGAGCGGAAAAGCGCTCCCGTGCCCGGCCCGTTCGCGCGGGCGGCGCGCAGCCAGGCGAGCGATGGCCGCTTGTGGAGCCACGGCATGCTCAGCCGCTCGACGAGGCCGACCAGCCCGAACAGGGCCATGCCGGAAATGCCGAGCACGGTGAGCGAGGCAAAGACCCTGGTGGTGTTGAGTTGCGCGGTATCCTGCGCGATCAGGTAGCCGATGCCCTGGCTGGCCCCGACCCACTCGGAGATGGTGGCGCCGATCACGGCCAGCGTGGCGGCGACCTTGAGCCCGCCGAAGATGCTCGGCAGCGCCACCGGCAGACGGAGCTTGAAGAAGATCTGCGCCGGCGTCGCGTTCAGCGAGCGAAAGAAGTCCACGAATTGCGGCTCCAGGCTGCGCAATCCCGTGACGGTGGCGATGGTGAGCGGGAAGAAGGCGACAATGGCCGTGATGATGATGCGCGGCAGGCTGTTGTAGCCGAACCAGATGACCAGCACCGGCGCCATGGTGATGACGGGCACGGTCTGCGAGGCGACGATGAGCGGCAGGACGCCGCGCCGGAACGCTGAGGAATAAAGGATCAGCACGCTCAGCACCGCCGCCACGACGATCGCCAGCGCGTAGCCGGCCAGCGTCTCGAACAGCGTGGCCTTGAGTTGCGGCAGGATGACCTTGGTGCCGCTCGTCATCAGTTCGCCGAAGATGGCGCTCGGCGCCGGCAGCACATAGGCCTTGATATCGATGAGGTGGACGGCAGCCTCCCACACCAGAAGCAGCGAGAACATGATGCCGAGCGGCAATGCCGCATCGCCGAGGCGGGAAAGGACGGAAGGGAAGCTTGCGGTTCGAGCTGTCATGGCGGGGCTTTCTGTCGGGCTCCGGAAGCAGTTCCTGGCGGTTCAGTGCAGGGCCGTCGAGGCTGCGGCGTCTCCGCGAAGCAGGGCGAGGACCTCTCTCTTGTGGTGTGCGAATTCCGGCGTCAGGTTGACGTCGCTGGTGCGCTCGTAAGGCAGGTCGACCGGCACGATGCCGGCAAAGCGCATCGGTCGCGGCGTGGCGACATAGACGCGATCCGACAGGTAGACGGCCTCGTCCGGGTCGTGCGTAATCAGGATCATTGTCTGTCGGAACTCGCGCTGGATGCCGAGCAGCCATTCGTGCATCGTGGCCCGGGTCAGCGCATCGAGCGCGCCGAACGGCTCGTCCAGGAGCACGACGGAGCGGTCGCACAGGATGGTGCGCAACAGCGCCGCGCGCTGGCGCATGCCACCTGACAGCGCCGAGGGATAGGAGTTCTCGTAGCCTTCCAGCCCGAAGCGGCGCAGCAGCGCCAGCGCGCGGTTGCGCGCCTCCGGCATCGGGCGTCCTGCAAGCTCGGGGCCGAGCACGACATTGTCGAGCACGGTGCGCCAGGGCAGAAGCAGGTCGCGCTGCATCATGTAGGCGACGTGGCCGGGCTGGCCGACGATCTTCCTGCCATCGAGGGCAACCTCACCCGAATTGGGCGCAAGCAAGCCGGCGATAACGTTGAACAGAGTGGACTTGCCGCAGCCGCTGGGGCCGATGATCGACACGAACTCGTTGCTTTTCAGCGACAGGTCGATCCCGCCGACGGCCGGCACCAGCCCGCGCTCGGGCGTGACGTAACCACAGTGCAGGTCGGAAATCCGCAGTCTTTCGCTTTCCATCGGCCTTCATCCTCCCGTCCGGCAATGGGGAAAGCATGGCCATGGCGCGCAAGCGCGTACGCTTGCCTGCCGGCGACAGACTCCTCCCATTGTAGACACCATACCGTCTTCCATTTTTTCGTTCAACGAATTTTTTTTCGCTAAACGTCGATTTTTTAATTCCTCCTCCCGGCGCGGCTACTCGCCGACCGGCGGGTAATCGCGCCCCTCCCAATGGGCGAGGCGCCTGGCGAAATCGCGCTGGAAAGAGAGCGGGCCGTGTAGGGCCGTCCAGTCCTCGTCGTAGATGGCGATGAAGATGGTGAGCGACAGGAAGAAGTGCGCACCCATCTCGAACAGCGCGACGATATCGTGGTTTACCAGCGCCTCGCGCTCGGCGTCCGTGAAACCGTTGACGGTGGAGAACTCGACGCTGTTGAGCTGCGGCCCGATCGCCTGCTCCCATGTTTCGACCAGCGTACGCGGATTCTCCTTGTAGCGGCGCAGGAGTTCCGGGTCGCGGTCGACGGTGAAGAGGAACTTGTTGACGTAATACCTGCTCATTGCGCGGCTCCTTCCGGATACCAGGTGATGTAGGCTTCCATCGTGTGAAAAAGACTGAGGCTGTCGGCGTAGGCGGCCTTGATCGGACCGGCGATGCCCATCATCAGGATCAGGTCCATGAAGCCGTGCGTGGCGTTGCCGCTCTTGGCCATGCTCTCATGGGTGACGTTGGCAAGAATGGCCTCGATATTGCCGGTGGACAGCCACTCGATCGCCTGGCGGTCGAATTCCGGGTCCGGGCCCGTCTCGCGGAACTGCCGCGGCCCGCCCAGTTCCAGCGACAGATGCCCGCTGCCGATGGCGGCGATGCGCTTGTCGGAAGGATATTCGTCGATGATTTCGCGGATGGCGCGGCCGAGATCCCAGAAGCGTTTCGGCGAGGGCAGAGGCGGCGCGAAGATGTTGGTGTAGATCGGCACCACCGGCAGGTCGGCCTGCGGGCGTGTGGTGATGATCGGGCAGATGATGGAATGGTCGAGCTTCAGTTCGTTGGAAAAGGCGAAATCGAAGCCGCGGTCGAGCAGCCCCCGATGCATGAAGCGCGACAGGTCCTCATGCCCTTCGAGAACATATTTCGGAATGCCGAACTCGCGTTCCTCGTTGTAGAAGGTCGCATCGTAGTGCGGCGCCTTGCCGATCAGGAACTGCGGATAATTGTCGAGGAAGAACTGGTGGAAATGGTCGGCGCCGACCATCACCAGGATTTCCGGTTCCGCCCTGGTCAGCGTCTCGCGATAGGCTTCCACCTTGCGCTTCCACTCAGGCGCTTCGGGAATCTGCTCGTCGGCCGGCGCGGTGGTGGCCTTGAGATAGAACGGATGGTGCGTGGTGGCGAGTACCGCTGCCAGCTTTGCCATATGGTTTCCTCCTCCCTGTCTGCGTCGCGCCGGCTAGGCCAGTTGCGCGGACGGCAGCGTTTCTGCTTGCCTTTGCGGCCAGGTGCCCGGCGCTCTGGCCAGCGCGGCGCGGATTGCCTCGCCATGCTGGTCGACGACCGGCGCCGCGACCACCGTGCCGGCGCGCACGCCGTCGAACGTATGGGCCGGACGCACCGAGCGATGCGCCCCCTCGATGCGTCCCTCGACCGGCACGAACATGCCCATGTGCAGCGCCTGAGGATCGGAAACGGCATCGGATATGGAATTGATCGGCGCGAAAGGCACGTCGAACCGGGAGAAGCGCTCGGTCCATTCGCTGCGCTTGCGCGTGGCGAAGATGGCGTTGAGCGCGGCATTCAGCGCATCGTAGTTGTCGATGCGGTCAAGGCGGGTGGCAAAGCGCGAATCGGCCTTCAGTTCGGGTGCTTCCACTGCTTCAACCAGTGCGTCCCAGAACTTTTCGATCGACGACAGGTGGAAGGCAAACAGCCTCCCGTCGCTGCAACGCATGATGTAGGCCTGCGCCAGGCGCGGCCGGTCGACGCCGCTCGGTTCCTCGCCGAGCGCGAAATAGCCCATGAACGGCTCGACCGCGAAATGCGTCATCGCCTCCAGCATGGAAATGTCGATACGCTTGCCCTTGCCGGTGCGGGCGCGTTCCAGAAGAGCGGCCGAGATGCCGAGCGCGGCGTAGATGCCGGTGATCGCGTCGGCCAGCGCCGGCCCGATGAAGCGGGGTTGTTCGGGGTCGATCGCGACGCTCAGGAACCCGCTGACCGCCTGCGCCACCGAATCGTAGACCGGCCGCTGCGCATAGGGGCCGTCCGGCCCGAAGCCGCTGATCGAGCAGTAGATCAGCTTCGGGTTGATGCCGCACAGCGTCTCGTAGTCGGCGCCGATGCGCGCGGCCGCCCCCGGCCGGAAGTTCTGGATATAGACGTCCGACTGCGCCACCAGCGCGTAGAAGACATCACGGTCGGCCTTGTCCTTGAGATCCAGCCCGATGGCACGCTTGTTGCGGTTGTAGGCCTGGAAATGTGCGCTGTAGAAGCCGTTCTTGAAGCTTCGGTAGGGATCGCCGTTGCCCTTGGACTCGACCTTGATGACGTCGGCGCCGAGATCGGCCAGCATCATCGCCGAGCATGGCCCGGTGATGAAAGTGCCTTGTTCGACGATGCGTATCCCGTCCAGTACCCGTGTCATGGAATGCCCTGACCGTTCAGTTCTCGTTGGCGACGAAGCCGGCCGGGGCTGGTCCGTCATAGCTTATGGCCTTGGCCGCGCCGTGCGACAGGATGAAGCCGATCGAGCGCGTCTGTTCCTCGAGCAGGTGCGCGACGAGGCTGGCGGTGCGCGCGATCAGCGGCACGCCCTTGAGCGCCTTGAGCGGAAAGCCGGCATCGAGCAGCGTGCAGGGGATGGCGCCTGACACGTTCATCACCAGCGGCTTGCCGACGATGCCGGGCAGGCAGCGCTCCACCGCCTGCGCCGCCTTTGTGTAGTCACCTGAAAAGCCGAGCCTGCCGGCGACCGAAATCAGCTTTTCGGCGCGAGGGTCATGGCCCTTGTGCAGCGGGTGGCCGAAGCCGGGTATGGCACGCCCTTGCTCGCGGTAACGCGCCACGACGGACGAGGCCGCAGCCTCGAAGCCGGCCTCGGCGGTGTCGTTTTCCTCGACGACCGCCTGCAGCAGCAGCCCGGCCGCTTCCGCAGCGCCGAGGATCACCGAGCCGCAGCCGAGCAGGCCGGCGGCGACGGCACCTTGCAGCGCCTCGGGCGCGGCGGCCAGCGTCATGCGCGCCGCCTGCACGCTCGGCACCAGGCCGTGTTCGGAAATGGCCACCAGCGTGGCGTCGAGCATGGCGCGCTGCGCGTCGGTCGGCATCGTGCCGGCGACCAGCAGCCAGATGTGGTCCGTGAAGGATACGCCCCCCATCAGTTCACCGACCAGGTCATGGCCGCGCACGACGATGGTTTCCGGATTGGAGGTGCAGATGGACTGGAACGGGGCGTCCTGTTTGCCGATCTTCATTCTTTTTCTCTTTCCCGCATCCTAGGCATCTGCCGGCGCCGTCCCATCGACATGCTGGCGCACCCAGCGATGGAATTTCCGCATGTAGCCTTCCAGGAAGACTTGCGTCGTCTCGTCGGCGATCTCGCCTTCCGGGGAAATGAGATCGGGCGTGAGATAAAGGTAGGCTTCGGGCTGGCCCATGGTCGGCATGTCGAGATAGCCGAGGATGGCGCGCAGATGCTGCTGCGCCGCTACCGTGCCCAGCCGCCCGGCCGACGCGCCGGCGATCGCCACCGGCTTGCCCGTCCAGGCATTGGCGCCGGCCGGCCGCGACAGCCAGTCGAGCGCATTCTTCAAAAGCGCGGTGATCGATCGGTTGTGCTCGGGCGTGACGATGAGCAGGCCGTCGGCCGCCTGAACTTCATCGAAGAACCGGGCGACCGGGAGCGGGAAGCCGCCTGCCAGCCTGTCCTGGTCGAACAAAGGCAGGTCGTCGATACGGCAGAAAGTGAAGGAAAGCTCGGCGTCCGCCAGCCGCGTCAGCGCCCTGGCAAGGCTGCGGTTCAGCGAACCGGGCCTCGCGCTGCCGACCAGCACGGCGACGTGCAAACTCCTCCTCACCGCAGGTCACCCTCCCGACTGCGCCCGTTCCCCGGTGCCGGAACCGGCATTTCCGGATGGAACGGTCTGTTCTCCCGCTTCACTAATTTCGTCTATCGAATTTATTTTCGCACTATGAACGAAACAGACGGAGCCTGTCAAGGGCGCATGGAGCGCCATCGGCGATTTCCCGATGCCCGCCAAAAGCCGTGGCGGCACCCGGCTTCGATCCGGGCGCCATGCGGAGCAGGCAACGAGCGATGGAAAAAATCAGTGAGGGGCGAGCGAGTGGAGCAACGCCGGGTAGCGCATCAGCAAAGTGGAGATGCGGGCCGCGGCCACCTGCATTTCGGCGAGCCGTTGCTCCAGCAGGTCGTCCGGCTTCAGCCGGGGCGAATAGCCGGACGTGTTGACGGCGGCGACGACGCGGCCGGCGTTGTCCTTGACCGGCACGGCGAGCGCGGTGATGCCGTAGTCGAGCTGGTCGACGGTGATCGAATAGCCGTTCGTGCGCACTTCGCCCAGGATGGCGCGCAACGTCTCGAGGTCGGTCACCGTCACGTCGGTAAGCTTGTGCGGCTCGAGCTTGCGAAAATAGCCGCCAAGTTCTTCCTCCGGCAGGTAGGCCAGAAGCACGCGGCCCATCGACGTCGCATAGGCCGGATAGGTCACGCCGATGCTGGCCATACGGCGCGACGCACGCGCTTCCGACAGGTGGGCGATGTAAAGCACATGCGGCCCGTCGAGCACGCCGACATTGGCGGCGTCGCCGAACAGTTCGGTGATGCGATAAAGTTCGGGCATGATCGCTTCATCGACCCGCACCGCCTTCAGATAGGCGGAACCGAGCGTCAGGATGCGCGGCGCCAGCAGGAAATGCTTGTTGTTGCGCCGCACGAAGCCCAGGGCCTCAAGCGTGTGCAGGTTGCGGCGAACGGTGGCCGGCGACATGTCGACCTTGCGTGCGAGTTCCGTGAGCGTCATCTCCGGGTTCTGGTCGTCGAAGGCCTCGATCACCGCCAGCCCCCGCGCCAGCGCCTCGACATATTCGCCGTTCTTTTCGTCCTGCATGGCGTTCCATGTCTTTCGGTCGTGCCGGAAATATCCCGAGCCGAACTCAAACGCGGCTCGCAACAAATCGATTGAACAATATTTCGCCTAGCGAATGCAATGTAAAACTTGCGCCGATGGCTTTCTTCGCGTTTCGCATGGCCAGCGCCAAGCCGCTGCTGCGTTTCGGGAAACCCTGACGCCCCTCACAGCACCACGACATTGGGGCAAAGGGTCAGAACCGACCCCGCCAAGTAATTTATTTTGCTTGCTATGAGATAGATGGTGGAGCCAATCGGAATCGAACCGACGACCTCTTGAATGCCATTCAAGCGCTCTCCCAACTGAGCTATGGCCCCACTCCCGGCACAGGCCGGCGCCGTTTCCGGCGAAGTTCGACGCGGGTTGGAATGGCCGCGTCGTTGTCGTTGGCGGCTTCTAGCGCCGCCTTTCGCCAAGATCAAGCCTTGGCGACCGCCTTTTTTCACCTGCGGCAAAGTCGCAGGTCACGGCCGGGCGCCGGCCCGCCGGAACTCAGACTTCGTCGTCGTCGTCGCTGACGCCGACGATACCGCCAACGTCGTCGTCTTCCTCTTCCTCGTCGGTCAGGAAGGCATCGTCTTCGTCGTCGCCGAGGTCGACATCGTCGTCATCGTCGCCGAGATCGGGCAGGTCGTCGGCCTTGGCATCGTCGTCCGCATCTTCCAGCGAAACGACCTCCACGCCCTCATCCTCGTCCGCATCGACTTCCTTGGCTTCGACGTCCTCTTCTTCCTCGGCGGCAGCCTTGCTTTCCTCGAAATAGGAGCGCGGATACGTCTTTCCCGTATAGGGAGAGACGATCGGGTCCTTGTTCAGGTCGTAGAACTTCCGCCCCGTCTCGGGGTCGACGCGTTTTGTGCCGAGTTCGGTTTTTGCCACTGCAAGCCTCGTATCGAAAAGTCTGGTCCCCTTAACCACAGTTTGCGACGCTGTCAAAGACTTATAGCCGACACGCGAAATCCTCTTTCCACCGGCTCCCGGCGTGGGGGATGACCGTCGCGCCCGGGCATGATACGACACGCCCGCAACCGTGATGAATGCCCGCGCTTTCGGGCTTTTGCCCAAGGAATAACGATGTCGCACGAAGCAGCGCCGCTGCCGGCCGTCAGCCGAAAATCATCCCCTCTCTCCGGCAAGATAAGGGTGCCGGGAGACAAGTCCATCTCGCATCGCTCCTTCATGTTCGGCGGCCTCGCCTCGGGCGAAACCCGCATCACCGGCCTGCTCGAGGGCGAGGACGTCATGCGCACGGGCGCGGCGATGAAGGCGATGGGCGCGCATATCGAAAAGCACGGCGACGAATGGGTGATCCGCGGCACCGGCAACGGCGCGCTGCTGCAACCGCAGGAACCGCTCGACTTCGGCAACGCCGGCACCGGTTCCCGTCTCACCATGGGCCTGGTCGGCACCTACGACATGGAGACGACCTTCGTCGGCGACGCCTCGCTTTCCGGGCGGCCGATGGGCCGCGTGCTCGATCCGCTCAGGCAGATGGGCGTGCAGGTCCTCAAGGCGGCGCCGGGCGACCGCATGCCGCTCACGCTGCGTGGCCCGCGGCACGCCGCCCCCATCACCTACCGCGTGCCGATGGCTTCCGCCCAAGTGAAATCGGCGGTGCTTCTCGCCGGGCTCAACACGGCGGGAATCACCACCGTCATCGAGCCGGTGATGACGCGCGACCACACCGAAAAGATGCTCCAGGGCTTTGGCGCCAACCTGAGCGTCGAGACTGACGAGCGCGGGGTGCGCCACATCTTCATCGAGGGTCAGGGCAAGCTGACCGGCCAGACCATCGCGGTGCCGGGCGACCCCTCCTCCGCCGGCTTCCCGCTGGTAGCGGCGCTGATCGTGCCCGGCTCCGACATCACCATCGAGAACGTGCTGATGAACCCGACCCGCACCGGCCTGCTTGCGACCCTGCAGGAAATGGGCGGCAGGATCGACGTGCTCAACCCGCGCAACGAAGGTGGCGAGGATGTCGCCGACCTGCGCGTGCGCCATTCCGACCTCAAGGGCGTGACGGTACCGCCCGAGCGCGCGCCGTCCATGATCGACGAATATCCGGTACTCGCCGTCGCCGCCTGCTTCGCCGAGGGCGAAACGCTGATGCTCGGCCTCGAGGAACTACGCGTCAAGGAATCCGACCGGCTGGCGGCGGTCGCCACCGGGCTGAAGCTCAACGGCGTCGACTGCACCGAGGGCGAGGCGACGCTTTCGGTGCGCGGCGTGCCCGGCGGCAAGGGACTGGGCGCCGGCAAGGACGCGGCCGTCAAGACCCATCTCGACCACCGCATCGCCATGAGCTTCCTCGTCATGGGACTGGCGAGCGAAAAGCCGGTGACGGTGGACGACGCCAACATGATCGCCACCAGCTTTCCGGAATTCATGGATATGATGACGGGGCTGGGCGCATCCATCGAAACCATCCGGGCGGCATGAGCCGCCCCGCGCCTCAGCCGGCTTGAGAAAGGCCCTGCCCATGACCACCGTCGGCGAAGCCCTCATCCACCTGCTCGAAGCCCATGGCGTCGATACGGTCTTCGGCATTCCCGGCGTGCACACCGTCGAGCTCTATCGCGGGCTGGCGCGCTCGAGGATCCGCCACGTCACGCCGCGCCACGAGCAGGGCGCGGGCTTCATGGCGGACGGCTATGCGCGCGCTTCGGGCCGGCCCGGCGTCGCCTTCGTCATCACCGGCCCGGGCCTCACCAACACCATCACCGCCATGGGGCAGGCGCGCGCCGATTCGGTGCCGATGCTGGTGATCTCCGGCGTCAACGCCACCCGCACGCTCGGCAAGGGCCACGGCTTCCTGCACGAACTGCCGGACCAGCGCGGGATGATGGAAAAGGTGGCGCTGTTTTCGCAGCGCATCACCGAGGCCTCCGAACTTCCCGCGGCCCTCGCCAGGGCGTTCTCGCTGTTCGCCACGGCAAGGCCGGGGCCGGTGCACATCGAAATCCCCATCGACGTCATGGCGCTGCCGGCCGACGGGCTTGCCGCCGCACAGGTCGATGATGCCAGTCCCGGGGCGAAGGCAGCCGATATCGCTGAGGCCGCGAGGCTGGCCGGCGCAGCACGGCGCCCGCTCATCCTGGCAGGCGGCGGCGCGCGACAGGCGCAGGCCCCGTTGACGCGACTGGCCGAGCGGCTGGGCGCACCGGTGATCCAGACCGCCAACGCGCGCGGGCTCATGCATCGCCATCCGCTCGCGGTGCCCGCCAGCCCCAGCCTGAAGGCGGTGCGCAAGCTGACCGCCGAGGCCGACCTAGTCATTGCCGCCGGCACCGAATTCGGCCCGACCGACTACGACATGTACGGCGACGGCGATTTTCCCGCCCCGGCGAGCCTCATTCGCATCGACATCGACGCCGAGCAGATCGCCCGCCACCCGCCCACTATCGGGATACAGGCCGATTGCGGCGAGGCGATCGAGGCGCTGCTCGCCGAATTGGACCGAACCGCGGTGCCGGTATCCGCATGGGGCGAGGCGCGGGCGGCGGCCGCCCGCGCCGAGGCCCGCTCCGGTCTCGATCCGGCGATGCAGGCGCAGATCGAGGTAGTGGAAACCATCCGCGACGCGCTGCCCGACACCATCGTGGTGGGCGATTCGACCCAGCCCATCTATGCCGCCAACCTCTATTACGACCATGACCGGCCGGCCGGCTGGTTCAATGCCGCCACCGGCTTCGGCGCGCTGGGCTACGGCCCGGCGGCGGCGATCGGCGCGGCCATCGCCGTACCCGGCGCCCCGGTTGTGTGCCTGACCGGCGACGGCGGCTTCCAGTTCACGCTGCCGGAAATCGGGGCCGCGCTCGACGCCGAAGCGCCGGTCGTCTTCGTGGTCTGGAACAACCGCGGCTACCGCGAAATCGAAACGTCGATGCGCGACGTCGGCGTCGAGCCGGTCGGCGTGTCGCCGGCGCCGCCTGATTTCGGCAAGCTGGCGGACGCCTACGGCATCACGGCGGAAAAGCTTTCGAGCCCGCGCGGCCTGCGCGAGGCGTTGTTGCGGGCAAGAGCCGCAAATCGTCCCTACCTCATCGAGATTTCGGTTGAGTGACGCCGCTTAAGGCGCAACAATTTCCAGACGAGTTCGCGGAGCGATCGATCATGACAGCCACACTCGACGGCAAGCACATCGTGGTTACGGGCGGCACCGGGGCGCTCGGCGGCGCCGTGGTGGCCAAGCTGCTCGGCGAAGGCGCCGTGTGCCATGTGCCGAACGCCCATGCCAGCGCGCCTTCGCATTTCACCTTGACCAGCGACCGGCTGAAGCTCGCCAACAATGTCGACCTTGCCGACCCCAACAAGGTCGAAGCCTTCTATGCACGCATCCCGGAACTGTGGGCGTCCATACACCTGGCCGGCGGCTTCGCCATGGCGCCGATCGAGAATACCGCGCCCGCCTCCTTCGACGAGATGATGGACACCAATGCGCGCACCACGTTCCTGTGCTGCCGTGCGGCGGTGCGCAGCATGCTTAGCGGCGAACATGGCGGCCGCATCGTCAATGTCAGTGCCCGCCCCGGCCTCGACCCACGGCGCGGCGCAGGCATGGTCGCCTATGCGGCAAGCAAGGCGGCAGTCGCGGCGATGACGGTGGCGCTGGCGGAGGAAGTGAAGGCCAACGGCATCCTCGTCAACGCCATCGCCCCCTCCACGCTCGACACGCCGGCCAACCGCGCGGCGATGCCGAAGGCCGACTTCGACAAATGGGTCAGCCTCGATTCGGTCGCCGAGACGGTGGCGGCGCTGGTCTCCACCCGCAACATCGCCACCAGCGGCGCGCTGGTCCCGCTCTACGGCCGGGCGTAAGCCGCCGGTCGACCGCGGGACGGGCGCATCACTTGCGCCTACCCTGCCCGCAGCGCCGCGCCAGAGAATCGTTCATCGCCATGATCTTGCCGCGCGCCGTGTCCTGCCTGCGCTGGGCCTCGGTCCGGTAATCCGGGATCAAAATGCCGAGCCCCAGCGAAACGGGAGAGAACGTCACCCTGGCGTCCCTCGGCAGGTTTTCCTGGCTCGCCAGGCCGTTCCTTTCGGCAAGCAATTGCCGGCAGTCGACGTCGTCATAGAGGGTCGACACGATCACCGTCGCCTCCTCGTGTGCGATCAGGGAATTGGCACCGCAGCCGCCAAGGCCGAACAAGGCAACGATCAGCACGAGATATTTCATGGGACGACCCCGCCGTTCAGCCAATCAAAGCATTACGGCTGCGTGGAGTCTATTTCCTATTCCTGATCGTCGTCGATGAGGATGCGCTCGGCCGCGCCGTCGAGATCGTCGTACTGGCCACTTCTCAACGACCACAGGAACGCGCCGAGCCCCGCCGCACCCAGCAGCAGGGCCAGCGGCACGAGGAAGATGAGACTGCTCATCGCGCGGCCACCAGCGGATTTGTCCCGCCGACCGCCCTGCCCGCCTGGCTGCCGCGCGCCGCCTTCGCCGGCTTGCCGGCCCGCAGCCGCAGGGCGTTGGCGACGACGATGACGGAAGACAGCGACATGGCGACCGCCGCCACCAGCGGCGTGACGAACCCGGCAATGGCGATGGGCAGCGCAATCGCGTTGTAGCCGATCGCCAGGCCGAAATTCTGCTTCACCAGCCGCCCGGCATCGCGGGCGACAGCGTAGGCGGTCGGCACCGCGTCGAGGCTCTCATGCAGGAAAACGAAGTCGGCGGCGTTGCGGCCGATATCGGCGGCCGTCGCCGGCGCCATCGAGACATAGGCCGACGCGAGCGCCGGCGCGTCGTTCAGCCCGTCGCCCACCATAAGCACGCGGCGGCCCTCCCGCGCCAGCACCTGCAGGCGTCCCACCTTGTCCGCCGGCAACAGCGCGCCGGCGGAGGCGCCGATGCCGAAGCGGGCAGCGACATCGGCCACCACCGGCTCGCGGTCACCGGAAAGGATTTCGACGGCGAGTCCCGCGTCCTGTAGCTTGCGCACGGCCTCGCGGCCGCCCGGCCGCACCGTATCTTCGAAGGCGAAGGTCGCAAGCAGCCTGCCGTCGCGCGAAAGCACCGTGCCTTGCGCCGCCTCGCCCTTACCGGACAGGGCCCAGCCGGCGCGGCCAAGGCGATAGAGCGTCTCGCCCTGGCGCGCCTCGATGCCGAGGCCCGGATGCTCGACGATATCGGTGAAGCGGCTCGATGCCGGCGCCAGCCCTGCGCCGGCGGCCGCCAATGCCTGCGACAGCGGGTGGCGGGAATGGACGGCGAGTGCCGCCGCCAGCGACAGCGTGTCAGGGGCGTATCGGTCGCCGCCGAGCAGGCGAGGCCGGCCGAGCGTCAGCGTCCCCGTCTTGTCGAAGGCGACCGCGTCCACGCCGGCCAGCCGTTCGATGCCGGAGCCGTCCTTGACCATGATGCCGTTCTCGAACAGGCGGCGCGCCGCGATCACCTGGACGATCGGCACGGCGAGGCCGAGCGCGCACGGACAGGTGATGATCAGCACCGCGATGGCGATGCCGATGGCGCGGTGCCAGTCGCCGGTGGCCAGCATCCAGCCGATGAAGGTCAGCAGCGCCGTGGCATGGACGACCGGCGAATAGAGTTGGGCGGCGCGGTCGGCCAGCCGCCGGTAGCGGGCGCGGCCACCCTCTGCCGCCTCCATCAGGCGCACCATTTCGGCGAGGAAGGATTCCTGCGCCCGGGCGCTCGCCACCACGGTGAGCGGCCCGGTCAGGTTCAGCGTCCCGGCCCGGACCGTCGCGCCCGGCTCGACCCGGCGCGGATCGCTCTCGCCGGTGGCGATGGCGCAGTCGAGATCGGAAACGCCCTCGGTCACCGTGCCGTCGACCGGAACGCGCTCGCCCGCCGCCAGAAGCACGCGCATGCCCGGCTCGATCTCGGCCATGGGCAGGTAGTCGCGGCTGCCGTCCGGCCGCTCCACCATCGCGCCGCGTGGAGAGAGCCGCACCAGTCCGCGAACCGCGGCGCGCGCCTTCTCGCGCATCACATGGTCGAGCGTGCGCCCGATCAGCAGGAAGAACACCAGCGTCGTCGCCGCGTCGAAATAGGCGTGCTCGCCGTGGTGCAACGTATCGTAGAGGCTGAGGCCGAAGGCGAGCGAGATGCCGATGGAAATCGGCACGTCCATGTTGGTGCGCCCGCCTTTCAGCGCCGCGAAGGCGGAAGCGAAGAACACCCGTCCCGAATAGAGCAGACAGGGCAAGGCCAAGGCCGCCGAGATCCAGTGGAAGGCCTGCCTGGTTTCGGCGTCCGCTCCCGACCACACCGACACCGACAGAAGCATGATGTTCATGGAGCAGAAGCCGGCGACGCCAAGCGCGCGGATGAGGCGCGAAAGCTCCGGATCCGCCTTGTCTTCCTCCGCCTCGAACAGATGCGCCTGGTAGCCGGCCTTCTCCAGCGCCGCGATCATCGGCGGGGCGGCCTCGCCCCGCCACTTCACGCTGGCGCGCCTGGTGGAAAGGTTGACCCGCGCGTTCTCCACGCCGGGCAGCCGGCCAAGCGTGCGCTCCACCGTCTGGATGCAGGCCGCGCAGTGCATGGCCGGCACCGACAGGTCGGTCTGGCGCAGGCCGCCGCCAAGGTCGCGGCTGGCGAGCCTTATCTCTTCGGGCGAGGCGACGGCCGCCGTGCCGGCGGCAGCCTCGACGCCTGGCGCGCAGCAGCTCATCTGATGGCCTTATAGGCATGCCAGGTGGCATGGCCGAGCAGCGGAAAGACCACGATCAGCCCGACCAGCGCCGTGGCCACGGAAAACACGAACAGCACAGAGACGATCGCGCCCCACATCACCATCACCGGCAGGTTGCGCCACACCATGGAGATCGAGGTTCCCATGGCCGTGAAGGCATCGACTTCCTCGTCGAGCAGCATCGGCACGGAAAAGACGCTGATGGCGAAGGAGAACGCCGCGAACAGCCCGCCGACCACCGTGCCGACCAGGAGCATGCCCCAGCCCTCGGAAGTGGTGAACAGCATCTCGGTGACGTGGTCGAGGCCGGGGAACGGCCGCAGCCCGAAGAACAGCGCGTAGATGATGACGGCGGCGCGCATCCACACCAGCATCAGCAGGCACAGGATCGCGCCGGTGTAGAGCACCTGCGCCCCGGCGTTCGCCTTGACGAACAGCATGCGGTGCAGGCTGACCGGCTCGCCGTTCTCGATGGCGTAGCTCTTCTGGTAGAGGCCGATGGCGACCAGCGGGCCGACGACCATGAAACCGGCCAGCGCCGGGAACAGGATATAGTCGAGTTCGAACGCAAACAGGCCCCAGACGATGACGACGGAGGCCAGGAATACCGCCAGGCCGTAGGCAAGGCTCGGTCCCGGCCGGTCCCAAAGGTCGCGCCAGCCATGGGCGAGCCAGCCGAAGGCGGCGCTGGCCGGCAGGTTGCGGCGGCGCTGCTGCGCCAGCGGAATGGGGGCAGCGTCGGAATGGCTGAGTGAAGGCATGGCCGCTATCCTTTCCGTTTCAACAGGCCGAACGCGCCGCACGTAGCGGCGCGCCGTCGATGCCGACTTCCTTCGCATGCGGCACGCAATCCGGCTGCGAAGTAACGGCCACGTAGACAAGATGCGCATTGGCGCCGACGAAGACGGCGACGACCAGCGCCGCCAGCGCCAGGGCAAGCACGATGCCCCTGCGCGCCGGACGCTTCGCCCCTGTCCCGGCGGCCGCGCTCATTTGCCGTCGCCCGGCAGCGTGTGGACATAGAGCGTCAGCAGCTTGATCTGCAGCGGCGACAGGCGGCTGTCCCAATGCGGCATGTGCCCCTGCCGGCCGGAATAGACCGAGGTGTAGACCGACTGCTCGTCGCCGCCGTAAATCCAGCTGTTGTCTGTCAGGTTCGGCGCGCCGGTGTCATGGCTGCCCTTGGCGTCCTCGCCGTGGCAGGCCATGCAGTTGTCAGCGAACACCTGCTTGCCGGCCTCGATGCGATCGGCGTTGCCCCCGGCCGGCAGCGCGCCAGACAGCGAGCGTACGTAAGCCACGACGTTCTGGATCTGGGTGCGGTCGAGCATCGCATCGCGGCCGAAGGCCAGCATCTGCGAGGTGCGGGTATCGTCATTGGTGGAGTTGATGCCGACGCGGATCGTCTCCTCGATCGTCTCGGGATCGCCGCCCCACAGCCATGCCTTGGCCGCCAGGTCGGGGAAGCCCGGCCCGCCGGTGGCGTTGACGCCGTGGCAGGCGGCGCAATTGTCCTCGAACAGCCTGCGGCCCGCCTCCTTGACCGGCTGCATCAGCGCCGGGTCGGCCTCGATGTCGGCATAGCTCATGGAACTGACCTTGCCGGCCCACTGCTCGGCAAGGCCGGCCTCCGCCTTGGCCACCTGCTCGGTGACCAGGTTGCGCTGGTCGAAGCCGGTGAGCCCCTTGGTGAAGGTGCTGCCCAGCGGCCAGGTCGGGTAAAGCACCCAGCAGATGACCGCGAAAACGAAGGTCGCGGCCAGGAACGCGAACACCACCCGGGGAATCGGCGTTTCCAATTCCTCGATGCCGTTCCACTCGTGGCCGGTGGTGGTGCGACCGGTGACCGGATCCTGCTTGACTGTGCTCACTGCGCTATCTCCACGGCTCTCGGTCTATTCAAGCGGCTCGTCGTCATTGTCGAGGGTGCTTTTCTTGGCGCGGTCGAAGCGCTTCCTGTTGGACGGCCACATCGCATAGATCAGCACCGCGACGGCGAAGGCCAGGAAGTAGAACAGCCCCCAGCTCTTGGCGATGCCGACAAGCGTCTGATGGTCGACGTCCATCGTCATTCACCTTCCGGTTCGGGTTTCGAATAGGCGGCCTCGGTGAGGTGCCCCAGAATCTGCAGGTAGGCGACCAGCGCGTCCATCTCCGTCACCCGCGAGGGGTCGCCGTCGAAGGCGCGCACCTGCGTGGCCGCCCCGTAGCGCTCGGTGAGCCCTCCCGTTCCGGGGCTGTCCGGCGTCGCCTGCGCGTAGGCGTCCTTCGACGCCTCGTCGATCATCGCCTGCGTGTAGGGAACGCCGACATCCGACTGCGCCTTCAGGTGCAGGGAAAGGTCGGTCATCTTCAGGTCGTTGCGCATGAGCCAGCCGTATTTCGGCATCACCGAGCCCGGCACGACATCGCGCGGATTGATGAGGTGGGCCACCTGCCAGGCATCGGAATATTTGTTGCCGAGGCGGGCGAGGTCGGGACCGGTGCGCTTGGAACCCCACAGCATCGGGTGGTCGTATTTCGATTCGACCGCCAGCGAATACGGGCCGTAGCGCTCGACCTCGTCGCGCAGGGTGCGGATCATCTGCGAATGGCAGGCATAGCAGCCTTCGCGGATGTAGATGTTGCGCCCGGCCAGCTCCAGCGGCGTGTAGACGCGCATGTCGGGCGCGTCCTCGACCGTCTCGTTGATGGTGAACAGCGGCGCGATCTCGACGAAGCCGCCGATCGAGGCCACGGCCACGATGGCCAGGACAAAACCGATGGTGTTGCGTTCGATCTTGCGGTGGAAGAATTCAGTCATGGTCGGTTACTCTCCGGCCTGGACGGCGTCGCGAGCGAAAAGCGGCACGTCGGCATCTTCTTTCTGGCGGGCGATGTCGGCCCGGGCCTCGCGGATCGTCATCCATATGTTGTAGGAGCACACGATCGCGCCGATGAGGAACAGGAAGCCGCCGGACGCGCGGGCGATGTAGTAGGGATGCATCGCCTCGACCGTCTCCAGGAAGGAATAGGCGAGCGTCCCGTTCTCGGTGTAGGTGCGCCACATCAGGCCCTGGATGATGCCCGAGTTCCACATCGCGAAAACGTAGACGATGGCACCCGCCAGCGCGAGCCAGAAGTGGACCTCGACCAGCTTGGCCGAATACATGGCCGGGCGCTTCCACATCCACGGCACCAGCGCGTAGAGCGCGCCGAAGACGATCATCGAGTTCCAGCCGAGCGTGCCGGCGTGGACATGGCCGACGGTCCAGTCGGTATAGTGGGAAAGCGAGTTGACCGGCCGGATCGCCATGAACGACCCCTCGAAGGTGGCGAGCCCGTAGAACACCGCCGCCACCATCATGAAGCGCAGCGTGGCGTCGTCGCGCACCTTGCCCCAGGCGCCGTTCAGCGTCGCCAGCGCGTTGCCGGCCGAAGCCCAGGAAGGCACCAGGAGCATGACCGAGAACGACATGCCGAGCGTCTGGACCCACTGCGGCAGGGCCGTGTAGTGCAGGTGGTGCGAACCCGCCCACATGTAGAAGAAGGTGATGCCCCAGAAGGAGATGATCGACAGCCGGTAGGAGAAGATCGGCCGGCCGGCGCGCTTGGGCAGGTAGTAGTACATCATGCCTAGGAAGCCGGCGGTGAGGAAGAACGCGACCGCGTTATGGCCGTACCACCACTGCGTCATCGCATCCTGCACGCCCGAAAACAGCGAGTAGCTCTTGGCCGAGCCCCAGGAGATCGGCACCGCCAGGTTGTTGACGATGTGCAGGATCGCCACCACCAGGATGAAGGCCATGTAGTACCAGTTGGCGACGTAGATATGGGGTTCCTTGCGGCGCGCCAGCGTGCGCAGGTAGATCAGGAAATAGACCACCCACACCACCACCAGCCAGATGTCGGCATACCATTCCGGCTCGGCGTATTCCTTCGACTGGGTGATGCCCATGAAGTAGCCGGTCACCGCCAGGATGCAGAACAGGTTGTAGCCGAGCAGCACGAACCACGGGCTCAACTGGTCGGGCAGCCGCGCGCGCGAGGTGCGCTGGAGGACGTGGAAGGAGGTGGCGATCAGCGCGTTGCCGCCGAAGCCGAAGATGATGCCGGTGGTATGCACAGGCCGGATACGGCCGAAACTCGACCAGGCGGCATCGAAGGTAAGGTCGGGCCAGGCGAGGAGCGCCGCCACCCAGACCCCGAAGAACATGCCGAAGATCGCCCAGGCCATGGTCAGCACGATGCCGACCTTGGTGGGGTCGTCGAAATAGTGCGAAAGCCGTTCCGCGTCGGGCTCGGGCGTGTTGTAGCCGGCCATCACCACGAAGGCGAGGCCGATGCTGAAGATCATGACGATGATGCCATGAACGCCGAGCGGATCGCCCCGGCCGCCGGCCGCCATCGCCAGCCCGCATAGGGCGGCGAGCACCAGAATGACCAACGCATATTGGCGTTCGGAAAGCGTCAGTTGCGATACCATTATGCACCCTGCCTGATTTGGCTGCCGGAACGGCGCTTTGTAGTGAGCCCAGCGTAGCAATTCTTTGCGCTGGCGCAAGGAAGCCACTCTGTCGCTGCGCCCGTTGGCCGCGCTGTGGAAATCGCGCCAGACCCTTGACAGCACTCGACAATCGCCTTGCGTGGGGCTACGCCACGAGCACACGAGTTCACGCGAAGAGGCCAATCATGACCGGCAAGACCCTGATCGCGCCATCGGTGCTTGCATCGGACTTCTCCCGGCTGGGCGACGAGATCGAGGCGGTGGTCGAAGCCGGCGCCGACTGGATCCATCTCGACGTGATGGACGGCCATTTCGTGCCCAACATCACCTTCGGGCCGCCGATCGTCGAAAAGATCCGGCGCCGGACAAACGCGTTCTTCGACTGCCACCTGATGATCGCGCCGGCCGATCCCTACCTCACCGCCTTCGCCGAGGCCGGCTGCGACGGCATGACCGTCCATGCCGAGGCCGGCCCGCATCTCGACCGCTCGCTGCAGACCATCCGCAACCTCGGCAAGAAGGCGGGCGTGGCGCTCAACCCGGCGACGCCCGAAAGCGCCATCGAATACGTGCTCGACCGGCTCGACCTCATCCTGGTCATGACGGTCAACCCCGGCTTCGGCGGGCAGGCGTTCATTCCGGCGACGCTGGAAAAAATCCGCCGGGTGAAGGCGATGATCGGCGAGCGGCCGATCCGCATCCAGGTCGACGGCGGCATCTCGCCGCAAACCGCGCCGCTGGTCGCGGCGGCCGGCGCCGATGTCCTGGTGGCCGGCGCCGCGGTGTTCAAAGGCGACGGCGTCGAGGCCTATCGCAAGAACATGTCAGCCATTCGCGACGCCGCCGACGCGGCGGTGTGAAGCATCGCCCTCGGAACAGTCGCCCCCAAGGAATTTGCGCGCGTCGCGGGCTTCATACCCCCACCCCTAACCCCTCCCCACAAGGGCAGTGTTTACATCAGACTTAGTTTGGATTCTTCTTGGGCTGTTTGTTTGATTTGCCGAGGAG
>NZ_JBHRTK010000019.1:0-33296 GCF_042646345.1 Aquamicrobium soli | reverse complement strand
CGTCTTGCGAAGCTCCTCACTGTGGCAACGGGGACATTCCATCGGGCTTCTCCTCGGCAAATCGACCAAACAGCCCAAGAAGAATCCAAACTAAGTCTGATGTAAACACTGCCCCCTTGTGGCGAGGGGTCAGGGGCGGGGGTCGCCTTGCCGTAAAATCTCCTCATGCCGTCTTCGTCCTCGGGTCGAGCAGCCGGTAGAGCAGGTCGGACAAAAGGTTGATGGCGATGAAGACGGAGCCGATGACGATGGTGCCGCCGAGCACCGCGTTCATGTCGGCGTTCTGCAGGGAATCGGTGATGTAGAGGCCGATGCCCGGCCAGGCGAACACTGTCTCGGTCAGCACCGAGCCTTCGAGCAGCCCGGCATAGGACAGCGCGATGACCGTGATCAGCGGCACGGCGGCGTTGCGCAGCGCATGCGCCCAGATCACGCGGGTTTCCGACAGGCCCTTGGCGCGCGCCGCCACGATGTATTCCTGCGCCATCTCGTTGAGCATGAAGGAGCGCGTCATGCGGCTGATATAGGCGAGCGAGAAATAGCCGAGCAGCGCCGCCGGCAAGATGATGTGGCGAAAGGCGTCGGCGAACACGTCCCATTGTCCCTGCCAGGCCGAATCCAGCAGGTAGAAGCCCGTGACCGGCGTAAACGTATACTGGTAGACCACGTCGAGCCGGCCGGGATAGGCGACCCATTGCAGCTTGGCGTAGAACAGCACCAGCCCGAGCAGGCCGAGCCAGAAGATCGGCACCGAATAGCCGATCAGGCCGATCACCCGCACCACCTGGTCGATCAGGCTGCCTCGCTTGACGGCCGCGAGCACGCCGAGCGGCACCCCCGCCAGCGTTCCAATCAGCGTGCCAACGGTGGCAAGCTCGATGGTGGCGGGGAAAACGCGCTTTATGTCGGCCATCACCGGGTTGGTGGTCAGCACCGAGGTGCCGAAGTCGCCCGAGAGCGCGCTTTTGACATAGACGTAGAACTGCTCGATCAGCGGCAGGTCGAGGCCCATTTCGCGCCGTGTGCGGGCGATGACGTCGGCATTGGCGCGGTCGCCGAGCACCGCCAGCACCGGATCGATCGGGATGACGCGGCCGATGAAGAAGGTGACCGCCAGCAGCCCGAGATAAGTCGTCACCGCGACCAGCACAAAGCGGCCGACGGCGGACGCGACCGCGAGGCCGCGGGCGGCGCCGCCGTGCGCCGCCGTTCCGGTTTCGGTTGCGCTCACGCGCCGCCCTCCGGCTTATTCCTTCGAGATCTGGCCGACGAAGTTGGTGTCGAAGCTCGGCCCGAGCTTGAAGCCCTGCAGGTTCTTGCGGATCGCCGCCACCTCGATCTGCTGGTAGATGATGGCGAAGGGGCTGGTGTCGAGCACTTCCTTCTGCAGGTTGCGGTACATTTCGGCGCGCTTGGCCGAATCCTTCTCAAGCAGCGCCGCCTCGGTCTGCTTGCTCAGTTCCGGAATGTCCCAGGCATTGCGCCAGGCCAGCGTCGCCACCTTGCCGGTATCGGCGTTGTCCGGGTTGGACGCGAAAGTCTGGGCGTTCGAGTTCGGATCGAAATAGTCCTGCCCCCACTGGCCGATGTAGATGTCGTGGTTGCGGGCGCGGTACTTGGTCAGCGTCTGCTTGCCGTCGCCGGGAATGATCTCGATCTTGACGCCGGCCTCGCCGGCCGTCTGCTGGAAGGATTCGGCGATTCCGGTCACCGGTTGCGTGTTGCGCACGTCCATGGTGACGGAGAAGCCGTCCTTCAACCCGGCCTTTTCCAGAAGTTCCTTGGCCTTGGCCACGTCGAGCTTGAACGGGTTCTCGTCCAGTTCGCCGAGCACGCCCTTGGGCAGGAAGGTCTGGTGGATCTCGCCGATGCCCTTGATCAGCGTAGCGCCGATGGCGTCGTAGTCGATCAGGTATTTGATCGCCTGCCGCACTTCCGGCTTGGCCAGCTTCTCGTTCTTCTGGTTGAGGCTGATATAGTAGACCGTGCCCTTGGGCGCGCTGGTGGTGACGATGTTCTCGTTGGTCGAAACTGCCTTGAGATCGTTCGGCTCCAGGTTGCGGGCGACGTCGATGTCGCCGGCCTCCAGCGCCAGGCGCTGGCCGGAGCTTTCCTTCATGTGGCGGTAGATGACGCGGGCGAGCTTGGCCTTGTCGCCGTAGTAATTGTCGTTGCGGTCCATGACGACGGCTTCGTTGGCGCGCCATTCGCGCAGCGTGAAGGCGCCGGACCCGGCTGAATGCGTCTTCAGCCATTCGTTGCCGAAATCGTTGTCGTATTTGTAGTCGTCGCTCGGCGTCACCGTCTTCAGGTGCTCGGATACCAGCTTCTTGTCGACCACCGAGCCGACCGTCGCCGACAGGCAGTTGAGCACGAAGCTCGGCGCATAGGGCTTGTCGACGGTGAAGACGAAGGTGGCGTCGTCGGCGGCCTTGGCCTTTTCCGTCACGTTGTCGGCGTTGAGGCCGAACTGGGTGAGGATGAAGGCCGGGCTCTTGTCGAGCTTGACCACGCGCTCGAAAGACCAGGCGACGTCGGCAGCGGTCAGCGGGTTGCCGGAGGCGAACTTGACGCCGGGCCGGAGCTTGAACGTATAGGTCAGGCCGTCGTCGGAAATCGTCCAGCTTTCGGCGAGGTCCGGCTTGACCTTGGAGGTGTCGGCGAGGTCGAGGCGCACCAGCAGGTCGTAGGTGTTGCCGGTCACTTCCGCGGTGGAAAGCTCGAACGCCTCCGCCGGGTCGACCGAGATGATGTCGTCGATGGCGAAGCCTTCGACCAGCGTGTCGGCGGGCGTCGCCGCATAGGCACCGAGCGGCGCGCCGGCGGCCAGCAGCGCGGTCAGGGCAGCGCCTGCAAACCAGAAACGTGTGCGCGGAGCGATCTTTCCCATCATCATTTCATCGGTTCCCTTTTGTTGTCTTCATTCTAGCGACGAAGGATTCCTCGACCATAACGGGAGGCTTTTTGTCCCGCAATCGGCTTTTCAGGCATGGGTTTCGGCAAGGGCGAACCGGTTCGCCGCCGTTGCGGCCATCGCCTCGGCAAGGTCCATGTTCCAGTGCGAGCGGCAGTAGGCGCGGAAATCGAAGCAAGGCAGGCCGGGGCAGACCTCGAACTCGATGAGATGCACGGTGTCGTCGGCCTCGATGCGGAAATCCAGCGAAAAGCAGTCGCGCAGGCCGAGCGTCTGCATCAGCGTGCCGGCGATCCGGCGGATTTTCTCGTCCGCCTGGGGGTGCGTGGCGGCAACGGGAGCAAGCTGCGGCTCCTGGTAGAAGCCACCGGCCTTCGCCGCTTCGCCGGTTTCGCCGTAAAGCGCGAGGCTGTCGTCCATGGTCTGGAAATCGCCGCCGGAATCGACGAAGGCGATGCCGAGCGCCTCGACGCCGGTATCGGGCGCGACGCCGAGAAAACTGGCCCGCGCATTGCGCCCGGCGACATAGGGCTGCACCACCGCGTCATCGCGATAGGCGGAAAAGATGCGGCGGCTGAGCGTCAGCGCCTCGGCGAGGGTCCGGCAGTGCGAATCCGCCCAGATGCCGATCTTGGCGCCCAGCCGGTTCGGCTTGACGAACCAGCCGGCTGCCGAGCCCGGCGGCTCGACCAGCCAGTGGCCGTTGCGGGCGAGCCCTGCCGGCGGCACCGGCAAGCCCGCTGCCGCCAGCACCGCGCCGGCACGGAACTTGTCCTGGCACAGCGCGAACAGGGAATCGTCGCTGCCGAGGGTGGGCAGGCCGTTCAGCCGGGCGAGCGCGGGTGCAGCACCGCCGCGGAAATAGGCGATGCCGTCGGTGAGCGTCCATACCAGCGTCGCCTGCGGGTCGCGCCCGCTCAGCGCCAGCGCCGCGTCGTCCAGCGCGACAGGCTCGAAGGCGATGCCGTGCCGCTCGCAGGCGGTGGCGAGCGCGTCGAACTCGCGCGCCAGGTCGGTGGACTGGGCGAGGTAGGAGGCGATCTCGGCGGCGCGCTCCGGCGCATAGCCATCGGCCAGAAGCCGGTCGAAGCAGGCCTTTTCCGGCTCGAAGACGAGGATGAGGCGGGGCTTGGCGGCGGTCATGTCACGGCGCTCCGAACGTCGCATCCCAGGCGCTGACGGCAGCATGGGCGCGCGCCGCCACCTCGGCGACGCCCATGCCGGGCTTGAACAGGCTGGAGCCGAGGCCGAACACCGAGACGCCGGCCGCCTTGTAGCCGACAAAATCCTTGTCGGAGACGCCGCCGACCGCGCCGACCGGCGTGCCGGCCGGCAGCACCGCGCGCATCGCCGCGATGCCGGCGGGGCCGAGCACGCTCGCCGGGAAGAATTTCAGCGCCGAGGCGCCGAGGCGGATCGCCTGGAAGGCTTCGGTGGGGGTAAAAACGCCGGGCATGGTCACCATGCCGTAGGTCGCGGCGCGGCGCATGACCTCGGCATCGATGTTGGGGCTGACCAGCAACTTGCCGCCGGCGTGATGCAGGGCATCGACGTCGGCGGCGGTCAGCACCGTGCCGGCGCCGACGAGGGCGCTCGGCGGCAGGGCGGCCTTGATGGCCGTGATCGAGGCAAACGGATCGGGCGAGTTGAGCGGCACCTCGATCGCTTCGATGCCGGCCTCGAACACGGCCTGCCCCACGGCTGCCGCTTCCTCCGGCTCGAGGCCGCGCAGGATGGCGACGAGGCCGCGCTGAAGTTTTGGGAAGGGAGCGGTCTGGGTCATGCGGAAGGTTCCGTGGTGGCGATCATGCCGTTCTCGCGCGCGGCCGAAAACAGGCCGGCGCGCACGGCCTGTTCCGCATCCACCAGCCGGAAGGGAAGTCCGGCAAGGTCGAGTGCGCATTGGTAGAGCAGGCCGAGCGCCCCGGCGGCGATCAGCGTGATCGCCCCGTCCGGCCGCCCGTAGCGGTGCTGAGCCGAGGCGATTTCCGCGCCGATCAGCAGGCCGGAAAGGGTGGCGGCGGCGTCGGCGGGCGCTAGGCCCTGCAGCAGGCCGGCGGCGCGGATCGAAAACAGCCTTGCGGTGATGTCGCCACTCTCGGCCAGTGCCGTTTTGCACGATTGCCGGAAGCAGGCGTTGTCCGCGCCGACCGGGGCCGGCGTTTCGCCGAGCGAATGGCGCAGGATGGAATGCGTGGCCAAAAGCGAAAACAGCTCGCCGGTCGGCCAGGTGCCGAAGCCGGCAACCGCGCCGTCCGTGATCTCGACCCATTTCGAATGCGTGCCAGGCATGCAGGCCAGATGCCGCCCCTCGGCCGGCAGGCCGGCGCCGGCAAGCTGGGTTTCCTCGCCGCGCATCACGTCAGGCGCATCCGTTCGCCGTTGTGCCAGGCCCGGCACGATGCGGATGTCGCGCCGCTCGCCCGGCACGTGCGCCGCGCCCTTGAGGATGGCGTCGATGCGTGCGGGCGTGTCGACATAGGGCGCCTCGACCCAGCCCTGCCGCGAGCCGACCATGCCGCAGGCGACGACCGGCAGCGTTTCGGACGCGCCGAGGGCCGCCAGATGGCTTTCGAGAACGGCGGAAAAGCCGGCCTCCCGCGCGCTGGTGAGGCCGTCGTCGCCGCGTCGCCCGGCGATCACCTCGCCGGCGGCGTCGAGCAGCCACAGCCGCAGCCGGGTCGTTCCCCAGTCTATGGCGGCGATGACCGGTTGCCGCCTCACAACAGGCCGCCGTCGACGATCAGCGTCTGCGCCGTCAGCATTGCCGAGGCGTCGGAAGCCAGGAACAGGCAGGGGCCGACCATGTCGTCGGCCACCATCATCTTCGGGATCGCCTGGCGGGCGATATGGGCGTCGAGCTTGTCCTGCGTCACCCACAGGTCGCGCTGGCGCTCGGTGATGACCCAGCCGGGCGCGACGGCGTTGACGCGGATGCCGTCCTTGCCGTAGCGGCCGGCAAGGCCCTTGGTCAGGCCGATGATGCCGGCTTTCGCGGCGGTATAGGCGGGCATGTCGCCGATGTTGAGCATGAAGGAGGTGGAGGTGAAGTTGACGATGGAGCCGCCGCCGGCCTTGCGCATGCCCTCCACCACCGCCTGGATGGTGAAGAAATGCGGCCGCAGGTTGATCGACAGGTTGGCGTCCCAGGCCTCGGGCGTGAGGTCCTCGGCGGCGTGGCGGTCGTCGCGGGCGGCGTTGTTGACCAGCACCGTGACCGGCCCGTGCGCCGCTGCGGCCTTGTCGACGGCGGAACGCAACGCGTCGATATCGGTGAGGTCGGCCTTGAGGTAGAGCGGCCGGTTTCTGGTCGTGGCGTCGATCTCCTCGCACAGCGCCTGGCTCGGCTTTTCGGCGATGTCGATGAAGGCCACCTGCGCGCCTTGACGGGCGAAGCCTTCCGTCAGCCTGGCGCCGATGCCGGAGCCGCCGCCGGTGATCAGCACCGAGGCGCCTTCGAGGTCGGCAAAGCGTGCGGATGGCATCATCGGTCTTTTCCCTCTCTGGCGGCAGGGTGGGCCCGGCAAGGGCCCGAGCGCCCGGCCGGCCCGGCGCTGCATCCTATCGGGCCGCGACCGGCGGGCAAGGGGAAAAAGAGCGGTCGAGCCGCTTATGTCTGACAAAAGCGAGCCGCGTTGCCAGCGGGTGGCGGACCTCAGATGGCGCGGGTGCGCTGCGCGCCGCGAAAGGAATCGCGCAAATAGCCAAGCGTGGCGGTGGCGTCGGCCGGCTTGCCGAACAGGAAGCCCTGGCCGCCGCCGCAGCCGAACTGGACCAGCCGGTCGGCCTGCGCCTCGTGTTCGATCCCTTCCGCCACGACATCCATGCCGAGCCCTTCGCACATCGCCAGGATGGCGCGGATGATGTGTTCGGACGGACGGTCCTCGAGGATGGTGGAAACGAAGGCGCGGTCGATCTTGAGCTTGTCGAAGTGGAACTCGCGCAGCCGCCCCAGCGAGGACTGCCCGGTGCCGAAATCGTCGAGCGAAACCCTTATGCCGACGCGGCGCAGGTCCTCGACGATCTTTTCCGCCGAGGCGGGGTCGTTCATCAGGCCGGTTTCGGTGATCTCGATTTCCAGCCGGCGCGGATCGAAGCCGGTGCGGTCGAGGATCGACAGGATATGCAACCCGGTGTTCTGGTCGACCAGTTGCGAGGGCGACAGGTTGAAGGACAGGAACAGGTCCTGCGGCCAGTTCCGGGCGGCTTCCGTGGCCTTGCGCAAAAGAAGCTGCGACATCGGCCCGATGATGCCGCGCTCCTCGGCGATGGGGATGAAGACGACGGGCGACACCGAGCCGAGGTCGCGGTCGGTCCAGCGCGCCAGCGTCTCGAAGCCGATGACGCGCCGGCTGCCGAGGTCGACGATGGGCTGGAAGTGCGGCTCCACCTCGCCGGCCGCAACGGCAAGGCGCAGCGCCTGTTCGATGCGGGTGACGCGCTTGGCCGCCTCTTCCATCTCGCGGGTATAGACCACGACCTTGCCGCGGCCGGAACGCTTGGCGTGGTAGAGCGCGGTCTCGGCCTTGTTGACGAGGATGTCGGTGATTTCGTCGCCGGAATAGAACAGCGAGCAGCCGACCGAGGCCGACAGCCGGGCGGTGCGTTCGCCGACGTCATAGGGCGCCGAGAGGATCTCGATCAGCATGCGCGCCTTGGCGGTGGCCACCTCCTCGCTGAACACCAGCGGATAGAGGAAGGCGAATTCGTCGGCGCCGATGCGGCAGACCGTCGAATGACGATCCATCGAGGCTTTAAGGCGCATCGCCACCTGGGCCAGGATATCGTCGCCGGCCTTGTGGCCGAAAAGGTCGTTGATCGGCTTGAAGCCGTCGAGGTCGAGTATGCCGACCGCGAACGGGGCCGGGTCGTCGGACCGGTCGTCGATCAGGCGTTCCACCTTGTCGAAAAAGCGCCGATGGTTGCCGAGCCCTGTAAGGGGGTCGGTAAAGGCCAGATCCGTGTTTTCCCTGTCCGCCTGACCGGTGCCAAACAACGTTTGCATCGGCGTCCCTGTTTTTGTTCGTATTTATTCCGACAATAGCGGCAAACCCTTTAGGAAACGTATCTCACCGGAGCGCGGGTCGTGCGGCATCTTTCGCCGGCTATCGGGCGCGTCAAGGCGGGCCTGGAAAGGCCGCGGCCGGGTGTCGATGCCAGACGTTCAGCGGGAAAGGGTGGTGGAGCGGACCGCGCCGACAAGAATCTGCTGGCTGTCGCGGATCGAAACCCAGCGGCCGGTATTGTCGATCGCCTGCCGCTTCAGGAAGCGGTAGCCGGTCTGGTCCCACGGGCGGACCTGGTCGCTCAGATTGTCGAGCACGTAGTCGCCCTTGCTGGTGCGCACCGTCAGCACCGCGTGCCCCTCGCCGTCGGGCTTGCGCACCACGGTGATCAGCAGGTTCGCCAGCGAAATGCCGAGCTGGTTCAGCCGGCGGCGCTTTTCCAGGACGTAATCCTCGCAATCGCCGACGCCCTTGTCGGGATAGGCCCAGACTTCGTCCTTGCCGTAGATATCCAGGTCGCTCATCGGCTCGACGGCGGCGTTGACCGCCGTAGTGACGGTCGTCAGCTGCTGCCACAGCGACGCGTTCATCGTCGCCGGGTTGAGGTCGGCCGGGCGGATGGAGCACTCGCCCTTATGCGTCCTGCAGAAGTCGTAATGACCGATCGGCTGTGAAGTCAGCCCCCCGGTCGTCATCGCGCTGGCTGCGACGGCAGGCGCCGCCCACCATCCGGACAGCGCCAGCGCGACAACCGCGCCATTCCGCAATTTTTGCAGCACCGGTGAGGAAACCATCGTCCCCGCTCGCCCCTGTTTGTTAACGAAACGTTAAAGGCGATTAACAGTGCGTGTCAATTACGCGAACAGGCGTATTGTTGGCATGGTTACTCACAGCGTCGTGACAGCGACTATTGTGCAACACAGCCCGGACGGGCGGGGAGGCGCTGAAGAGCGTTTGCCGGCGAGGGCCTCAGGCGCGGACCTTGGCGGCGCGTTCGGAAGCGGCCTTGGCGGAGGTGGCCTTGACGTCGATCTTGCCCTGCCGGCCATAGGTGCCGATGAAGTCGACGATGCGCGGCACGATTTCCGAGCGGAAGCGCGAACCGTTGAAGACGCCGTAATGGCCGACGGCCGGCTGCATGTAGTGCGCCTTCATGTCGGCCGGCAGGTTGACGCACAGGTCATGCGCCGCCTTGGTCTGGCCAAGGCCGGAAATGTCGTCGTTCTCGCCTTCGACCGTGAACAGCGCGACGTTGCGGATCGCCGATGGGTCGACGGGAACGCCGCGATGGGTCATCTCGCCCTTGGGCAGGGCGTGGCGGACGAACACGGTGTCGACCGTCTGCAGGTAGAACTCGGCGGTCAGGTCCATCACCGCCAGGTATTCGTCGTAGAACTCGCGGTGCTTGGCGGCGCTGTCGCCGTCGTTCTTCACCAGGTTCTCGAAGAACTTCCTGTGCGCGGCAATATGGCGGTCGAGATTCATGCCGATGAAGCCGTAGAGCTGCAGGAAACCCGGATAGACGGCGCGCCCGAAGCCGGCAGCCGGCCACGGCGCCTGCATGATGACGTTCTGGCGGAACCAGTCGCTGCCCTTCTCCTCGGCCAGGACGTCGACCGCCGTCGGGCTGCGGCGGGTATCGATCGGGCCGCCCATCAGCGTCATCGTGGCGGGCGCGAGGCGGTCGCCTTTCGCCTCCATCAGTGCTACCGCCGCCAGCACCGGCACCGAGGGCTGGCACACCGCCATCACATGGGTGTCGGGGCCGAGCGCGTGCAGCATCTCGATGACGTAGTCGATATAGTCGTCGAGGTCGAAGCGGCCGGCCGAGGCCGGCACGTCACGGGCATTGACCCAGTCGGTGATATGCACTTCCGCGTAGGGCAGCATCGCCTCGACCGTGCCGCGCAGCAGCGTGGCGTGATGGCCCGACATCGGCGCCACGATAAGCAGCTTCGGGTCGGGCCGGCGGCCGGCGGGAACCGCGCGCTCGAAATGGATAAGGTTGCAGAACGGCCGCGACCAGACGGTCTTTTCCACCACCGGCACCGTCTTCCAGTCGACGACCGTGCTGTCGAGGCCGAAACTCGGCTTGTCGTAGTGGCGCGTCATGCGCTCGAACAACTCGGCGCCGGCAGCCACCGTCCTGCCGAACGACGTATGTGCCAGGGGATTGAAGGGATTGGTGTAGAACAGCCGCGTCACGTCCGCACAGATGCGGGCAGGCCAAAGGGCGGCGTTGTTCATTTCATAAAGCTGGTAGAGCATGGAAAACTCCGCTGCTGCCTGCGACCGAAAAGCGACGACGCAGTGCCGAGCCTTCAATGTCCCACAGCGAAGTTAATGATAATTTGGTGCGATGCAATACGGTATCGGGCCGCAAACCGCCCGATACTTTAGTCCAACTTGTTGAAAACCCGGCCTGAACCGGGGCCGGCGGCTAAGGGTCCTGGCGTGGTGCAGCGCAAGGTGGCTGCTGCGGCGCGAAACAGGCTATGCCGTCTGCTGCGGTTGCGGCTACAGGCGCGCCATGCAGATCGAGGTGTGGCCGGACTGGACGAAGCCCAGTTCGCGCGCGGCGCCCTTGGAAAGGTCGAGCACGCGCCCGCGGATGAACGGACCACGGTCGTTGATGCGCACGACGACGCTTTTGCCGTTGTTTTTATTGGTGACTTTGACCTTGGTGCCGAAGGGCAGCGAGCGATGCGCGGCGGTCAGGGCGGAGGGATTCATGCGTTCGCCGGAGGCTGTCTTGGAATGCAGCGCGTACCAGGAGGCGCGGCCGCATTGGGCGAGTGCAGGGGAGGCGGAGGCGGCGACCATCAAGCCAGCCGCGGCGGTCGCCGCGACAAGCGCGGCCCGGTTCGATTTCTTCATGCGGTAGGAAAAGCTCCGTTGTCAGATGGAGATCGTTAACGGGGCGAATGAGGCATGAAATGTGGCCGGCATCCGGCAGTTCCATGGCGGACAGACACGTTTGGAGTCGCAAGGAAACAGTTTGTCAGAGTCGTTTTACCGAATGTTAAGGAATAATTTCACATCCGTCGGGTCACGCGGGGAAAACCGAGAGTCGAATGGACCAACAGGCCTCAGTATAGCGGCAGCATAACGAGCCCTGGATTGGGCCTTCGATCGGCCGCAATGGCGTTGCTCGCGATTATGCTGTCGCGACGGTTCGTATTCCTTGCCTGAAGACAAACGGCATTGCCGCAGTCCGCCACGCGCGGGCAGCATCGATGCGCGCGGGCCGCGCTCCGCGCGTCGCGGCGTCGAATGGCGATGGGATTGTGACGGAAAAGAAAAAGCCCCGTAACCTGCTGGGTTACGGGGCTTTTTCTTTGAATTGGTGCCCAGAAGAGGTGTACCATTTTGAGCAAAATCAATAGCTTGGAGAAAAGTGGGCAGATCGCTGTCGCGCATTCTGATTATGTTTTTCGCGCAGACGGTCTCACTGCTACGCCACGAAAGGCCATGTCGGCCAAGCGCCGCCAAGCAATATTCACCGAGCATTGCACCGGCCACAACGTGGCGCCCTGCTGCCTGTGCGGCCGCCCGATCCATCGTCACGACGACCAATGGACGATAGAGCATATCCGCGCCCTCGGGCTGCTGGGCCGAGACATCAACACCAACTGCGCTCCGGCTCATGAGGCTTGTCGACGGGAGAAGGACAAGGCCGACCTGGCGCGAATTGCGAAGGCCAAGCGGATGGCCATGGCAGGGGCGAAAAAGGAAAAGCCGGCGCGGGGTTTTCAGGCCCCGGCCGGCGTCAAGTACGATTGGCGGCAGCGCCGCTATGTGAGAGTCGCTACCCCATAGCGGAATTCAAACCTCATCCGCGTGCGCAGCGCGGCCGCTTGTAGACAGCGTGTAAACGTGGGTAGATGGGCGCCGTACCGAGGAAGCCGCAGACCGATTGGGAGACGGCGGCATAAGAGGGGCGGTAATTGGGGCGCGATGACGAAATACTATCCGATCTCGAAACCATCGCAAATTCGCCGAAAAACCCTGTTGGGTTAGGCGAATGGATCATAGAGCATAAAGGAAACGCAGAGCTCATCTCACTAAGCATGCCTCTTGCGATCGATGGCGCACAGCTTGGAGGCGCACGTATTTTGCTGCGTGGACCACGCTCGACGCCGGCATCGAGGCCATTCTACGGCCTAGTGGCCCTTCTCTTCGCTACTATCGGTGGGGTGACTTTTCACCTCGGCAGGATAGAGTTTGATCCTGAAAACCCATTGAAGCCCCATCGCAATCCGCTAAATCCACACAGCGCGCCTCCTGTCGTCCAGGGACGCCAAATCCACAGGTTCTACGCAAACCGTTTTCTAGGATTAGACGCGTTTAGACCGGAAGGCAGACTTCCGTTGGCGTTCCCAATTGAGCAAGAGTTTGTTAGATTCGACGATGTAATGGCGTTTGTGCGGGATGAATTCGTAATCCCGGATTTTTGGGTTGAGGAGCCGGTATGGTCGCGACAGCTGGTTTGAACCGAGACCTGTCAATGCAGGCGCTCATCGAAGAGATTGCAAAGGAACTGGTGATTACCGGCGTCGATCAGGGCGAGGGCCTGATTGCGTTGCCTCAAACCTATCCTGGTGGCGCATCAGTTGTTGTCCGCGTTCGCGGAAGTGGTGATGAATTCTACGTCAGCGACCAAGGCAACGGCTACATGGAAGCTGAACTCCTCGGAGGTACAAGCGTATTCGCGAGGCTTGCTCCGCAGATCGCACAATTTCATGGCGTCGACTATGACGGCAGCTGCTTTTTCACGACGCGTGTGACCCGGGAATGGCTAGCCAATGCGGTCCTATTCATCGGCTCCGCGAGCCGAAAGACCGTTGAGCAGACTGCGCAAAAGCTCGGCCAAGAAAGAGACCATGATCTTACCGAAGTTTTCCGCTCTACGGTACGGGAGTTTTTTGGCGTTCAAGCCCATTTCGATTATGAGATGCGGGGACGGTCTCTAAAGAGATGGCGGTTTGATGCCGCGATAATGCGCCAAGGCGTCCCACGTCTAATCGAGTTGGTATCGCCAAGCCATGTCTCGATCAACTCTGCATTCGTCAAGTTCACGGACATTGCCAGACTGGAAGAGCCGGTTCGGCGCACGGTAATGCTCACCAACGCAGAACGTACCAATCAAGCAGATAAGGTTCTGCTTGGAGAGGCGGCAGATGTCGTTGTGCCTTTTGCAAGAACACGAGAAGCCTTCGCTCAAGCAGCCTAAACGTTCCTACGGTGCCAGAATGATTTCTGGATCGAGGCCCAAGGCAGTTACCAGCCCGACCGCGTCGGGATCGTCGCAGTAGACGACGGGATGATCAGGCGCGAACCAGCGCGCGAAATAGACCGGGTTGGCGGTCAGCGCGGCGTAGGCATCAGCCATCTTGCCCGCATCAATGATCCGCTGCTGCACGGTGGATTTCAGGACCGAGAGGCGCACCGGCTCGGCGTCCTCCAGCACGTGCACATAGCGCGGCACACCGCCGACCATCTCGAGAGAGCTCGAAGCGACTTGCTTTCCCTCAGGCACCGGCTCGGCGGGCTGGATTTTCGCAAGGCGATAGTCGTCGTTCGACCAGCCATCCGTTGCCGTGACCCTGTCGCCATTCGGCAGGTCGAGCCATGAGCCTTCTGCCACGGCCGCGAGGATTTCATCCTGGTTGTTGATGAGTGCAAGCATGGTGCCTCCTAGACTGGCAACGGGACGGTCTGGCCGTTCAGGCCGACGCCGAAAAAGTCAACCTCGGTATCGGGGTTACCGCCGGCGTTATTCAGACCGCACCAACCGGCGGAAGAAACTTGGGTGTCTGTTACCGTTTCGGCCCAAGCAGCAGGTTCGGCAGCGGCGGAATGCCACATTTTTCTACGGAGGGATGTTCCAGAAACATTGAAGCGGAGCCAAGCCCATTCATTGATCACATAGTTGGGCGACGGGCCGGTGCTTATGGAGCCTAGAGGCGTGTATGTTCCAGAAACGTAGCGCCCGGTTACGGCGGCCCACCGGGAGTTCGTCGTGATCCCGTATCCGAGATTTCGATACCCCGTCTCGGTTCCTGCCGCGCCAGCGCCCCTTGCATAGGCGCTTATGAAGTTGCTGGCATCTGTCCAACTCGCGATCGCCCGGAACCGGACCAGTATGTCAAGGTCGGCGGCCAAAGGAACTCGGTCCCACGAAAGTGCTTGTCGCGACGCTGCGGGCTTAATCCAACGCAATGCGCGGCCCGACAGCGACCCTGAGGCCGTTTCGACGGTAGCGGTAAAGTCCGTAGCGTAACGTTTCGTCCAGTCGGGCGGCTGAATACCGACCACGTATTCGCGGAAGTCCGTGGTGTAGATGTCCGACCGAGGCGGCCGATAGATCGGCATGAAGAGGCCTTGGGTCATGCGACCACCTGCACGATGTAGGCGGTGCATTGGCTGTCCATCTTGCTGATGACCACGTCGAAGACGCCCGTAGCGCTCAGGGTGAGCGTGTCGCCCTTCGGGAAGCCCGCCGTGAAGCCGGTGAAGGTGATCGCGCCGGCCGACGCCGTGTTGATGACGCGCACCGTCATGCTGTAGCAGCCCGCCGTCGTCGGGGCCTTGAAGGTGCCGGCGCCGTTATTGGTTACCTTGCGCCAGTTGCGGGTGAGAGGGACCGGCTCATAGGTCGTGCCGGCGATGTTGCCATCGTCAGCCGCCACGTCGGCGGTGTAGCCCTTTAGCCCGGTCGAGCCGGCGAGCAGCACACCCTTGTCCCCGGCCAGGAACGTGCCGGCGACCGTGCCCGTCAATTGGGCAACAAGACGTTCTTTCAGCTTCGCCCACGTCAGCTTCCTACCGGCCCATGCTGCTTCGCTATCCACCAACGCAAGCTCATCGGCATCGACCGGCGCGTCCTTCACAGGCGAGCCGTGGATGATGGCCGCTATACCCGCCACAACGACTTCAGCGGCCTTCATTGCCCAATGGAAGGCCGAGTAAAGATCGCCCACCACCGGCGTGTCTTCTTCCTCGTTGGCCCACTTCTGCGCCAGCGCCGCCGATGCCGCCGCCGCGTCCGCATGGCCGGCGCCGTCGCTGGAACGCGCTTCCGTGATGACGATGTCCGACGATCCAACATTGATCGGATTGGGCGAGGTCAGCACGTAATCACGGCCCGCCAACGTTTCCCCATCGGTGACCGTGACGCGCGTCCCCTTGGTCACGTCCCGGTTGCTGTCGAAGTCGCGGGCACGCTGCCAGAGCCCCGTGGCGGCGATATAGATGCCGTTCTGCCGTGCGTCGGCCTGGCTCTTCACCAGCACACGATCGTTCACCGCGAGGTTGACGCCGTCGACCGCCAGTAACCCTGACAGGACGATGTTCGCCGTCGTGGCTGACCGTCGCGCCTTCGAAGAAGGCATTCATTTCGGGATACCATTTGCCGGCGCCGCCATCGCAGCACGTCGACGCGATCCCCAACGCCATCAGCTTGTCGGTGTGGCGCTCACCCTCGGTGATATGGACCGTGTTGTGATCGCTTTCCGCGCGCATCCGAAGCAGGTCAGGCAGCCGATAGGGTACGTGCTTGACCTCGGAGGCCCCGAACACCCAATTTTTGCCATCCCAATGGGACTGAGGAAACGACTTGTCTTTCCCCGCTCCGGCCCTTTTGGCCGGATTAGAGCGCTCTTTCCGATCAACCTTCCGCAACGGCGTACCGTCGGCATCACGATAGACGTAGCTTTCAATGAGCTTGTAAGGCGCGCTTGATCCTGTTCGCAGCGATGAACTTTGGTGGCTATGGTTATCGTTGGATCGGTGCGGTTCCCATCGAATACCGATCCGCTCCTTGACGTAATCGCGGCACGCGATTGGATCGTCTCGGGGAGAGAACGTGTTGATGACGAAACCATCGGGTGCCTGATCGTCAATCAGGATCGACATCGACCGATCATGGACAGAATGCTCATGGAGGCAGGCGGGAGGATCGTGGAGGCTGAAGCTCTTGCGCGGGGACCTCTCCCAAAACCGACCGAACCGGATCAGCAGCCGGCCGGGTGCAGCTTCGCCGCGCAGGTTCTTCTCGGCTCGATCGTCGGGCTTGCGATCTGCACCATATGGATCTGGATCGTCGCGAGGGCCGGCCGATGAAGCGACCGTCTTCGATCCTTCCTGACAACCTCGCCCCCATCGGCATGGGCCGCGAACAGGCAGCGGCCTTTATCGGGATCGGCGCCACGCTGTTTGATCGCCTCATAGCCGACGGCAGGATGCCGGACGCTCGGTTGATTGGTGGCCGCTTGGTGTGGGACGTGGCGGAAGTCGCCGCCGCGTTCCGGTCTTTACCACATCGATCAGAACCCATTGACGACATTGCGACGAAGGACAATCCTTGGGACTGATGCCAAAGAACCTGCCCAAAGGTGTTTCCGTCGACCGCGACAGGCACAAGAATGTGCGGCTGTATTTTCGCGCCACGGGAAAGCCGAAGGTCAGGTTGCGCGAAGTGCCTGGAACGAAGGCATTCGAGCGCGAAGTAGCCTGCGCTCGCCTCGGCGTGCCCTACCAGCCCGAGAAGCAAGCACCCGCCGTTGCGGTTCGCCAGACGACGACAGAGGGCACCTTGGACTGGCTGGTCACGCAGTACCGCACCCGCGCTAAGAACAAGATGGCGCAGGATCAGCTAGACCGGCGGATTCGGCTGCTCGAAGAAATCTGCGACAGCAAGCACAAGGGCAAGCGGCGCGGCTCGCTTCCCTTCGCCCTCATGCAGCGCAAGCACGTCATCGAGATTCGAGACGCGATCAGGGACACGGCCGGCGCACAGAACAACGTCGTCAAGACAATTTCGGCCATGTTCGGCTGGGCCGTCGAGAGCGGCATCATGGATGCAAACCCGGCCTTGCGCATCAAGGACATCGCGACCGGTGAAGGATTTCACACGTGGACCCTCGACGAGGTCGAAGCGTTCGATGCGAAATACCCGGTCGGCACGACGGCGCGGCTTGCCAAGGACATCGCCATGTTCACGGGCCTGCGCCGGAAGCAGGTAGCCATTTTCGGCAGGCAGCACGTCCGCGACGGCTGGATAAAGATCACGCCGACCAAGACCATCAAGACCAGTGGCGTCACCGTCGAAATGCCATTGCTGCCGGTCCTGGCAAAGACCATCGCCGCGTCAAAAACCGGCGACCTGACCTTCCTCATCAACGAGCAGGGCAGGGCGTTCACAGCGAACGGCCTCGGCAACAAGTTCAGGGATTGGTGCGACGGTGCCAATTTGCCGCAGTGCTCTATGCACGGCCTGCGCAAGGCCGGCGCGACTATCGCAGCGGACAACGGCGCTACGGACAGCGAGCTTATGGCTATATTCGGTTGGACGACGAAGAAGCAGACGGAAGTTTACACGCGAAATGCGAACCGGAAGCGCCTTGCCGGCAAGGCCGCCCACAAGCTGATTCCCGAACAAACACAGGACAAAACTGTCCCACCCGCCGAGGGGTTGCCCCAAGGTGGGGCAAAAATCGCCATTTCATGAAACAAAACCAATCCCTTAGAAAAGGGATGGTGCCCAGAAGAAGCATCCCATTGTATTTGCTACACTTTTCAGCTTGTCTCTGCCCTTCTCAATGTGCTTGATATCGCTTTCTTATTTAGTGTCCCCCTTTCGCTCCCCTTCTCACGCTTTTGCCCTGTAGCGCGCTGGAAAAAGGGGATAGTTCAGGGGACGCAAAAACGGGGGCATAACGGCTATGGGAGCCATGCATCGACTGACCGCGAAGGCAGTTTCTTCGCTTCCTCCAGGCAAGCACGCAGATGGCGGCGGATTGTGGATCTACAAGCGCGAAAATGGTGCACAATGGGTGCTCCGTTTTACGATCCATGGCCGGCGTCGGGAGATGGGCCTCGGCTCGCTAAGCCTTGTGTCGCTTAAGGAAGCGCGGGAGGCGGCAAGCGAGTGCCGAAAGGTGGTACACGCAGGGATGGACCCTATCAAGGAGCGTACCCGCAAACGCCGCGAGGATGCCCGGAACATCCACCTCCTGAAGGATGTGGCCGAAGATGCCTTCGAATCCCGCAAGGCCGAACTCAAGGGCGATGGCAAGGCCGGCCGATGGTTCACGCCGCTGCAACTGCATATTCTGCCGAAGCTTGGCAAGATCCCTGTGGCTGATCTGGACCAGAAGGATATCCGCGACACCCTGGCCCCGATCTGGCACGCCAAGGCCGAGACGGCGCGCAAGGCTCTCAATCGGCTCGGCATTGTCATGCGCCACGCGGCTGCGCTTGGGCTCGAGGTTGATCTACAGGCGACGGAAAAGGCCAAAGCCCTCCTCGGCAAGTCCCGCCACAAGGCAGAGAACATACCGGCGATGCCGTGGAAGGACGTGCCAGCCTTCTACCAGTCTCTTTCCGACGGCTCGGTCACTCACCTTGCCTTGCGGCTCCTGATCCTCACAGGCGTTCGCTCCAGCCCGTTGCGGCATATCCACGAAGACCAGATCGTCGGCGACGTGTGGACGATCCCAGGCGAGGCCATGAAGGGCAAGCGAGACGTCACGCCCGATTTCCGCGTGCCGCTATCCACTGAAGCCCTCGCCGTGATCGAGGAAGCCCGGCGTCATGCGCGGGGCGGCTTCCTGTTCCCCAGCCAGCGGCGGGGCGTCATCAGCGATATGACCATGGGCATGTTCATGCAGCGGGCAAAGCTGGTTTATCGACCGCACGGCTTCCGGTCATCCTTGCGCGACTGGATCGAGGAACAGACAGAAACGCCATACGAGGTTGCAGAGACGGTGCTGGGCCATGTCGTCGGCGGCGCGGTCGAGCGCGCCTATAGACGGACGGACTATCTGGAGCAGCGGCGCGATGTGATGCAGAAGTGGGGAAAGTGGGTAACCAAAGAGGGAAACGCTCCTGGAGAGTTGAAATAGTCATCAGCGTCGTTCCAGTGTGTCTGAATGCTGGTGTTCATTGATGAGTCGGGCGATCCCGGCTTCAAGCTCAACAAAGGGTCCTCTCCCACTTTTGTGGTTTGCCTTGTTGCTTTTCAAAGCAGGGAGGGCGCCGCTTCTGCTCGGAAAGTAATTGAGAACGCGGCCAAAACACTTGACGTGAAGCCAGAGTTCAAGTTCTCCGGCAGTCGTCCCTGCATTCGCGATGCATTCTTTGAATCGGTGGCGCCGCTCGACTTCTGCGTACGCGCGATCGTTGTTCAGAAGGATCGCATTTACAGTCCCACGCTTCGGACAGAGAAGGAGAAGTTCTATAGCTTCTTCGTCAAGTCGATGCTGCGGTTCGATAATGGCTTGCTCAAGGATGCCAGGGTCATGCTCGACGGCTCTGGCGATCGATCCTTCAGAAATGAACTCAGCGGTTATCTTCGACGACACACCGAAAAGGGGGCTATCAAGAAGTTTGTTTTTGCTGACTCGCGGAGTGACAATCTCGTCCAACTGGCTGATATGTGCACAGGGGCAATTGCTCGATCTTACAGGAAAGATAGGGCAGATGCTGAGCGCTGGCGGAAAATGATCGCCGGTAAGATAGAGGATGTATGGGATTTCAAGTAGGGTGCGCCCCGCCTGCCTATCCTGACGAACGCCAAGCACGCACACCATCCGGTGACAGTTCGGCTAGGCAGGGCGACTTTTCACCGGATAAGATAGTCTATTCGCGTGAACTTTCAATCGAAAAGTGAAAGTTCGTCAACTCACTACTGGCATCAGTCGGCCGGAAACTCTCTCCAAGGCGCGAGCACAGAAGCAGAAGATCACGGGGTCATTGAGTATCATTATCAAGATGGTGACTTCATCAAGAAACTTGTTTCAATAGCATGTCAAGAGTGTCATCGTCCGTAAGGCCCTTCAACATCTCCCGGAGTTTCTCTCCTAGAGCGGGAGGCAGTGACAAGGCAGGATCCATCTTACGCCGAAGTTCACGAATTCTCTGTCGGTCTTGCTTGGTATCTGTTATTGCAGTCATATAGCGATTATATTCCTGTCGCTCTTCCTCATTTAGACGCTCAAAAGCGGCGCTTACGAATTTTCCGTTCCGTAATACGTAATTATGGGGAATGATATTGCGGATCATTCTGTACTCATCAAATACAAGCACAACGAAATAGTTCTCAGCTTCCGTCATCCTTCGTTCGATAGTAGGAGTTTCTTCATCGGCTCTAAAACGGGTCCAAGCGTCCCAGTCCACCGGATGCCAAGCATCTGAATACCACTGCAGGACGTGTATTCTTAAGTCGTGAAATGGCCATCCCGGTTGGCGTGGGGCGGGATAGGCTTCTTCAAGTATCCGAAGTGCGGCATCATTGATCTGCTTTTCCACCTTCTCCCGAATCTCCATCGGCGAGTTAACCGCTCTGTCGTAGAACTCGATCGGAATATTGATCGGTGGCCAATTTGCGAACGATTGGCCTAGACGGACGACAATCTCTGCATTCATGGACCTGCCGTTTGCGTCTGCGGCTTCTCTGATCATTTCGCGCATCCCGTCGGGCATGCGCACGATGAAGCGTTCCATCCGTTCGCTCGGAAACCGGTCGTCCTGATCATCAGCCATCGTGCACACTCCCCAAAACTCGCTTTATGCACAGATACTGCCAAATCGGAATGATGCCGACTTGACACTATAGGTGTGTCGATGCCATACCTTTTGGGTGATGCCAAGTCGGCATTACCAAAATTGGTAAACAGGAGGTAGCTTTGCGCATCGAAGAAACCCGCATGACGGTTCGGCTACCAGCCGATGCCATGCGTTTTTTGGAACAGGAGGCAAAAGCCGATTTCACGTCGAAGAACGCACAGATTGTCCGCGCCATACGCGCGGCCATGAAAGCAAAAGGCTCGGCCGAGGTTGCACCCTCGCCGAGCCATGTCACCCACCAACCCCGCTAAGGAAGGAAAGATGATGACTGAAAATAGCATGTCCGCCCCGGAAATCAACCGGCGTCGGTTTCTCGCCAACACGGCGATGGTCGGCGCCGCCGTCCCGGTCGCCGTTCCGGTGGCTGCCGCAGTTCACGATCCTCTCTTGGAGGCCATCAGCCAATACCGGGCCGGGATCAAGGCCTTTGCGGCCATCCCGGACGACGTCCTAACGAAGGAGAACGAGAGACTCTATGTAGAGGCGACTTATCTCCCCTCGTTCAAGGCTATCGCGTACGGCAACCTTGAGGCAAGCAGCATGGCGGGCGTTCGGGAGGCGATCAGGATCGCCTTGGAGGACGACGCGATAAACGACAGCCTGGCAGAGGGCGCTCTAAAATCCGCGCTCGCCTACCTGGATCGTGAGGGTGATGACGCATGATCAGCCCCGACGAAAGGTTACTCGCAGTCCTCGAGTGCGACATCCGACACCTCTATCACCTGTTGGATACCCTTTGCGAAACGCAGCTCAACGTTAGCGACCGTGAACGCTGCGATGCCCTCCTTTCGATCGCGAGGGACCGCGCCGACAAGCTCCGGCAGGACGCACACGCTGCCATATGGCGGGGAGACATAGAGCAGGCGCAGCGCATGACGGGAGGCAACCGCAATGGCTAACCTCCCCAATCGGATTGCGAACCATCGCACGGTGGAAACCACGCCAGAAACCTCCCCGATCATGGCTTTATTCGCCAAGTGGGACGCTCTGCGGGATCGCAGCGACGAGCCTGGTCTAGATGACGATGAAGTGGACCGCCGCTGTGACGAAACCGATGCGGTGATGGCGCAAATATGCAGCTTGCCTGCAACGTCGTTGCTCGACCTCGCTGCCAAGCTGTCCTGTATCACTCACTATGGCGCCTATGATGATCTAGGCGGCGATTGCCTCGGCTTCGGTTCAGCACTCATTCGAGAGGCGGCCGCGCTTTGCGGCCACCCTGAAAAGGTTGCACGCGTGCCGAGGGATCATCAGGCTGGAGGGCAGAGCCATGGCTGAAACCCTCCTTTCGCTCATCCAAGAGTACCGCGAGCAACTGGCGATCAACAACGCGACAGAATGCGATGCCGGCGATGAGGATGCTCTTGCCGAAGCAACGTACCGCCCGTCCTACAATCGTCTGTGCACGAGTCCGCCGGCCGCTACCAGTCTGGAGGAAGCCATCGCGGCGATCCGCCTGGTAGCCGACGAGGAAGCAACTTGCGGCGGTCAACCCGAACTGACAGTCAACGTCCTGCGGGCTGCGCTGACTTTCTTTGATGGAGGGCAGTGCATTGGCTGACCTTACCGTCGATCTGCTTCTGACCGCCAAGGAAGTCTCGGCCATGCTGAAAATCAGCGTGCCGACCCTCTATCGCGAAATGGATCGGGGGCATCTTCCCCGGCCTCTCAAACTCGGTTCCTGTTCCCGCTGGCCCCAATCGGAAATCCTCGCTGCCCTCAAGGCAGCGGCGGAAAGGCGGGCCGCATGAGCGCGATCGACGACGCCATGAACGCCGAGCAGGAGCGCGCTTTCCTCGAATGGCGCGACCTGCGGGCTAAAGCCGAGAAGACAGGTGACAAGGCCGACGCCCATGCCGCTGGTAAGGCATTTGGTGCGTTCTTCTATACCTACGTCGCAAACACCTACCGCCCCTCGCCGAACACGGGGCACCGGCCTTGAGCACTGCGCAGTCGACTATCCCCGACGAGGCCTATGTGCCGGAGATCGAGCAGGACGTGCTTGGCACGCTCCTGTTTGGCGGCGACTTCCGCAAGGTGATGTCCTTCCTGAGGGAAGAACATTTCGTCGCCGACGTTCACCGTCTGCTGTTCCATGCGATCCGCGCCGCGCATGACCAGTATGGTGCGACCTCCATGCCGATCGTCTCCCGGCTCCTACCGGCCGACGCCAACATTCTGTTCAGTCAGAAAGTTGAGCAGTCACCAATGGAGTACATGGCCTGGCTGGCGTCCAAGGTCTTCACCGGCCCGGCTGCCCTTGAGCGTGGGGGCAAGGCCGTTGTCTCTCAATGGGCGAGGCTGAAAACCGCTGAGGTCGGCAAGATGCTGCGCGACACGGCCCACGACGCTGCATCCGATACCAAGGCGACCATCCAGGCGGTCGCCGCGGACCTCGATGCGATCGCGTCGGAGCTTCGGTCAACTGGTAACCGGAAGTCGCGCGTCACCCTCGCGCAGGCGGCAGAAAGCGCGTTCCTCGAAATAGAGGAAGCCCAAAGGCGAGGGCACGGGCTGACGGGTATCACCTATGGCCTGACAGACGTGAACCGGGCAACTGGTGGCATCCAGCGCGGCGAAATGACCGTGGTCGGGGCCCGGCCGAGTATGGGCAAGACAGCAACTGGCCTGTCCATCGCAATCAGCACCGCGCGAAGCGGCGTCGGCACTGGTTTCATTTCCCTGGAAATGGGTTCGAACCGGCTCGCCATGCGGGCGCTGACCGACATCGCCTACGACAGAGGGGTGAAGATTGCCTACAGCAATCTGATCACCGGGCGCGTCGAGCCCCGCGAGCTTGAAACGCTGAGGGTCGCTAGCGAGGACATCGCCAGGATACCTCTGTGGATCGAGGAACAGCCCGGCCTTTCCATGTCGGACGTGCGCGTCAAGACCGAGCGCATGATGGAGGAAGCCGAGGCTCGGGGTACGCCGCTGGGCGTTCTGTTCGTCGACTATCTCCAGCTCATCCGCCCATCTTCCCGGTACAGCGGAAACCGCAACAACGAGATCACTGAAATCTCTGGCGGGCTCAAGGACATGGCCCGAGAGTTCAACATCGGCATGGTTGCGCTGTCGCAGCTCAGTCGAAACATCGAAAGCCGACCGATCCACGAGCGGCGCCCGGTCATGTCCGACCTCCGCGACAGCGGCGCGATCGAACAGGATGCGGACACGATCGTCTTCCTGTTTCGCGAGGCCTACTACCTCGAAAAGGAGAAGGCCAAGGACGCTGACGACGAGGTCGAGCGCTCCCAGCGCCTGATCGACTGCCAGAACAAGCTTGAGTTCATCATCGGCAAGCAACGCAACGGCCCGGTCAAGACCATCGACCTGTTCATCGACATCGCCTGTTCTGCAGTTCGAAACGCGGCGAGGTACTGATGTCGCACAGCCAATTGAAAGTCAGGAATTGGGAGCAGTTCCAGCATTACAAGGACCGCAACCCGCCGTGGATCAAGCTGCATTTTGCCCTGCTTGCTAGCGAAGATTGGGTGACGCTAGACGATGCTAGCAAGCTGCTAGCAGTTGTTTGCATGCTCGTCGCATCCAGGAATAACGGCTTTGTGCCGAACAACCCCGCCTATCTCAAGCGGGTTGCCTACCTTGATAGGCTCCCAAAACTTAAACCATTGATAGAATGTGGTTTTCTCGAAATTCCGCAAGCGGACGCTAGCACGATGCAAGCGCCTGCTAGCGCTGCGCAAGCGGATGCTAGACCAGAGACAGAGACAGATACAGAACAGAAAGATTCTTTGTCCGAAACGAGTTCGGACAATCCGCCCAAGCCGAAGAAAAAGACGGCCTACCCGGACGCCTTCGAGGCCTTCTGGAAGGCGTACCCTCGAACGCCGAACATGTCGAAGCTGGAAGCGTTCCAGGCGTGGCAAAAACTCGACGATAACGACCGTGCCTTGGCACAGGCGGCGATAGCCCCCTTCAAGGCGTTCCTTCGAACGAAACCCGATCTGGAAATCCAGCACGCCTGCCGGTTCATCAGCAAGCGCCGCTTCGAGGGTTTCGTCACGGACAATCGGGAGCTGACCGACGAACAGTGGCAAAAGCGGCTGGCCTACAGCCGGCGCGAGGCCAAGTGGTCGGCCAAGGATTGGGGGCCAGTTCCCGGCCAGCCTGGATGCATCGTTCCCTCTCACCTCCTGCAACAAGGCGACGGCCACGGCTGGCGCGAACCGGAGTTAGCAGCATGACGAAAAAGGCGCGAAAAGACCGGCCACCACGGGCGTTTGAAGACGCCATTCTGACGTTCGTGTCCGAGACTGGCAAAGCTCAGAGCGAACTCACCAGAGCGATGTTGCGCCTTCCTGTCTGCGATTGGATAGCGGCAAAAAAGTACCTGACCAGGTGGATTGAGATCGGTTCATCGGGCGCCAAGGTTTTCCAGCAAGTCATCGACGCGGTCGACTACGAGATTTCCCGCGCTGACGGAGAGCGCAAATGACCCTGCGCCATGTCTATCCGATCAACATCAGCGACTTGAGGCCGACGCCGCCGGCTACCGGCGAACCGATCTTCGAAACGGTCGATCCGACAACGCTGTTTGTGGATCCCTCCTACCAGCGGGACATCGGCGAGCGCGGCATCCGCCAAATCAGGAAAATGATCGAGCATTGGGACTGGTCGAAGTTCCGGGCACCTGTCTGCGCCTATGCCGAATCCGAGGACGGTTCGACCGCCTTGAAGGTGATCGACGGGCAGCACACCTGCATCGCCGCCGCCAGCCATCCCAGCATTCACCGCATCCCGGTCCAGATCGTCGAGGCGCCCGACCAGACGGCGCAGGCGTCGGCCTTCATCGGGCAGAACGTCGACCGGCTTGGCGTCACCAAGCTTCAACTTCATCAAGCCGCGCTAACGGCCGGAGAGGAACACGCCCTCGATACCCAGCATGTTTGCGACCGGGCTGGGATCAAGGTGCTGCTGACCACTCCGCACCGCTACGAGGCCGGCGACACGGTCGCAATCACGGCGATCTCGGCCTTGGTCAAGAAGCACACGGCAATGAAGGCCCGACAGATTCTCGAAGTGCTGGCCAAGGCCAACCTCGCGCCGATCAAGGACGCTCACATCAAGGCGGTCGAACTGCTGATGACCGACGAGGAATACTGCGACGCATTCGAGCCCGAGGACCTGACGAAGGAAATCGAGACGGCGGGCGCCACTGCCGAGCACGAGGCGAAAATCTTCTCGGTCGCCCACAAGGTGCCGGTCTGGAAGGCGCTGGCGGTCACCTGGTTCAAGAAAACTCGGAAGAAGCGAAAGGCATCAGCATGACCACGAAACCCGCAACATGGTTCGGCGTCTACACGGCATCCGGCAGCCTCGTCGACGTCACACCCGGCCAGTTCCATGCCCAGGAGATCGCCGACACACTCACCAAGGAAAAGCGGGCTAGGTATATCGTGGTGCCGGTCTTCATCACGGCGGTGACGCAGTCAATCGACGGCCCGCTTGGAAGCAGCGGCGGCGAAACGGTCGCAGTGTCGGCACTGCCTGACATCGAAGATGTGCTGGTGGCCTCAATATGACGCAACCAACCCCGGAAGAACGCGCCGCCGACGCCGAGGCAACGGCTGCGCTGATGATCAGTCAGCATCGCCAGTCGGAAGAACGCTACGGGCGGTTGATCGAAGAACTGGCCGACGCTGGCAAAGCGCTCGTCGACGCGATCACGTTCGACGAGAGCGGCACCATGATCGCCGGCAAGTACCAAGGCGGCAACGGTGGCCTGATATCGCGGGCGACCACCGCCAAGGCAGATCACTTCCGGCGCGTACTGGCGAAGGTAGGCCGATGAGCTCAATCGACCAAGCGACCGGAATGGTCATTTTGTTTGTGGGTCTGCCCCTTGGCTGGACCCTGATATGGGCGCTCGTTCGGTATGTGAACCGGAGGTGGCCGTGACCATCGCTGAGCGCCAGGCACGTGAGGCCTACGACCGCCAGAACCCTTGGCGGCACGTGTCGACCTTTACGCCCGACATGTGGGGCATGATCTGCGAGTTGCGCATCAATCATTATGGCGCTGCGGTCGACCAAGGCCATCGCCGGTTCTTCAATGACGGCAACGACTGGTATCAAATCGAGCCGCCAGAGAAGCTTCGGTCCTGGTCGCCCATCATCGAATGGCGGCCGACAGGAACCAGACTATCCGAGCATCGCCAGCGATCCGTGATCCGGCGCGCCGAATACGGCACCCACGAGTATCACGGTGGTCGCCTCTACCGGAAGCCCAAGCAGTACAAGCTCTATTGGAGGGCAGACGATTGAAGATCAAGGTTCCGAACTGCATGGCCGTCACGATCCAGGATCGTCGCTGGTTCGTTGTGCGGGTCAAGGGCGGAATGGCAGACAGCGTCTTCGCTGAGCTGCGCGAGGCAGGGTATGACGTCTATCTGCCACGGCGGCGCTACGACAAGCAGAACCGTCGTCTACGCGTACTGACCGAACGGTCCGAGCCGCTGATGCCGAACTATGTGTTCATTGTCCATCCTCGGCCGGAACAGGTGGCAGACGACTGGTCAGAGGTTCGCGGGATCAACGGCGTCGTCGGCCCGCTGAAGGGCGCGGTAGGTCCACTGCTGATCCCGGCCAAGGTAATCGAGGTGATGATGACGGCCGAGTTCGAGGGCGTCTATGACGAGACTAAAGCAGCAAAGCGGGCACGGGGAGAAACGGACAGAAGCAGGCTTGAAAAGCGGTTCGGGATCGGTCGGCAGTTCATTGTGACCGAGGGGCCATTCGCAACATTCCTCGCTGAGGTGGAAACGCTCACCCACGACGACCGCGTAAAGGCGCTGGTTAACATCTTCGGCCGGATGACGCCGGTTGAGTTCGAACCAGATCACCTCGAAGACCTCCCGAAAAAGAGGAAACGGAAGGTCGCCTGATAGTGCATTTCTGCACAACAAATGTTCAGTGTTGTCGAATTGACGCAAATCGCCTATATTCTGCGTCGGATGATTTGCTCGACTGTTTGGGGGCCGAACGGCAGTGCCAGCGGAGCAGGCCCAGCTCAGCCAGATGCACTGAGCGCAAGGGCGGCTTGTATCCAGAGATCAGTTTCACGGGTAGGCAAGGGCTTCGTTCCTTGCCAGCGCGCCGAGCGCGGGTAGCTCCCATTCTCGGAAGTCGTCGGTCTAGAACGGCGCGTTCCCCTGACCGCGATGCGGGACGGGCAGAGTTTCCGTTGGCAACGGGAAATGAGCGTAATCCGGATTGACCGGAAAGCAGTCGGACGCGGGGGCGGAACCCGCCGCCTCCACCACAAGTAGATAGACGACGACTGGCGGTCGGCGGATCGAGCGAGCAGATGCCGCGCGTGTCACCGAACCAGAAGCGTAAGACCGTGGCGAAGACGCGGGCTATCTGCTTTTGCTGGGGGCGAAACAGGATCGACGCCTGCGGGAAGGAAGATACGCGCTCGGGCATGGCAGGCACCCTCATCGCGGCCAAAACCAAAGGGTCAACGACAACGTTCCCCTCGCTGATCGTCGCGTAGCGGCATAAGCGGAGCCGCCCTGCGCTTGGCAACAGAAGCAGGGCACCAGTTTCCGCGAGAGCGGATAGAGATCAGGACGGACGCGGGAAATCTCGTCCCGCAACATGCACTTCCATAATGACGGCAATGTATTCGGTGCAACCGTCGCGGAAGGGGTTGGCGTGGCTCCACCGAATTCACGCTTGCCGGGGTAACGGCCGGCCCGTCCTGACAGATCGCCGTCGCAAGACGGTGTAGCGAGGCCCGCTAGGCAATTGCCGTGAGGATAAGTCATTCAAAGGCCCACCGTACGGGAGCCGCCTCGCACCTATCAGGAACGGCGAACGGACAAGGCATGGCGTTCCCCGCGATGTTCTAGAATGGACACAACGGGTAAGGCGGGCAGGAGCTTATGCTGCAGGCTCCCAGAGAACTGCAATTGCGATAGTTGTCATCGCATGAATTGACGTAGCATGCCGCCGGCCCAGGGCAGCGAATGCACATACGCCTTGTTGGCGTCACAGGATCTGACGTTTGGAGGACTGATTGCTGGGCAGAGTTTTGTGGCTCAGTTACTGGGTCGGCGGAATAGCTGATCGATCCAGAGATAACCAGAAAAGCCAAAGCCAGGCCGAATTGCGCAGTCAAAGAACGAAGCATTCTCCCCATCTCCCCCAAGGTTTGAAAACAATCAAAGGTAATCAAACGTGGCGCGCGGGGGCAAGAGAGATTGACGATGCCCTGCAAGCCACCAGTCCGCCGGGCAGAGACGACAAGGAGCTTGCGCACCACGCCGGTCACCGCTCCGGCGCTGAGGGTTTCCTTCGGCCGACAGCGAAGGCTCCTTGCGCGCCATCTCGCTATAAGTTGGGCCTGAGCGGACTGTGGCGAAAGCTTTGGCGCTCGTTTTCTGGCGCGGGTTTCAAGGGACCAGCGACCTGGCCTTCGACACGCTTTCGGTATGCTATCGCAGCCGCGTCACACTGGGCGGCCGATGGGCCGTGTATTCGGAGAATAGCCTTAGCGATACGGGTAGGTATTTCGTGCCGTGCGGAGAACGAAACAACGTCCTCCCTACTGATGTTGCGCCGACTCCCATCCATCTATCCCCCTCATTTGTCGTGGGTATGGTCGCATCCGTAACAAGTTTATGTCGGAAAAGTCGTATCTGTCCAGAAATATGGCCCGTAACGCTTACTACCAGACGACGCACTGGCGCTCGCTCAAGCAGTCCTGCCATCAACGGGACGGATGGCGCTGCACGGTACCCGGATGCCAGACGCCGACGTATCGCCTCACCTGCGACCACATCAAGCGCCGGCCGAACGTGGACCATCCGACCGCCCTGGACGTGCTGAGCAACACCCGCACCTTGTGCGGCAACCACGACGCACAGGTGAAGGAACTCGCCTCGGGCAAGCGTAGGCAGGGCGGCAAGCTCATCATCAAGGGCGCGACAGTAGACGGAACGCCGCTTGATCCGAACCACCCGTGGCGCCGGCTTGACGGGAGGGGGAGGGTCGATCCCTAAGGGGCTTCGGGGGCCTAACCGTCCGGGGCAATCGTTTGCAGTGGCAACAGTTTCAGAACAAAAAGTTGGGGCCATCCCGTAGGGATGACGTGCATGAACGTGATTGAAGGCACTGGCGCCATTGTGGTCGAGCCGGACTGGTCGAAGTTGTTCGACGACGACGTCGAGCAAGTTTCGGCGCACGAACATTGGCGGATCATAACCACCGAGATGAAGGAGCGCCAACTACTGGCACCCGCCACCGGCCATTCGATCCAGCGGCTGGTGTGCGCCTACCTGATGTTCGACCGCATGTACCGGGAAGTGGCTGAAAACGGCGTGGTGACGAAACCGCGCCGGGGCAACAGCAAGGCCATCGCCCGGATCAGCCCGTATTTCACGGCCATGCGCGAAGCCGGCTCGGATGCGGCAGCACTGGAGGCGGAGTTGGGCATATCCCCGCGCCGACGTGGCGCCGCAACGAAGGTCGACCGCAAGCAGGCCAAGCCGAGGGCAGCAGATGCCTACACCAGCCGTACCGGATGATCCGGTAACCGCCTGGGCTCGCGACGTTGTTGAGGGGCGTATCGTCTCCGGCGAACTGGCCATTCGGGCCTGCCGGCGTCACCTCGACGACATCGAGCACGGCCACAAGCGCGGGCTGACCTGGCGCCCCGACAAGGCGGCGCATGCGCTGGGGTTCTTCCCGGCCATGCTCACCGTGACGGCCGGCGCAAAGGCGGGCGAACCGTTCAACCTGCCGAGCTACACGACGTTCGTTGTCGGGTCGCTGTTCGGATGGTTTCGGGCCGATGGTCGCCTGCGGTTCCGCACCGCGTGGGTCGAAGCAGGAAAGGGGCAGATCAAATCGCCGGTAGCCGCGGCGATCGGGCTCTACAGGATGGCCTATTGCGGCATCCCGCGCGCCGAGTGCTACGCAATCGCCAAGGACCGCAACCAGGCGAACGTGCTCTTCGGCGATGCGGTCGCGATGGCCAATGCGGAAATGCCGGAACCGGCCTTCGAGGGCGAATCGCTGGTCGGCCGTGGCGATCTGATCGCGCGCGGCAAAGGCGACATGACATGGATGCTGGAGCATCCCGCTACCGGCTCTAAATTCCGTGCCCTGGCCGGCGACGAGCGAGTTAACGGCCCCCGCCCGTCCTTCGTGGCCGCCGACGAAATACATGAATGGAAGACGGACGGGCCGCTGAAAACGTGGCGGTCGGCCGGCGCCAAGATGCCCGGTGACTTCCTGCTGTGGATGTCGACGAACACGCCGGCCGCTGACCAAGTCGTGGCGACGGAATGGAGCGAACAGCATCAGCGCATCTTGCGCGGCGAGGCCGAGGACGATTCGGCGTTCGCGTTCATCGCCCGCGTTGATCCCGGCGATAAGCCGTTCGAGGACGAAAGCTGCTGGCCGAAGTCGATGCCATGCATCGGGATCACGTTCCCGATCGACAATGTCCGGATCGAGGTCAATTCCTCGAAACGGTCGGTCGGGACGCGGCTACAGACGGAAAGGCTCTACTTCGGCGTTCCCGTCGGCTCGTCGGAATACTGGATCGACCTCGACGCATGGGAAGGGGTTCAAGGTACCGCCAACCTGAAACAGGCAAAGGGGCGCAGCGTCTTCCTGTCGCTCGACCTGTCGAAGAAGAACGACCTCACCGCCCTTGGTATCGGCTGGCACGACGAAAACGAAGTGCTCCGGGCCACGGTTCGGTACTGGAAGCCGGAATACAAGCTGGCCGAACGGGCTACGGAGGATCACGCTCAGTATGTCGAGTGGGCCGCAGCAAAGCCGCCGCTGATCAACGTCGTTCCAGGCCGGTCGATCGAGTACGATTTCGTGGCGGCCGAGGTCCAGAAGATAGCCAACGACCTCGATGTCGAGGTGCTGGTGGTGGACCCGGCGTTCCTGACCGATTTTCGCCAGGCATGCGACCGGATCGGCCTCGAGACGTGGATCTACATTCCCGAGGAACAGGAATACGGCTCCGGCCTGAAAATCATGATCCATGGCCAAGGCCGGCTGGGCATGAACTCCAAGAAGGCGCTGTGGATGCCGCGCAGCCTTCAGCAGCTTGAGGACATGATCCTCACCAAGCAGATCGTCATCGACGAAAGCCCGGTGACGAAATGGTGCTCGGGCAACGCGGCGGTGCAGGCCGACGCGCAGAACAACCGCTTCTTCGTCAAGAAGGTCCAGCGCGGACGCATCGACGGCCTGGTCGTCCTAGCGATGCTCGCCGGGGCTTCCGAAGTGGTCGAGACCTACGAGGCCCCGGTTTCACCGTGGGACGATCCGAATTTCACACTGGTGGATACATGAAGATCGGTATCGAATTTAGTCGCGGTGCTAGCGAGGCGCGATCGGCCAGCATTGAGAACCCGACGGTTCCAGTGTCGCAGTCCACAGAGTTCATGGCCTTTTTCGGCCTTTCCTCTGTGAAGCTGCCTCACGTGTCGGTCGCGAGCGCCTTGACGGTGCCGGCGGTGCTTTCGGCGGTGGCGTTTCTGTCTCGCACCATGGCGACGTTGCCATTGCATGCCTACCGCGACACCGACAAGGGCGCGGTCCGTCTTACGGGAAAGACGGCTGTCACGATCCACGATGCGCCGAATGACCTCATGGGGTCGTTCAAATTCCGGCAATGGTTCTGGCAGCAGGTCTTTACCGGTGGGCGTGGTCTTGCCTGGATTGAGCGCAACGGGTCCGTGATCGAGGCGCTGTGGCCGATGGACCCGCGCAAAACGACTGTCAAACGCGTCGGCTTCGATCTGGTCTACCATTTCGATGGCAAGACCTATCCGGCCGCCGATGTGATTGACGTGCCGTTTATGCTCAACGAGGACCAGATCACGCATCGCGGGCCCATCATGCTGGCGGCGAAGGCAATCCAGCTCGCGCTCGCCATGAACGACTACGGCAGCAACTTCTTCGCCGGTGGCGGCGTTCCGCCCCTGGCCCTGGAGGGGCCGGTTCCGTCCGCAAAAGGCGGTCTGGAGCGGGCGATGGCCGATGTCAGCCGCGTGATCGACGCCGCGAAACGCACCGACAAACCGATATTTCCGCTGCCGCCCAACCATAAACTGTCGCCGGTTGGCTTTGATCCCGCCAAGGGGCAGATGGTTGAGGCGAGGTTGTTCCAGATTCAGGAGATTGCCCGAGCATATCAGATGCCGCCGGCTTTCCTGCAGGACCTTAGCAAGGGGACGTTTTCCAACGTCGAGCAGCAGGATCTTCATCTGGTCAAGCACCTGATCGGCCAGTGGGCGAAGGCCTTCGAAGACGAGGCCAATCTGAAGCTGTTCGGGCGCGGCAGGTCTGGCCGCTATGTCGAACACAACCTCGACGGTCTCCAACGCGGCGACTTCAAGAGCAGGATCGAGGGCATCGCCCGCGCGATCCAGACGGCGCAGATCACGCCAAACGAAGCCCGCGCCCTGGAGAACAGGCCGAAGCACGGGAATCCGGATGCCGACGAGTTGCTGGTGCAGGGTGCGACTATCGTGCTCGGCAAGCAGCCGTTGAAGCCTGCCCCGGCTGAGCCGAAAACCGAAAATGGAGATGGCAATGAGCCACAAGCCTGAGGGCGCCGAAAAGCGCTCGCTTGTCCGGCCGGTCGAGTATCGTGCCGACGCCGCCGGCAAGATGACCGTGACGGGTTATGCCGCCGTGTTCGGCGAGGTTGCAGATATTGGCGGTTGGTTCAGTGAGGTCGTGGCGCGC
>NZ_JBHRTK010000018.1:0-2586 GCF_042646345.1 Aquamicrobium soli | reverse complement strand
ACTGCCCGCCACCCACGCCGAGATCGGCTGCATGCACCGAGATCGGGCTGACCAGCAAGGCCACCGCCACAACAAAATTGCGAATTGAAAGCATGAAACCGCCCCCCTCGGAACTGGCCGACCCTAGCCTATTAACTACAATACCCACTAATCCAATTCAATGGTCCGGCCGGCTTGAGAGCCGGCCGGACCGGGATTCTACCGATCAGCCATGGGGCGGAACCGGTACCGCGTCGTGATCGTCATGATAAAGGATCTGAACGCCGACATTGGTGTTCATATAGGCGACCGTGACGAAGTCCTTTCCGGTATCCGTTCCATCGACATCGACCTGCAAGGCATAATTCGTGCCGGGGCCCCCGCTCGTGTCGGCAACGATCTTCGCGTAGTCGCCGATGTTGTCGGCATTGACGCCGGAAACATTGCCAAGCAGTTCGGTGAGATCGACCTTGTCGCCCTCGGCCGTGTTGTAGTCCATGATCAGGTCGGCCAGGGCCGGCCCATCCGTCGCGGCATTCTGGTGGATGACGAAGGTGTCCGCCCCCTCTCCGCCGTACAGGATGTTCTTGCCGGGCCCGCCGACAAGAATGTCATCGCCCAAACCGCCGATCAGCGTGTCGTTGCCAAGGCCGCCGATGAGTATGTCGTTGCCGGCCCCGCCGACGAGCGTGTCATTGCCGACAGTGCCTGCTAAAGTATCATCACCCGAAGTCCCCGCGATCGCCTCGACCGTCAACTGACTGCCCGGCGTGCCACTCAGATGAACATTGAAGGCCTGGGTGGCGGTGTCGCCATCACCATCCGTGATCGCCACTTCGATGCCGGCAAAATCGAGAGCGGACGGCGGTATTTCGGTTTCGGCGCCGACATTGATGCCGTTCAGCCGGAACCCACCGCCGCCGGTACTAATGACTTCCACGCCATAGATGTCATGGCCGATTTGATAATTACCAGTCCCAGCAACAGCTGACCAGTCAAGCTGGCTGATCTGGACAACCTTACCCTCGGATACCGTCAGCTTGACTTCATCATAGGTCGACATCGCGGCATCAAGATAAACCCTGACGGTAACATTGGCCGTTTTTGGATTCCCGGTGAATCCTAGCGTCGTGAATTTGAAGTCACCGATGCCGTACCCTACCGCACTGTTGCCGTCATCCACGAACGAGAATTTTATGGACTCGCCTGGATCCATGGCCTGACCGCTGCCACCTTTAACGGCCCAGCCCTGTTCACTGGTGTTGACCTTGTCACTGTCCTGATTGGGGGTTGCGTTGCCGTCGTCACCCTTCACAAGAATGTTGAAGTCGATGGCACTGCCCAAATCAAAGAGCAGTGACCCGGCAGGGCCCCCTGATTGCGCCGTCTTGCCCGTTATATCCGTGAAGGCAATCTCACCCGGGCGATGCATCACCTCCAGCGAGTCGGTGCCATCGGCCTTCAGTGTCAGCTTGGCAACGACTTCATTTCCCTCCTTTAGATTGAGCACGATCTGGTCTGCAGACGAGGAAGCGACCTCCACCGTCTTGTTTCCATCCGGCGCCATAGTCGCTGTGATCTTCTGGAACCCATCGGCACCATACTGCCATTCAGCGAATTGCCCGGTATAGGTGGTATCGGTTGCAGGATTGAGTACGGACAGACTTACGATACCGTCGCCGTTTCCGTCGTTGACGAGGGTGAATGAGGGAGCGTCGTCCGTGATCTCGATCGCCAGCGTGGCCGACGCCGTGTCGCCCGAACTGTCGGTCGCCACCACCTGGATTCCGCTGACGGTCACATTGCCGTTGCCGGCAGCGTGCTCGAGCGGGCCGGTGAGCGTCGCAGTAACCGTCGGAGACGCTGTATCGCCGGGGCCGGCGTCGGTCTGGCCGCTCAGCGCCAGCCGGATCGCCTCGCCGTGGCTGACCTGCCCCTGCATCAACGTGCCGATCAGCACGCCGCCGCTTAGCGCCCACTTGATCGAGAAGCCATCCGCCAGTCCGTTGACGGTGGGGGCGGTCCAACCACTCCCTCCCGGGGTCGCAAAACCGACGGTAATCGCTTCCCCGGTAGCCGTGAACGTAATGCCGCCCGACTTCTGATCCGTCTCGTTCGGGCTTGAAGGATTGGTCCCGGTTGCGGAACCGGCGGCAAGATCCTCACCGTCGGCCAGATGGTCCAGGGCGGCCTCGGCGACCGTGAGGTCTATGCTGCCGCTTGCCCCGGGAATGGTATTGGCCAGCACGCTGGGCGTGCCATCCGTCTCGAGCTTTTCGTATTCCTCGCCACCCGTGTAGCTGGCGATCGAATTGCTGATCGTCGACCCGCTGAAACTGCCATAGGCATAGAAGACGGTGACGCTTCCGGTTTCGCCGTCGATAGGAACCGTCACCTGTATCGGCCCATCCGGAGCGTCGTTCGCAAGCGTAAAGACAAGCGGAGATGTCGGACCGATCTCCCCGGGGCCACCCGACAACGTCACCGTATAGGTGACGTTCACGCCCCCCGCGACCTGCTCCGCATCCCCGGCCGTCAAGGTAGCCGTCACCGCGTCCTGGTCGTCCGTGATCGCCGTCACCGCCGGCGTCGCGTCGTACTCCAGCT
>NZ_JBHRTK010000017.1:0-30355 GCF_042646345.1 Aquamicrobium soli | reverse complement strand
CCCTCCAAGGCAGCGACGGCGGAACGCTCGCCGGCGACCTGCTCATGGTCGCGGCCGTCGTCGTATGCGGCCTGGGCTATGCCGAGGGCGCCACCCTGTCCCGGCGTCTCGGCGGCTGGCAGGTGATCTCCTGGGCTCTCCTTCTTTCGCTGCCGGTCATGGGCATTCTGACCCTGGTGACCTGGCCAGAGACGTTCGGCAACGTCACGGCTCCCGGCTGGCTCGGCCTCGGTTACGTCTCGGTGTTCAGCATGATGGCGGGCTTCATCTTCTGGTACCGCGGCCTCGCCCTCGGCGGCATTGCCGGCGTCGGCCAGTTGCAGCTTCTCCAGCCTTTCTTCGGCTTCCTGCTGGCAGCGGTCTTCCTTGGCGAGCCCATCGCCTGGACCATGATCATGTCCACCGTGATCATCGTCGCCTGCGTCGCCGGAGCGAAACGCTTCGCCTGATCGCTTGGGCAGCGTCCGCTCATGTCACCGAGGCCGGAAGTCCTCGGGAGCGAAAGCGACGACTCGCGAGCCAGGAGACCTGCCATGGCGAACTGAAACGTCCACCACGGGTCGCTGAGGCACTGCAGTCGCCGCGCAAGGCCGAGACCGCGCCGGCATTCCCAAATCGCGGCACCGGCTTTCCTCTCAGTTCCGAAGCAAGAGGCGCCTCAGGGAACCGTAACCGCTATATCTAGTGGTTCCCAGAATCCCGACGTCAGTACGTATCTGGAGAGTCTCGATCCCGTCGAGTGCGGGATGGAAGGTTTTTCATGTGGTGCGGCGGCCGGCCGCCGCACCACAGAGCATGGGGATCAGTTCTTGACCGTGTCTTCGAGGAAGAAGCGGCCGAGCGGGTTCTGGTAGAAGTTTTCGATGTTCTTGCGGGTAACGTTGATGAAGGGGCTGTAGTAGAGGTCGATCCAGTGGACGTCGGCCTTGGCTGTCTTCTGGATTTCCATATACATCGCCTCGCGCTTGGCCGGGTCCATCTCGATGCGGGCATCGGCGACGAGCTGCTTCACCTTGTCGTTCTTGTAGCGGGTCATGTAGTTCATGTTGGAATCGTGCCCGAGAACGAAAGTGGTCTTCTGGTCCGGGTCGATGACGTCATAGGTCCAGTACATGACCGAAAGGTCGTAGTCGCCGGCAATCAGCATGTCCCAGCTCTGGCTCGGATCGACCTTCTGCAGGTTCGCGGTCACGCCGGCCTTGGCAAGCTGCTGCTGCAGCAGGACGGCGATCTGCTCGTCCACCTCGTTGCCGGCATTCACGACATAGTTCAGCGTCAGGTCGGAGGCACCGGCATCCGCCAGCATCTGCTTGGCCTTTTCCGGGTCGTAGGGGCGCTGCAGCGCGTTGTCGTCGTGGTAAAGGGCGCCCTTCGGAATGTAGGAATTGGCGACTTCACCGAGGCCGAAGGTCACGGTGTCGACGATCGCCTGCTTGTCGATCGCCATGTCCAGCGCCTCGCGCACTTCCTTCTTGGCCAGCGGACCGTGCTCGTGGTTGATCAGCAGATGGTCCTCGCGGGTCGAGGTGTCCTGCGTGACGACCAGTTCCGGGTCCTTCTTCAGCTCGGCCACGCGCGAGAACGGCACGAAGAGAGCGGCGTCCAGCTGTCCCGCCTGCACGTTGAGCATGCGGGTATTGTCGTCGGGCACCGAAATCCATTCGACGCCGTCCAGGCTGACGCGGTCGGCCTGCCAGAAGTTCGGGTTCTTCTCCAGGATGACGCGGTCGCCACGACGCCATTCCTTCAGCGTGAAGGCGCCCGAGGCAATGGGGTTTTCGGCATAGGCATCGGCGCCCATGGATTCGAGGCCCGCCTTGGACAGGATCGACGCGCCCGGCATGGCAAGCGAGGCGAGGAACGGCGCCGACAGCGTCTTCAGCTTCACCACCAGCGTGCGCGCGTCGTCGCCTTGCGTGGCGGTATCGATCACCTGGTAGGAATCGCTCCACAGCGAGCCTTCGTCGTCGCGGATGCGCAGCAGGCTGAAGGCGGCGTCCTCGGCGGTGATCGGCGAGCCATCGGAAAACTTGGCGTCACGCAGCTTGAAGGTATAGGTCAGCCCGTCGTCGGAGACGGTCCAGCTTTCGGCGAGGCCGGGTTCCAGCACCTTGCCGGTCTTGTCGACGCGGATCAGCACGTCATAGACGTTGGAGAAGACCCAGAAGTCGATGTTCTGCGCCGTCTTGATCGGGTCGAAAGTGGTCGAGTCCTCCCGCCGGCCGATGGTCAGCACGCCCGCCGCCTCGGCGATGCCCGACCCGAAGGTCAGGCCGGCCATGACGGCCACAAGGCCTATTTTCATCCACTTGTTCTTCATTGTCGCGTTCCCTTTTTCAGTGCTCTGGATTTGGTTGGCCGCCGCCTATGCAACTTCCCGCGCCGCCTGCGGCAAAAGCGGCTTGTCCGGATCGATATCGGGAATGGCCCGGATCAATGCCTGCGTGTAGGCCTCCGCCGGATGCTCGAACAAGCGTGCCGACGCCCCCTGCTCGACGATGCGCCCCCGGTGCATCACGACCACCCGGTCGCACAGGTTGCGCACGATGGCGAGGTCGTGGGCGATGAACAGCAGGGTGAGGTTCATCTTGCGCTTCAGCACGCGGAACAGGTCGAGGATCTGCGCCTGGATCGTGACATCGAGCGCCGCCGTGCTTTCGTCGGCGATGATCAGCCGCGGCTCCACCGCCAAGGCCCGGGCAATGCCCGCCCGCTGGCACTGGCCGCCGCTCATGCTGCGCGGGCGCCGCCCGGCGAACTCGCGGCCGAGGTCGACCAGATCGAGCAATTCGCCAACCCTCGCGGGGATCTCGGCGGGCGGGGTGCGGCCTTGCACCCTCAGCACCTCGGCCAGCATCTCGCCGATGGGCAGGCGCGGATTGAGCGCGTTGTAGGGGTCCTGGAACACCATCGCCGTTTCGTGGCGAAGCCGCTTGAGAAATGCCGCCGGATCGTCACACCGGCTGGTGCCGTCAAAACTGACATTGCCCGATGCGATCGGGGTCAGCCCCAGGATCGCCCGCGCCAGCGTGCTCTTGCCGCTGCCCGATTCCCCGACGATGCCGACCGTCTCGCCCGGCATGATCTTCAGCGACACGCCGGCCACCGCGTGGACGGCCCCGGAACTTCCGCCGAACAGGCTGCCGGCTCCGGCGAAACGGACATTGACGTCGTCCACCTCCAGCAGGGGCCTGGCCCCGGCAGCGACCGGATCTGGAGCAGGCACCGCCGCTCCCTCGTCCTGGGAAGGCGACGGCATCGACGGATGGCTGCCGATGAGCGCCTTCGTGTAAAGGTGGGTGGGCGAACGCAGCAGCGCGCGCTTTTCCCCCTCTTCGACCAGCCTGCCCTCGCGCATGACGGCGATGCGGTCGCAGGTCTGCGCCACGATGCCGAGATCGTGGGTGATCAGGATGATCGAAAGCCCACGCTCCCGGCGGATGTCCATCAGCAGTTGCAATATCTGCGCCTGGATGGTGACGTCGAGCGCGGTGGTCGGTTCGTCGGCGATGAGGATTTCGGGATTGCACGACAGGGCCACGCCGATCATCGCCCGCTGGCGCATGCCGCCGGAAAACTCGTGCGGGAAGGCATCGAACCGCCGTTCCGGTTCGGGAAAGCCGACCTGGCGCAGAATCTCGATCGCCGCCTTGCGTGCCGCGCGCGCGTCCAACCCTTGATGATAGCGTATCCCCTCGACCAGTTGGTCGCCGATGCTCATCACCGGATCCAGATGGCTGGTCGGATTCTGGAAAATCATGCCGATCCTGCCGCCGCGAACGCTCAGCATCTCGGCTTCGGAAGCCTTGGCCAGGTCGCGCTCGCCGAGCATGATGCGCCCGCCCGCGATCCGCATGTTCGGGGAAGGCAGCAGCCGCACGAGCGTGCGGCAAAACAGGCTCTTGCCCGAGCCGCTTTCGCCGACCAGGCCGAGCACCTCGCCCTTGCCGAGGTCGAGCGAGACCTTGTCGAGCAGCCTGCGCGCTTCGCCGGCCGGCAGAGCCAGCGTAACGGAAAGATCGGTGACGCTGAGGACGGGAGCGCTCATTCCTTCACCCCCAGGGCGTCGCCGAGCGCATCGCCGAACAGGCTGAAGCCGAAGGCCAGCAACACGATGGAAAGGCCGGGAAACAGCGTGATCCACCAGGCGGTGGTGATAAACGGCTGGCCCTCGGCTACCATGATGCCCCATTCCGCGATGGGCGGCTGCACGCCGAGCCCCAGATAGCTGATCGCCGCGCCGTTGAGCAGCACGAGCACCGCATCCGACATGGAAAACACCACCGAGCCGGCGATGGCGTTCGGCAAGAGATGCCGGAACATGATGCGCCAGCGGCTAAAACCGAGGCTTACGGCGGCAACCGCGTAGTCGCTGTTCTTCAGCACCAGCACCTGCGCGCGGATCAGCCGGGCATAGGAAACCCAGCCCACCAGCGCCATCGCAATGTAGAAGCTGCTCAGGCCCGGCCCGAGGATGGCGATGATCGACAGCACCAAGACGAGGAATGGAAAGGCGAGGATGACGTCGATGAGGCGCATGAACAGCGCATCGACGACCCCGCCGAAGAATCCCGCCACGGTGCCGACCAGCGTGCCGATGATGAAGGGAAAGACGACGCCCAGTATCGCGATCTGCAGATCGATGCGCGCCCCCCAGATCACCCGCGAGAGAACGTCGCGGCCGAAATTGTCGGTACCGAAGGGATGCGCCCAGGACGGCCCCTGCAGGCGAATGTCGGCATTCTGCACGATCGGGTCGTAGGGCGCGATATAGGGGGCGAGCAGCGCCGCCAGCACGAAAGCGATCAGCACCGTGGCGCCGATCGCCAGCACCGGCTGCCGGCCGAGCCGCTGACGCCATCCCATCCGCCTAGTGCCCAAAGCCCCCGCGCTCATAGCTTCACCCGCGGGTCGGCGGCGACGGTGACGATGTCGGCAATGAGATTGATGAGCACGGTGGCGCAGGCCAGCACCATGGCCACGCCCTGCACCACCATGTAGTCGCGCGAGAAGATCGCCCGCACAAGCAACTGCCCGATGCCGGGAATGGCGAAAACGCTTTCGATGACCACCGTCCCGCCGATCAGCCAGCCGATGTTGATGGCGAGCAGGTTGATGGTCGGCACCATCGAGTTCGGGACGACGTGGCGCCAGAACACCACGCTTTCCGGCATGCCTCGGGCGCGCGCCGCGGTGGCGACGTCTGAGCGCAGGCCTTCCACCATCGCCGCCCGCAGGCTGCGTGTCAGGACTGTGGAGAGCGAGAGCGCAATGGTCAGGCTCGGCAGCACCAGGTGGGCGATCTTGTCGCCCAGCGTCTCGCCATAGCCGGAAACCGGCAGCAGGCCGAGATTGACGCTGAACAGGATGATCAGCATCAACCCCAGCCAGAACGGCGGGAATCCGATGCCCGCGGTGGAAACGACGCGCACGGCGTGATCGGCAAACCGGCCGTGGTTGCGGGCGGCAAGGGCCGCCATCGGCACCGCGATCAGCACCGAAAGCACCACGCTCGTCAACACCAGCACCAGCGTCGGCTCGATCCGGGTCATGATCAGCTTCAGCACGTCGATCTTGTAGAGGATCGACTTGCCCATCTCGCCGTTGAACAGGTTTTTCACGAAATAGAAATACTGCAGCCACATCGGCTCATCGAGGCCGTACTGGCGACGGATGTTGGCGATTGCCGTGGGCGTGGCGCGAGCGCCGAGCAGCACCCGGGCCGGGTCGCCGGGGATGAGGCGCACCAGCACGAAGGTGACGACGCTGATGCCGAACAGGACCGGGAGGAACTGGATCGGGCGATAGAGGACGAACTTATACCGATGCATGCCTCAACGTCCCGACATTCGGTATGTCATGTGCCCGCCCCGTGGCGCGACAGGAAATCGACCAGCACGCGATAGTAGTCGGCCGGGTTCTCGTAGAAGGGCATGTGGCTGGAGTTGCGCATGATGCTGACTTCCGCTTCGGGCAAGGCTGTTTTCATGCGCAAAGCACAGGCGGGTGTCAACTCGTCGTGCTCGCCGTTGACGATAAGCACCGGAGCCTTGATCTTCGGCAGGTCCGGCACGCGGTTCCAGTCCTTCAGGTTGCCGGTATAGAGAAACTCGTTCGGCCCCTGCATGGCCACGTACGGCCCCATGTTCCAATCGTCCAGCGAACGGCGCACCGGGGCCGGCCATTCGGGCAGGCGGCAGACGTGGCGGTAATTGAGCAGGGTGATGGCCGCCTGGTATTCGGGATGATCCAGCGTGCCCGCGGCCTCGTGCTTCTGCATCATGGCCACGGTCTCGGTGCCGAGCGCGGCCCGCAGCCGCTCGAGTTCGGAGACCAGGTGCGGTATGTCGGCGACCGTGTCGGCAAGGATCAGCGAGGCAAGGTTTTCGGGATGCGTCAGCGCATAGTCGATGGCGAGCCAACCGCCCCAGGAATGCCCCAGCAGGTGCACCTTGCCCAGCCCAAGCTCGCGCCGCACGGTCTCGGTCTCGGCGACATAGCGGCCGATGGTCCACAGCGACACGTCGTCCGGACGGTCCGAGGCGCCGGTGCCCAACTGGTCGAAGGCGACCACCCGGTAGCCGTGGTCGATCAGGCACGAATGCGCCTCGCGCAGGTAGTCGCATGGAAGCCCCGGCCCGCCATTGAGGCACAGGACCGTGCTGGCACCCTTGCCGAAGCTGTAGGCCCTAACCCGATGACCATCGACGGCGATGTCGACTATCTCGTCGGGCTCGATCTCACGCCACATGGATTCCTCCCTGCCCTTTGTCCAAGCGGCAGCGCCCCCCATGGCGGTACCCTGCCCCGGCAAGTTTATTCGCCAGCCCTGCTTTCACCAGCTATAAGAAATGATAGGTTCAGGGAGATTTCCCCAGCGAAGAAGGAGACGGGCGGCACGCATGCTCGACCGGATTGAGACGATCAGGCACCAGTTCGCCCGGCACCAGACCCTCGACGGGCGCATCGACCATGCCTTCGAAGCCATGAAGAAACTCGGTTTCGGCGCCATGATCTATGACTATACGGCGGTCCCGATCGACCCCAGCGGCCACATCGCCATCCCCGCGCTGATGAAGCTGCGCAACATCGCCAGCGGCATGCACGAATACTGGTGCGACCGGGGATATTTCCTGATCGATCCGGTGCAACGGCTCGCCGCGCGCACGTCGGTGCCTTTCTTCTGGAACTACGAACCGGGAGCGGACACCCGCATCCGCCGTTTCGTGACCTCGGAAACCGAGCCGGTGGCGCGCTACCTGCTCGACAACGACATGCCGGCCGGCGTGACGGTGCCCATCCACATGCCGCATGGCGGCTACGCCACGGTGACCGGCACGCTGGAGCCGGGCGTGACGGCGGACGACGCGCTGCACAACATCGCCGATTTCGGCCTGCTCGCGCAGGTCTTCCACGAGGCCGCGTACCAGGCCTATGCGGACACCCTGCCGGACCTCGCCCCGGTGCATCTCACCGCGCGGGAAAGACAGTGCCTGCGCTACTGCGCCGACGGCTACTCGGCCAAGGAGATTTCCCGCTTCATCGGCCGTTCGATCCCGACGGTCGTGCTTCACCTGAGCACGGCGACGAAGAAACTGGGCGCGCGCAACCGTACACAGGCGGCCGCCATTGCCGTGCGCCGTGGCCTGCTCGACGTGTTCGGAGCCGCCCACGCATATCCCGGGGCCGCCACCGCGAGAAATTGACTTCCGCGACGAGGTGTCGTCAATAGCGGCCCATACATGGCGGCAGCATCGGGAGTCCCGCATTGGCGAGCGAAATCGATCTTTCATCCCTGAACCGGGCACTCGAAGCCCTGCCCGAAAAGTTCAAGGGGCCGGGCGGTGTCGCCGGCGTCGTGGCGGACGGCAAGGTGCTGGCGCGGCAGGCATGGGGATATGCCGACATGGCGAGCGGCCAGGCCATGACGACGGCCACCCGCCTGCCGATCTGCTCGATCAGCAAGCAGTTTACCTGCGGCGTCCTGCTGGACCTGGTCGGCGATCCTGCGAGACTCGACGCCCGCGTCGGCGATTTCCTGCCCCGCCTCGAAGGCCGCATGCCGACCGTCGCCAATTTCTGCAACATGCAGTCGGGCCTGCGCGATTACTGGGCGCTGACGGTAACGCAGGGCGCGCATCCCGAGGGCGTGTTCGGGCGCGCGGACGCCAAACCGCTTCTGGCGCGCATGCGCACCCCCCATTTCGAGCCGGGCAGCGGCTATTCCTATTCCAACGGCAATTTCCGCATCCTGTCCGATCTCCTGGAGGATCATGCGGGGCGCTCCCTTGCCGAGCTTTATGCCGAGCGGCTGTTCGGGCCCGCCGGCATGGAAACAGCCCTGCTGACCGCCGACACCAGCAAGCCCGTGGATGGCGTGGTCGGCTATGAGGGCAACAACGAGGTGGGCTTCTTCCCCGCCACCAACCGCATCTACTGGACGGGCGATGCCGGTATCTCGGCCTCGCTGGAAGACATGCTGGCATGGGAACGCTACATCGACGCCACCCGTGACGACGCCGAAGGGCTCTATCGGCGCCTGTCGCGGCCGCAGACCTTCAACGACGGCACCGCTGCCCGCTACGGTTTCGGCCTCTCGCACGAGACGGTCGACGGCATCGCGGTGACCGGGCATGGCGGCGCACTGCGCGGCTTTCGCCTGCAGCGCATGCACGCGGCGTCGAAACGCCTGTCGGTGGTGGTCCTTCTCAACCACGAAGCCGATTCCCACGAAGCGGCCCGGATGCTGCTGCGCGCCGCCCTTGGCCATGACGAGCCCCCCGCGTCCACCGTTACCGCCGACGCCGCCTGGAACGGCAACTATCTCGACAAGGCCAACGGCCTTCTGCTCAGCGTGAAAGCGGATGGCTCGATGCTCGACGCGCACTATGCGACTTCGCCCGAGCGGCTGCGCCTGACGTCGAACGATGCCGCCGAAGCGGCCACGCTGACGCTGGCGCGCGAGGGCGACACCATCCGGCTGAACCGTCCGGGCGAAAACCTCAGCGCCCGCGCGGCGCGGGTCAAGGGCGAGGCGCTGCCCGGACTGGAAGGGCGGTATCATTCCGACGAACTGGACGCCTCGCTGGAAATCGGCAAGGCCGGAACGGCCCTGTTCGGCCGCTTCGAGGGCCTGCTCGGCCGTGGCCCCATGCACACGATCTACCCGGTGGGGCCGGATGTCTCCGTCCTCTCCTGCCAGCGCTCGATGGACGCTCCCGCCCCCGGCGACTGGACCATCCAGGTCGAGCGCGACGCAGCCGGCGCCCCTCGCGGCCTTACCGTCGGATGCTGGCTGGCCCGGAACATCCCCTACAGGAAAACGGCCTGAACGCGGTCGCCGCACTCGGATAACGCGCTGTTCGCCGCAGGCGATCTGCCTTCGAACCCCGCGTTATCCGGCTGTTTCCGGTGCGGCGTTTGGCGTGCCCCGGCGTGTCGCACGCCGGATAGCCGGTGAGCACGATCGTGCGAATAGCCCTGCAGGTCCGTGCGGCAGGGCTCGCGACAATCATAACTGTCATTGCGTCACAGCCCTGCATCGGCAGGAAGGCTGAACGGTAGCCGATGCGACCGACACCCGTAGCGATGTCTTTTTACGATTGGCGATTGTCGCCAATCGACGGGCATGCTAGGCAACTGGTCATTGGAGGAGAGCCAATGGAAATCGAGAGACTCAGTTTCGCGGATCGCGCCGCCGATCAGTTGCGCAGCGAGATCGTGCACGGAAGGCTCGAGCCTGGATCCCGGCTGGTCGAAATGGACCTTGCGGCGCAACTCGGCATCGGCCGGGGAACGGTCCGCGCAGCCCTCTCGACCCTTGAAGCGGAAGATCTGGTCGTCAAGCAGGCCTATACGGGCTGGGCGGTACGCGACATTTCCGAAAGAGAGCTCCGGGAAACCTATACCCTTCGCTCAGCGCTGGAGGGACTCGCCGTGCGGCTGGTGGCCAGGTCCTTGACCTCCGAAGTTCGGGACAGGCTGGACAAGGCCTTCCACCGCCTGCGCGAGACGGAAGAAAAAGGAAGCAGCAGTGACCGCGTGGATGCGGACCTGGATTTCCACCGGGAACTGGTGAGTCTCGCCGGGCACCGCAGCCTTTCGCGGCAGTATTTCGGCCTCTCGAATAAATTCGAGTGGCTCTATCGCTGGTCGGAAAAGCACTGGCCATGCCGCATTGACCTGGTGAGTTGGCATCAGCCGATCATCGACGCGATACTCTCTGGCGATCCTCATATCGCCGAGCAGGCGATCCGCGAACATTGCGAAAACAGTCTCGCTGACGACGTGCGCGATTTTGCCGAACTCCAGCGGCAGTCGGCGTGACGTCGGCGCGCCTCCAAGCTTGATCAACAAAAAAGACAACGTAGTGAGAGGGAGAACTGCATGTCCGATGAATATGATTACCTGGCAAAACTGGCCCGGCAGGGAAGGCTTTCGCGGCGCGCCTTTCTCGGGCGAGCCGTTGCGCTCGGGGCGTCTGCCGCGATAGCCGGTTCGCTGGCCGACCGGGCCTTTGCGCAGTCGCCGATAAAAGGCGGCCTCCTCAAGGCGGGGCTGCGTGGCGGCGCCTCCAGCGACAGTCTGGACCCGGCCTTGATCAGCAGCCAGCTTCCGATCAATTTCTGCAAGATGTGGGGCGAGTTTCTGGCACGGATGACCCCGAACGCCGAACTCGAGAACCTGATCGCCGAGGAATTCGGTGCGTCGGACCAGGGCAGAACCTGGACCATCAAGATTCGTGACGGTATCGAATTCCACAACGGCAAGACGGTGACCGCCGAAGACGTGGCGGCCACATTGAGGCGCCATAGCGACGAGAAGTCCCAATCCGGCGCCTACGGCATCCTCAAGAACATCACGGACATCAAGGCCGACGGCAGGGAGGTGATCGTCTCCCTGGCAACGCCCGATGTCGATTTCCCCTATCTGATGACGGACTATCACCTCGTCATCCAGCCGAACGGCGGCGTGGACAACCCGGCCGCAGGCATCAGCGCCGGCCCTTACAAGGTGACGGTGAACCAGCCGGGCATTCGCCACGGAGGCGAAAAGTTCAGGAACTACTGGCAAGGCGACATCCTCGGCCATGCCGACCAGATCGAGATCATCGTCATCAACGATGCCACGGCCCGTATTGCGGCATTGCAGGGCAACCAGGTCCACATGATCGACGGCCTCGAGCCGAAGGTGGTGGATCTGGTCAAGCGCGTCCCGGGCGTAACCGTCGAGACCGTTACGGGCAAAAGCCTGAATGTCTTCAACATGTTCTGCGATACGGCGCCATTCAGCGACAACAACATGCGAATGGCGCTGAAGCTGGCCATGGATCGCGAGCAGATGCTGAACCGTGTCCTGCGCGGCTACGGAGAGGTCGGCAACGATTTTCCGGTCAACTCGGCCTATCCGTTGTTCTCCGACGATATTCCACAGCGTGAGTTCGATCCCGACCAGGCCAGGCACTACTACAAGAAATCGGGACACAGCGGCCCCATCGTGCTCAGAACTTCTGACGTGGCGTTCCCGGGCGCCATCGATGCCGCGCAATTGTACCAGCAGACCTGCGCCCAGGCCGGCATCACGGTTGAGGTTAAGCGCGAGCCCAGCGACGGCTATTTTGCCGAAGTCTGGAACAAGCAACCGTTCTCGCTGTCGGAATGGAGCGGTCGCGCCTCTCAGGACCAGATGTACTCCACCGCATACCTCTCCGGTGCCGAGTGGAACGACACACGCTTCTCCAACGAAACCTTCGATCAACTGATCATGGCGGCCCGTGGCGAATTCGACCAGGCCAAGCGCAAGCAGATGTACCATGACGCCGCAATGGTCCTTAAGGACACCGGTGGCCTGATCGTTCCGTACTTCAATCAATGGATCAACGCCGTTGCTTCCGACAAGGTCGGAGGCTGGGTCAAGGATCCGAATGATGACATGAGCAATGGCTATGCTCTGGCGAGGTGCTGGCTGAAGGCCTGACCCCGCGGGTCCGGCCCATCGTGAATCCAAGGGCCGGCAGCACGCAGCGTGCCGGCCTGAACGGCAGCCGCATGAGATTGTATCGCCATCTCCAGAAACGGAACCGGCCGGTCATGTCACGTGCCGACGGCCGAGCGGAGCGCCCGCTGCCGGCATGTCAGGCGATAAACACTTCGAGCACAAAATGATCTCCGATTTCAGATCCGACAATGTCGCCCCACCCAGGGCGGAATTCCTCGATGCCGCGCTTCACAACTGCGCCGGCTGGATGGATGCATACGGCGAGGACGGCATCACTGCCGCGCTGGAAGACATGTTCGCCGGCATCTTCGAACATGACGTGGCGGCTTTTCCGATCCTTACCGGTACGGCCGCAAACGCCCTGGCGCTCGCACAGCTATCGGACCGTTTCGGCCAGATACTTTGTCATCGATCTTCGCATATCTACCTGGATGAGTGTGGCGCGGTGGAGTTCAATAATCCAGGCGTCAGGCTCAAGCCGATCGATGGCGACGCCGGCAAGCTGGATGTGGCGCACTGCATGCGTGCTCTCGGTGCCAGCGACGACGTGCACCAACTGCGCAGCACTGCCTTATCAATAAGCCAGGCTACCGAGACGGGAACCTGTTATTCCGCCGGCGAAGTACAGGGGCTGGCCGCCTTCGCCAGGAAGCACGGCATGGCGGTCCATATGGACGGCACGCGCTTTGGCAATGTCGTTGCAGCCTCGGAGGCCTCGCCGGCCGAACTGACCTGGCGATCCGGTGTCGACGTCCTCTGCCTCGGAGCCACGAAAAGCGGAGCGATAGGCGCCGAGGTGGTTTTGTTCTTCGACCGGGATCAAGCCAGGGATTTCAGGCGGCTGATGAAGCGGTCGGGCCACCTGCCGTCGCGCATCTGGTTTCTGGCGGCGCAACTCCAAGCCTGTTTCCAGGAAGACCTTTGGCTTGACTCGGCTCGCCATTCAAACGCCATGGCGGCGCGTCTGAGAACCGCCCTGGAAACCAGCTACGGCATCGTTCCACACCATCCGGTTCAGACCAACATGGTCTTCCTCAGGCTCGATCGTGCAACATGCGACCGCCTGCGCGGACAGGGCTTCAGCTTCTATACCGTGGAGGACGAGAAGGATGGTATGCTGGCAAGGCTGGTGACTTCGCACGCCACCCAGGCGAGTGACGTAGATCACCTGGCGGAAGCCATCGGTCGCGCCGTGCGCGATACGATTTGAGATTGTGTACTCTCCGTTTGCCCGCGCTTGCAACTTGGCAGCGTTCACCCAGAAGGATCACCGCCCCGGCGCCGTCGAAAGCCTTACTCACGGGATATGACGCCGTCTCCAGTTGACGGGCCGCTTGCCCAGAATGGCCCGTAGCAGCACAGGGTCTTCCCAGGGGACGTCGTGGAACCCGTTCGCGACAGTGGAGCTTGCCGGATCGCGTTTCCACTCCTGCGGAAAGAACGCGACTTCGCGTTCTCCGCGCGGCGCTTCGCACGGCGCCTCACGTGCGCCCTGCAAGGCTCCGTGAAGGGCCCGCGCCAGATCGACGTCGACCAGATGGCCAAGATGCATGATCTGCGTCGGCCGCGCGTTGCATTCAAGAAGTACGGCGCGGCCCGCTTCGTCGACGATGAAGTCGAACGACAGGAAGCCCGAGGCCTCGAACGCCTCCGCCATGGCCTGGGTCATTTGTCGGATCTCGGGAATGTCGACGATGCGCACGATGCTCGCGGGACCCATCGGCTCGGTCACGTTTTCGGCGAAGCCGGTCACGATCGACAGCGGACGGCCGCCAGACACGGCGATGCAACTCATGGCAGGGCGCCCGGGAATGAATTGCTGGACCAGGATATCGAAGCGGGAGCCGAACCAATCGCGCCTCAGCAGCCGCCTGCGCCATGCCTTTACGGCCGACAGGCCGCGCTCGAAATCCCGAAAGGCGGCGCCGAGCTGCTCGGCCGTCCGGCACAAGCGGACGCCGTTGCCGCCGGCGCCGTGCGAAAGCTTGAGGATGACCGGATAGCCGAACGAGGCGGCCACCTGCTCGCATTCGGCGCGACTGGTCACCTTGGTCTCGCGCGGCGTGCGCACGCCGATCGACCGGGCCAGTTCCAGCGTCCGCAGCTTCGAGGAACGCTCCGCCAGCCGTTCCGGCTTGCCGAGCGAGGCGACAAGGCAGTCGCGAAGCCCGGCACTCAGCGGCGAAGCTTGCTGGCCGCCGATCCAATGATCGACGATCGAAACGGCCCGCTCGTCGCAGGGCACGATGATGTCGGGCCGAAAGGCGTCGAACGCCTTCTCGAGGCTGGAACGGATGAGCGGTTCGAAGCGGCGCGCCCGCAGGCGAAATCGCTCGTCGGAATGGCGCGAGGCATGAAGCAGGCTCGACCGCAGCCCAAGCACCCCCACCCGGAAGCCCGCCTCCTTGAAGAGCTTGGGTAGGCGGCAACTGCCTGCGTGGCTGGTCTGGATCGCGAACAGGAGGACGCGCGAAGCCGCGGGAGGAGCCATTGTTTTCTCTGTCCTTGAGGTGATCCGAAGGGGTTACCGAGGGCCGCCGGCAAGCAACCAGTCCATGATGTGTCCGGCGACGTCGGAAGGCTCCCCTTCCCTGGGGAAATGGAAATTCGCGATTCCCGGTGCCGAGTTCAGGTCGAGAAACCAGTGGTTTTCCAGGGTCGCCGGCTGCCGGTAGTCGGCCACCATCACGTCGACCGCCGTCAGGGCCAGGTCAGGGATGGCCGCGACGGCCTTCAATACCGACTGCGCATAGCTCGGATGCACCCCCTCGGGATTACCGATGCCGTCGCCACCGGTTGGGATATTGGAGGTTGCCCTCAGGAAAGCGCGCTTGCCTTCGGGCAGGCGCGAGGCCATCGACAAGCCGTCGAGGGCCAGTATCCGCTCCGCCTCGCCATCAAGCGGCATTTCATTCCACACGGGCAGGTTGGCCGAACGGGTCTCGGCGTTTCTGCGCTCGGCAAGTTCGGCGATCGTGCTGACGCCGTCCCCGACCACGCTGGCGGGCCGGTCGAGGCGCACCGCGACCACCTTGCCTGCCACCACCATGTAGCGGATGACCTCGCCGGCAACGCTTTCTTCGACGACGATCCGCTCATATTTTTCCGTGGCACTGAGGAAAGCCGAGCGGAACTGCGACACCTCGCCGATACGCGGCACGATGGCCTCCCCCATCAGGCCACGGTCCGGCTTGACGCAGGCCTCGCAGCCGAGCGAGCGGAAATAGTCCAATGCCGCATCGATCTCGTCGCGGGTAAAAATCCGCCCCTGCGGCACCGGGAGGCCGGCCTCCCGCAGCCTCTGGCTGGCCTTGTGCTTGCTGCCGGTGGTCGAGGGCGCCTTGCGATTGACATGCCTTACGCGCCAGCCGAACGGCGCGCCGACAAAATACATCACCGCCTTGCGGTACATGTATCGGCGGCGGCCGATCCGGAGCTGCAGCCATAGCTGCGGCGCCACCGACGAGCGCGGCGAAAAAAGCACGCGCGCCGCCTGCACGCCGCGCACCGAAGCCGCATTGAACAGACAACCGCTGTTGATATCGTCGTGCCACGCCGCGACCGCCGCGCGGTCGAAAGCCAGATCGACCAAAGACATCCGCCACCCCTGAATGCGGGATTGTCCTTAATTGGAGGCGGAGAGAAAGAACAGCTGCTTTCGGTGAAACCCAGCAGGATAATTCCAACTGCCCGATCCGGGCGCAATGCGCTGCCCCGGCGGCAGCTGGGCGGCGTTTCGTCACGATTCATTTTCATGGCGCTGGACCAGCCCGTATGGCCCTCGCTGGCCGTTTTCTTCGGATCGGCATGGGGATAGGGTGCGGCAAGATCGGGTGAACCCGCCGCGCAACGCAATCCCCACTGGATGAGACAAGAGTTGAACCAGGTCCCTCTCTCCGCCACGCAGCCGCGCACCTATATGGCCGTGCTGATCGTGCTGGCGCTGACGCACCTGCTCAACGACCTGATCCAGTCGCTCATCCCGGCCGTCTATCCGATCATCAAGGACAGCTACGCGCTCGATTTCGTCCAGATCGGGCTCATCACCCTCACCTTCCAGATCGCGGGCTCCCTGTTGCAGCCGGTGGTCGGCTATGTCACCGACCGGCGCCCGATGCCTTATTCGACGCTGGTCGGCATGACCTTCACCTTCGTCGGGCTGGCCAGCCTCGGCTTTGCCCCGAGCTACGGCATCATCCTTGTTTCCGTCGCCTGCATCGGCATCGGCTCGGCCATCTTCCATCCCGAGGCGACCCGGCTCGCGCGCCAGGCCTCCGGCGGCCGGCAGGGGCTGGCGCAAGGCGTGTTCCAGGTCGGCGGCCAGGCCGGCGGCGCGCTCGGACCGCTGTTTGCCGCCTTCATCATCGTGCCGCACGGCCAGGCGAGCCTCGCCTGGTTCACACTGGCGGCCCTGCTGGCCATGGCGCTGATGGTCTGGACCGCCGGGCAGCATGCCCTGATCCGCCGGCATATCGCGACGCTGAAGGCCTCGCTTTCGGGCGGCACCGCAAGCAACCCGCCACTTTCGCGCGCGACCGTCATGACCGGGATGGTTGTCCTTACCCTGCTGATGTTTTCGAAGGTCGCCTATGTCGAGAGCTTCCGGTCGTTCTACACCTTCTACCTGATCGAGCGTTTCGGCGTGTCGATCCCGACCTCGCAGGTCATGCTGTTCGTCTTCCTGCTGGCCCAGGCCGTGGGCGTGCTGATCGGCGGCATCGCCGGCGACCGGATCGGCCGCTACCGCATCATCTGGATCTCTGTGCTCGGGCCGCTGCCCTTCACCCTGCTGCTGCCCTACGCCAACTTCTTCTGGACCGGTGTGCTCACCGTGACGATCAGCCTGATCATCGCCAGCGCCTTCGCCTCGATCCTGATCTACGCCATCGAACTGCTGCCGGAGCGCGTCGGCCTGATCGGCGGGCTGTTCTATGGCCTCAATTTCGGGTTGGCAGGCATCGCGGCCGCCATTCTCGGCGGGTTGGCGGACAGCATCGGCATCGAAAGCGTCTACTGGCTCTGCGGCTTCCTGCCGTTGGCCGGCCTGCTCACCTGGTTCCTGCCGCGCATAGAAGAAGGCGCTACCTCGAAGCGGGCGTGAGCCCGACCAACGCGAGCCGTTGAAGATATGGGCGTTTGCGGCTAGTGGGGGGCATCCTTCCAGACGAGACCTACCGGCAGATCGAATGAAGTCCGTTTTTTCCCACCAGCGCTACGCGGCTTTCTTCATCACGGCGCTCGCCTCGCTTGTGTTCATCGCCGGCGCGGCGTTCCACAGCGCATGGCTGCTTGTCCCGGCGCTTATTGCCGGCGCACTGTTCGTGCTCGGCGTCCACGACCTGCGCCAGCACCGGCACTCCATCCTTCGCAACTACCCGGTGGTGGGGCACCTGCGCTTCCTGATGGAAAGCTTCCGGCCCGAAATCCGGCAGTACATGATCGAGAGCGACACCGACAAAATCCCGTTCAGCCGGGAGGATCGGGCGCTCGTCTACCAGCGGGCGAAGGGCGACGAGGACAAGCGGCCCTTCGGCACCACCGAGAACGTCTATGGCTCGGGCTATGCGTGGCTGACGCATTCGGCGACGCCGGTGACCATCGCCGATACCGATTTTCGCGTGCTGGTCGGCGGCCCGGCCTGCCGGCAACCCTATGAGATGAGCCTTTACAACATCTCGGCCATGAGCTTCGGCGCGCTTTCCGGCAACGCCATCCTGGCGCTGAACACGGGTGCGAGGAAGGGAGGCTTCGCGCACGACACCGGCGAAGGCAGCATCAGCCGCTACCATCGCCAGGGCGGCGGCGACCTGGTCTACCAGGTGGCGTCCGGCTATTTCGGCTGCCGCGACAAGGAGGGCGGCTTCTCGCCCGAGCGCTTCGCGGAACTGGCCGCCGATCCGCAGATCAAGATGATCGAGATCAAGCTGAGCCAGGGCGCGAAGCCGGGCCATGGCGGCATGCTGCCTGCCTCCAAGATATCGCCGGAGATCGCCGAGGCGCGCGGCATCCCGATGGGACTCGACTGTATCTCGCCGGCGGCCCACCGCACCTTTTCCACCCCTGTCGGATTGATGGAGTTCGTCCAGGAGTTGCGCGTGCTTTCGGGCGGCAAGCCGGTCGGCTTCAAGCTGTGCATCGGCCATCGCCGCGAATTCATGAGCATGGTCAAGGCAATGCTGAAGACCGGCATCGTGCCCGATTTCATCGTCGTCGACGGCGCGGAAGGCGGCACCGGCGCGGCACCCGTCGAATTCGCCAACCGTGTCGGCATGCCGATGCTGGAAGGGCTGACCTTCGTCCATAACACGCTGCGCGGCGCCGGCATCCGCGACCAGGTACGGATCGGCGCCGCCGGCAAGATCGTCTCGGCCTTCGACATCGCACGCGCCATCGCGCTCGGGGCCGACTGGTGCAATGCCGCCCGCGGCTTCATGTTCGCCATCGGCTGCATCCAGGCGCAGTCCTGCCACACCAACCGCTGCCCGGTCGGCATCGCGACGCAGGATGCGCTGCGCCAGCGCGCCATCGATGTCGGCGACAAGAGCGACCGGGTCGCGCGCTTCCACCGCAACACCATGCATGCGCTGGGCGAGATCGCGGGGGCGGCAGGCCTCACCCATCCCAGCAACTTCATGCCCTATCACTTCATGTTCCGCCAGCAGGACAACGAGTTCCTCGACGGCAATGAAGCCTACCCCTATCTGCCGGACGGCTTTCTGGTGTCGGGCGAGGAGATTGCGGAACTCGGCGACTGGTATAGCCGCTGGGACCGCGCCAGCGCTGAAAGCTTCGCGCCGCCGGAAATCCCGCACGGACCGTTCGTGCGCGCGCGCCGGGCCGAGACGGTGCCGGCATAGGCCGATTGGCCGGCGGTCGGCCGCGACAACTCCCGTTCGGCTTACGGCTTCACCCGCTGCTGCCGGGCGCCGGAGCCTCGACCGACAGTTCCACCCGGTCGGCGGCGAATCGGGTCACCGAGCATTGGACGGGCTGCCCCGACAGGTCGCAATTCACGGCACGCGTGACGAGCACGATGGCTCCCGGCGCCAGGTTCAGTTCGCGCGTGTCGGCCTCCTCGGCATGGCGCGCCTCGATCGAGGTCGACGCGCGGCGATAGTCGCGGACGCCGAAACCGGCAAGGGCTGCCGTCATCGAACCGGTGCTGGAGAAAAGCTCGGCTATGCCGTCGAACAGCCGCGCGTCGAACCAGGAAGTCGATCGCGACACGGGAACGCCGTCGGCCTTGCCGAGGCTTTCGACGCGGATGACCGTTTTCCCCGTTTCGATCCCCAGCGCCGTCGCAACCCATAGGGTGGAAGGTTCCCTCGCCGTGCCGACCATTTCGCTGCTCGTATCGCGGGCCTGGTCGCCAAGCCCGGCGGAGAAGCGGGTGCGCTCGCCGATCGGATAGACGAGACGCTGCCTACGCCGCACATAGGTCCCGCGCCCCTGCTGCGATTCCAGCACGCCTTCATGGGCGAGCGCGGAAATCGCCGCCCGCACCGTGTGGCGGTTGACGCCGAAGCGCTGCGCCAACTCGGCTTCCGGCGGCAACCGGCCCGCTTCGCCGGCCAGTCCGTTGGCGATACCCGCCCTGATGCCGTCGGCCACCTGCCGCCAGAGGGCGACCCCAAGACCTCGCTGCAAATGCGCCGTCATGCTTTTCCTCTGCCGTTGCCAAAGCTGTCACGTGGCCGTCATCTGGCACGGCTATGGTGGCTCCAATTCATCGACTTGTCTAGATGATTAGACAAATTGGAGCACGCATGCCTCACCCCGAAGAGACTATCCTGCGCCGCAACCGGATGGCGGTCCTGGCGCGCAGCAGCACCGCCCGGCTGCGCGAATTATGGGCGGACCTCGCCCTTGCGCCCGGCCACCGCGCCCTGCGCGGACCCGAATGCGGCCTCATCACCCTGCGCGGCCGTGTGGGCGGCAGTGGCGAGCCTTTCAACTTCGGCGAGGCGACAGTGACGCGGGCCAGCGTCCGGCTGGACGACGGGTCCGTCGGCCACGCGGTGGCGCTCGGCCGCGACATGGACAAGGCCCGCATTGCCGTGCTCGTCGATGCGGTGTGCCAGACACCGGAGACGGCGGCGCTCGTCGATGCACGAATGATCGCGCCGCTGCGGCAAGAACTCGACGCGGCGGACATGGAAAAGCGCGAGCAGACAGCCGCCACCCGCGTCGACTTTTTCACCATGGTTCGGGGAGAAGACTGATGCGCGAGACGACGACGGCACTGGAGGGCGGCTTTGCCGACCCCGCTGAGGATGCGCAGGCCGTCTTCCGGGCGGTGATGGACGCCATGGCGCGGCCCGCGACCGTCATCCACGTCAAGCTGCCGGTGGTCCCGCCGTCACCGCTGCCGCCGCTCGTCGGCGCGCTCGCCTGCACGCTGGCCGATGCCGACACGCCGCTCTGGCTGGACCCGGCGCTGGCGCAAAGCGAGGCCGTGCGCGAATGGCTGGTGTTCCATACCGGCGCGCCGATCGTCGCGCAGCCCGCAGAAGCGGCTTTCGCGCTGGCCACCGCCGGCTCCGCCCTGCCCCCACTGCACAGCTTCGCGCAGGGCACGCAGGAATATCCGGACCGCTCGGCAACGTTGGTCCTTGCCGTCGAAGCCTTCGACGGTGGCGCGCCGCTCACGTTCCGGGGTCCGGGAATCCGAGGCGAGACGACGCTCGCTCCGCGCGGCCTGCCGGCCGATTTCGCCGCGCAATGGACCGAGAACGGACAGCGCTTTCCGCGCGGGGTCGACCTCGTGCTCGTCGCCGGCGGCGCCCTCGCCTGTCTGCCGCGCAGCGCCCGCCTGATCGCACGGGAGAACTAGCCATGTATGTCGCAGTCAAGGGCGGCGAGGCCGCCATCGACAATGCCCACCGGCTGCTGGCCGACCGCCGCCGTGGCGACCGCTCGGTTCCGGCCCTGACGCTCGACCAGATCGCCGGTCAACTGGCGCTCGGCGTCGACCGGGTGATGAGCGAAGGCTCGCTCTACGACCGCCGGCTGGCGGCGCTCGCCATCAAGCAGGCGCGCGGCGACCTGATCGAGGCGATCTTCCTCGTGCGCGCCTATCGCACCACCCTGCCGCGCTTCGGCTACAGCGAACCCATCGACACCGGCGAGATGCTGATCGAGCGGCGCATCTCGGCCTGTTTCAAGGACCTGCCGGGCGGCCAGCTGCTCGGGCCGACCTTCGACTACACCCACCGCCTGTTCGACCCGGACCTTGAGGGCGACCCGGAGATCGAGGCCGGCGAGAGACGGGAGCCGTCCGCCGAGCCCACGACACGGATTGCCGCCATCCTCGGTGGCGAAGGCCTGATCGAGGAGGACATCGACCTGCCTGAACAGGCCGCCCCCGGCGACATCAACCACACGCCGGTCGAGTTCCCGATGGCGCGCGCCATGCGCCTGCAAAGCCTGTCGCGCGGTGACGAGGGATTCCTGCTGGCGCTCGGCTACTCGACACAGCGCGGCTATGCCCGCTCGCACCCTTTCACCGGCGAAATCCGCATCGGCGAGGTCGAGGTGGAATTCTTCGTCCCCGAACTCGGCTTCGCCGTGCCGCTCGGCCGCGTCCAGGTGACCGAATGCCAGATGGTCAACCAGTTCAAGGGATCGGCCAAGGCGCCGCCGCAGTTCACGCGCGGCTACGGGCTGGTGTTCGGCCAGTCGGAGCGCAAGGCGATGGCGATGTCCCTGTGCGACCGGGCGCTGCGCGCCGAAGAACTGGGCGAGGATATCGTCGCGCCGCCGCAGGACCAGGAATTCGTGCTGTCGCATTGCGACAACGTGCAGGCGACCGGCTTCGTCGAGCACCTGAAGCTGCCGCATTACGTCGATTTCCAGGCCGAACTCGGCCTGGTGCGCACCATGCGCGCCGAATATGCCGCGCGCGAGAGCGTGACCCAGCCCGACATGCAGGAGGCCGCGGAATGACCGCGCTGAGCCGCAACACCACCTACAACTTTGCCTATCTGGACGAGCAGACCAAGCGCATGATCCGCCGCGCCATCCTCAAGGCGATCGCCATTCCCGGCTACCAGGTGCCCTTCGCCAGCCGCGAAATGCCGATGCCCTACGGCTGGGGCACCGGCGGCGTGCAGGTGACGGCCGCGATCCTCGGGCCGGACGACGTGCTCAAGGTCATCGACCAGGGCGCCGACGACACCACCAACGCGGTGTCGATCCGAAAATTCTTCGAGCGCGTGGCCGGCATCGAAACCACGACCCGCACGGCCGAGGCGACGATCATCCAGACCCGCCATCGCATCCCCGAAACGCCGCTCGGCGAGGGGCAGGTGCTGGTCTACCAAGTGCCGATTCCGGAACCGCTGCGCTTCCTCGAACCGCGCGAGACGGAAACGCGCAAGATGCACGCGCTGGAAGAATACGGGCTGATGCACGTCAAGCTCTACGAGGACATCGCCAGAAACGGCCACATCGCCACCACCTACGCCTATCCGGTCAAGGTCGAGGGGCGCTACGTGATGGACCCCTCGCCGACGCCGAAATTCGACAATCCGAAGATGCACATGTCGGCGGCGCTGCAACTGTTCGGCGCCGGCCGCGAGAAGCGCATCTACGCGCTGCCGCCGCACACCGAAGTCGTGAGCCTCGATTTCGAGGAGCATCCGTTCGAGGTGCAGAAGTTCGATACGCCCTGCGCGCTGTGCGGCGCCGAACAGGTCTACCTGGACGAGATCGTGCTCGATGACCGGGGCGGGCGCATGTTCGTCTGCTCCGATACCGACCATTGCGAGACACGCCGCGCCGAAGGTCATCGGGGCGAAATGAGCGGGGAGGCACTGCCATGACGATCGCGCTTCGAAACGACGCGGTATTCGACCATGCCAGCGAAGACCTGCCGCTGCTCTCCGTGCGTTCGCTGACCAAGGCCTACGGAAACCGCATCGGCTGCGCCGACGTGGATCTCGACGTATGGCCGGGCGAAGTGCTGGCCATTGTCGGCGAGTCGGGTTCCGGCAAGTCGACGCTGCTCAACTGCATCTCGACGCGGCTGGAGCCGACATCGGGCACGATTTCCTATCGCATGCGCGACGGCGAGATGCGCGACCTCTACGGCCTCCAGGAAGCGGAACGCCGCCTGCTCCTGCGCACCGACTGGGGCTTCGTGCACCAGAATCCGGCGGACGGGCTGCGCATGACGGTATCGGCCGGCGCCAATGTCGGCGAGCGGCTGATGGCTGTCGGCGAGCGCAACTATGGCCGCATCCGCGAGACGGCGACCGACTGGCTCGGCCGCGTCGAGATCGACGCCGACCGCATCGACGACCAGCCGTGCGCCTTTTCCGGCGGCATGCGCCAGCGCCTGCAGATCGCGCGCAACCTCGTCACCGCGCCGCGCCTCGTCTTCATGGACGAGCCTACCGGCGGCCTCGACGTCTCGGTGCAGGCGCGCCTGCTCGACCTGCTGCGCGGCCTCGTCAACGATCTCGGCCTCGCCGTCATCATCGTCACCCACGACCTCGCCGTAGCACGCCTCTTGTCGCATCGCATGGTCGTCATGAAGGACGGCCACGTCATCGAGCACGGCCTTACCGACCGCCTGCTGGACGACCCGCAGGCGCCCTATACGCAGCTTCTCGTCTCCTCCATCCTCCAGGCCTGAGGTCTACCGTGCAAGCACCCGCCCTTACCGCGTCCGGCCTCGGCAAGACGTTCACCATGCACCTGCGCGACGGCATCGAACTGCCGGTCATCGCCAACGCCCGTTTTTCGCTCCATTTCGGCACCTGCGCCGTGCTCGGCGGCCCGTCCGGCGCCGGCAAGAGCTCGATCCTGAAGATGCTCTACGGCAACTATGGCGCGAGCGCCGGCCGCATCGTCGTGCGCCATCGTGGCGGCGACGTCGACCTCGCGACCGCCGGCCCGCGCACCATCCTGGAATTGCGCCGCGAGACGATCGGCTATGTCAGCCAGTTCCTGCGCGTGGTGCCGCGCGTCGGCGCGCTCGACATCGTCGCCGAACCGCTGGTCGAGCGCGGCGCGGACCATGCGCAGGCGCAACGGCGCGCCGGCGAACTGCTTGCCCGCCTCAACCTGCCGGAATGGCTGTGGGCGCTACCGCCGGCCACCTTCTCGGGCGGCGAGCAGCAGCGCGTCAACATCGCGCGCGGCTTCATCACCGATCATCCGATCCTGCTGCTCGACGAGCCGACCGCCTCGCTGGACGCCGCCAACCGCAACGTGGTGGTGGAGATGATCGCCGAGAAGAAGCGCGCCGGCACCGCCCTGCTCGGCATCTTCCACGACACCGAGGTGCGCAACGCGGCCGCCGACGTGATCATCGACGTGACCGGATTCTCGCCGACGAAGAAGGCGGCGTGAACTGTGGAAATCGGCAGGCGTCATCGAACTGACATGCACGCGACACCCGGCCGTCATGTGCCGGCGCTAAATCCGTGACGACCGCCAGCGCCGTCGCCCGCCTGCCGGGCCAGGCGGCACGGTATGGGTCAACCGCAATCGGGCCGCGAGAAATCCGGCTCACCGGACTTTTCAACGAACGGAAAGGAGCGATGCTATGACGGCCATCTCCGTCCGCAACCTGTCCAAGAGCTTCGGCAAGAAGCGCGCCCTGGACAATGTCAGCCTCGAAATCCAGCGCGGCGAAATGGTCGCCCTGATCGGCGCCTCCGGCTCCGGCAAGAGCACGCTGATCCGCCACCTGTGCGGTCTCGAAACCGGCCAGCCCGGGCAGAGCCGGATCGACATACTGGACAGCGCGATGCAGGACGGCGGCCGCCTCGCCGCGAGGGCGCGAGACATGCGCCGTAGCATCGGCGTCGTCTTCCAGCAGTTCAATCTCGTCGGCCGCATGTCGGTACTGACCAATGTCCTGCTCGGCAATCTCGGCCGCATTCCGGTCTGGCGCGGCACGTTCGGCCTCTTCACCGCCGAGGAAAAGCAGAAGGCGCGCGAGGCGCTGGCCCGCGTCGGCATTCCGGAAGTCGCTTGGCAGCGCGCCTCCACCCTGTCGGGCGGCCAGCAGCAGCGCGCGGCGATCGCCCGCACGCTGGTGCAGCGCTCCGACATTCTGCTTGCCGACGAGCCGATCGCCTCGCTCGACCCGGCCTCGGCGCGGCGCGTCATGGAAATCCTTGCGGCGGTCAACCGCGACGAGAGGATCACCTGTGTCGTCTCGCTGCATCAGGTCGAGTATGCGCGCCGATACTGTCCGCGCACCGTCGCGCTACGCGACGGCCGCATCGTGTTCGACGGTCCCTCCTCGGAGCTTACCGACCAGATGCTCGTCGACCTCTACGGGGACAATTCCGAAGAGCTGATCTTGCCGAACGCACCGATGCAGCCGGCAAAACCCAGGTGTGTGCCGGAACCGGGACGGATCCCGGCCTTCGCATAACGATCGATAAAACCCAACCACAAGCAGGGAAGCTTGCCATGAACCTATTCCTCAAGGGCACCATCGCCGCCGCGCTGTCGCTCACGCTGTCGGGTGCCGCCATGGCCGAAGAAATCAACTTCGGCATCATCTCCACCGAATCGCAGCAGAACCTGAAGCCGAAGTGGGACCCGCTGCTGGCCGACTTCGCCAAGGCCACCGGTCTCGACGTCAAGCCCTTCTTCGCCTCCGACTATGCCGGCGTCATCGAAGGCATGCGCTTCGGCAAGGTGCAGATGGCCTGGTACGGCAACAAGTCGGCGATGGAAGCCGTCGACCGCGCCGATGGCGAGGTGTTCGTCCAGACCGTGCCGGTCAGCGGCGAGCCGGGTTACTATTCGCTGATCCTGGCGCCCAAGGACAGCAAGCTGACCTCGATCGACGACCTGCTGAAATGCGACAAGAGCCTCAACTTCGGCCTCGGCGATCCGAACTCGACCTCGGGCTACCTGGTGCCGATGACCTTCGTCTTCTCGGCCAACAAGGTCGACCCCAAGACTTGCTTCAAGAACGTCACCAACGCCAACCATGAGACCAACGCCATGGCGGTCGCCAACGGCCAGGTCGACGCGGCCGCCAACAACACCGAAAACCTGGAACTGATCGAGCGCAACCAGCCGGCCGCCTTCGAGAAGATCAAGGTGATCTGGAAGTCGCCGCTGATCCCGTCCGACCCGGTGGTCTGGCGCAAGGACCTGTCGGAGGAAACCAAGGCCAAGATCAAGGACTTCTTCCTGACCTATGGCACCGACCAGTCCAAGGGCGACGTCGCCCATGAGAAGGAAGTGCTCGCCGGTCTCGAATGGGCGCCCTTCCGCGCCTCCAGCGACGACCAGCTGCTGCCGATCCGCGTGATGGAACTCACCAAGAAGATCGCGCAGATCGAGGCCGACGCCTCGCTCTCCGACGCCGACAGGAAGGCGAAGATCGAGCCGCTCGAGGCGCAGAAGGCCGAATACGAGGCCAGGCTGAAGACCCTTCAGGGCTGATTGCCCGCCCGTCCCGACCCACGATGAAGTTGCCGGCTGTCATTCGAGGACAGCCGGCGCATTGCCAGGACACTTTTCATGGACCAGACCGCCAAGATCGCGTCCGCCGCCGCCGCGCGCCCCGAAGTGGAGCGTGAGTGGTCACGCAGCCTGTGGACCTGGGTCTCGTGGATCGCGCTCGTCGTCCTGCTTGCCTGGAGCTGGGCGCCGGCCGAGATGAGCCGCTGGACCTATCTGTTCAGCGACGCCGGCAACATGGCGGAATATGCCAGGGGCTTCCTGCATCCCGATTTTTCCGAATGGCGCTACTATCTCGTGGAAATGCTCTCCACGATCCAGATCGCGCTGTGGGGCACGTTCCTTGCCGCGATCTTCGCCGTTCCCTTCGGCATCCTGTCGGCCCGCAACCTCGCGCCCTGGTATGTCGTGCAGCCCGTGCGCCGCATCATGGACGCCTGCCGCTCGATCCATGAACTCGTCTTTGCCGTGCTGTTCGTCGTAGCCGTCGGCCTCGGCCCGTTCGCCGGCGTGATGGCGCTGTTCATCCACACCACCGGCATTCTCGCCAAGCTGTTTTCGGAGGCCGTCGAGGCGATCGACGCCCGCCCGGTCGAAGCGATCCGCGCCACCGGCGCCTCGCGTCTGCAGGAGATTATCTTCGGCGTGGTGCCGCAGGTCATGCCGCTGTGGATGTCCTATGCGCTCTACCGCTTCGAATCCAATGTCCGCGCCGCCACCGTGCTCGGCGTCATCGGCGCCGGCGGCATTGGCCAGGTGCTGTTCGAAGCCATCCGCGGCTTCTACTACCCGCAGGCCTCGGCCATGCTCATCATCATGCTGGTCACCGTGTCGCTGCTCGACCTGCTGTCGCAGCGCCTGCGCAAGCTGTTCCTGTGATGCGCCACGCTCTCTATTTCACACCCCCGGCCGGCGATCCGCTGACCCAGGCGGCCGAGTCCTGGCTGGGGCGCAGCGCCTTCACCGGCAAGGCGGCTGAACCGAACGTCCCGCCCGGATTTTCCGCCGAAGAGTTCCACGCCCTGACACGCGACCCGCGCCGCTATGGCTTTCACGCCACGCTGGTGGCGCCGTTCCGCCTGCGCGAAGAATCGACCGAAGCGGACCTGGCGAGCGCGACGGGCGCCTTCGCCGAACAGGCTGGGCCGTTCTCGATGCCCGGCCTCGCGATTACCCGGATCGGCGAATTCTTCGCGCTGACCCCGACCGAGGCGCGCCAGGTATCGGCCTTGGCCTCGGCGGCCGTCGACTACTTCAACAACCTGCGCGCGCCGCCGACCGAAGCCGAGATCGCACGTCGAAAGCCTGAGTTGCTATCAGAGCGCCAGCGCCTCTACCTGCATCGCCACGGCTATCCTTACGTCAAGGAAGAATTCCGTTTCCACCTGACGCTGACCGGCCCGGTCGAGGCGGCGACCGCCGCACACGTCGAGGCGGCGCTAAAAAACCATTTCGGTCCACTGCTTTCATCTCCGGTCGCCGTTTCGGCCGTCGCCCTCTTCACCGAGGCCGAGCTCGGCGCCGACTTCATCGTCCGTTCCATCCACCGCCTCGGTCCTTCCGAAGCGAGAAAGTGTGCCTGACATGCTGCGGGAAATTGTGCTCTCCAATGCCCGAATCGTCCTCGAGGACGAGGTCGTCAACGGGTCCCTGCTCATTCGCGACGGCCTCGTTTCGGCGATCGATACGGGCAAGACCGCCGCCGGCGAAGACATGGACGGCGACTATCTGATCCCCGGTCTGGTCGAACTCCACACCGACCATCTGGAGCAGCACTACAGCCCGCGCCCCGGCGTGGTGTGGGACAGCATCGCCGCCCTGCAGGCGCATGACGCGCAGGTGGCGGCGTCCGGCATCACCACGGTGTTCGACTGCCTGCGGCTCGGTTCCGACGAGAATGCCGGCTTCAAGCGCGGCGAAATGCGTGCCATTGCCGACGCGATCGAGACCGCCCAGGGCGAGAACCGCCTGCGCGCCGATCATCTCATCCACCTGCGCTGCGAGGTTTCCTCGGCCGACGTGCTCGACCATTTCGAGGATTTCACGTCTGATCCACAGGTGAGGCTGGCGTCGCTGATGGACCATGCGCCGGGCCAGCGCCAGTTCCAGACGCTGGAGGCCTATGTCCTCTACTACAAGAAGAAGCGTGGCCTGTCGGACGCCGAGTTCGAGCAGTTCGTCGCCCGCCGCATCGAGGAATCGGGCCGCTACTCCGCCCCTCATCGCCGCGCCATCGCCGGCGCCTGCGCCGAGCGCGGCATCGCGATCGCGAGCCATGACGACGCCACCGTCGAGCATGTCGAGGAATCGAAGACGTTCGGCGTCCGGCTGGCCGAATTCCCCACCAGCATGGAAGCGGCGCAGGCCTCCCACCAGGCCGGCATGGCGGTGCTGATGGGCGCTCCCAATATCGTGCGCGGAAAATCCCATTCCGGTAACATTTCTGCGAAGGCCCTGGCCGACGCGCGCGTGCTGGACGTGCTGTCTTCCGACTATGTGCCCTTCAGCCTGATCCACGCGCCGTTCCTGCTGGCCGACGAGGACGGCGGCATGTCGCTGCCGCAAAGCATAAGTCTGGTCACTGCCAACCCCGCCGATGCGGTGGGCCTCGGCGACCGCGGTCGCATCGCGCCAGGCCTGCGCGCCGACCTGGTGCGCGTGCGGCGGCCAGCCGGCATTCCCGTCGTTCGCTCGGTCTGGCGCGAGGGCAACCGTGTCGTCTGAAACCGCAGACGTCGCGGCCCCGATCGCCGGGACAGGCGGGCATGGCACGCTGATCGCGGTCGTCGGGCCGAGCGGTGCCGGCAAGGACAGTCTTCTAAGCTACGCCCGCGACAGGCTGGGCGCGGATCCGGCCGTGCTTTTCGTCCGGCGGGTGATAACGCGTCCCGCCGCGCCCGAAGCCGAGGATCATGATTCGCTGTCGGTAGACGCTTTTCTCGCCGCCCAGGCTTCGGGCCTGTTCGCGGTCGCCTGGCAGGCGCACGGCCTGCACTACGCGATCCCGGCCGCCGTCCACCGCCACCTGGCAGGCGGCGGCATTGCCGTGGTCAACGGCTCACGCGCCGCCCTGCCGGCCATCCGCGCGGCCTTCGGCCGGGTGGTTACGATAAGAATCAGCTGTCGCCCCGAAATCCTCGCCGCCCGGTTGGCCGCACGCGGCCGGGAAGACCCCGGGCGCCAGCAGGCGCGGCTGGCGCGTAGCGTGACGACGGCCGAGGCCGATCGGGAGGTGGTCGAGATCGACAACAGCGGCGCCCTCGCCGGCGCCGGCGACGCGCTCGTGGCCGCGATTCGCAGCCGGATGACGAAATCCGCTTCGATCTCACGCGGCCGGGAAGCGTGAGCTACCCAGCCGGTTTCGCCACGGCCAATACCCCCGCCAATTCATCCGTCCTATCCAGAGGGTGCCGTCGATAGGACTCGCGCTGGCAGAAAGCCGCGCAGGACAAACAAAAACACCCGCCGGGTTGATGTCCGGCGGGTGTTTATTGAATGCGAAGAGATTTTTGACTGTGCGTTTAGCAGACCTGGCAGCGACTTACTCTCCCGCGTCTTGAGACGAAGTACCATCAGCGCTGGAGCGTTTCACGGCCGAGTTCGGAATGGGATCGGGTGCAGCCGCTCCGCCATAACCACCAGGTCGGCAAAGCGCACATTCAAACGAGAAGCTGGGTTGGGGAGGAGGGGAACAGGGGAGTAAGGGAATATGTTTCCCGACTGCCTGTTGGTCCTTCCCGTTCTTTTCGTGCCTGCCTCGAAGCTTTAGCTTCGCAAGCGCGACTGCGCGTCGCCGGCTTATGCGGTGATCGACCTCGAAGCTTAAGCTTCGCGAGGCCGACCGGCCGTCGGCGCTGTGCGCCGCGCCCCGCGCAGCGCCGCCCGAAGGGCGGAACCAGCGTGAGCGATAAGCGACCAT
>NZ_JBHRTK010000016.1:67472-310688 GCF_042646345.1 Aquamicrobium soli | reverse complement strand
TTCCTGCGCCAGGTTGCGCATGAGTGTGTCGAGCGAGAGCCGGCCGGCCAGCCACTTGTCGATACCGCGCTGGCCCAGAAGGTAGCAGGCGATCTCGTCCTGACAGTCGGCGTCGAACTTGCGAGAGCCGGGATAGCGGCCGGGAAGCTGCTTGCGGATCGCCCGCAGCGTCGTGCGGATAACCTGATACCGCCCGACTGCTGAACTGCGCAGCTTGCGATTGTCGGGATCCTTGAGCATGCGGGTCTGGACCGCATCGACCTGATCCAGCGTCATCGACACCAGATCAATGGTCGGCCCCTTGCCCTTGGTCACCTTGCCGTCGAGCATGATGCCGTAGCCGAGGGTTTCGTTGTAGCCGCGGCCCTTGTCGGTGCCTTCGGAAGTTCCGATCAGGTTGAGGACCGGGCGATAGACCCAGTATTGATCGCGCGCAGCAGCATTCGCCGCGCCGGTGGGCACGTTCGTCATGGGGATAATCCTTTCAGGTGATGCGCCGACGTTGTCGTTGACGCGGGGGAACGGTGCTGGTTAACCTCCCCGTTTCGCGTGAGGGGAGGTCAGTCCATGCGTTATAATTGGGAGCGAGCACCCTATCCTTGGGAGCGCTATCCGGCTGCTTTCGTCTCGCTCGGGATCATTGGAGCCGTCGCCCTCTTTGCGGCGTGGACGCTCGTCTAGGCGGTCTCCGCCATTTGGCTTATGACCGGGTGATTTCTATCGGGTTTGGCGAGGAATAAGGTCAGTCCGCTCGGCTGTTCCCCGAACGCAGCCGGGTGTCCCAGGCCCGGTCGCTTCGGCCCTCTGCGGCGGCCGGGCTTTTTCATTGCCCCTTCTGCACATCGGAGTATGATCCGGCCGCCGGTACCCCATAGCCGGTTACTTGAAACCCGGCCGCTTATCCCAGTTTTGCGACCGGGCTTTTTCGTCTCTTCAACACGATTGTGCAATCGCCAAGTATTCGATAGTCTGCATCGGTGGCGTGGGGGCGCTGCTGATGAATTTACTTTTCAAATCGACTTCTGTGCTCGTTGCGTGCACCGTTTTCTTTGGTGCTGGTGTCTACACCGCAGCTGACAAAGCAAACCCGATGTACAGACTGGCGCGATCGATCTTCCTGAAAACGCAGGATCGTGACCCCACAAAAACCACCTACTGGCGGCAGAAGGTCGACATCTATCGTCATTCTCGCGACCGGGGCGATATCGCGATGGTGGGTGACTCAATCACCGATCATGGCGAGTGGACCGAGCTGTTCCCTGGTGTCGATATCGTCAATCGCGGAATATCCGGCGACACTGCCGGCGGCCTCCTGAAGCGACTTGATACCGTCAAGGCCCGAAAGGTCTACCTCCTGATCGGGATCAACGACATTTTGCTCGGCGTCCCGACGACCGATCTGGTCACCAACTACCGATCTCTGATCGACGCGTTCCACGACCGCGATCTCTACGTGCAGTCGATATTGCATACAGCTAAAAACCGCTCGGTGAATACCCTAATCGCGTCGGCTGACAAGGAGATAGAAGCCTTGTGCGCGTCAAAGCCCTATTGCCATTACGTCGATCTGAACAAGCGGCTTGCGCCGGACGGTTATCTGAGGGCCGAATTCACCTTTGATGGCCTCCACCTCAACGGTGCGGGCTTTGACGCTTGGCGAGAAGCGATGATCGCTGCGGACACCTCATTGCCTCACGTAGCCAGCGGTAGCCCTTTGCCGAGCGCCGTCGCCCAGATGCCGTGACCAATCGCTTGCGTGAGGCTCGAAGTCGGCAGAGGCATTACGAATATCGGACGTGCCCCGATCATCTGGCACTTTCGGCCAAGCTTGAACATTGCGCTCAGCCAGCGCGCATAGCCGTCGTCACCGTATTGGTTATGATCGTTGGTAAAATACAAGATGATGACTTGCTTGGGGTTTTGTGGAGTGACCTTGGCATCGAACTCGGTCAGCCCAAATTCGGCCGTAGTGCCACCGGTGCCGACGCTAACAACTTGACCGGTGCCACCTGCGGCGACCATAAGCGATTGCAGTTCGCGGCCGAGAACACCGTCTACACCGCCCACGGTCGCCGGATAGAACGTGGTCCAGCTATCACCGATGACCGACGTCTTGACGTTTTTGTCGATAACGGGGTTGGTCCAGGTGTCGAGCCGATCATAGACCCACCACGTCACGCTATCGATATAGAGGGCCGTACCAAAGACTGGCGTGTCGTCGGCGAAGGTTATGGTGACAGTGCCAGTCGTACCTGCTGGGAAGTCAGCGACGACGCGAACAAGGCCGTCGTTCTCGGTGTAAGTCTTGTTCAAGAACTGGACGCCATCGACACTTGCGACAACCGTGAAGGGGTAAAAGCCGCCGCCTGCAGCATTTGAAATGTACGCACAGCAGGCGAACGTTTCGAAGACGCCGGATTTGCCTTTAAGGGAAAAGGACTTGGTCAAGCCTTTGCCTGTGTATGGCGTGGTCGGAGTGCCGGAAATGACCCGTCTGCTACGAGATATAAAGGCGGCGAATGATCGGGCTCCAGCGTTGTTTATGTAATTGTTGTTGATGGATATGCCGTACTGGCCAGCCCCCATCCCTCCGACCGGCGTCCAATCCTCCTTGACGCCGGTGAGCGGGTCCCATGCAGCGACATATCTGGCCCTATAGGCGTTGGCGCGGGTCGCCCCGAAAATCCGGCGGGCAAGGGCTCGGTAGCCGGGCTCTGTGTAATGCTGGCCGTTAACGCCCCCGCCGAGATTGCGCATGGTCTTGCCAGTCACGGCCTTGCGGAGATTTGGCCAGATCGTGCACGCGCCGCCAGCTAGCCCGCCGACACGATAGACCCCGTAACTGCCGTCGTCATGCTGGATGACCGCACCCCAACTGCCGCCGCCCTTACTTTCGTCGCCGGCGCTTATGGTGAGAGTCTGGCTGCCCGCCGTCCCGGTCACCGTGTATTCCAAGATCAGCGCGCCCATACTGTCGGTCGAAAGCCCGGTGGCGCTAGGCGCGGCAGGGAAGATGCCGGCAAAGTCGCCCGAGGTCCAACCTTCGATAAACGACGGCATCGGCAGCAATGGATCAGACAGTGCGGCCAGCAGCGATGCAGGGGTAGCGAGGTAACCAAGGTTGTCGATGATCTGAGCGGCGCTTTGCGCGGCATCTGTCGCGCTACCAGCAGCTTCGTCTCGCGCATCCTGAGCTAGTTGCACGTTCGTCGCAAAATCTCCGAGACTGTCGGCCCATTCCTTGGCGCTCTTGGTTCCCGGTCCGCCTGGAGCCGTTCCTTGCGCCCAAGCTTCTGCGGCCGCCTGAACCGCCGTCGCATCGCCATAACTGAACAGCCGGTACTTGCCCTCGCTGTCGATCTGCACCAGAGCAGACATGCCGTCTGCAACATAACCGGCAGGGATGGCCTCTCCGGTATTCGTGACGAGCGGACGAGGTGCCTCGCCATTGATCGAGATCGTCATCGCGCCAGTATTGGCAGCTATAAACGGGATTGAGATCAGTTGCGCGTTGGCCGTGGCCGATACAGGCACGCTGGCCGTCGCCTTGACCGCATCAGCCGTGCCGCTACCTTCGTTCTGGGCGTAGACCACGCTATACGGCAGGCTGGCGATCTTGGCCCAAGCGCCGGACCCGGAGGCGCCCGACTTGCGATAGATGCCAGCGTCATCCCCGGTCATCACCCACGCAGACGCATTCGCATCATGCGCGAGGTCGGCATCCATGCTCGCCTTGGTGTCGTAGATCAGGCCGCCGTTGGAAAGGCCGGCGCTGATCATGTCTTCGAACTGTCGAAGGTAGCGGCGTACGATAGCCTTCTGAGGCTGGTTCGGGTTGGACGACGGTCCGTCGGAAAAGACGATGTCAGCGGTCAGATCGAACATGGTGTTCTCCACGACTGGAAACCCCGCTCAAAGGCAGGGCGCAAGCTTTTCGGTTGGAATGGGCGGTTAGGAGACCGTCACGGTTGACGGGCCAGAGAGCGGCCCAGCGATGTCGGATTGGTTCAAAGGCTCGGCGTAGATGTCCCAAACGCCAGCCAGAGCCACGACCGGGATCGAGTAGCCTATCCCCTGCGCCACCGACGGCTTGCTGACCAGATGCGTGACCCGGTTGAGCGTTCCGCCGCTCGGCACCTGATAGATCGCCACACTCGCCAAGTGGGCGTCGGTTTGCGTGGTGAAATTGACGTTGTACTGGCCGGCGCCGTCGACCGCCCCATAGGAGAGCAGCGGCTGCGGGGCGACGGTATCCACGGTCGACGTGACGAACGTGCTGGTCGAATAGGTGCCCTTCTTGCTGTTCGAACCGATATAGGCGGCTTGAACCTCGAGCGACTTGTTGCCAGGGACCGTGCCTGTATCGACCGTGATCAGGCCGAGGGCCGGTAAGGCGTCAGGAAAGGTCTGCTCCACCCAGTTGCCGCCTGAAACCCGGTAGCGAACAACCGGGGTGACATCCTCGCGTCCAGGATCGATCAACGACACGCGCAAGAACACGCTGCCGCCGCCCGAGATCACCGCGACGGAATCGATCGTAGGCGTCGGGATACCTTCCGAAACCGGTTTGATCGGCACCGGCGGCGCCCTGCCCTCGTCTACTGCCGGTATCCACAAGTCGATATCGGCTGGATTATCCGGCATGCGGATGAAGTCGATCTGGAAGCCGCCCTTCATGAGGTCGATCGTCGCCTTACGGTTCGAAACCACCTTGCCGTTCAAGGCGGGGATCATGACGGGCGTGTCGAGCCTGATCCAAGGCGCATAGACCGCATTGATGCCCGCGAGGTTGGCATAGATCGAGCCCCTGCTTTTCTGCTGTATTCTGATCCAGTCCCGTTTGCCGAGCCGGCGCGCCTGCCTCCATTGCGTGCACCAGTCGTAGTGGCCTTCCTCGGGGAGCACCCGGCCCGCTTTGATCTGGCCCGGAATGTCCTCGAAGAAATCCGTATCCGTGGTCGAAAAGTCGGTCGCCGGGTAATTGAATTTCGGCGTGAACCGGTTGACTTCCTCGTCGAACAGCACGCCGCGCTGATTCACGTAGCCGATCACGTCGGCGTCGGTCAGGGTGACACAATACTTCTCCCGGTACTTGCCGGCGACGACGAGGATGGCTCCGTCCCCACGGGTGCAGGTCCAGCCGTCCATCGTGGCAAGGATCGCATTCGTCCCGGCTTTCGGTCCGTGCTCGGTCGTGTCGAAGCCAGAGCAGGTATAACGCTTTTCCGTGCCGCCGGCGGCCAAGGCGACAAGTTCATCGCAGACATCAGCTTCCTCCTGCCACATGTCCAAGACAGGCAGGAGCGCGCGGTGATAGTCCAGCCTCTCCCCGAACGGGTTGAAGCAAAGATGCCAGGCGAGGATCAGGACCGAGTTGTTCGACCATTTCCACGTCGATGGGCTATCCGGGTCTTGGGCGGGATCACGAAAATCCCAGACCTTGGCCAGTTTCGCCGTCACCGACGCTGAAGGCTTCCCGTAGGGAAACCGATCCGTGAAATCCTCGGCCTTGGGCGACTTGCAGATCATGGCGAGCGAGGCCTGCCCGTCGCCGCGGTGGTTGATCGTCCAGATGCCTTGCGTTCCCAGCGGACCAGTCAGTTCGGGATACGCGGTCTCCGGGACAGCACCAAGCCGGGTGCGGATCGTGACGAGGTTGCCCTTGTAGCGACCTCCCGAGCCCGGCGGCTGCACGATGCCGCTGCCATTCAGGGTGACCTTGTCGTCGTTCAGGTAGTAGGCGGTGATCGAATCTATCTCGTGCGCCACGATGGCCTGCACGGAATAGAGCCGGTTGCCGATGGCTTCCCAGAGCATGTAAGCCCCAGCGAGACGGGTTTCCCCGACGCCCCAAAAACGATACGGCACAGGCTGGACAAGCGGCGCGCGCCCATCTTCTGGCTTTGGCGGCTTCGGGGCCAACGCATACTGCAGGCCGATCGAAAGGGCGGTGACCGCAAGGGCCGATGCAATGCTGGCAAGCGACGATCCAAGGATCGTAACCCCGCCCAATCCGACCGAGCTGAAAATCGCCGTGAAGATGGGCGTGAATATCGGATCACGGCGGGGCAACCGCATATCCCCGCGCCAGCCGTCAACCGGGTTCCAATCCCACCGCATGACGCCCTGCGGATGATAGTTCAGCACGCTACGCGGGCGCAGGACCTCCCGCAGCACGCTTTCGAACGGGCTTACGGGGCGCGCCATGCCACACCTGACCAATCGAGTTTCTTGACCATGGCACCACGCGGCCCCATCAGTGCCCAGAGCGGGCCGAACCGGATAGCCGGGATTTCCTTGCATGTGAGATCGACGCCGGACACGGTCGTCACGATCCCAATATCCCCGTCGGTCGGCATATCGACGCGCTGCCAGCCCAGCCGGCCCAGTCGAACGTCACCGATGGCCACGATACCGCCCTCGCGAGCAATGACTTCTGCGGCTTCCTCGGCCGTGGAATAGGTGCCGCGCAGATCGACCGCAGGATCGATGCCGGAGACTTCTTGCACCCAGGAGCCCACAAAAGTGGTGCAGTCCTCGCCGGGCATGGGAACGCCATCGACGGCAACAGGCATACCGCCCCACTGCCACCGACGGGGCGCACGGATAAAGCTTTCGAGATCCATGGTGCCTTCAGTAGTTCGGCCACGCCGGCGCAACACCGCGCGCGAGGCGGGCTGTCCCGTCGCAGAACAGGTCGGTCGGATAGAGTGACTTCTGATGCGGCGCCGACCACATCGAGAGCGCGGGGCGCGATCGCGTGCCATTCCCGGTGAGAACCGCCAAGGCCAGCGTCATCGACCTGTCCGCCGTTCCATTCACCGGTGGCATCGATTCCGTGACGTGCGATGCCAGGCCGATCCACAGCGACACGATCGGCCCCATCGGCTGGTAATACTGGTCCAGCGTCATGATGCCGATATGGACATCGCAGGCGCGAATATCAGGCATTTCGTCTATGGCACGCTGTGCAGTCGCCGGATCAATCCCGGAAATGCCGAACTCGACGCTGTCGGCCTGGCCGTTCATCAGAACCTCGAGCGCCGGGACCTCCAACAGGCGACCACCGCCGAGGTAGACGATCCCTTCCTCGTCGATGCTGTCGAAGCCCGCCGGGATGTCGTTGACCCCCATCCAGATATGCAGGGCCGGGTCGCTGTCGAGCCTGAGGAAGATGCCGAGCGTATGGCTCCCGCGCATGGCGTCGATGACGTCGGCCGGGACATAGTCGCGGGTATAGGCCATTACCTGACTTCTGCCTCAACGAAATTGACCGCGATCTGGCTGTGGAACGGCGCTTTGACCTCCCACGGCAGATTGAATCCGCGCGGGAACCGGGCGACGAAACGAGGCCGGGCCAATTCGATGCGCTGCCCGGCTTCAACGGCCTCCCGAAGCGGCGGGGAGATCGCGAGCGTGTATTGCTGGCCTGTGTATTCCTGGCCTTCCACTGTCCGCGTCACCTCCACCGGATCGGACGCCTCCCAGTACCGCCACGCCCGCCAGCCGCGCATCTCGTGATAGGTGCTCAGCCAGTCGGACCAGCGCAGATTGCGAGCCGCGCCGAAGATGTTGACGACGATCTGGCCGGCGTTCAGCGCCGCCGCACTCTCAAAGGTCCCGAACACCGTAGCTTGGCTGTAGCCGGCGCCGTCGCCGAACAGCGCACCGTCACTGTGCGGGATACCGGAAACAAGCGGCTGCGGGTCGTGCGTTCCCAAGAGCGGAAACGGCCCAATTCGATCGGTAAATATCGGCACCACGATGCACCGCGTCGATCCATTGAGCCGGGCGGCCAACTGGTTGAGCATTTCGTGCTGCTCGGGCTCGGCCGCAAAGACGCTGTAGGACCCGACGATCTTGCCGCCGCCGCTGAAATCGATCGCGGGGCTATCCCCTTCCCCATTCCTCCCGCCGTCGATGCCCGCACCTTCGACCGAGAAGGACATCTCGGTGAGGTACTGATAGTCGATGTTGAATTCGGGGAGGTTCGTGTACTTGCCCACGAGATCACCCCTTCATCGAGTTGTAGCGCTTCTGCGTCGTGCCAAAGCCGCCGCTGACCTGACCGCGGTTGTATTCGCCGACGACCTTGCGGGCGCCCTGCTCCGCCAGCATGCGGACATGGTCATCGCCCGACCCGCCATACACATTGACGTGGAGGTCGATCTTCTCCGCCGGCCGGCTTTGTCCGTTCATATTCGCGACCATTTCCGTGGAGCGCGGATTGGAGCGGATGACATCACCGCTGCGCAGCTTCCGAAGCTCCGGGCCGCGCTCGCCAACCCACGCCCAGCCAGGAGGCGCATTCTCGGTGCCCTCAGCATAGAGCCCGATGTAGCCGCCGGGGTTAGCAGAAAGCCACGAGAACGCCGACGAACCGGCGAAGGCAGAGCTAAGGCCGCCGAACAGCGACCCGAGCAAGCCACCACCACCGCCGCCCGGTGCAGCCGGAAACTGGTTGAGTGCATTTCCCAGCTTGCCGAGGCCGCCGGAAAGGCTCTGCGCCGTGCCGATGGAACTGGTGGACAGCTTATCCAGGGCCTTCGAGGCCTTGTCGACCTGGAAGTGCATCGCATCGGACTTGTTCCAGTTCCCGCCCCAGAACAGGCCGTTGCGCTGAGCAAGCTCGTTGGGATCGATGCCATATTGAGCGAAATTGCCTTTCGCGCCCACTGCCCAGGGATTTTGCCTCGGGTTAATGTCGATCGCGTTGCCGAATGCATGGTTCGATAGGTTTTTCGACCCCGCCACAGTGCGGTAGCTATAGCCGCCTTCCCCGAGGCTGGTGATCGGATAACCGGCGGCCGTCAGGTCATTGAGCAGCCCCTGAAAGCGATCTGCATAGGCGGCATTGACCTTCGCACCAAGACCCTGCGCGGAGATGCTGGAGAGCGGAATACCGGTCTTCGTGAAGCCTGCGCTGGCGAACGAGCCGATATCCGGCAGAGCGGCGCGGGTAATGGCTCCCGGCGCATAGTTGTCGTTCGCACCGCCAAGGATCGAACCCACGGCAGCCGCGCCGGTCCCAGCACCACCCTTCTGCCCAGTGATCGCGCTGGCGAACATGATGGCGGCCTTGTCGAAGATCGCTTCCCACTGTTTCGTCATCGAGTTCATCAAGGCGCTGAGGATCGCGGCGCCCATGGCCTTGCCGACGTCACCGCCACTGGAAACGAGCATGTTTTCGAACGTGGTCAGGAAGTTCTTGGCGATATCCTTTGCCTCGGAGAACTCCATGTTCGCGCGCATCTGCTGCGCCTCGGGCGAGGCGAGGTCGATTGGCAGACCTGCACCTCGCTGCATGGCTGCAACGGCAGCGTCCTGCGTCGAGCGACGGAGCTGGTCATGCTCGAATGCGAGATCCTTCGCCAGGTTGGCGCGAGCAAGGGCGTCGACGTACTTGCCAGTTTCCTCCGCAGCTTGTTTGATCAGGTCGATCTCTGCCGGATCAACGATGGTGTGATTCCGGGCGGCGTCTTCTCGAAGCTGCTGGATATGCTCAAACTCAAACCGCAGCTTGGCGGCCTCGCCTGTGGTCTTGCCAATGAGGCTGAGTTCAAGCTGCTGCTGTGCCAACCCTTGGTTCATCGCGCGGACGCGGGATTCCTGAGCATCGGTGATTTGGCGCAATGCCTGAGCGTAAGCCACAGCACCGGCGGATTCGATACGGAAATTGCGCGCCGCCGGCGTCTCGCCGTTATTTACCGTCGCTTCCGCCCGCAGGCGCGCTGCATTCCTGCGCTCTTCGGGCGATCGCGCATTGATGCCGGCAAGCTCTGCCTCTTGGCTCCGCTGCATGCGCGCAAGTTGCGTCCTCTCTTCCGAGATGGCCATATACCTGTCGGAAGCGCCACGAGCAGGATCGAGGTAGATCGGGAGACCGCCGGGCCCGTTGAACCCGGTGATGGCCTTCATGGCCGCGCCTGAACCCTTCAGACTCGCTTCGAGGTCCTTTGCCGTGTTGGCCGTGGCTTGCAGGGCGTCCAGCAAGGCCTTGGCCGTCGGGGTGATCGAAGGGTCCAATCGCAGTTCGCCAAGGCGCTTCTGGACATCCGCCGCCCCGAGTGCGGTGGACTGAATGCCGGCGGCCAGTTCGTTGAGCCGCTTGACAGTCGCGTCATCAAGCAGGCTGCCGAAGCGGCCCGTGGCAAGCGGTCCCATCTGCGATTGCAGATAGTCCATCTGCGATTTGAAGGCTTCACGCTCAGTTTTCTGCTGGGTAACGATGTCCGCCTGAACTACGGGTTGCGGGAGCTTTCCCGCCTGTTCCTCATATCGCTTCGCAGCTTCGGCCGCCGCCGGGTACGACTTGGCAATCGCATCTACAAGGGCCTTGTGCTTCTCCAGCACTTTTTCTGCCTGGCTGGCGCCGGTGAGCATCGAATGCGCCCACTCGATCGCCGCGCCGGACAGGCTGAACAGCGCGAAGCTCAAAAGGTTCGCAGGTACCAGCGCCGACATGAGCCCGGCCGACAGCATCCCCGTGGCGCGGGCCCCTTCACTGGCCGTGCGCGTGATCGCTTCCGCCTTGACCAATTCCGCTTGCGTATTGGCACTGACAGGGATTGCAGCCACAGGCACTGCGGGAGAGGCCTTGGTAGCCGCGACGTGTGACGCGACCTCGGCCGGCGTACGGCCCCATGCATCCAGCCCGGCTGCTGCACGCGCCCGCGCGCTGGCGGCAATGGCTGCAGCTTGGCGATTGACCGATTCCGTCAGGCGATCGTTCGCCGCGGTCTCCTGCCGGGCAGCCGCAGCGGCCCCTTCTGACGCGCGCGCCTCTTGAACCGTGGTCTTTGCCAGCGACTGCTTGGCCGCATCCATACGGACGGTCGAGGTTCGGTTCTCCTCGGTCAGTTTGACCAGCTTGGCCAGAGCGATATTCGCTTGGTCAACGCCGGACGCGATCCGTGCGAGCGCTGCGTTCGCTACCGACGAGGCGCCGGCAAGCTTCTGCTGAGCCGCTTCGGCTGTTGCAGCGGCCTGCGACATGCGATCAAGGTTCGCCTTCGCGGTGACCGCCTGCGACGATTCGATGGCAAAGCCGAGCGTTGCGGTGGTCATTCGGATTGCTCCATCGTCAGGCGTGCGTTAGCGTTTCGCGGGGACAGGAGGTTGTATGGACGCCTGGTTGAAATGGTTGATCGCCGCCGCGTGCTGCGTCGTGATCGCACTCGGCGGCGTCTACGCAGTCAGCGTCTTCAATCAAAAGATGGAAGCCGATGCTTTCGCCGAGAAGAGAGCAGTCTGCACCGCTGACCTCGATCAATTCTACGCCAACCGCGTGAACACGGATTTGGCAGCCAAGATCGATAACTGCGTCGTTCTCGGGTACCTTGCCAAAGACGAGGTGGACGCGAAGCTCAATCCACAGTTCGACTGAGCCTCACCGCCCAAACATCGCTCTGAACAGAGCCGGCGTCATCGGTGCAAGGGCAGCTTCCTTGGCTGGCCCAGTCTCTTTTCGATGCAGGTATCCGATGGCGCAGAACATATCGACCTTGCCGGCGTAGCCGATCTGGATCGCATTCACATCTGCGCGCAAGGCCTGCTCCTCGGTCCATCCGAGCCAGCCGAGTGCGATCTCGGCCAGTTCGGCATAGAACTCGACGAGGGTTACCCTTTCTGAGGGTCCTCGCCTTCCTCTCCTCCAGCATCTTCGACGGGCCGGCCGCCATTGGCGATGATGGTGAGGTACTTCGTGACCGGGCCCACCAGATCGGTAAGGCCGGTGCGCCAGACCTTATCGGGGATCGACTTGGCCTCGGAACCGGTTGCGCCGAGGCCGAGCGTGACGACCGAAACGACGGTGTCGAAATCGAACCTGCCGACGGCCGCCACGGCGGCGCTGATGCCGCCGCTCTGTCGGGATACAGTCTGACAGGCGTTGAGGCTCGGCTTGAGGACGACAGTCTCGCCATCCAGCTCGATCTCAACATTGCCGGCGCCCAGCTGTGCTTTGCTCTTTGCCATGATGGATCTCAGTCTCCGGTGGCGGGCGCGACGGTGACGACGTTGGAGTTCACCTCGACGGTGACGTTCAGGCTTCGTACCGTGTTCGGGCCTCCGCCGGCCTGCTGGGCCGACATGACCAGGCCGATGAAGTAGTTGACGGTCGGCGTCGGCGCGGTACCGCCCGGTGCATCGTCCCACTCGATCTTGAACGGGTAGTTGTTGGCGGTCTTTTCCGCTGCGATGACAGCAATTTGGCCCGGATCGCTGGAGTTGATCGCGAACACGTTCTGCATGGAGCCCGCATTGCGCGTGCCCTTCTGCTTGACGTCACGGCCGCGCGAAATGACCTGGGTCGTGATCAGGGCCGCAGTATCGCCGATCTGGCCGCACTGGGTCCAATCGGCGATCTCGGTCCATGATACAGCCGCAAAATTCGTTTCGGTCACGTCGACCGTGGGCGCAGCCATGGCGGCGGCGCCGATGTAGATTTTTGCGCCGGCAACGGCGAACAGATCGCTCATGGCGACTTCCTTTCAGTTTTCAGGGATGCCTTGCCGAAGGGCGGGTTAGGCGAAGCACTCCACCGGTACGGTGACCGGCACCAGGAGATGGGTATCGTCATCGATCGGCTGGGCGACGGTTGGGGCACTTTGCACCCGCACAGTGACGTCGCCGTAAGCCATGCGGAGGTCGGCCGGAAAGTGAGCCGCTACCTTTCCCGCCACTTCCAGCGCAACGGCCACGTTCTGGTTCTTGGCCATGAACACGTCGACCTGCAGAAGACCGAGCCGCTGGTGAGGGTCGGCCGAGCCGATGAACAGCCTGCGGTTCATGTTCGGGACGTGGGTCACGCGGAGATATCCGCCGGTATTTGGCTTCGAGAACGCCTCATTCGGCCATGCCACGGGCAGCACCGGCGACAGCACGATCGCCTGCACCCTCGTCTTCAGGGCCAGCCAGATTGCAGTCTCAATTGTCGGTGCGGCCATTCTGCGCTATCCCTTGCCCAATGAAGCCGCTCAGCGACAACCAAGCCCATGACCTTCTGACAGAAGCCCGCCGCGCCCTCGGCGATGCGCCAGGTGAGACGGTGAGAGCAGACACGGCGCTGAAAGCTGCACGGCAGGCGTTGTCCGGCCTTGCTCTCGCCCTGCTCTATGCGTCCGAGACCGGCACAGACGACGTACCCGGCGTACAACGCGACTAAGAGAACGCGATCCTTGCCGAAAGGCGCTGTTCCTGCCGACGCACGATATTTGCCCAGTCCTGCGCGGCTAGCCTCACGAAGGCGAGTGGCTGCTGCCGATACACACGGCCAAGGCTATCTACCCCGTCAAATCCGAATTCGAGCCGCCGCGCATAGGCAGCCGTGTAGCCGAGATAGACCGTGTCTCCCAATTCCGTGCCCGAAATGGCCGCGCTGATCTCTGTGCCCGTGTAGGGGTAGGTGGCCCCCGGCTCCGGCTTCGATACCGGGTCGATCGGCGGCATCATGGCTGTCGATGCCAAAAGAGAGTTTTTCATGAAGCCGGTATCAACCGGAACTCGAGATTGAGCCGTCGCAACAAGCTCTTGCATCGATTCCTTGAAGATCGCCTCGGCGGCGCCTTCTACCTCGTTGACCCAGGCATCAATCTGGGCGCTGAACGATGTCTCGGCCATCATGCGGCCTCGGCCTTTGCGCGGCGCACAACGCTGGCGAAATAGTCGACCCGGTATTCCAGATAGCAGCGGCACCCGATGATTTCCTCACGCGGGCCATCGGGATCATGTGGGAAGCGCAATGTGGCGCCGCTCAGGCTTTCGAACAGCTCATCGATCCCTACCGATGTCCCGTTCAATACCTGATGGGTGTGCCGGACGCGGTTATCGCCGGCCGAGTGCCAAATTTTGGTGACGTCTTCGGCCTTGATCTTACCCGATGCGATCTGTTGGCGGATGGCGTCGTCCTTGGCCTTACCCAGCGCCAGCATGGTCTCAGTTCGGGCAAGCATTTCGCCCCGGAGGCCGAGAAGCCGATCAGAATAACGGCTCACGATCCGGGTGACGGTCTCGCCATCCAGCTTCTTACCGTCCTTGATTGCCCTCAAGATCGTTTTGTCAAAGCGCTTGTCACGGCGGCCGCGCGTCAGGTAGTGGCGCATCTGGTCCGGGTCGCTAGAACTCAGTTCATCCCGAGCGCTGGCGACGTACCTCTCCTGAGGCGCGGTGAGGCCAATGATACCTCCTTCCCGTCGCCCTGTGGCGCGGTTCATGCGTCCGGCGATGTTGAGCGCCGTGGCGCGCGGATTCTGACCCTGCGACAGCCCCTCCGTGAGAGCCGTTCGGATGCCGATGACCTGATCCTCCACGATCCGGGTGACCAGCGTGGACGAATGCTCTCGCAGCCAGGCTTCCGCCTCGGGATTGCGAATGCCGAAACGGAACACGACGCGCGCGCCGCTCGGATCGATCAACCGAGGCAAGTTACCCACTGTTGCCTGCCCGCCCGAGTTGTAGGCGTCGGCGATAGCCCGCTCCAATCGCCCGAACGCATCGGCATCGAGGTGCAGAGCATTGATTGCGCCGGCTACGTCACCACGCTCCAGGCGCTCGACAACAACGCGCAAGGTGATGTTGTCGACGAGGTCACGGATGGCATCGAGGAACGCCTGCCGGATAAGCGGCTCGTGCTTAGCGAGCAATTCCTCGAATACCTCGCGATCGGTGCGTCTCGTCATGATTTAAACCGCCACCACGGCCTTCCAAGCCACTACCGTCCCGGCTGCCGGTGTAGGTTTCAGGCTGGTGATGGCCCGCTCCCTGCCGTCGATGACGAGCGTGTCCGTGATTACCGGCACCGTGTCAGGCGCGGCAAACGTCACGATATCGACCGTCTCCACGATCAGGACGCCGTTTTCATAACGCTGGTCTACGCGTTTAACGGCGGCCTTCAACGGCCAGGTCTCGCTCGTCTCCGTCGGCGGGTCCCATTCGTTCTCGCCGGGTACGGTGACGGTCCGCTTGAGGGAGACGGTGCCTTGCTGGAAGCGATCGAGCAGACGCGTGGCCGTGCCCTGCATGCGGCCATAGTCGAAGCGTTTGGCCATCACACGACCATGATCGCCGGGAAGCCGCCAACGGACCGAAGGAACGGCGCCAGAAGGCCCTCGATGGCCGTCATCACCGGCGTGATGGATGCGGCGAATTCATCGCTTCCCGCCTGCTGATATTCGACCTCGACCGCACCATCGACTTTCTCACGCTTGACGCGCTCGGCGGCCGAGCCAATCAGCGACAGGCTCTCCGGGTCGCGCGCCTCCTGCAAAGCAGCTTCATAGCTGGCGTAGACGACCGGCAGCGGGATTTCCGTGTCCGGGATCAACGATGACCCGACGTAGGCCCCCTTGCGTGGCCACGCGCGTTCCTGCGCCCAACCACCAGCCTTCTCGCCGACAAAGCGCATGCCGTAGAGCCCGTCGACGTATTGGCTGCCACGCTGGCGGAGCACGGCAGCGGTAGGCGCGCCTTCGGGAACCTCATACCCATTTTCGGACAACCACGTCGCGAAAGTCTCGTCGGTGCCATAGCCGGCCATAAAAATTCTCCAGAATGCAAAGCACCCGATGCGCGCGCCGCTATAACTCAAGCATCTGAAAGGAGACGATGATGACTGAGAGCGAACGCGCCGCGAGGCAGAAGGCCTTCGAGAGGGGCCAGAAGGCCGGCAGGGAGGGAAGGTATGAAAACCCTTATCCGCCGGTCTCCCCTGATCACGATATGTATGATCAAGGCTATGAGACGGAGCGCGAGACCATCTTCAATTGACGGGGATGGCGCGGCAGGGAACCGCCGCGCCATGCGTCTTACTCCGGCTTCGTGGCCAGTTCTTCGAGTGCGGCGATGATCTCATCCTTCTTGGTAGGAGTCGCATCGCCGAGCAGTTTGAAAGCCGCCGACTTGAAGGCCATGAAGTTGCCATCGGCCATGGCGAGGACTTCGGCAGCCGACTTGGTGTCCCCGGTGTCCTCTTCCTTCTTCGCCTTGCCGCCCTTGGCCTTCACCTTGACGCCTTCACGCTCGAAAGCGTCGAGCTGCGCCTCGGTGAGTTCCTTGGCGTTGACCACGTCGGCTTCCTTTCCGGCCGGGACGACCTGATGGCCGCCCCCTACCTTGAAAGCCTTGTCGACATGGCTGCCGTTCTTGACGTGATACTCTGCCATGATCAGGTCCTCACGGCTTTGCGCAGCACGTCCGGGCGCTGGCAGAAGTACAGCGGGTAGCTGTACAGTTCCCCGCGCGTCCACGCCTGACGGTCACGATCCGGGATGTTCATGGCATAGGTCTGTTGGCCGGCCGTATTGATGTACGGACCGAACTCCGCAGGCGCATAGGCCACCTTGAACACGTCACGGGCGCCGACCGGGAAGAACTTCGCCTCGTCGGGATCGATCGCCACGGTCGAGTTGTCATCCGTGCCGCGGTAGTTGTGCCAGGTGATCCCCGCATAGGTGAAGGCCTGCCACGTCTTGTCCGTCCGCAGATCGGCAGCGGCCGCCCAATTGAGGTAGGTCTTCTCCACCTCGGGATGGGTGATCAGCGCGTCGTAGAACGCGTCACCAGCCAGAGCGTGGATGGTCGTGCCGGGCGTGAACGCGCCACCAGCGGAACGCGCCATCGCGCGGATGACGGATGCCGACTTGAGCCGAACAGCACCAGGGGCCGGGCTGGCATTGTCGAGGTCGAAGTCGATTGCCGCCGCCTCGGTCACGCCGAACTCGGTGAAGTAGTTGTAGATCACCGTGCTTCCGTCCGCATCGAGCAGGAGGCCCTGCAGTGCGCCCAGACGATGGTACTCGTGGGTGAGTTCCATGTCGTCGCGGACGCCGGCCATGCGACGCAGGTATTCCGCCTGCACCTGGGAGAATTCGGTTTCCGAGCCGAACGCGCGGATGCCCTGGATCTCCTCGGCGTAGAGCGTGAAGCCCTTCGCCAGACGCGTGGTCTTGAGCGGGACGGCATTGCGGGGATCGACCTGCAGTTCCGCCGGCGGCGCGCCGGTGGGGCTGGTCGGGATGAGCACCAACTTGTTCTCCCGGCGATCGACGAAGATCGAACGGGTGCGCACCGGCATCGGAGCGAAGATGCCAAGGTCGCCGAGAAGCTGGGGCTTGTATCCGACCTTCTGGACCGCGCCGGTGAGCGAGGTCATCGAGAAGGCCGAATTGTTGAAGATGTCCATAGATGCCATGGTCTCGGCCTCCTTATCGAACGATGATGCCGAGCGCCTTGAGCGCAGCGTTGGCCGTGGCCTTCGCAGCGTCATTGGCGCCAGCCTGGTAGATGAGATGCGCCCCGTTCACTTCGCAGTCGCGAACGACGATGGTGCGCTTGACGGTGCCGACGGCGGCCTCGAACAGGATGCCGGCGATATCTTCCGCCCCAGTCGCGGCGGCAGGATCGTAGGCGACGTAATTGCCGCCCGAGGTGAGCTTGCCGAGGATCGTGCCGGCGAGGAGCCCCGGAGCGGAGCCAGCGGCAACGGTGCCGACGTCACGGCTGCGATACATGCCACTTGCCTCGGAAACGAGGAAGTTGGCCGTACCGCGGTTTTCGTTGAGCTGTGCCATGGATTAGGCCTCCTTCTTCACGGAGACGCCGGCGGAAGCGAACACCTTGTCGCCCCAGGCATCATTGGTTGCGATGGAGTGGTCTTGGGTGCGGAGCGCATCGCGAACGGTATCGTTCGGCTTGGAGTCCTTGGTCAGGGCCTTGAACATGCCGGTGATCTCGGCATCGGAGACGTCCTTGGCCGCTTCGTCGCCGAGACGTGCCGTGACCACCGCCTTGCGGATTTCCGCATCCGTCTTGCCATCGGTAACGATCTTCTCGTCCATGGACTTGGCAGCGGTGACTAGAGCGGCACGATCCGCCACCATGCGGTCGATGTCGGCCGGCTTCGGCGCCGCATCCTCCAGCTTCTTCTTGTCGGCTTTGAGGGTGCCGATTTCCTCGTCCTTCTTGGCGATCTCCGCCTTGTGCGAGGTGTCGGCATCCTTAAGCTTCATCTGGGCGTCGGAGACGGCCTTCTGAAGCTTCTCGATGGCCTGGGCGCCCTGATCGGTGGTCATCACCGAGAGACCGTCCACAACCACCGTACGCAGATTTTCTCCGGCCATATCCGGGTTCCTTTCGTCTGCTGTGGGTTGGGTGATCGGGGCAGCGCCCCAGTTTCCCACGCTGTCACCAACGCGAGCTTGTGACCCGGCACGGGCCTTATCGACCAAAGCCAGGTGATTGATGCGGATGGACCGCTGAACGGCGTCGTAGGGTTCGCCCGAGGGCGTCACGCCGGCCGTGAAATCGAAGTCTGCGACATAACCTGCCGACAGTTCGCGCTTGCCGCCTTCGATGAGGGAGATGGCAGCGGCATCCTTGAAGATCAGGGGCAGTTCGATCCAGTCGTCGACCTGCTTTGCTGCCGTGCTGACCTCGCCGACCGAAAGAGCCTTCCAGTTGTCGGCGGTGACCTGCTCGGTCGGGTGATTGATCGTGATCGGCGCGTGGCTGAAGCTTTGCAGGCTGTCCTTCGCGAATACCTCGTCTGCCGGGCGATAGACCCTCACCAGCTTCATCTCGGGCTTGCCGAGTTCGTCGCCGGTATAAAGCTGGATCCCTGCGCGCACGCATTTGGCGGTGGCGACAAGGTAGCCGTCACCAGTCCGCCGCGTTCCCGCGACGGTCACAGCGTCTGTGAATTGCATGGTCTATCTCTTGCGCAGTTTCGGAACGCGCTGGAACGCAAACGGACTGTCCGGCGCCGCATCACGGGTCAGAGGACGTCCGCGCGTCAGCGCCTGCTTGTTGAACGCGATCGCGCCATCCGGGGTGTTGAGCCAATCAACGCCGGTCCGTTCGTACGCCCACTCGGCAACGCTCGGATCGTCCCAGAACCCAGCGGACTCGACAATCGAACGCGGGGCCATGCTGTCGGCGATACGAGACCAAGCCTCGCGAGCGTCATCGCCATCGTAACCAGAACTCGAAATCGCATCGTCGAGCGCGGCAGGCAGCAACCCACGTTCAAAATCGCGCGAGAATGCGTCGAATATCTTGCCTTCAGGCTCATCGCTTACGGCGATGACGTTCGCGTCAGCCCTTGGCGATAGATACCAGACCGAACCGTCGCTCCCCGCGTACTGATCAGCGACGTCCAGATCGCGGGTCATTTGAGTGACGTAGCCGGTCTCCAAAGGATCATCCTCACCTGCGCCTTGTGCGCTTCGGCCGTGGACAAACCAGCCCTCCGGAACTTCTCGCTTGTCGTAAAGTGCTTGCGCCTGCTCCTCGCTCATTTCTGTGCCGGGCGCTGGCGGCTCACCGGACTTTCCGGAGCCCTTTCCGCCAGCAGCCCCGCTGCTCCACTGCCCGCCGGTTGAAGTGCCCGCCGGGTCGCGTGGCTGGCTCGGGTCAAAGTCCTCGAAGAGGATCGGTTTCCCGTTCTCCCGCACTTCCTCGAACATTTCCGGCCCGAGCACGATCTTGCCCCGGTACGGCTCGACCTTCGCCAGATCGATCTCGCCGCCGATCTGGATGGAGATGTGCGGCTGATAGTCGGGCCAATCCCACGAAGCGCCGGCCTCTTTGATTTCGCGATGACGCCAAACCAGTTCGTTCGCCGTGATCAGCAGGGCCAGGTATCTGCCATCCGGTCCGAGACGGTCCATCTGACGCGGCCCGCCGGCAGCTATTTCCAGCTTCTCCGACCATGATGTACCGACCTTGAACCAATCGATCGGCGTGCGGCTGTAGGCGATCGTTACATGCAAGTCCGGCACGATATCGGTGAAGCCCTGCGCCTTGGCCCAGCGCTCGATCTCGGCCCGGTTCATAACGTCGCGGCGAACATAGAGCGTGCGCGGTGCTGCGTCCTTCGCCACGATCTGGCGCCGGCCTTTTGCCGGTTCTGTCTGCATGGCGGCAGCCGCGATTTCTTCCTCGCTCGGTTCCTGATCCGCCAAGGTGCCGTACTTGGTCGAAGCCGCCTCCAGTCCCGCCAGTGTGCCATCCTCGATCAGTTCGTTCGTGAACGCCTCCGAGATGACGTCGATCGGCATCAGCGGGCTTTCTTGGCCCTTGCCGGCGATGGTGCGCGCCGCGTTCGACTTCCTTTCGAATATTTCGGCCTTATCCTTCTCCGACATCTGCCAGAGCGGGTTCCAGACATAGTGGATGTCCGGATCGCGCTGGCCGAGGGCCGAGCGGATCAGGCATTCGTCCAGATTGGCCATGGCCGGCTGCATTTCCAGCGACTGGCCGGCGGCGATCCGATCGTAGTAGTTCCGCAGGTCGCTTTCACCGGACGCATTCAAGCCGCCCGGTGACTGCCCGAACAGGCGCGTCATCGGGATATCGGCGGCGCCGCTGACGTTCTGGAAGAACCGGTCCATCAGGTCGGGCAGTGTCTGGAAGCTTGCGCTCTTGCGCTCGTACTTCTCCTTGCCGTCGAGGATCAGCATCCGGTTGATCGCCTTGCCCGTAGCGGCGATGCGATAGCGATCCGTGACCTTCCTCTCCCCATCGGGCGTGCCGACATAGGCCATGAGGCCTTCCATGGTCACAACATCGACGTTGGCCTCAAAGATCAGGCTGGCGATGTTGGCCGTGGTGCTGTCGGCCTGTTTCACTGCCTCCATGACCGAAGTCAGAACGCTATCGCCCCATGCGAAAGTGGCTCCCGACGTGATATCCCGATCCGGCATTTCGTTGCCGATGAAGATCGTCAGCCGCGACGGGTGCACCTTGGGTTGGGAGGAAGCCCCGTTGACGATGGTGTAGTCTCTCGGCCGGCCGTAGAGGGGCGACAGCGGATCGGTCTCGATCTCGCCCGGCTGCAACTGGCGGGGCGTCAACACAGTCAGAAAGCGGATGCCACCTACCCTGACCTTCTCGACGTCCATCGGCTGCGAGGCGTCATCCCCAAGATCGATATAGATCGCGGAACCACCGAACAGGCGCGCCTTCTTCCTCGCCTCTAGTACCTTGCCCTGCACGCCAAGGCGCTTTTCCTCCGCCTCGAGCTTTTCGATCTGCGGGTTTTTGGCCTGCCAGGATCGCCATTCCCGACAGCTATCCAGAGCCGGGATGTCGATGATCTTCCGAGGCAGCCATGCCGTCCGGTAGGCCGCCACGAGTTGCTGCAGGTCGATCGTCGGCTCGGTGTAGTAGACAGACGCCGCCTTGTCGCGTTCCGTACCAAGGCCAGCAATGGCGCTCGCGAGGCCATCGCGGACGAGGGTCAGGATTTTGCCCATCAAAGATTATCCAGATTCAAGCCGAGGAAGCCGCAGATGTCGAGTGCGGCGTCAATGAAGGGGTCGACCTGGTCATCGAATCCACCATCGGGGAACGCTGCCAGTTCGTTTTCGAAGTCTTTCAGCCACAGAGCCGTTTTCGGCAGCACGATCAGTCCAGCCGCTGCCGCCGGCACCACATCGAGGGCGCGTGTGTACTTGTCCTTTTCGCGCTGCATCGCGATCACTGGAATCGCCTTGCGCGTCAGGGACTGGATCAGCCCAGTGCCTGAAACCTTGTCTTCGATCGCCATCTTGCGCAGGTGGCCATACCGATCCGCAGGCCATTCATCGCCCCGGCATCGCGACCAAAGCGCGAATGCCGTCTTTTCCAACTCCGGTGCCTCGAAACGGTCTCTCACCACCTCGAGCAGATACGCCTTTCCGTCCACACCCGCGCCCCAATGCTCAAACACGGTGTAGTCGTTCCGCTCTTTGGTTTTCTGCGCGGTGTCAACGTAGATCGCGCGCCACGACAGCTTCGGAAGGACATCATACCGAGGCAGCAGCCCCGGCTTGAACAGATTGCCACCCTCGACCGTCGGCTCCTGGGCATACTGGCCCGAGTAAACATGAGGTGCGGATTGCAGCACCTTGATCTGGGCCAGCGTATGCTTCTGATCCCATAGCGGCCCGTTGGGCAGCCCGTGTGGGATCAATTCGACGTCACCGGCCGGCGCCTGCCCTTCACCTTCAATCAGCACCGGAAGCTTGAGCAGGTGCCAATGCTCGCCCGAGTTCTCCAAAAGATGCGCTACGAAGTCATCGACATGCAGGCGCTGCATGATGACGATCACCGGCACATCCTCATGCGCCAGACGCGACTTGAAGGTGTTCTCCCACCTCGCGTTGATGAATTTCCGCATCGTATCCGACGAGGCATCGTCGGGCTTGAGCGGGTCGTCGATGATCAGGGCACCCGTAAAGCCCGGCTCGGCTAGGATACCAGCACGGAAGCCCGTAATCGGTTGGCCCGCAGCTGCGGCGCGTAGATGCCCGCCAGCGGTCGTGCGCCATAGCCCCTTGGCATTCTGGTCAGGTCGCATCGTGACCGGCCAGTGAGCTTGGTAGCCCGGCAGGCTGATCACATCCTTGACCTTGGTCGAGTTATCGAGCGCCAGCGGTTCCGCGTAGCTGGCATGGATGAACCGGGCGCGCGGGTTGATCGCGAAGCCGCGGGCAATAAAGTTGATCACTGCCAGCTCGGTCTTGCCGTAGCCAGGCGGGATGTTGATGATCAGCCGCTTGATCTCGCCGGCGAATACCCTGTCGAGCGTACCGCAGATGACTTGATGGAACGGGGCCACCGAAAACGGCTGACCTTCCTTCTCCAAAAAGAACCGTTTCGTGAAGGTCAGGTGCGATCCAAGCAGTCCTACCCGCTCGCGTGCCCGATCCTCCTCAGACTTCCTCGCCTCCTTCTCGGCCCGGATCGCCGTCAACAATTCCGATCTGGACAAGTGCACGTTCAAGAACTTCAAGCTCCTGGTCGCTCATGCCCTTCAAGCGAGTGACATCCACGGTCTGGATCGGGCCACCGTTGCGGCCGGTGTGCTGGATCGAGGCCAGTTTGGCGTGCATGTACGGCGCCGCATCCTTGGCGATCGATGCCGCCTCGTCCCATTCGTCCTTATCGGCATGGGTGCGCATCGCCTTCAGCATGACCTCCAGCGGCGTCAATCCTTCGGCAGTAGCCTTGTCCGCAATTGCCCGCGTTCGCTTTGTAGCGGCTCCTGGCTTGCGCCCTGCACCTATTCTCTTGCCACCGCGCGCCACGTTTGATTACCTTTGATTGTTTTCAAACTTTGGGGATTGGGAAATGGCCAAGAAAGAATTCAGACTACCAAAGCATCAGGAATTCGAGATCACGGAAGACGGCGCCGTCATTGGGACACTCCGTGTTAAGCCGAGCGGCATTCTTTGGGCGCCGAAGAACTCACAAAATTGGTTCGGCGTTGGCCTTCAACAGTTCGCCGATTTTGCAGAAGCGAATGGCAAGAAGCAAAAGAAGTAGCTCTAGAGCAGACTGAACCGCTCGCTTCCCTTCCTATGAACCATGCAAGCTGGTTCCATGATTAGGTTCCATGGTTCGACCTCGTCCGTCCGCCGTTCCTGATAGGGTGCGAGGCGGCTCCCGTACGGTGGGCCTTTGAATGACTTATCCGCACGGCAATTGCCTCGCGGGCCTCGCTACACCGTCTTGCGACGGCGATCTGTCAGGACGGGCCGGCCGTTACCCCGGCAAGCGTGAATTCGGTGGAGCCACGCCAACCCCTTCCGCGACGGTTGCACCGAATACATTGCCGTCATTATGGAAGTGCATGTTGCGGGACGAGATTTCCCGCTTCCGTCCTGATCTCTATCCGCTTACGCGGAAACTCTATGCCGCCTGGAGTTGTCTGTCTCGACGCTGGCGGCGCCGCTTATTTCGCGCTGCGGCCCAGTTGAAATCATCTTCGCCGGATCGTGCAGTGAGGAAGTACGGTTCGCCTCGCCACGCGTCTCCGATCCTGTCGTCAACATGGCCGATTTCACCGGGTTCGAGCAACCCCTCGGCAGACCAGATATCGCAATTCTGCACATCGCAGCGAACCAGATGTGCGTGAATTGATGCAACGGCAGCGTTTTTCCGCTTTCGCCCCGTCTTTTCGGAGATTCCGGCTTGGGCGCACCAGTCCTTGAAAAAGCGATGTCCAGCCATGCAATCCACCCAAGCAGCCAAGGCCGCGCGGTGATCTTCGTTGCGGACGAGAGCATACCAGGTTAGCGCTTCCTCGGCCTCGCTCACCATAGCCGGCGTAGGACGGCGGAACACGCTGTCCTGATATTCCTGCTCATCGGCTTTTAGCCGTTCCCTACCCCAGCCGTTTTTGTCGGCCCAGTCGTGGACGTAGCCCAGCGACATCGCCTTGATGTAGCCGGGACCACGGCCGGGCCCGACATTGACGTTACCGGCTGCCCGCTCGATCTCGACGGCCAGGATCAGCCGTTCGGTGATTTCCAGTTCGGTCATTGGCCGGCCTCCAGAGGCAATTCAGGTTGAGGTGCATCGAACCTCTCATATAGGTGCCGGTTGACGACCCCGGCGAGTGCGGCACGTTGATTGACGATGCCGCTCAAGCGCTGCTGGATTTCCCACTGGCGCCGGCCGACGGGCACGCTGTCCCAAACTTCGAACCACGCCGACGGATCGGCCAGGATATCGTCCCAGTAGGCAAGGACGAGATCGGAGATGGCCCACAGCGCCATTTCATCAGCCAGCGTCTTGTTGTTCGCCGTCTCCATGATGGTGCGGATCACCCAGCGGGCATGGTCCTCACCGCGCTTTCGGATGATTTTCAGGATGGTCTTCGGTGCCCGTGTTTCGCCGATATCGGGATAGCGGGTCGACGGAATAATCCGCAGACCAAACTCGCCGCATACCTCCTGCACTCGGCTATCGATCATTGGTTACCCGCCAGCCGCACCAATCGGTAGCGCCCATGATTGCCTCGCCCGGGACTCGCCTTCGGAACAGTCCATCCATACGGAGCAAGTTGCTTCCGAAGCCTGTAAATCCTCACATTGATGACAGCGTCAGGGTTGTCTGGCCCACCGTTCGGATCGTCACCGTAGAGCGCATCCCATATCGCGGTGCGCGAGACCGATTTCGGATATGCCTTCGCCAGCAGGTCCGCGATCGCACGTGCCTGACCTTCCAGCGGGATTTCTGACACCCCAGCAAGAGGCATCACCGCCAGTTCATGGCCGCATGTGGGGCAGTGAATGTTCATTTCATGCCATCCCCGCCAACGCACTTCGCTCATAGATCGGGTCGCCCATGATCCTGCCGGTGAGCGATCTATTGTCGGGATATCCATCCCATATCCGACGGCTCTCGATATGCTGCCAAGGGATTGTCGCACCCGAACCCATGCCGACGAGCGCCATTCCTTCGGCCGCTTCACGGATCATCTCGCGCATCTCTGCCGACTTGCGACGGCTGCGGTCTAGTTCGGCCTGTCGGGCGGCGGGAGACTTCATGACGCCCTCCTAATCGAATTGCCGCTGGTGATCATGACGAATCCATCCTCGAACTCGACGCGGATCGAGTTCATAACCTTGGCGCGGGCGGTGACGGCGCAGCGTTGGCCTTTCCTGTCCATGCGGTTCCAGAAGTAGACGTAGGGATAGCTCATGCCCGCTCCAATGCGATTTTGGACGCGATCTCCTCATCGCCGCCGCCGTGCCCAGCGTTCCGATCTACATTCTTCGGAAAGCGAGCCGCGATGGCGTCGATCTTTGCTGGCAAGTCAGGATCTGTATTCTTCCATCCGCCAAGAGCCGTGAAGGCTTCCCAATCCGAACACCTTGCTATCTCATAGGCGATTGAGAACGCTGTCCGCACATCGCCATTTATGATCGCGACTCGATGTCCGGTGTTTAGATGCGTCAAGCTCCATCGAGCAAGACGACGTCCCTTTGGCGATGCGGATGCCGTCATATGAAGACCAAGGCCACGGAAGACGTAACCTTCAATCTCGTGCGGGCCAGTTATCCATGCCAGTTTGAATTTCGCTGGTTGCCAGGTCATGACGCCCTCCCCGTCATCACGATCAGCTTCTTCCGGCCGGGACGGTGGATCGTCTCGGTGCGCTTCACGTCCTCACGTTTCGATTTCAGGAATTGCTCCCTAGCCATTTCCAGATTGCGCGCGATCTTGTCCTCGGAGACGGGCAAGGAACTCCGCACGCTGGCGTCGAGCGAAGCCAAATAGGCGTCTTCAGCGGCGCATCTGGCTTCCCGACGGTCCACGAACAATTTGGGTTGCTTGCCGTCCAGAACGAACCGCCAGTGCCCCATGCCGCAGCGAAGATACTCCGCGCTGAACCCGGTTTTGAAATGGCGAACGCGCCAAGGCTTGTCCATCACATGAACCCTTCGAATGCGGGAGGCATGTCCTCGACGCCTGATGAAAAGCGCGTGAACTCGGCCTCGAACCTGATTTCCTGAGACGTGCCGGGCTCGCCGCGCCGGCGCTTGTGGTTGATGAGCCATGCCTTGCCGCGCGAACTCTCGTATTTCGCGATCAACTCGTCGCGCTTTTCCTGGCGCTGGGTCTGCGGGATCAGTTCCTTGTAGAGCGGTTCCGGCCGGTACAGGCTGAACCACACGTCCAGGTTCTGTTTGACGCTGGAACCGCCATAAGCGTCCCCCATCATGGGGCGGAGCGATCCGCCGGTTTTCCACCGGGCTTTCCAGTCGTCATTACGCTGGATGAGGATGACGATCGCCACGTTCAGTGACTTCGCGATGGCCTTGAGACCGCGGTACAAGGCATTGATCCTCTCGGCGAAGATGTCGCCCGATTTCCCCGGCAGCGCTATCATCTTGGCGTGATCAATGACGACAAGATCCAGCCCGACGGACTTCTTCATCGCCTCGATGCGGATGCGGATATCGGAAAGCGTGCAATCCGAGAACGGGACGATGTCGAATGGCAGGTTCATCGCCCGCATCATTTCGTCCTCGATGTCGCGAGCCTCTTTGCTGTTGAGGGTGAAGGCGTCGAGCCGGCCGAGAGCGATACCGGATGCCTGCGCTGCCGCCTGGAGCGCGGCTTCTTCCTCGGTGATTTCGATGGAGAAGAACGCCGCCTTGTACCCAGCGATCGAAGCGTGACGGACCTGCTGGAGCGAGAAGGACGTTTTCCCGCCGCCGCTGTCCGACATGAAGCCGATCAGGTTGCCGCGACGGATATCGCCGGCAATGGTCGTGATCTCGGGCAGGAACCACGGAATGAGCGCCAAAGCATCGTCAGCAGCCTTCTGGGCGCGCTCGATCGCTTTAGGCAGCAGGACACCGTATTTGAGCGAGGCAGCCCGCTCGTTGCCCTCCTGCGCGATCTGTGTCAGCCGGTCGGCCGTCGCCGTAATGATCTTGTCCGGCGTCATGTCCACGGGCATATGCAGCGCAAGTTCGATGCCGTCGTAGAATTCGGCGATCAACTGGCGCCGGGACCAAACTTCGATGATCGCCCGTCCATAGCTGTAGGCGTCACCGCCGGGCACCTCCCTCAGCATGCGCACCACGTAGAGCCCGACGGTCAACTCGACGTGCCGTTCCTCATCCCGGTCGTAGGTCTTGATGACCTCATCCCACGGGACATAGGACTTGATCGTGATGATGTTGGCCGCCCGACCCTCGGTGATCATTGTGCCGAGGGTCTCGTACAGCGTCCGATGCAAGGGCTCTGCGAAGTGGCTGGGCTTTAGAAAGCCTGCCACACGCCAATAGGCGTCGTTCCTGGCGAGGATTTCGCCTAAGAGCGCCTGTTCCGCCTCGATCGCATCCGGCAGCGCTGGCCGGAAGTCGCGGGAGTTGTAGGGCGCGTTCATGCGGCCATCTCCCGATTAACCAGATATTCTTTCCCAGATTGTTGGAATGTCAGTCGGGCAAGCTTGGGAGTGTAATTGCTATGACCTGGGGTTTCATAAAAGGACAAACCTACCGGCTCGACTCGATGGTCGAACGGTTCGGTGGAAACAAGCAGAGCGGAATTATCCCATCTGTGCGCGAGCCAGTGGTCCTCCTCATCGATCAGCCGAAAAGCAAGAAAGTCTACAAGAATAGATGGAGGGACGACGGCATTTTCGAGATGTACGCGCAAGGAAGGATCGGTCCTCAAACGTGGACATCTAACAACAAGGCCGTTCGGGATCACTTTGCGGACGGCCGCGCGCTTCTGGTGTTTCAAACCGACGGCAAGAAAAAATCGTTTCTCGGCGAGTTCATGCTGATCGGCATTCAGGATCGCATGGATTACGATGAGAGTGCCCCCCCGCAACTGCGGTCGGTGTTCGTATTTGAACTCCAGCCAGTCGAGAGTTCCACACCAGAATATCCGATTGAGGAAGGTGAAAGCGGCGCCGGTCTCGATGACCTTCGGAAACGCGCCTACGAGGCGGCCGAGACCATGAAGGACCCACGCAACGGAACCCGCACCATTTACTATCGCTCCGTAGACGTGCATCGCTACGTCCTTGCGCGCGCAGATGGACGTTGCGAGAGCTCGGTTTGCAGGAAGGCTGGGCCTTTCATAAGCAAATCGAGCAACCTGCCCTATTTGGAGGCGCACCATACAATTCGCCGCTGCGACGCAGGCCCAGATTCGCCACGCTACGTGATCGCAATTTGTCCTAACTGCCATCGACGAGTTCACTTCGGAGCCGACGGCATCCAATACAATAAGGGTCTCATTGCTGATGCTGAGGCGATCGAGGAGAAGCTTGGTGACAGATAGAACCATCACGCAGCCCTCGCCTGCATCGCCTTGAACCGCTGACAAGTCTCGCCGGCCATCGCTATCCCGACGGCTTCAGCCGCATCCGAGTTCTTCACCGCGATCTTGAATGCCCGGCACCGATCAACTGCGGCGCGCTTCCATGCAGCCCGGTCGAAGGCCGGCGAGCGCCCCATGCCGAGGAAGTGCTTCCGCCAGGTCGCCGACGGGATGGTCTCCCACGGAATGCGATAGGCCGCGATGATCGCGACTGCCGCGCCGGCCAAGCTGGAAAGCTGGAGCGCGTTCGGGTTGATCGTCTGTTCCTCGACCTCGCCTCCGAAGTCCTGCCGCTTCTTCTTGAACGAGACGACGTTGCGCATGGGCTGTTCGATCGCGACGAAGTCGGGCCGACCAGCTTTGAACATGGCCACGATCTGCTGAGCGAGCGATGCGGCCTTTTCCTCGGCGTTCTCGCCCTCAGCCTTCATCAGGCCGGTCTTGATCGAGGACAGCGACGATCCGGGCTCGTACCAAGCAAAGCCGGTGGTCGTGGCTATATCCAATCCGAGTATCAGCACGTCAGCGCCTCCGACGGATCGAGAGAGAGAACGGGGAGCATCAAGCGGCCTCCTCAAAAAGATTGGATTGAGCAGGACGGCGGGCAGCGCGAGCCTCGATGAAGTCGACGGTCACAATCTCGGTCGACACGGAAACGCCGTGCCAGTCATTGCGATAGGTCGACGTGTCGATGCCGCAGCCTGGCTCAAGTCGAATGCCCGTCTGTGCGAGCAACTTGGCATGGAGATCGGTCGGACAGTCGCGGTAGCCGCTACCGATGCCGTCCTTGATCGTTTCTGGCCATCCACCTGCCGGGCAACCCGAATAGCGGAATGGTGCGGTCATCCGCGGGACGATGAAGGTCCCGAAATCCGCGATGTCCGATGCTACATCAATGACGTGCAGTTCGAACTCCCTGCCCGTGAATCGCGGAGCCCTGGCGTCTCGGGGTGTCGCGCCAAATGGTGGATTGCCTATGGCGAAATCGAAATGGCCGATGTCTCTGGGTAGATCGAACACGCTGCCGACGATCCATTTGGCCTCGGGCAGAAGCTTCCGGCCCACGGCGGCATAGTCTGGGTTCAACTCGACACAGACGATTTCGGGAGGCTCGTTCCATGCCCGGTTGGCGCACCAGAATGAAAGGGAGCCGATACCGGCGCACAGATCGATGACGCGCCGACCGCTGACTTCGGCGGAGAAGTCTCTGGCCAAGCCGACCGGGGTGAAGAATGCGCCGGCAATGGTGTTGATGTGCTTGGCCGATTCCTGCCAGTTCTCCAGAACGAAAAGCTTCTCGTCTTCGGACAGAACGTCCTTCGCCAGCAGATCACATGCCTGCCCGTGCGCCTTCGCTTCGGCTTTCGAGAGTTTGGCCATCTATGCGGCATCCCCACCAAAGAGCGGCGTACCTTCAGCTCCCATGAGTTTGCCCTTGGATTTTGCGACCGCAGCTCGCTTCGTCGGCTTGATGGCAAGGTCCATGCGCCGCGCAATATCGGCCTGATATTCGGTCTCACGCTCAATCAGGACAGCGTTGAAGCCCTCGCGCCATGCAGCCTCTCCAGTCGTCCCGGTGCCGGCGAAAGGATCGAGGACGGTTCCGCCTGGAGGCGTCACCAGTCGGCAGAGATATTGAATAAGGTCGAGCGGCTTGACGGTCGGATGCTTCGAACCGATGCGATCTTCGGCATCGGCCTTGGCGGTGTAGAAGAAGCGGGCAGCGGAGCCGCCATGATCGCGTGGGGCGACGGTCGGACGCGGGCCGTAGTCTCCATAGACAGCCGTGCCCTGCTTGGGAGCGAAAGTGTCGTTGACCTCCCGCTGCTGGCCCGGTGCATCGGGGAACGCCGCCAACACCTCGTCACTGCCGTCATGGATGACATTGGCGGGCCAGCGGCCGGTGGGCTGGACGAACTCGCCAGCGCCGTTTGCAAGCCGGTTGAGCGGCACGGCGACTGGATCGGAGTCCGTGCTGGTGTAAACGTCTCGCAGACGACGCGCGCCGGAGTACGTGCCGCCGTTCAGGTCGTCATCGGTCGAGACCCGGCACCCGTCGATATTCAGCGCGCCCGTGCCGTGCTTGAGGATGTTCGCTGTGCCGTTCGCCTCGCTGAAAGGCTTCTGCCCCATATAGATCGGCTCGATTGCCGGTTTGAGCGCTTGGCCGCCGTAGCGAAACGCGTCGAACCCTTCGGCTTTGATCCGTGTCGACTTGGGAAACCCCGATCCGAATATCCAGTGCAGCATGCCGCCGTCACGCTGGTCGACGAGGCGAACGAATGCCTCCAACTGCTCGAAAGATAGCGACTGCAGGAAGCGGAGGATTTCAGGGGTGTCGTCGAACAGATAATCGATCAGCGGATGGGTGACGAACCCAGCATCTTCAATCGCGACCGACATGCGCCCGAAACCGCGCGTGGAAGCGAAGGCGAGGATATAACCTCCTGGTTTGAGAACCCGCAGAACCTTGCGCCACGTCTCGGCTTGAAAGGCGACGTCGCCACCATCCCACTGCTTGCCCATGAACCCTGCAGAAGCGCGCTTGAACGCGCCGGTCACGCCCTCCTTGGCCTCTGCAGCACCTTCCGCACCAAACCGCTTCACGATGCTGGTGAGGTGATAGGGCGGATCGGTGACGACGGCATCCACGCTGTTTTCTGGCAAGCGGTCCAGCACATCGAGGCAGTCGCCGCCGAAAAGAGTCACTCGCCCGTCCAAGAACTGCCGATAGTCGGGATGGATGGACATGCCCTACTCCGCCAGTTCGATGACTTGGAGACGGAGAGCGCTCGCCAGTGCATGCTCGGCGGTGGCACCAGAAGACGCTCGCCAGCCAGGCAAAAGCGCGATGGCTTCGGCATTGTCGCAAATCCATGCCAGATCGGCTTTCAGGGCCGCGCGACGGTCGAAACCGTGCTCGGCAGCGGCCTGCTTCTCGCACCCGTCGGGATTGGAGATATCCTTGCCGTGGGTCTGTATGTCATGCTCGGCCGGGTTGAACACGATATGTCCCGCCGCCCGGAGCGCCTTCGCTGCCGAATTGAACGTCGGGTAGTTGAAGTGGGGAATGCCGGTCATCGGACCAGCGAGGTAGATGCGCATCGCCGCCCTCCTATTCCGCTGCAGCCAGCATCGGCTTTGATTGCCGGCGCTTCGGATGGGGAACCACTTCATTGCGAGCGTCTGCGGCTGGATCGTAGCCGTCATCCAGTTTGAGCAAGACCGGCTCGAATGCCTCAATAGCCAAGTCCGTCTGGCGCAGTTCCTCGGTCAATCCGGCAATCTGCGTCATGAGATCTGCACGGCGCGAACGAGCGCCGTCTAGGAACGTACTGACGACAGTGGCCGACCTATCCAGGATCGTCGGTTCCGGCTGGACCGGGAACGCATCCATGGCAGATGCGAATTCATCGTCGGGGATCAGATCGGGTTCGCCGAAGCCGGCGGCGCGCTTGAGAATATTTAGCATGTTCACACCTCAAGTCGGATGCCCGCGCAGTGCAGGCAGATGGAAATGCGGGGGAGGTCAGCGCGCCGGATGCGCATGATGATCGCGGCGGCGCGCATGACACGGGCGATGGTGGGCGCAGCCATTAGCGGCCGGTGCTCCATCTCTTGAGCGCAACATCGTAAGGATCGCCGCGATACGGAGCCTTGCCCAAGTACCGGATAAGTCTCGCGCAGTGCTCAGCTTCAGCGATTGCGGCACGGTCGGCCGACGAATTGTAATACTCCGCCCTGCCGCTGGCTTCGTCGCGGGCTAACTCCGCTTTCAAAGCGGCAACCCGTCCATCAATCACACGAGCGGCGTCCTCGATGAACTTGCGCTTGCCCTCCGGCATCACGCTGCCTCCGCTTCGGGATCAGCAAAGGGATCGTCGGACTGGCCGGAGATCAGTTCAGAGCCTTCTGCCGGCTCTAGATCGAGGATCAGCTTTCGCTCGTCCTCACCGCCCCGATAGGCCGTGAGCCAGATTTGCCCGTGCTCACTGTCAACCGAGTACGGGTTGCTGCTTTCGGGATACCCCATGATGCCGGCGTACCGGCCTTCCTCGCGGGCGCGATCATCGACCGGCGTCCGATCATCTTCCGTCACCAGCAATTCAAGCTGACTGGTCTGCACCGGACGGCCGCGGATTTTCAGGTACTTGAGGGTGTCGCTGAAAAGCTCGATGTACTCTGCCACCTTGCCCGACGAGACAATCTTGCTGGCCAGCGAATGGGCCTTGAGATTCACGCCCTTCGCCTCGACGTGCTGCTTGACCGCCTTGTGGTCTGCCTTCGCTCCGTCGAGCAAAGTGTCGGCGGCGATCATCTTGGCCAGGTTGAGCGCAAGAACCGCGTCCTCGGCCGGCAGTGTATTTGGTTGGGTCGGGATTTCACCCTTCGGCGCATCGTCCATAAGGCTAGCGCGCGAGGTATACGGATCGTATCGGTCGCTTTCGTTGATCCGCGTCGTCTTCTTCGCCATGCTGATCTCCTTTAGATTACCAGGCGGCCGTGGCGCGCTGGATCGTGTGCTGTCCGTCCAGCGCCATGCCGTTGGCATTGATGACGAGGACTGTGATGGTCACCGCCGCAGCGGCTCCGACCAAGGCGATGGCGACGGTCCGAGACGAGCCGCCATGCCGCGCCCAGCTAATGCCGAGCATCGTTGTCTCCCGTGCCAGTCGACACAGGCCCTTTCCTAACCGCATAGGATTCCTCGATTTCCAGCCGCTTGGCCTCGACGGCGTCGCCGGCTTTTTCAATCAACGAGCAAAGATGCCCGTACTTGTTCCTGAGCAGGCGATAGACGTCGCCGTTCGGGAATTTCATGGTTCTCCAGTTCTTCTGGAGCCGTTCCGCCTGAGCCGGCGTGACGCCAGCCTCTTCGGCCGCCCTGTCGCGAGCAGCTGTCCAGGTGTCGCCCTGACCACGCCAGACTGATTTCGCCCCGGCGTTGAGCAGTTGGAATGACTCCGCTGCGCAAGCACTCGTACGCATTGCACTCACCCTGCATTCGGTACGGATTCGTACCGTCTTGGTGTCGGACATGATGGTTTCCCTTCGCCTATGGTGTGTCCGTCACCACGAGCGACTGAGCCGGTCGAACCGGCGAAGTTCGGATAAACCCTCGGCTCGATGGCAAAGGGCAGGAAAGGAATGAAGGATGGATCGAACACACCGCCTGGCAGCAAAGCGTCCGATCCAGTTGGAGTTGTTTGAGAAAGACCGCCGGCACAGGCCGGCAAACGACGATTCACCGTTTGCATCACACACCGGCGCGCCGAATGGCGTCCTCTATGGAATTGGAAATGGTCGGCGCCATGCGAAACGAAAGATCGTCGCGCTTGATCTCAGCGATCTTGATGCGCGCATAGGCCCAGGTGCAGACGACGCCGATTGCTACGGCGAGTAGATGGGTGGCGACCAGGAGCATCATAGGCCGCTCCTCCCGATCCCGGGATGTTCGCCAGCCAGCCAGTCCTTCACGCGCGATTTCCTATACGGCGACGGGGCAGTCTCGAGTGGCAGCCCCTTGGCCTTGCAGCGCTCGGCATTGAGCCGGCGCGAGGCGACATGCTCCTCGACGCCCAGCCGCTTGGCTATCTCGACGGTGTCGCACCCAAGATCGAACAGGGACAGCGCCGATGGCTTCTGCCGGGCCCGCTTATCGTCGCCGGCGAACTGGACGAGGGTCGCGCTCATGCGTCTGCCCTCGCTTTGATTTTCGAGGGAGAAAGCAGTTGCTGGAAGATGGAGATATCGGTCTTGCGTGGTTCAACGGGACGGAACGCGCCAGCGTGATACCAAATCTTCTGGCCGAAGCTGATGTACAGCGCATCCTCGCTGAGGATGTATCTCTCCCCACCGCCACCGCGGACCTCGTCTCCGATGCTGCTCATGTGCAGGTCGGCGATCGTGTAGACGTGACCGATTTCGAGGCGCGCAGAACGGCCTGCGACCAGGAACCCTTCACTGCCGACGAAGACGACCTTCATCCCAACGTGCCAGTCGCGATAGTTCATGCCGCCTCGCTTTCCGCCATCGCCTTCTTGCAGGCGTGGCAATGGTTGCGGCCGGAGCCGCCGCACTTCTCGAGATCGTTGGGATGCTGGCAGTGCGGACGAAGGAGGCGGATTTGATCGGCCTTCGACATCGCCGCGAAATTGGTGACGGTAGCCCCGCTCACACTTCCCGGCTCATTCCGGGCCTGCGTCGCGCTGGCGTCCTCTTGTCCCGAATATCCGAACGACTCCACCTGCTCAGTGCAGCCCTGACCGACGACGTGAGGAACATCGCTTTTTGCACCGGAAAGCTTCGGGACTTGGTGTGCCGGGTCGGCCGTCGCGACCCCGGAGTACTGCGGGTCAGGGAATTCTTTGGCCGAGGCAGATGGGCGGGGGACCTGGGGGTTATCTGCCACGGCCTCGACGGGGTGAGCCGCCGATGGGTTGTCGGACGACGTCGGTTCAACGCCAGCGGCGTTCTCAGGTCTCGCCGTGCCCTTCACCTCGGAGAATGCGTCGTCGTCCGATTGGGAATTCTGTGCCGTCTCTCCGGCTGTCACCAAAGCTTCATCGACAGGGTTACGGTCACTGTCGCTTTTGGCGTCGTCTGCATGGGCGGCAGAAAGCCCCGACGCCGGCTTCTCGTGTGCCCCTTCGGGCGAAATTGGTGCGCCGACTTCCACGGCGCTGCTGGCGCGCTCCGCGCTGCGATCTACATCGTCAGGCTCCATGTTGGCGCGGCCGTCTGTGACAGTAGACGCAGGGTCGACGGCGTTGCTGTGGGTGTTGCATGCCTCCGCGTCGTGCGCCTCGACCTTCGGCTGTTCTTGAAGATTGTTCCGGGCAAGGAACAGCGCCCTGCCCTCGTCGCTGGCGCGGTCGAACGGCGACTGGATTGCGTCGGTATCGCCGACAGCATCGGAATTGGTGGGGAGGTCGACCGAAGCCGCCCCCCCTGCATCCGTTCGCCCGGATGCGAGCCTACTCGCCTCTCCCGTCACAGCGCCGGCCCCGCCGGTGATGCTGCCGTTGTCCTCGGAGACTTTCGCTTGGGATTGAGTGCGGCTGGCGTTGATGCCTGCCGTCTTCATCGTGGCGGTCGTGCCATGCTTGGTGGTGTAGGAGCGATCCTCACTGTCCGATCGGACAGTGACCGGCCCGACTTCCTTGCGGACGCGACCGACGGTATCGGGGCTGACCGCACACTGCCGTGCGATCTCCCGATCCGACCACTTCGACCATTCAGCGTCATTCAGCAGTGTCAGGACAGCCCGGCGCTTGTCGTCGCGGGTGCGGCGAAGCCCATGCGTGTCGTTGGCGCCGACGCTGTACAGGATCGCATCGCGGCGGGTGCCCTGCCGCACATCGGCAGCGACCTTCGACTTGCCTGCCATCTGGTAGGCGTGGAAGCGATGAAAGCCGTCGGCCAGCCAATGCTTCCTGCCGTCGTAGAACACGACGATCGGCGGGAACGTCGCCCCGGCTTTGATCGCCTCGGCGTAGTCGTTGACGACTTGATCGTTGACGTTGGCTCGCGATTGCGTGCCACCGTCGATCTGGATGACGTCGAGGGAAAGACCGTGATCCTCTGCAGGGGCGATGCGGATCATGCGGACCTCGCGACTTGGAGGAACGCCGATGCCGTGGTTTGATGTGCCGGGGACGGGAGGGGCGAATGGACTGGATTGCGATAGGAACGCTGGTTGCGGCGCTGGTTGCAGCCGTCGGCGCGGTATGGGCCGCGATCATTTCGCAGCGCCAATTCGCGCTTGCCAAGGAGGCGGCGGAATTGCCCCTGCCTCTTGTCACCGCGACACCGAGCCCCGTCGACCATCAACCGGCCTGGACCTGCATCACGATCGAAATGCGCAATCGGGCGCAGGTAGCAATCGACCTGTTGAAAGTCAGCTTCGAGCAGCCCGCCGGTGGGAAGATGCTTCCCAACGAACAGGTCTACAAAGACGCCGAGCCGAGTTGGGAGCCGAGACCCATGGTCGATACGTTCCCGGCGGAACTCGCCTCGGGAACGGTTTCCGCGACTGCCTACCTCAATCGAGTCGGCACGGCTTCCAAGCACGATTCCGGCGAATTCAACTTCGTTACGGTGTTTGCTCATTTGCCGCCCTCCCGTTTCACGGAGGAGCCGCAGCCGCGATTGATCCTGGAAATGCGGTGGAGAGACCACACAACAAAGACGTTCGCGATGGCCGTCAACGTGATCAAGCCGAGCGTCACATAGGGGACCATGCTCATGCCGCTTCTCCAGCGGGAGCGGAGCGGCGAACAGCAAGCCACTCGTATGTGATGCCCGGAATGCCCTTTGCTTCGCTGGCGGCGATGACCTTGGCCCAGTGCTCAGGCGCGATGCTTTCGCGATCCCGCATTTTGCGTGCCGCCTCGTATCCGCAACCGACATCGGCGGCGAACTCGGTGAGCTTGCCCCATTTGCCAATCAGGCCAGAAATCGTGCTTGGAGTGTCCATGGCTGATTTTCGTACAATACGTACGACGCCATTGCAAGCGAAAATCGTACACCTTGAACGACGATGATCGGCGATGTTGTACGAATGACAGAGCCGAAAGACAGATTGCGCGCCGCCATCGCCGATTACGACGGCCCGGTCGACGCATGGACCAAGAACCAACGCGCGCTAAAGGAAGGCCGCGTGGGTATGGATTTGATGGTCAGCAACTGCAACGGCAACCGTCCGATTTCGAGGAATGCTGCAGCCACTTACGCGAAAGTGTTCGGACACACTGCCGGATGGTATCTGTACGGCGATACCTCCCCACCGAAAGCAGAAGCGCGTAACGTGGCGGCGGACACAGAAGCTCAACTCAGAGCCGCTCTACTAGCCTTTGGGGTTGATCGGAAATCCTTGCCCAGGGCCATTGCCATCATCCGCGCAGGATTCGTCAAAGACGAGGAGTCACCAAAACAAACCCGTCGCGATGATCAATCTGGACCTGCCAATCCCCGCCATGCAAAAGTGCCATAGCGATTGAGATTTCCGCAGCTTTCCGCTTCACAACCATTTTCTGATCGAGTGGGGCAACGGCCCCGGCCGCGTCCCGTAGATGCGCGACGATCTCGTGGTTTCGTGAAGGGTACTTCGGTCGAACTTTGATCATCCTAAACTCTCTGCAAAAACAAACCCGCTGCCAAACGTATTCCGTGAATTGCTTGGTCACTCCCGCCTCGCCATGCTTGAGAACATTATAGGAACATTTCCCTAATCGCCCTGTCAATAAGGATCGACTACGGAGTGGCCGAGCCAGTTAACAGAAACGCTCAATTTGTAGCGGTGCCCTGTGAATAGCGGGTATTGATGACGTCAGAACCGCATTTGTGAAGCTATTTCGCGGGCATCATCTTTCGGCCATAAGCCGGGCATGACTTCGCCCACATCGTCGCCATTTCCATTACGGATGCCCAAGCGCCTCAGAGAACAGTTGCAGGCAGCCGTTGATCGTGGCGGCAAGAGCCTGAACGACGAAGTGGTGAAGCGGCTGGAACGATCGTTTGGGCCTGACGACGCCTTGCTTCAATTGGCGGAGGTGCTGCGTCCCTTTTTCGAGGCGCTGGACGAGGACGACCAGGCGATCTTGATTGCAGCGGCAAGGATCCTCGCTAAGAACCGCCGCAGGCCTGCTAGCAATCCACCTTCCTCCCCAAAATAGCACTTCCTACTTGCAGGCCGGCGTTCGACGCGCGATGGTTGCCTATGCTCTGGGGAGGATTTGGTGATGGCACGAAAGCAGAAATCGCCCCGTGAGCGCGCCGCCCGCGCGCTGTGTTCCTATTTCGACATTCCAGAAAACACGATGTTCCGAGGCCGTCCACAATGGGAAGGCTACCTTGAGCAAGCGGACGTTGCGTTGAAGGCCGCGCTGTCGCCAGAAGAATGGGAACGAATGAAGGCGGAAGGGCCGGACGTGGGATGACGGAGACGGGCCGGAAGGTACGCGAAGAGGGATAAGGTCGAAAGGCTGAACGGGGCGCATTTTGCAACACTGGCTCACCAGATGGCTGATCTGGACTTATCTTGTGCACCTCATAGCGCAAGTAGCTCTAATCCAAGCCATTGATTTTGTTTTCGATCTTAATGTTCGGGACTGGCTTGGAACCCATCGCCCTTTGGTGGCCTTCTTTTTGATGGTACATTTCGTGGCATACCTGTTAACTGAACTCCTATCTATAGACCGAGCAAAGCTTGAAAGTTTGAACCGTGACAAGCTTGGTGAACGAGATGAATGAGCTTTTCCGCGAGCCCGCATTTTGGCTTCTGGCGGCCCTGCCAGTATGCGGGGTTATCCAGTTGGCAGCTTCGCTGTATCTGCGACCACGCCGACGTGAGATACTGTCGCTTGTAGAAGACATGGTCCGCGAAGACCTCGCCAAGGAAGATCGCGCGTGGCTTCGGCACGAGATCGAGAGATCGCGTGCGGTGCATCTTCTGATCGCATCGCCGTTCGTCCCATTCGCGATCCTCGGCGCTTTGGCGATCGCGGCATACGAGGGATGGAAAGTCTCGGCCACGAACTACGATGATCGGATCGAGACCATCGGGGCAAGCACGGAACGTATCCACCGCAAAGCGGTCGAGATCAGCGAGGGCATCAGCCTCAAAAATAGCCGCTTCTGGAATGATCCTAGAGCAGTGCGCATTCGCGATCTTGCCGGCCAGATAGAGGATTGGAACAACCCGCTGGCGATGACGTGGATTGCGATATGGCTTCTAGCGGCTTCGCCGTTGCTCGTCGCCGCATATTTTATTTCAGGGTCGATCCGGCCGTTCGTGGTCAACCTGTGGACGCCGCTACGTGAGCCTATCGCCTCCATTTTGAGCGATACCCCTCTAGGCAAAACCGCCGCAAAGGCTTGACACCTATAGCCCCGGCTCCAGCCGGGGTTTTCGTTTCAGCCACCATCAACCAGGCGACCGAATTCCGCCCAGGTCATCCCGACCGCATCGATCACGGCAGCTATCGTCTCCGTCGACGGCCATCGATTGCCGTAACGGCTTGTCCGCTTCGATAGGTTGAAGGCGGTTTTGTCCAAGCCAGCCATCCGCGCCAACCCGGAAGGCGTCAGACCGCGGTGCTCTGCAATCCGATCGATGGCTGCCCATACTGCTGTGTGGTGGTTGTCCATTACCCTGCCCTCGCCTCGAAATTCTCGACCAGTTTCCTACGCCATCCTTGCGGTGGCGGCCAAGCGATGCCCCAACCCGCGAGTGTGACAGCCTTCCATCCGCCTTTCAGCGTCATGGCCGCGATTATTTCGGCCTCACTCGCCGCGCCCTTGATCTTCTCGACTTCGCTCACCGGCTTGAGCTTCCGCGCCTTCGTCCGCTTCGGCCTCTCGGCCAGGATCGCTTCGAAAGCTGTCAGAAGCTGCCGGCCGGTCATCGTGTCGAAATTCACAGTGCCGATCGACGCTAGTTTCGCGTCCGGGAATGCATCCGACAGGATCACGGCCGCCCAATAGTCGTGCATCGCAGGATCTTCGAATTTGATCCGCATCGCCTTGAGATACGCGAAGCATCTAGGAAATTGATGGATCGTGCGGGTTTGCCGCTGCCACGGCTTTTCGCCCGCGCGTAGAGATTCTTCCTGAGAGGTAGGCGCTCTACGATTATCGGTCGCCCGTGTTTTCCGATTTCTCTTAGGTTTCAAGGTTCAGCACCTTCCAGCAATAGTCAGGCTTCAGGAAACGGCGCAGCAATCCCTCGGGACCGGGAGGAACCCCAGCCCAAGGGTACTGCATCGGGTTTCAGCAATGAGCCGAGTATTCGAGGTTCCCGTATGCATCCCCGCCTGGCCATATGACGGCCCGTTCCACCTGCGGATCATGGTCGGTTTCTATTGGCTGGTGAGCCTCACGCGCCGGGGCCGATCTCCCGTTGTCGTTGCGCGCCCTCATCGCTTTTCAGGTGGCGATGACACCTACAGAGCCCCCGGTCTTCGACACTGCCACGGAACGACCGACGCTCATCCTACTGCACCTGCATAGCAGCCTTAGCCGCTCTGCCGTGAGGCCATCCCTTCCGGGGTAGGCAATCCGTGGCGACGGGCAACTCAAAACCAGCCCGACGCAGACAGACATAATCGTACAAAATTTCCGGCGCAACAAAAATCGTACAAAACGTACTTGCATCTTAATCGTACATGTTGTACGACAAGCCACCAGCCACGAAGAAGCCCCTCGGGCCGATCTGGCTGGACGATGAGAGGAAACGAAGATGGCTCGCTACGATTTCTGCCACACAGCCCACGACGAAGCCCTGGGCATCGACACGATCTACGACGTCGAGTGCGAGGTTGAGCTTTCTGTCGAACTGGATGCGGGCGTTCCTGCTGTCATGGTCGATGGCGTCTACCTGAACGGCAAGAACCTGTTCGCAGGCAATGCGCTGTCGAAGGCGCTGGCAGCTGAAATCGCCAATGCGGCCGCAGCTGACGACGCACTGATTTCCCGCGCCATTGCTGGCGAAGGCTATGTCTATCGCGGCTTGGGCGGGAACGATCCTGATGGCCGATTCGTGAGGGCACTGTGATGTCGACGGCAACCGCTCCGCGCGCCCGTCACGAGCGCCAGATCAATCTCCAGAACTCCACATTCGGCCGCGAGTTCGACAAGGCCCTTGATCGCGTCATCGTCAGGCATCGCGGCCTGTCTTTCTTCACCGACGAGCAGATTGCGGAAATCCGCGCCGAGATGATCGAGCGCGAGTGGTTCCGCCACAAGCTCAACCGCGAGAACCGGATGCGGCTCGCCAGCAAGGATGCAGCGTGATGGAACCGGCAGAAGAACTAGCGGCCATCTGCGCCGTCCTCGGATGCATCGTCAAGCCGGGTGTCGCCCTGCGCTTTGCTTCCGAGCTTCGCCGCGACCTCCAACGGGCGCATGAGCGTCATGTCGAACTGCTCCGCACATGGGAAGACGCATCCCTGACCGAGCGGCAGGAGCTTGACCGGCTCCGGCGTGGATGGGGACCGTCGACGCCGACGGAGCGGATGGCGAGACGGACCGACCTTCGCGCCGCCATGACAGTCATCGAGCGCGCCATGGACGCCGTACTTCCAGACGACAAGGAAAGCGAAGACCTGACGCGGGATCACTTCCAGACGGCCTACGACAAGCTGTCTGACGGTTATCGCGAGATCATCGCGTTGTTGCAGGCGATCCCGGACCTTTCCGCGCCTGACCTCACCGAAGCGGAGGCGGCAGAGTAATGCGTACCGCCTCCCCCGACCACATCGAAGAACTGGCCTTGATCGCCATGAGCCGTTTGCAGCGGGAGACGCTGGAACGCTGGATGGTCATCTGCGCCGACGCCGGCGAACTCGAACACGCCGAGGCCATTCGGCAGATCGCCCAGGCTGAAATCGACAATCCCGAACCTATGGAAAGGGCGGCATAATGGACCGCATCGAGCCCGATCGCTTTCAATCCGTCGGCGCCGTCGTTGGCAATCTGATCGACGGCCTCAGCAACGAACAAGTCTACCGCGGCGGCAAGATCGACAAGAAGGGTGTCTATGCCCACGTCGACATCGAGCGGTATCACCATGACCCGGACCTGTTCGACGGGTTCTCGATTTCCTCCAGCGGCGTGCGCGCCATCTTGCGCCGGCCGCTCGAATACTGGTGGACCAGCCCGTACAATCCGAACCGCGAGGAACCGGAGAGCAAACCGGCACTCGACTTCGGCAAGGCGGCTCACATGCTACTCCTGGGCGAGGATGGCTTTGCCGAGCGCTACGCCCTTCGCCCCAAGCAGTACGAAGACGACAAGGGCAACTGGAAGCTCTGGAACGCCAATGCCAACGCCTGCAAGGAATGGCTGGAAAAGACGGCCAAGGCCGGCAAGACGGTCATCACAGAAACCGAGATCGGCCATATCCGCCAGATGGCGGCGGCGATCCAGTCCAAGGAGGCGGTCCGGCTCGGCATCCTGAATGGTCGCATCGAACGGTCGCTGTTCACCAAGCGCAACGGCATCTGGCTGAAAAGCCGGCCCGACGTCATCCCGAACGCCAGCGGCGATTTCGTTGATCTGAAAACCGCGGCATCGGTCGACGACGAAAGCCTGTCGCGGGCGATCTACGCCCACGGCTATCATGTGCAGGCCGGCTTCACCCGCATGGTCGTCCGTGACGTGCTCGGCCCCGACGCCTTCACCTCCTTCACCTTCGCCTTTGTCGAGAAGCAGCCGCCCTACGACGTGCGGATCATGCAGTTGAAGGACAGCGACATCGACCTTGGCGAGCGCCAGGCAATGCGCGGGCTGGCGATCCTTGCCGAATGTATCGAGCGCGGGGATTGGCCTGGGTTCGATGGGCACGACCAGCATATCTCTTTCGTGGAAATGCCCTCATGGGCAAGGACGCGGATCGATACTGAACTGAACGCGGTGGCCGCCTGATGTTCGCTCGCCTCGCCATCATCATCGTCGCTCCGGTTGTTCTGGACTGGACCTATGTCTCGACCTTCTGGCGCGAAGTGAAATCCGCACCTTGGTACGCATGGAACGCCTGCAAGCAGGAAATGCCGGCAATTCGCGCATCGTGGCGCGCCAAATCCATCAATCCGGAGAATTGGAAATGAACCAGCTCGTTCCTGCTGACCAGACCTCGACACGCGAGATCGGCATTGCAGTCGGCGCCGGCGGCGCATCGATCGCCCCGCAGAACCTTGGTGAGGTCGTTCGCTTCGCGGAGGTCATGTGCCGGGCCGATATCGCCCTGCCGAAGCATCTGCGCGGCAACGCCGGCGCCTGCATGGCCGTCGCGCTCCAAGCCCTTGAATGGCAGATGTCGCCGTTTGCCGTCGCTTCCAAGTCCTATGCGGTGAATGGTGCCATAGCTTACGAGGCGCAACTTATCGCCGCCGTGGTCAATACCCGCTCTGGCATCAAGGGTCGGCTCCGGTACGAGTTCATCGGCGAAGGCAATGACCTGTCGTGCAAGGTGACAGGTGTCTTGGACGGCCAGGAATGCGAATACGAGACGCCACCGATCGGAGCCATCACCACCAAAAACTCGCCCTTGTGGAAGTCGGACCCGCGGCAGCAGCTCGGCTATTTCGCGGCCCGCTCATGGGCTCGCCGGCACTGCCCGGAAGTGATCCTTGGCGTCTATGACCGGGATGAGGCCGAGAACTTCGGCCCGACCAACGCAAAGGACGTCACGCCATCGGTCATGTCCCGCCTACAGGCCCGTCAGGAAGCCCCACAGGCGCGCGAAGGCTTCGATCAGTCCTTTGTGACCCGCGAGACGGCCGCGCTCACTGGCGAGGCTGACAGCACCCAAACCGAAGACAATTCCCAATCGTCAGCCACCTCCACCGACGAAGGCAGCGCGGACGCTTCCACGTCCAGCGTAGGCGATCCCGCTGCCGATAATTCCGACGCCGGCAACGACGGTGTTGATGAGGGAGCCGGAGACATTGGAGCGGCTGATGGTCAGTCCGCGTCTTCGGCTCCCGACCTATCCGACGAGGATCGAGCCTGGCTCCTGTCCGTTGCTAAGCAGCTTTGGGCTGCCACTGGCGTCGGCGAGCAGGACCTGGTTTCCGGAGTTGCCGGAGATCTTCGCAACAGCGCGCCGTTGACCACTTCCCAAGCGGCCCGCGACAAGGCTGGATCGGTCCTCAAGCAGTGCAAGCTGGTCTGCTACGGCGAACAAGACGCCGCTGATACCCTGGAACTCATCGCCGGGATTGTTGGCGTCGAGACAAGGGAGATCGTGTGATGGCAGCCTTTGCTTTTCCAAAACCTCCCACGGCCTTCGCCTTCGACCCGTCGAGCAAGAAGACACGCCGGATTGAAGATCCTCGCCACCTGGCATTCATCCGCCTTCTGCCGTCCGTCGTATCCGGTGAGTACGGCTGCGAGGCCTGCCATATCCGGGCAGGAAGCGCCGTCCATCGCAAGAAGTGGACCGGCAAGGGCCAGAAGCCCGACGACTGCTGGACGCTTCCCCTGACGCCCGAGGAGCATCGCCAACAGCATTCCGGCGAAGAACTCGCCTTCTGGCGATCCCACGAAATCGACCCGTTTGAACTAGCCGTCCGTCTCTACGAAGTCTCGGGAGACGTGCAGGCGGCGGAACAGATCATCCGAAAGGTGCGCCATGTCTGACCTGCTTCCGTGCCCGTTCTGCGGTTCTCGCAATGTCGCCCAAGGCGCGTCCAGCGACCGTATATCCGTTTGGTGCTTCTGTGGCGCTCGCGGCCCTGACGTTCCTTTCCCGCAGGATTGCATTGATCCGGTAACGCCGATCAAAGAATGCCACGCTGCATGGAACCGCCGCGCCCCATCCCCAAGCCCTGCTCCGGGTGTGGTGGAGGCGTTGCGGGAAGCGCGTCGGCACGTAAGTGAAAATCTGATGCGTCTGTATGGGCACGATAAGTTTGGGGAAATTCGTCGTATTGACGCCGCCCTCGCCTCCCTCTCTCAACCCGCCAAGGGTGAACGGGAAGGGGGTGGCGATGATTGATCCTGATGACCCAGACCGCAACGGCAAAATCGTCAACGACTTCGTTCCGTACTGGAATACGAACCATGACGGCTATCGCGCCATCTTCAATGCGGCGCTGACCGGCATCTGCGCAAACCCGAATTTCTTTGGTTTCACCATGCAGGGCGACCACCGAGCGGCTGTCGCGTTTGCCAACGAGGTCACGCTCGCAGCCATTTACGGCGACAAATACGTGCCTGTTCACGAAAGGCAAAAGCCATGACCCACCCTAAAACCACCACCCCCACCAATCCGGCGCAGGTGACGGATGCGATGGTCGAGGCGGCCCGCAAAATCATTTGGGGGCGTGATCTGGGTCATCTTCACGGCGATGATCTAATTCGCGCAGCCCTCACCGCCGCCATAGGTGCAGATTCGGAAGAAGACACCGAAAGCCAGTGGCGAGACCTAGCGTTGCAGTTCGACGGCCACCGCATCCAAGCCATGTGCCTGCTTCGGGCCATCGCTGCTGACAAGGCGGGCAAGGCCGAGATCGAAGTGTTCTTGTCAGCGCCGCCGCTATCCGGCGAGCAGGTCTTGGCCGACCGTATTGCCGCCATAGGCGCAGGCGGGCAGGCGGTGCAAGATACATGGTTCACGGATCGCGCGCTGCCGGTAAAGGCGATGTCAGGCGACGTGGAAGACAACCGCGTCCTTCGGCTGCACTTCCGTCGCCCCGTCACTGACGATGACCGCAAGGCAATGTGCGATGCGCTCAATCTGCATCAGGCGTCTCTCACCCACCCAGCCCCTAGCGGGCAGGCGGTGGCGGTGAAGGCGCTGCAAGAGTTGCTGGCAAAGTTGGATAAGTGCCCGCGCACCGACCGAGGCTTTCACTGGCAGGCGAGCGACTGGCATCAGCGCGAGAACTTGACCGCATATGGCGAGTGGGCTTCGGCGCTTTACTGGATCATCGAAAATCAAGACACTTTGGTTTCCGCCATCGCCCATCCAGTCCAGCCGGGATGGCGGGACATGTCATCGGCGCCGAAGGACGGGACGTGGCTGATTGCCTATCGCCCCGGCAAGGGCGGCGGATATCTCGACCGCGTTGTTATCGTTCGGTGGGATGATGAGGTTTCGGCTTGGGTTTGGCCCGATCAGCCCTTCGACGTTTACGAAGATGATTACGCTGAGCGGCTAGCCGCGCACGGCCTCGGCGATCATATCGACCCGTTCGAGGATAACGCATTCACCCACTGGATGCCCCTCCCCGCCGCACCCCAGCCGAAGGGAGAGTGAGATGGTGAAGTTGACGGAAGCGCGGACGCTCGTTCTCGCGTATTTGGCGCGCCTGAAAGAATTTCACGCCCCGCCGACAGGACCGGAAATTTCTACCCACCTTGGGCATTCAGCCTATTGGGCCACTCCGAAATTAGTCTGGCTGGAATACAACCGTCTTGTCGAACGCCTAGGGCAATCCTCCACAGGCGGCAACTGCTATCGCATCACTCCCGCCGGCCGAGCCGCCCTTGCCGATGGAGGGCGCGATGCAGGCTGACAAGATTCCGCGCATCAACGGTCGCGACATCTACGAGTGCGCGAACCAACTTGAAGGTTACGTCGATCCCGGAACGCCGGAACGTCTAGCGCAATTTCTCCTGCGCGAGGGCAAGGCTGCCGCTGATCTTGCCGATGAAATCGTCCGCCTCCAAGGGCAGGTGGAGACGCTGACGGCCGAAAATCTGGAGCAAGCCAGACTGCTTGGTGTCGGCGGTGAGCGCGAGTTGCAACTGCTGGCCGAGCGGGACAGGCTGCGGGAGGCGCAGAACCGCGTCACCGATTTGCTCGAAAGCTACGATACACGCTTCGCGCCACGCCACACCATCCCTGAACGTGAAATCGGCATCCTCGATACGTGCCAGAATATCCGTATGGCGCTTGCCGGGACGCATGATCCTGCCGCCCTCCAGAAGGAGCCGCAGCCGTGACGGTCTACGTGGACAACATGCAGGCCGCATTCGGGCGGATGAAGATGTGCCATATGATCGCCGACAGCACCGATGAACTGTTGGCGATGGCAGACAGAATCGGCGTCCAGCGGAAATGGCTCCAGAAGGCTGGCACCGCTCATGAGCATTTCGACATCGCGCTTTCCAAACGGGCGCGCGCAGTGTCAGCGGGTGCGCTCGAAGTCTCGATGATGCAGCTTGGCCGCATTATCCGGGCGCGCCGCCTCTCCGCACAGGAGCGCGATGATGGCCGGTGAGCGCGAAATCCTGGCTACGCCGCCCAAGATCGCCATCAGCGTGCTTTTCGACACTGTGACCGTCGAACTTATCTGCGGCGATGAATACGCGGCGCAGGTCACCTATGAGGATATTGTCGACCGCCTCCAGCGCGGCGAAGGACTAACGCTCTCCGTCAAACAAGCGGAGCCATCGCCATGACTGAGCGCAAGGAGGCGGTGCGGGCGCCGGAACTCACCGCAGATATGAAACTCGAGCTGGAGCGCTTGGTCCGCGACCCGAAATACGGGAACAGCGACCGCGCCAGAGATCGGGCGCGCACGAAACTAAAACGGCTCGGCTTGATCCGTTTCGACCGCAAGGTGTGGCAATGGGTCGTCCTGCCAGTCGCCCGCCAGGAGGTGGACGGTGAGTAAGCACGTTCCGCCGAGCGAACTTGTTGCCGACGGACGCCGGTCAAGAGTGCGCACCAGCGAAAAGGCGATACGGGCCGCCTTGAAGGCTCTGCAGGATGCCGGCCTGTCTGTTGATAAGGTGTGCGTAAGCGGTGCACAGATCGAAATCCACTGTGGCCACGTTGAGCGCGTCGAACCCCAGGAAGAGGATGGCGGCCTGGAAGAATGGTGAGGCCATCCATGCGCGTCGACTATCCGGGTCTTGTTATCGAACCGCTGCCGTCTGGCAACGTGAGGTATCGTGTGCGACCCGAAGGCGAACGGAAGAAGCGTATCCGCATCCATTGCGGGCCGGGGCACGAGGATTTTCAACGCCAATATCTTGCAGCCCGGCGCGGAGAGAAACCCCAACCGCTCAAGGAAGCCTCCGATTACGCGAAGCCGAAATCGATAGCCTGGCTGGTCAACAAGTACCTCGAGCATCTGGAAACGAGGGTCGAGGCCGGTACGTCCAGCCACAAGACCTTAAAGAAGAAGCGCAACCTGCTGAAACGCCTGCTGCTTCATCCGGACCGAAAAATGATGGTCCCGCAGGAAAAGCTGATCGAGATGCAGGATGAGATGGCCGGAACACCGGCTCAGGCCGATGCATTTATCGAAGCCGTCGCGGTGATGTACGATTGGGCGATCAAGCGCAAGCACGTCGGGACGAACCCCGCCCGTGGCATCGACAAGGTCTATGAGGTGGGTGATGGCGCAACGCCCTGGAGCGGAGCAGACGTAAAGCAGTTCTTCGCGCACCACAAAAAGGGCACGAAAGCCCATGTCGCCATGTCGGTCCTGCTCTGGACCGGATGCCGCATCGAGGACACAACCATCCTCGGCCGCTCGCATGAATGCGTTATCGATGGCGTCCCTGCGGTACGGTGGCAGCCGCTGAAGAAAGGTTCTTCCGAGGTATCCGTGCCGCTGCTTGCGCCGCTGAAAGACGCAACGCGCGCGCCGAAGATCCAGGGAGCCACCTATTTGCTTGGCCGCGGCGGCAAACCCTATGCCAGCGGCGACAGCGCATCCGCCATGTTCAAACGATGGTGCGTGGATGCAGGATTGACGAATCGGTCAGCCCACGGGGTCCGCAAGGGGCTGGGGGAGCTATTAGCCGAGCTCGGATGCAGCCAATACGAGATCATGGCGATTCACGGCCATTCGGAAGCGAAGACGAGCGAGGTCTACACACGCCGGGTCCAGCGCTGGAAGCTGGCCCTGAAAGCAATGGAACGGGTCAAAGTGTCCCATGCATGGTTCTGACGTGGGACACATCGGGCCGCAAAGCGGCAGAAAACATGGGTTCTTGAAAACTCATTGGTGCGGTCGAGAAGACTCGAACTTCCACGGGTTGCCCCACAGCGACCTCAACGCTGCGCGTCTACCAATTCCGCCACGACCGCACGTGGTAGAAGCCGGTAACAACCGGCTCGCGGCGTGTAGCAAATCGTTCTGGACGAAACAAGAGTGCGTCGAGCAATAATCGTGCATGACCGACAATAGCCGGAACGGCTCCGCCGGACTGGACCTTTGGCGCAATCGCCGCCATATGAAACCCCGTCTATCCGAGAATTCCCATGACCGACCGCAGCCAGCTCGCCACGTCGTTTCTTCCCCTGCCCGGCTCTCCTCCCGTCGAATGGCGAATCGAGCCCGGCCTGACCCCTTACCCGCAGGCGCTGGCCTTCATGGAGGCGCAGGCCGAAGCGATCCGGGCCGGCACCGCATCGGAACTGGTCTGGCTGGTCGAACACCCCGCGCTTTATACGGCCGGCACCAGCGCGAGGATCGAGGACCTGATCGACCCGGAGCGGTTCCCGGTCTTTGCAGCGGGGCGCGGCGGCGAATACACCTATCACGGCCCGGGCCAGCGAGTGGCCTATGTCATGCTCGACCTGAAACGGCGGCGCGAGGACGTGCGCGCTTTCGTCGCCGCGCTGGAAGCCTGGATCATCGCCACGCTGGCGGCCTTCAACGTGCGCGGTGAACGGCGCGAGGACCGCGTCGGCGTGTGGGTGGTGCGGCCGGACCGCCCGCCGATGCCCGACGGCTCTCCCGCCGAGGACAAGATCGCCGCGATCGGCATCCGCCTGCGACGATGGGTAAGCTTCCATGGCATCGCCATCAATGTCGAGCCGGACCTCGGGCATTTCGGTGGTATCGTGCCCTGCGGCGTGCAGGAGCATGGGGTTACCAGCCTGGTCGACCTCGGCCTGCCGGTCACGATGGCCGACCTGGACGACGCTCTGCTGGCGGCTTTCAAGACCGTCTTCGGCAGCGCGGCCATCACACCGGCCGAGCGCGAGCGGGCTTGAGGCCAAACGTCGATTTCACAAGGCTCCGATCCAGATCGCCATGGAGACAAGGAAGGTACTCATGCACACCAGCGAAAGGACATCGTGAACGAGATCGGTCATAACGTTCTCCTGTTTTTCCTATGTTCGATATTTGTTCTATTTTTGTTCAAATGTCAAACACCTTCGCGGCCGCGTGTCCCAGCGCGGCCGCAAATCCGGAATTTGGTAAAGGAAACGTTGCGCGCCCGGCTTCAAGCGCTGGCGTGAATGTTCAGCGCAGCATCGGCCAAAGGGTCGCCGCGAGCAGCAGGCCCATCGCGATGTTGAACCATTTGAGGCGCACCGGATCGGCCAGGAAGCCGCGCAGCGCAGTGCCGAAGCCCGCCCACACGGAAATGCAGGGCAGGTTGACGATACCGAACGCCGCCGAGATCAGCAGCACGGAGACGAACGGGCTTCGCGGGTCGCTGTAGACGGCCATCGCGGTCACGGCCATCACCCACGCCTTGGGATTGACCCATTGGAAGGCGGCTGCGTCCAGGAAAGTCAGGGGGCGGACGTTCTGCCCTTCCCTGCCGCTCACCGAACGCGTCATCGCGATCTTCCAGGCGAGGTAGAGCAGATAGGCCGAGCCGGCGATCTTGAGCGCCGTATGCAGGGCCGGAAACGCGCTCAACACGGCACCAAGGCCGGAGCCGACCGCCAGCAGCAACACGACGAAGCCGATGCCGATCCCCAGCATGTGCGGGATGGAGCGGCTGAAGCCGAAATTCACTCCGGAAGACAACAGCATCAGGTTGTTCGGCCCCGGCGTGATCGAGGTCACGAAGGAATACGCTATCAGGGCAAGCAGGGTGTCCGTCAGCATGATGGGTTCCTGTCAGGCCAGCCATGCCGGCTCGAATAATGTTAATGGAGAACGGAATCCGGCCGTTCACGCGGGTTGCGCGCGAAAGGATCGGCAGATGTGGGTTGGTAAAAGCGGGCGGCTACATGCCCTGCGCGCCGCGATTCATCGCGGCAACGCCGGTGCGGCAGATCTCGACCAGCCCGAGCGGACGCATGATCGAAATGAACTGGTCGATCTTCGAGCTTTTCCCGGTGATCTGGAAAATGAAGTGCTCGGTGTTGGCATCCACCACATGCGCGCGGAAGGCATCGGCCAGCCGCAGCGCCTCGACCCGCGAGACGCCGGTGCCGGCGACCTTCACCAGCGCCAGTTCCCGCTCCAGCGGACGCTCCTGCCCGAGCTCATGCGAGCGAACCGTGAGGTCGACCACCCGGTGCACCGGCACGATGCGCTCGAGCTGGTGCTTGATCTGTTCCAGAACATGCGGGGTGCCGCTGGTCACGATGGTAATGCGCGAAAGATGCGTCTCGTGCTCGGTCTCCGAGACCGTCAGGCTCTCGATATTGTAGCCACGGCCGGAGAACAGGCCGATGACGCGCGCCAGCACCCCCGGCTCGTTGTCGACCAGCACCGACAGCGTGTGCTTTTCGGGCGACGCCTCGTCCTTGGCGATGAAATAGGCCGAGCCGGTGGGTTGAAGCTGTGCGTTCATATTCAATCTCGATCTTAATTTATTACGCCAATTATCTGTTTTTGCGTACTTAATTCCAAACCTTACACCAGCTCTCGGCCCTTGGCGTCGATGGCATTGGCAACGGCCTCGTCGGTCGCCTCGTCGGGCAGGAGCATCTCGTTATGCGCCTTGCCGGACGGGATCATCGGGAAGCAGTTGGCGAGCGTCGCGACGCGGCAGTCGAACAGAACCGGCTTCTTGACCGCGATCATCTCCTTGATCGCGTCGTCCAGTTCGTCCGGCTTGTCGCAGCGGATGCCGTGGCCGCCATAGGCTTCCGCCAGCTTGACGAAATCGGGCATCGCCTCCGTATAGGAATGCGACAGCCGGTTGCCGTGCAGCAATTGCTGCCACTGGCGCACCATGCCCATGTACTGGTTGTTGAGGATGAAGATCTTGATCGGGGCGTTGTGCTGCACCGCGGCCGACATTTCCTGGATCGTCATCTGCACCGAGGCGTCGCCGGCAATGTCGATGACCAGCGCGTCCGGATGCGCGATCTGCACGCCGAGCGCGGCCGGCAGGCCGTAGCCCATGGTGCCGAGGCCACCGGAGGTCATCCAGCGGTTCGGCTTGTCGAAATGGAAGTGCTGTGCGGCCCACATCTGGTGCTGGCCGACCTCGGTGGTGATGTAGGTATCCTTGTCCTTCGTCAGTTCGTAAAGCCGCTCGATCGCATATTGCGGCATGATGACTTCGGGGTTGGCCTTGTAGGCGAGCGAGTCGCGGGCGCGCCAGCGGGCGATCTGCTCCCACCACGGATAGAGCGCCTTCTTCTCGGGCTTCACGGTGGCGCGCCACAGCCGCACCATATCCTCCAGCACCCGGCCGCAATCGCCGATGATACCGATGTCGATCGGCACGTTCTTGTTGATCGAGGACGGATCGATGTCGATGTGGATCTTCTTGGAGTTCGGCGAAAAGGCGTTGAGGCGCCCAGTGATGCGGTCGTCGAAACGCGCGCCGATGCACACCATCACGTCGCAGTCGTGCATGGCCATGTTGGCTTCGTAGGTGCCGTGCATGCCGAGCATGCCCAACCAGTTCTTGCCCGAGGCAGGATAGACGCCGAGCCCCATCAGCGTCGAAGTGATGGGAAAACCGGAAAGCTCGACCAGTTCGCGCAGCAGATGGCTCGCCTCGGGGCCGGAGTTGACGACGCCGCCGCCCGTGTACAGGATCGGCCTCTTCGCGCCGGCCATCAGTTCGACGGCGGCCTTGATCTTGTCGAGGTCGCCCTGGACCTGCGGATGATAGCTGGTGCGCGGCGCGGTCTGCGGCGAGACGTAGAAGCCTTTCGCGAACTGGACGTCCTTCGGAATATCGACGACCACCGGGCCCGGTCGGCCGGTCGTGGCGACATGGAAGGCCTCGTGGATGGTCTTGGCGAGGTCGTTGACGTCCTTCACCAGCCAGTTGTGCTTGGTGCACGGCCGCGTGATGCCGACCGTGTCGCATTCCTGGAAGCCGTCGGAGCCGATCAGCGTGGTCGGGACCTGCCCGGTCAGGCAAACCAGCGGGATGGAATCCATCAGCGCGTCCTGCAGGGGCGTCACCGCGTTGGTGGCGCCGGGACCCGAGGTGACCAGCATGACGCCGGCCTTGCCGGTGGAGCGGGCATAGCCCTCGGCGGCGTGTCCCGCCCCCTGTTCGTGGCGCACCAGGACGTGTTCGAGCTCGTCCTGCTGGAAAATCTCGTCGTAGATCGGAAGAACCGCGCCGCCCGGATAGCCGAAAACATGCTTGACGCCGTTGTCGATCAGCGCCTGCACCACCATCTCGGCGCCCGTCATCTCGCGTCGTTCGTTCTGTCCGTTGCTCATCGTCGTGGTTCCGTCTTTCTTCGCAATTCCTGCGGCTGCTGCTCGTTTAGTCCGGTTTCAGGCAATAAAAAAGGCCCCCGAGGGAGCCTGTGTCTTGCGCATGGGAGGGTTTTGCCCGGCGGTCACACCGCCTTGCCCACGCGCGTTCCTACTACGAGAATGATCGTCTTGTTCATGGGCGCGGACAATAGAGGCGAAAAAGCAGCGCTGTCAACTGGCCTGCCCGGCTCTTTTTCAAGGCTCGTCCCCCAGGCGTGCTAGCGCCGCCGATGCCCTCGGCGGCGCTAGCCGTTTTATCTTTGAGGCAACGGTGTGCTTGCACCTACCCATGGCGTGAGCAGCCGCCGGCGTGCGGATTGCACTTCGGAGGCTTGCGCTGCATCCTCGCCGGGCCGGCGTGCCAGTTCGACATCCGGGCCATCTGCCTGTCCATATGCGCCATATGCGCCATATGCGCCCTTTGCATCCTTGCCATCCGCATGTCGTGGGCCTGGTTTCTCGCCGCCAGCCGGTTGACCATCATGCGATTCGCGGCCGCCTGGTGAGGAACAACATGCCTGGCCGGTGCCGCTTTTGCCGTGCGCGTGCGGGCATTGGCGGACTGCTCCCCGTTTCCGGCCAACCTCTTCATCCTTGCTGCCGAGGCGGCCTTGTGGGCGGGCAGCGGCTTCGCTGGCGTCATGGCGGCCTGCTTTCCGGCAGGCGCGGGATTGGCGCCACCTTGGGCGCCCGCCTCCTCGCCGGCCCGATTGCCCGGCAGGTTGGCCGCCTGCAACTTCATGGCCTGCCGCTTGACCAGGGCTCCGTGGGCGGTATCGAGATGCGCCGCCGCCATCCTGCCCTTTGCCGGCGGAGCCACCTTGGCCGCCTTGAGCGAAGCAAGCACGGTCTTCGGCAGGTGCGCCAGCGGCGGCCCGGCGTTCACCGGCACGACGGTGTTGCCGACATGGACGCTCTGGCGGTTGCCGTAGTTGTTGATGATCGTGGTCTTGTCGATGATCGTCGTATTGCGGACGATGGTGACGTTCTCCTCGACCGGCAGTACGTCGCGCACGATATTGACGGCACCGATTGCGGCAACGGGCGCAAACGCCCACCATGCGTCCGCCACCACCACCTCGAAATCCGGCGGAGGCGCCGGCGCCCAGCCGATATCATCGTCGCTCTCGCGCCACACCACCCAGGCCGGGGCCCAGTCCTCGCCGGCGATCCATACCCAACCCAAATCATCGTCATAGACCCAGTGGCCGTAATGGAAGACGATGGCGCCGAACGGCTCCTCGGATTGCCAGTACCAGCCATCATCGGTCCAGATCCAGCGGCCATCGGTATAAGGCCGCCAATCCCGCGCGACGGACGGCACCCAAACCTCGCCGAAACGCCGCGAGGTTCTCCAGGCTCCGTAGTTTGAAAGCCGTTTATGGACGGTCGTGGAAATCACGGCCGCGGCGGCCACATGGCCTTTCGGAACAAGCAGCGCGCCGCCGGCTATGCCGCCCATGGCCAAGGCTGCCGCCAACGCCATCAGGCATCCGCTTCTGCCAATCGAGCGGATCGAGAACCCATTCATAAGGACCTCCTGTCCATCGCTCGTCCCGGTCCGGCGCGCCGCCGGTTCGCTTCTTCGAAGGGCCCGCGCCTGCCCCACCGTTATCTCCGCATGCGATGGCGGGACGGGGGCGGAAACGATCACAAGATCGCGACGGACGGGCCCTCGGCTTCCGGAAAAGGCGTCAGACTATGGTGGGGCATGACAGGGTCCGCGTTTGCCGGAATACTGCGGATATCGCACCACGGATGCGAGGCGGTGAGGAAAGCAGCGGAGGAAATTTATGCTGGACAAGGCCCCCAACAAGAAACTCTCGGACCTGCTCGATACATTCGGCGCGGCACTGGCGGCCGGCGACATCGACAAGGCCGCGGACTGTTTTCAGGAAGACTGCTACTGGCGTGACCTTGTCACCTTCACCTGGAACATCAAGACCATGGAAGGCCGCGACCAGATACGCGCCATGCTGAAAAGCCAGCTTGCCAGGACGAAGCCCTCGCATTGGCAGATCGCGGAGGGTGAGGACGCCACCGAATCCGACGGCCTGATCGAAAGCTGGATCAGCTTCGAAACCGAGGTTGCGCGCGGCTATGGCCATATCCGCGTGAAGAACGGCAAGATCTGGACCCTCCTCACCACCATGGCCGAACTGAAGGGCCACGAGGAAAAGGCCGGGTTCACCCGGCCGCTCGGCGCCAAGCACGGCCACGGCAAGGGCCGCAAAAGCTGGAGGGAGGAACGCGAGGAAGAGATCGCCGAACTGGGACACTCCCGCCAGCCCTACGCGCTCATCATCGGCGGCGGCCAGGGCGGCATCGCGCTCGGCGCAAGGCTACGGCAACTCGACGTGCCGACCATCATCATCGAAAGGAACGAGCGGCCCGGCGACAGTTGGCGCAAGCGCTACAAGTCCTTGTGCCTGCACGACCCGGTCTGGTACGACCACCTGCCCTATATCGACTTCCCGAAGAACTGGCCCGTCTTCGCGCCGAAGGACAAGATCGGCGACTGGCTGGAAATGTACACCAAGGTCATGGAGCTCAACTATTGGAATTCCACCACCGCCAAGTCCGCCAAATACGACGAAAAGGTCGGCGAGTGGACCGTGGTGGTCGAGCGCGACGGCAAGGAAATCACGCTCAAGCCGAAGCAACTGATCCTGGCCACCGGCATGTCGGGCAAGATGAACATGCCGAAATTCAAGGGCCAGGACATTTTCAGGGGCGAGCAGCAGCATTCCTCGCAGCATCCCGGCCCGGAAAAATACCGTGGCAAGAAGGTCGTGGTGATCGGCTCCAACAACTCCGCCCACGACATCTGCGCGGCGCTGTGGGAAGGCGGCGCGGACGTCACCATGGTGCAGCGTTCCTCCACCCACATCGTCAAGTCCGACACGCTGATGGATATCGGGCTCGGTTCGCTCTATTCCGAGCAGGCGGTGCAGAACGGCGTGACGACGCGCAAGGCCGACCTGATCTTCGCTTCCCTGCCCTACAAGATCATGCACGAGTTCCAGATCCCGCTCTACGAACAGATGCACGAGCGCGACAGGGATTTTTACGACGCGCTCGAAAAGGTCGGCTTCATGCACGACTGGGGTGACGACGGCTCGGGCCTGTTCATGAAGTATCTCCGGCGCGGCTCGGGCTACTATATCGATGTCGGCGCCTGCGACCTCGTCATCGACGGGTCGATCAAGCTCAAGAGCGGCAAGGGTGCGGCCGTGCAGGAACTGACGGAAACCGGCGTGAAATTCGTCGACGGCACGGAACTTCCGGCCGACCTGATCGTCTACGCCACCGGCTACGGCTCGATGAACGGGTGGGCCGCCGACCTGATCTCGCAGGAGGTCGCCGACAAGGTGGGCAAGGTGTGGGGGCTCGGCTCCGACACCACCAAGGACCCAGGCCCCTGGGAAGGCGAGCAGCGCAACATGTGGAAGCCGACGCAGCAGGCGGCGCTGTGGTTCCACGGCGGCAACCTGCACCAGTCGCGGCATTACTCGCAATATCTGTCGCTGCAACTGAAGGCCCGGCAGGAAGGCATCCCGACGCCGGTCTACGGCCTGCAGGAAGTCCATCACAAGGCCTAGCGCCAGAACCGGATGGGCCAGGCACCGCCTGGTCCATCCGATTCGAATTTTCAGCTTTTCATTAACAGCGATGAAACCATCCCCCCATACCCGGCCTTAACCGCCGCCCCGTAGGATCAGGCCGCAAGGGGTATCGGGAAGCATCCATGTTCGTCGAACGCGAGGTCTCGGGCGGGGAAGTCACGTCTCAGGAGCGCCGCGACGCGGCGCAAGCCGACAGCCGTATTCTCGGCCATGTCGTTCAGTGCGACGGCGCGCGGGCCATCATCAGCGCTTTCGCCGCGGGCGAGGCACAACCGGCCGCCAACCGCTGGACCGTCGGCAGGATGATCTCCATCAATCTCGGCTCGACCCGCACCGTCGGCCTGGTCTATGCCGTCGACAAGACCGATCGTGCCTGGCAGACCGACGGCAAGAACGCCATCGAGGTCAGCGTCGAACTCGTCGGCGAGGTGCGCGACAGCAGCGATCCCGGCGGCAAGCCGATCTTCGATCGCGGCATCACCACCTATCCTTATATCGGCGCCCTCGCCCACCGTATCCGCAGCCGCGACCTGCAAGCGGTCTACGATCTTGCGGGCCGCCGCTCGATCACCATCGGCTCGCTGTCGCAAGACGAGGAAATCGATGCCAACATCGCCATCGACGACACGCTTGCGCGGCATTTCGCCGTGGTCGGCACCACCGGCGTCGGCAAGTCGACCGCGGTCTCGCTGTTGCTGCGCAAGGCGGTCGCGGCACGGCCGGACCTGCGCGTGCTGATCCTCGACCCGCACAACGAGTTCGCGGCCTCCATGCCGGAGCTTTGCGTCAAGGTCGATTCGACGACGCTCGACCTGCCTTTCTGGATGTTCAGGCTCGAGGAGTTTTCCGAGGTCCTGTTTCGCGGCCGCGAGGCCGTGCCGGAAGAAATCGACCTTTTGCGCGACCTCATTCCCGTCGCCAAGAACCTCTACCGCAACCCGAACGCAGGCGCCTATCTGCGCCGCGGCGGCGAGACGCTGACCGCCGATACGCCGGTTCCGTACCGCATCGCCGACCTTTTGAAGCAGATCGACGACCGCATCGGGCTGTTGGAAAGCAAGAGCGACCGGCCGATCCTGAAGTCGCTGAGAACGCGCATCGAGCAGGCCGCCGCCGACCCGCGCTACCGCTTCATGTTCCATTCGCGCCTGATCGAGGACACGATCCACGAGACGATCGGCCGGATTTTCCGCGTCCCGCACCAGGGCCGGCCGGTAACCTGCTTCGAGATGGCGGGCATGCCCTCCGAGGTGGTCAATTCGGTCTGTTCGGTCCTGGCACGGCTCGCCTTCGACCTCGCGCTGTGGAGCGAAGGAAAACTTCGCCTGCTGCTGCTTTGCGAGGAAGCGCACCGCTACATGCCGGCCGACTCGCGCCTTGGCTTTGCGCCGACCAGGCATGCGCTGTCGCGCATCGCCAAGGAAGGCCGGAAATACGGCTGCTATCTCGGCATCGTCACGCAGCGCCCCGGCGAACTCGACCCGACCATCCTGTCGCAGTGCTCGACGTTCTTCGCCATGCGGCTTGCCAACGAGCAGGACCAGGCGATCATCCGTTCGGCCATTGCCGATTCCTCCGCCTCGACGCTGGCGTTCCTTTCCTCCATGGGGCAGCGCGAGGCCATCGCCTTCGGCGAAGGCGTGGCGACGACCATGCGCCTCAAGTTCGAGAAGATCGATCCGGCGCTCCTGCCCGGCACGGCCAAGGACAGCGCCGCCGACCCCTCCCGCGATGGCGAGGACGTCGATCTTTTTGCGCTGGTCGAGCGTTTGCGGGACGTTGCCAAGCCACAGGCGCAGATGGGCTTCGTGCAGGCTGTCGATCCGATCCGCCAGGCGGGCGATCCCGGCTACGCCAAGGCTCCTGCACCGCGCATCCAGCCCAACGACGATTTCGACCTGCGCTATGGGTTGAAGCCGACCACGTTCGGCATGCGCCCGCAGAACGACTGAGCGGTCCGACAAACGTTGCGATGCGGAATTAGCGCGCTTTACGCGCAGACGCGGTTGCGGCCGAGTTTCTTGGCTTCGTAAAGCTGCCGGTCGGCCCGCCGATAGAATTCCTCGGCGGTTTCCTTGCGGTCCCACATGGCAAGGCCGACGCTGGCGGTGACCTTGAGCCGGACATTGCCCGACTGGATCGCCATGGCCGCGATCGCCTTGCGGATGCGCTCGGCAAAACGAGCCAGAAGCTCGTCGTCCATGTTCGGCGTGACCACGGCAAATTCCTCGCCGCCAAGGCGGGCAACCACGTCATGATGCCGCGTCATGTCCTTCAGGCAGCTGGCGACGGCCCGAAGCACTTCGTCACCGACGTCGTGGCCATGGGTATCGTTCACCTGCTTGAAATGGTCGAGGTCGAGGATCATCAGGCCGATCGGCCTGCGCACCCGCCGGAACTCGACGAGATATTCCCGGAGCGCGTCGTCGAAATAGCGCCGGTTCTGCATTCCCGTCAGGGCATCCGTCAGCGCCGCATGCTCGAACGTCTCGGAACGGGCACTCAGCGAGACCGTCATGGCGCGCAGCTTTCCCTCTTCCTTCACCTGCTCGCGGATGAGCGGGTAGATGAAAAAGACGCCGAAAAACAGCGCGGTCGCCAGCAGCACGCCGGTGAGGAACAGGAGCCTGGTAAGGTAGGCGACTCGCTCGAGAACCTCGGGATTGCGGACCTGGTCGACCGCTGCATGCAAAAAATCATAGGCGTGCAGCGTCACCAGACCCGCAGTGAGGATCACGAAGATAAAGACGAAAAATGCCGATTCCGCCTTGTGGAAACGCATGTTCTCTCCCAGCCCGAACGCTTATGGGCTTATGCCATGCGGCGGCTTATGGAGGGTTAATTTTTACAACGAGAACGTGTGCATATGCATCTGCACGTCACTGGTCAATAGCAGCCTGCTCAATCCGGAACGGCCCGGTTCCGTGCAAGCGCTTCCAGCGCGCGTCAAGCTGATGCCGGAACCAGGTCGCCTGCCGCTTGGCATATTGCCTCGTGGCGATCTTGGCACGGTCGATCGCTTCCTCGATCGTTGTTTCACCGCGCAGGAACGCCGCCAGTTCGCGCACCCCGATCGCCTTCATGGCCGGCAGCGTCGGGTCGAGTTCGAGCGCGCAAAGCGCCTTGACCTCCTCCAGCGCCCTCTCCTCGACCATGGTGTCGAAACGCCGGTCGATATGGCGGACGAGCGTTGCGCGATCTGGATCGACCACAAAGAACCGCGCGTTCTCACTGTCGACCAGCGGCTGTCCGCGCTCGGCCTGCCATTCGAGGATGGAGCGCCCAGAGGCGTCCAGCACTTCCAGCGCCCGCACGATGCGCTGGCCGTCCGTCGCCCTCAGCCCCGCCGCCGCCCCCGCGTCCCTTTCCCCAAGGATGCGGTGCAGGCCGGCGGCTCCTTGTGCGTGCAACGCTCCGCGCCAATGCTCGCGAACCGTATCCGGGATAGCGGGCATGTCGGATATGCCGTCGACCAGCGCGCGGAAATAGAGGCCGGTGCCGCCGACGAAAATGGCCGGCCGGCCGGCAAGCGCGCCGTCTTCGACCAGCCCGGCGACATCGCGCAGCCACGCCCCGGTCGAATACGCCGCCGACGGCTGCACGTGCCCGTAAAGGGCATGCGGGGCGCGCGCGAGGTCGGCAGGGCGCGGCCGTGCCGTCAACCTGTCGAGGACGGAATAGACCTGCATGGAATCGGCGTTGACGATGACGCCACCCGTGCGCTCTGCCAGATCCAGGGCCAGAGCCGACTTGCCGCTGGCGGTCGGCCCGGCTATCAGGAACGCGTTCTTCACGCGACGATCGCCTGCCTTTTCTCCGGAACCTGCCATGCCGCTTATTGCCACGCTCGTTTCCAATCCCGCCGGCCGCGCCCTGTCGCCGGCGCTTGCGAATATGGCGGCAAAGGCGGCAAGCGCAAGCGAAGTTCGCTGGCTGGCTGACGGTATCGCCTGCGACATCGCCTTGCCGGACGGCCTGACGCAGACGGAAGCCCTTTCGGTCCTGCGCACCGCGCTGGACGGACAGCCGATCGACGTGGCCGTCCAGGAGCAGGCCGGTCGGCGCAAGAAAATCCTGATCGCCGACATGGATTCGACCATGATCGACCAGGAATGCATCGATGAACTGGCCGACGAGGTCGGCCTGAAAGCCCATGTCGCGGCGATCACCGCCCGCTCGATGAACGGCGAGATCGCGTTCGAACCCGCCCTGCGCGAGCGCGTCGCCCTGCTGAGGGGCCTGGACACGGCCGTGATCGGGCGCATCGTGGAGACCCGCCTGACGCTCGCCTCCGGCGGGCGCGAACTGGTCGCGACCATGCGCGCCAACGGCGCCTGGACGGCGCTGGTTTCCGGCGGCTTCGACGTTTTCACCAGCCTTGTCGCGGCGAAGCTCGGCTTCGACGAAAACCGCGCCAACCGCCTGATCGAGCGGGATGGCCGGCTGACCGGCGAAGTGGCGGAGCCCATTCTCGGCCGCGAGGCGAAGGCCGAGGCGCTCATGGAAATTTCCGCCCGCCTCGGTCTCACGCCCGCCGACGCGATCGCGGTCGGGGACGGCGCCAACGACCTCGACATGATCCGGTTGGCCGGCAGCGGCGTCGCGCTGCATGCCAAGCCGGCCGTGGCCGCGGCCGCCGGGATCCGCATCGACCATGGCGACCTCACCGCCCTGCTCTACCTGCAAGGCTATATGCGAAAGGAGTTTGCCGCATGACACCGATCCGCACCGCACGGCTGATCCTGCGCGACTGGCGGGAGGGCGACCGCGCCCTGTTTCATCGCATCAATTCCGACGAGCAGGTGATGGAGTTCTTCCCGTTTCGCCGCGACCGCGCCCAATCCGACGCCAAGATGGACGAATTGCAGGCCCTCATCGACCGCGACGGCTACGGCTTCGCCGCCGTCGAAATCGCGGAGACCGGCGAATGCGCGGGCTTCGCCGGCATTACCGGGACCGGTCACATTCCTTCGCTGCCGGAGGGGATGGTCGAGATCGGATGGCGCCTGGCACCGGAATTCTGGGGTCGCGGTATCGCCACCGAGGCCGCCCGGGCCTGGCTCGGTTTCGGCTTCGACACACTTGGGCTCGAGGAAATCGTCTCGTTCGCCGTCAAGGCGAACCATCGTTCGACGGCGGTCATGGAGCGGCTCGGCATGCGCGCGGAGCCGGCGCTCGATTTCGACCACCCGAGCGTGCCCGACAGCCACCCTCACCTGAAGCGGCATGCGTTCTACCGGCTGAAGCGCGCCGACTGGAAGGCGTAGGGCAGTCCTGCCCTCGCCCTCTTGTCTCAATCCATCCGGCCTCAATCCATCCGGATCGTCACGAAGCGCAGTTCGCCGGTTTTCGACGCCAGCATCAGGAGCGCGTTCTTGCGGCCCTGCTCCTTCAGCGCGCCGATCCGGTCCATGACGTCCTTGGGCGTCGACACCGATTCCTGGGCGATCTCGGTGATGACGTCGCCGGGCTGGATGCCGCGCTCGGCAGCGGCCGAATCCTTGGCCACGTCCGTCACCACGACACCGCTGATGTCGGGCGCGATCCCGAACTTGGTGCGCGCCTCGTCGTTCAGTTCCCCGACCGTCATGCCCAGCACCGAGGCGGTGGCGATCGGCGCATTCTCGCCGCCGTTCTGGCCGCCTTCGTCGCCACTGCCCTCTTCGGTGGCGGCGGCCTTGTCGTTGTCCTCGAGCCGGCCCAGCGTGACCTTGACCGTCTGCTCCTTGCCCTTGCGCACGATCAGGACATCGACTGCCTTGCCCACCGGGCTCTCGGCCACGATGCGCGGCAAGTCGCGCATCTCGCGGATGTCCTTGCCGTCGAACTTGATGATGACGTCGCCCGGCTGGATCGAGCCGTTGTCGACCGGCCCGCCCTTCATGATGCCGGCCACCAGCGCGCCCTTGGCGGTGGCCATGTCGAGGCTTTCGGCGATGTCGTCCGTCACCGGCTGGATGCGCACGCCGAGCCAGCCGCGGCGCGTCTCGCCATATTGGGTGAGCTGGTCGACCACGCCCGCCGCCAGTTGCGAGGGAATGGAAAAGCCGATGCCGATCGATCCACCCGAGGGCGAGATGATGGCGGTGTTGATGCCGATGACCTCGCCTTCCATGTTGAACAGCGGACCGCCCGAATTGCCGCGGTTGATGGCCGCGTCCGTCTGGATGAAGTCGTCATAGGGACCGGAATTGATGTCGCGGTTGCGGGCCGAGACGATGCCCAGCGTCACCGAACCGCCGAGGCCGAACGGGTTGCCCACGGCCATGACCCAGTCGCCGATGCGCATCTTGTTGGAATCGCCGAACTTCACCGCCGTCAGCTTGTGCCCCTTGGGATCGACCTTGAGCACGGCGATGTCGGTCTTGGTATCGGTGCCGACCAGCGTCGCCTTCAGCGTGATGCCATCGGAAAAATTGACCTCGATGTCGTCGGCGTCGGCGATGACGTGGTTGTTGGTGACAATGATGCCTTTCTCGGCGTCGATGACGAAGCCGGAGCCGAGCGACTGCACCTTCTGCGAGCCGCCACCCTTGTCGCCGTCGCGGTTCTTGAAGAAGTCGTCGAAGAAATCCTGGAAGGGCGAGCCTTCCGGCAGTTGCGGCATCGGCACGGCGCCTGGGCCTTCCGTGCCCTTCACCGTCTGCGACGTCGAGATGTTGACCACGGCGCCGAGCAGGCCCTGTGCCAGGTCGGCCACCGATTCAGGGCCATGGCCGGGCACCGGCGCGGCATAGGAAGGGATGACGGCGGTTGCGCCGGCCAGCAGCAAGGCCAGGCCCGCTGCGCGCGAGGCCGCCACCGCTTGCGAAAGGATCTTGGACGTCATGGTGGCCTCCGGCGTTCGAGCAAATGCGAGCGTTCAGGCGACGACACGCGTCACCCCATGTTGGCAACAAATACGGCACGTTTGCGGCCTTGGCTACGCCAGAAGCACGCCTTCCGCGATCTTCACGGCATGGCCGCCGATGCGGGCCGATGCCAATGCGCCCCGCTCTACGTCGAGTTCCAGGCGAATGCGTGACGGCCGTCCCATTTCCAATCCCTGCTCCAGCCAGAAGCGCGCGACGCCGTCGCCCGGCCTGTCGAAATGCATGATCGCGCCCGCGAATGCCGCGGCCGCCGAGCCGGTGGCCGGGTCCTCGTAGGATGGCGAGCCCGGCACCACCATGCGGACATGGAAGGCGCTGTCGTGATGGATCGTCTCGCGGCAATAGACATAAGGCGCCGCATGCCACGCGCCGTCCCTTGCCGGCATGGCTTCGGCCCAGGCCCTGCTGTCGAGGCTGATCTTTGCGGCGGCCTTCAGGTTGGCGACCGGTATGGTCACATAGGGTACGCCCGCCGACCAGAACGAGACCCGGTGATTCTCAAAGCCGATTTCGTGCGGATCGAGGCCAAGGGCCGCCCCGAGCGATTCGGCGTTGGCCGGCAGCGGCAGCGGCTCGGGAAGCTTCGGCAGGTCGAACTCGCCGAAAGAGGCAGCACCGTTGCTTTTCACCGCGCAGCGGACCGCCCCGATGTTTTCCTCCAGCACGAAGATACCCGCGGCGCCATTGCCTTCGGCCATCTGCGACAGCGCCACCGCCGACCCGACGGTCGGGTGGCCGGCGAACGGCAACTCATGCTGCGGCGTGAAGATGCGGATACGGGCGCGGTGGCGGACATTCTGCGGTGGCAGCACGAACACGGTTTCCGACAGGTTGAACTCGCGCGCGATCGCCTGCATGGCAGCGTCGTCGAGCCCCTCGCCGTCCACCACGATGGCGAGTTGGTTGCCCGCCAGCGGCCTGTCGGTGAACACGTCATAGAGGAGATATTTCCTACCAGCCATCGACAAACTCCTCCTCCGTTGCCCAAGATGAGCGAAATTTAATTTGAGTTCCGGGTCGCAAGGCCCGATGTGTGCAACCTTAGGGACATCACAGCCAGCAATAGGGGTCCGCCGTGGACCAGCTTGTCAATCCATCAGAAGCGGAATCCGCTTCCGCTATCGAGAAGGCTCTCGACCTCGACAAAAAGGGTGCGAGAACCCGGCGCAGGCGCGGCTGGCTCTATGCCCTGGCGGTCCTCCTCGTCGCTGTCGCCGCGATCGCCGCCTACCAAGCGTATGGCAGCCGCGCGGTCACGATCGATTATACCACCGTTCCGGCGGCAAAGGCCGATCTTACCGTCCAGGTATCGGCGACCGGCACATTGCAGCCGCTGACCCAGGTCGACATCTCCAGCGAACTTTCCGGCATCATCCGCACGGTCGCGGTCAATGAGAACCAGCAGGTGAAGAAGGGCGACGTGCTGGCCGCGCTCGACACCTCGCGGCTGGAAGCGCAGATCGAACGCGCGCGGGCTTCGTCCAAGGCGGCCGAGGCCAATGTGGAAACCGCACGGGTGACCCTGAAGGAGAACGAGCAGGCACTGGCGCGCACTGCCGAACTGACGCGGCGCGGCCAGTCGACCAGCCAGGCGCTGGAAGCGGCGACGGCCACGCGCGACCGCGCCAAGGCAGCGCTGGACAGCGCCGAGGCCAATCTCGCCATCGCCAACGCCGATCTCAAGTTGCAGCAATCGGACCTCGACAAGAGCACCATCTACGCGCCCATCGACGGCATCGTGCTGACGCGCTCGGTCGACCCCGGCCAGACCGTCGCTTCCTCGCTGCAGGCGCCGGTGCTGTTCGTCATCGCCGCCGACCTCAAGCGCATGGAACTCAAGGCGGCCATCGACGAGGCCGACATCGGCACGGTCAGGATCGGCCAGAAGGCGCGCTTTACCGTCGATGCCTTTCCCGATCGGCCGTTCGACGCCGAAATCCGCGACATCTCCTTCGCCTCGGTGACCACCGACGGCGTGGTCACCTACGACGCCCGGCTGGAAGTGGCCAATGACGAGCTCCTGCTGCGGCCCGGCATGACGGCCACGGTCTCGGTCGTCACCCGGCAGGCGAAGGATGTGCTCACCGTGCCCTCGACGGCGTTCCGCTACCGGCCGACGCCCGCCGCTCGCGACAGCGGCTGGAGCCTCACCAGCCTGTTTACCGGGCGCATGGGCGGCCGCCGGGGCGGCAACCGGCCGCAGCAGGCCGCCGTACCGGCCGACGGATCGCGCACCCTCTACGTACTGACGAACGGGCGCCCCGAGGCCGTGAACGTCAAGGTCGGCTCGACCAACGGCGAACTGACCGAGGTTCTTTCCGGCATCGCCGAAGGCGACCCCGTCATCACGGCATCGCAGCAGCGGGGCTGAGGCGATGGCTCGCCCCCTGCTCATCTCCTTCGACAAGGTGTGGAAGACCTATGGCGAGGGCGAGGCGCGCGTGAACGCGCTGGCCGGCGTCGATGTCGCCATCCGGCAGGGAGAGTTCGTCGCCATCATGGGACCGTCCGGCTCGGGGAAGTCGACGTCGATGAACATCATCGGTTGCCTCGACACGCCGAGCGCCGGCACCTATTCGTTCATGGGCGTGGATGCCGGCCGGCTCGACCGGGCGCGCCGCGCCACCTTGCGCAATCTCTACATCGGCTTCGTCTTCCAGGGCTACAACCTCCTGCCGCGCACCACGGCGGCCGAGAACGTGGAACTGCCGCTCATCTATCGCGGCGTGGCGAAGGCGGAGCGGCGCGCGCTCTCCATGCAGGCGCTGGAAGCGGTCGGCCTCGCCGGGCGCGAGCACCACACGCCGGCCGAACTTTCGGGCGGCCAGCAGCAGCGGGTAGCCATCGCCCGCGCCATCGTCACGCGCCCCACCCTTCTCGTTGCCGACGAGCCGACCGGAAACCTCGATACGGCGCGCAGCCACGAGATCATGGAACTTTTGACGCAGCTCAATTCCCGATCCGGCCTCACCATCGTCATGGTCACGCACGAGGCCGACATCGCCGCCTACGCCCAGCGCACCATCCATTTCCTCGACGGCAAGGTCGCCTTGGACACCGTTTCGCTGGAGGCCGCGCAATGATCTGGGAAACCGTCCGCCTCGCGCTTTTTTCGGTCAAGCGCAATGCGTTGCGCTCGTTCCTGACGCTGCTCGGCATCGTCATCGGCGTCGCAGCGGTGATCGCCATGCTGACCATCGGCAACGGCACGACCGAGAAGGTCAAGGCCGACATTTCCAAACTCGGCTCGAACCTGCTCGTCGTCTATTCCGGCCGGCCGGGCGGCCCCGGAGCGAACGACACCACCGTTCGTCCGCTCAACGACAAGGATGTCGCGGCGCTGACGGCGCATCTTACCGGCGCGCGCGCCATCGCGCCCGCCTCGCAAAAGCAGGTCCGCGTCATCTTCGGCACGCAGAACCTGACCAGCGGCGTGACCGGCACCGACAGCGCCTACCTGATCGCGCGCGACTGGACACTGGCTTCCGGGCGCGCCTTCTCGGATTCCGAAACGCGCGGCGGCGCGGGCGTGTGCCTGATCGGCGAGACGGTGCGCCAGCAGTTCTTCGGCGCCGGCGATCCGGAAGGCCAGGTCATCCGCGTCAACCGCACCTCCTGCAAGATCATCGGCCTTCTGGAGCCGAAAGGCTTTACCGGCTTCGGGCAGGATCAGGACAATGTCGTGCTGATGCCGCTTGCCGCGTTCCAGCGGCGGGTCGCCGGCAGCCGCGACATCAATTCGATCTACATTGCGGCCGACGACGCCACCCCGACCAGCGTTTTGTTGACGCGCGCGGAAGACATCCTGCGCGATACCCGGCGCATTCCGCCGGACCAGGAAAACAATTTTTCCATCCGCGACATGACGCAGATCGCCGACACCATGGCCGCCGCCACCACGACCATGACCGGCATGCTGGGTGCGGTGGCCGGCGTCAGCCTGCTGGTCGGCGGCATCGGCATCATGAACATCATGCTGGTATCGGTGACGGAGCGCACGCGAGAGATCGGGATCAGGCTCGCCATCGGCGCGCATGAGCGGCACATCCTGATCCAGTTCCTGGTCGAGGCGACGGTGCTTTCGCTGATGGGCGGCATCATCGGCGTCCTGCTCGGCCTGTCACTGGCCGGCATCGCCTCGCTTACGCTGGCGATCCCGTTCAGTCCGAGCGTGCCGACGGTGCTGCTCGCGGTCGGCTTCTCGGCGCTGATCGGCATGGTGTTCGGCTTTTTCCCGGCACTGCGGGGCGCCAGGCTCGATCCGATCGACGCCTTGCGTCACGAATGAGGGCCGTTCTCAGGCGTTGGCGAAATGCCATTCGATCAGCGGCGGCATGTGTGAGGCGAGGTCGTCCGGCAGGTCACCCGCGCTGTGGATGACGACCGGCGCGGCGATCTCGGGACTGGTTTGCGCCGCCACATGGGCATTGATGGCCGCGACCATGGCGTTTGCCGTCATCGGCATGCGGTAGCGGCGGAAGATCACTGTCCCGCTGTCGGTCGACAACAGGTAGTAGCGCCGGGCGGGCGAGGCCTGGTGGATGTCGATGCCGGTTTCCTCCTTGACCTCGCGATGCATGTTGAAGTCGACGTCAACCTGGCCGTTGCGGAAATCCTCCAGTTCGAACGACCCGGCGGCAAAATAGACCCGGCCGGCATTGACCGTATGCATGCCCATGCGGATCGCCACCAGCGCATTGTCGCTCGACACCAGCATGGCGTGGGCAAAGGCATGGCCGGCGCCCGGCGTCTGGCGGTGCCGGCGCCAGTACATGAAGGTGGCGTAGCGCACGATGTGGCAGCGACCGGCAAGGCGGCTGTCGGCATAGGAAAGCTCGGAGAGCAGGGCCACGCGCCCATCGAAGATGTGCGGGTTTATGGTGGTCTCGTAGCGCCAGTTCTCGTCGATCGCCTGGAGATTGTCCCGTTCGAGCGGATGCGGGGAGGAATCCAGCCGGACGTCGACGACGTCGACGGGGAGGACTCTATTGCGCGGCAGGTCAAAACTCATGGCAGCATCCGGAAAAGAGATTCAGACAAGATCGAGCGTGACGGCCACCGGGCAATGGTCGGAAGCCTTTGGCCGGTCCCAGCCGGCGCGCGGGAAACGTTCCACCTCCTGGCCAGGAGGAAAAACGGTGCGCCAGGGTTGGCCGTTGCGGATGATATCGGGAACTGCGGTCGCATTGTGGGAAGCCATGCGCCTGGATAGCAGAATATAGTCCAACTGGCACAGGTGCCGTTCCTGCGGTCCGCGCGTGTGGTAGAGCGTCCAGCGTTCCATTTCCGGCCGCCGCTCCACCACGTTCTGGCAGAAGTCTCCCTCGAGCAGGACATCGAGGCACGACACCGGCTCGTTCGCGACATCGAAGCGATAGCCGGAATGGGCATCGCCATCGATTCTTATGCGCTGGCGATAGTCGTTCATGTCGCCGCAGATCGCCCAGTTCTTGTTGGCGGCATGTTCGCGCCCGAAACGCTCCTCGATGATGCGGCGCACGGCCTTCGCTTCCGCCATCCGGATCGGCATGGTGGCCGCACGCCCGTCCAGCCCGTTTCGTGGCGGCCCCATCGACTTGAAATGCACCAGATAGAGCGTCATCGGCTGGCCGGCGATGCGCAGGTCGATCTCCAGGCAGTCACGCCGGAAAATCCGCTCGTGCGACGCTTCGCCGAGCGCGGCCAGTTCCGGCGTATGCAGGCCGAGTTCCTCGTAGGTCAGGTGCGCATGGCTGGTCATGCGCACGAACTCGATCGGCTGGCCGTCGAGCGTCTCGTCGCGCATCATCAGCGCCACGTCGATGCCGCGCGAATCGTTGCCGGAGGTCGTGTATTTCTGGCGGTAGCCCTGCCCCACCATCTTGAACAGGTAGCCGTATTCGAACGCCTTCAGCGCCTCGATGTTGTCCACCTCCTGCAGGCACAGGATGTCGGCGCGGGTCGCGGCGATGGCGAGCGCCGTCAACTGCCGGGTGTCGTCGGAATAGGCGATCGCGCGCGCCTGCTCCAAGGCGCGGTATTCGGCCTCGCTCCTGATCTCGAACAGCGCCAGGGTACGGTCCTGGTTGAGCTGGTTGCGATAGCCGGAAAAATCGAACCTGTTCATCAGGTTCTCGACATTGAACGTGGCAAGGCGCAGCGACATGGCCATGAGATTTGCCCGGAAGCGGCGACGAAAACAAGGGTCGAAAGGCCCGTGCCGAGCCGCGCGGCCCGGAACTTTCCCGTTCATTCCGCGTTCAGGCTGGGAATGCGACCATGCAGTTTATTCCCGGTTCCGGGCGGGCGGGAAATGACTGGAGAACGAAGATGAAACTCCTTTCCCCTTCCATCAAAGCGAGCCTTGTCGCGCTTGGCATGGTGTCAGGCCTGTCGACGGCGGCTCTTGCAGCCCCCCTGCTGCTGCCCACCCCCTCGTCCCCTTCGATCATCGCTGCGCCCGAGATCATTCCCGCACGCGCGGAATGGGCGGGCAACCAGCAACGGGAAGGCGCCAACTACTGGAAGCGCCGGCATCATTGGCGGGGCGAGCGCTGGCGTCGCAACAGCTGGCGCCACCACTACCGCGACGACTGGCGCAGGCATCGTCACTACCGGCGCTACTACGGTGGCTCGGGCATTTATTTCGGGCTGGGCGCCTTGGGCTTCGGACCGGCCTATGACTACTACGCACCGCGCCGTACCTATCGCGTCTATCGCGGCAGCAACGCGCATATACGCTGGTGCTACAACCGCTACCGCTCGTATCGCGCGTCGGACAACACCTACCAGCCCTATAACGGGCCGCGCCGGCAGTGCATCTCGCCCTACCGGTGATCCGTTACGAAGCATGAACAGGCCGGCGCCCAACTGTGGCGCCGGTCTTTTTTCAGCCCAGTTCCACCCCCAGCGAGGTCGTCGTTCGCCAGCGGACGCGCGCATGGCGCGGGGCAGCTTGTCCCGCGACATGCAGTTCGAACATCGTCGGAACGGCGGTCGCTTCGCCAAAGACCAGAAGCGCCCCCGTCGGCGACTCGTTGCGCAATACGCATTCCAGCGCGCCATATCCGTTGTTGAAGCGTACCGTCGCCCCCTTCAACGCCCGTCGCCTTGGTTCGGCACGGCGTTCTTCCCATCGATCGATCCTGGCGAGCATGTCCTTGTCTCCGCTTCGACAAGGCTGACCAAGCGAGATTCATGCCAACACAGGCGTGCCGTTACGGAACAAAGGCGCAAAAAGCCGGCGGGAGATTCCCGCCGGCTTTCCGTTGAGCCAATCCTGCAAAACCGAAAGGCTTTGCCGAAAAATCAGTTCTTGGCCTTGTCGACCAGCTTGTTCTTGGCGATCCAGGGCATCATGGCGCGCAGCTTGGCGCCGACTTCCTCGATCTGGTGGCTGTCGTTGTTGCGGCGGATACCCTTGAAGCGAGCGGCGCCCGAGCGGTACTCCTGCATCCATTCCGAGGTGAACTTGCCGGTCTGGATGTCCTTCAGCACGCGCTTCATCTCGGCCTTGGTATCCTCGGTGATGATGCGCGGACCGGAGACGTACTCGCCCCACTCGGCCGTGTTGGAGATCGAGTAGTTCATGTTGGCGATGCCGCCCTCGTAGATGAGGTCGACGATCAGCTTCACTTCGTGCAGGCACTCGAAATAGGCCATTTCCGGCGCGTAGCCGGCTTCCACCAGCGTCTCGAAGCCGGCGCGGATCAGTTCGACCAGGCCGCCGCACAGCACCACCTGCTCGCCGAACAGGTCAGTCTCGCATTCTTCCTTGAAGTTGGTCTCGATGACGCCCGAGCGGCCGCCGCCGACGCCGCAGGCATAGGACAGCGCCAGGTCGTGCGCGTTGCCCGACGCGTCGTGATGGACGGCAACCAGGCACGGCACGCCGCCGCCCTTCTGGTACTCGCCGCGCACCGTGTGGCCGGGGCCCTTCGGCGCGATCATGACGACGTCGATCGTGTCCTTCGGCTCGATCAGGCCGAAATGGACGTTGAGGCCGTGCGCGAAGGCGATGGCCGCACCGTCGCGGATATTGGGGGCGATCTCGTTCTTGTAGATGTCAGCCTGCAGTTCGTCGGGAGTCGCCATCATCATCAGGTCGGCCCACCTCGCGGCTTCCGCGACGGTCATGACCTTGAGGCCGTCGGCCTCGACCTTCTTGGCGGTCGCCGAGCCGGCTTTGAGGCCGACGGCGATTTCCTTGGCGCCCGAATCCTTCAGGTTGAGCGCATGCGCCCGGCCCTGGCTGCCATAGCCGATGATGGCGACCTTCTTGCCCTTGATGAGATTGAGATCGGCGTCGCGATCGTAATAGACACGCATGTTGGGTTCCTTCCCGTGCTTGAAAATCGTGGTTCTATGGTTCTTTCCTTACCCCGTAGAGGGTGAGAAACTGTCGTGTGGCGCGCGCGGCGTCTTCGGCGATGGCCGCTTCCGTCAGGCCCGGCCAATCGCCGAGCAGCAGCCTGATCTGGACGTCGCGTCCGACCAGACCGAAAAACGTACGGAACGCTGTTTCGGCATCCTCGAAGGCGAGATACCCCGCCCGCTTGCCGGCGTCGAGCACCGGCTTCAGGCGTGTGGCCAGCGCGAAACGGCCATTCTCCAGCACCATCGCTCCAAGGCCGTCCTTGCCCGACCCCGCATGGCTGACGGCAACGCGGTTCAGGGCAATCGAGGTGTCGCTGGCGATGACCTTCAGCCAGTCGCGGGCATAGCCCTCCAGGCTCTCGGTCAGCGAGACGAGATCGACATTGCCGGGATCGACCGGCACCACCCGCACCTTCGACGCCTGCCAGCGAACGGTCGCCGTCAGCAGGCCGTCACGGTCGCCGAACCATTTGTACAGCGTTTCCTTGGAACAACTGGCCCGGCGCGCGACCGCGTTCATGGTCAGGTGATCGCCCTCCTCGACCAGCAGGCGCAGCGCCGCGTCGAGCACCGCCCGCTGGCGCGGGGTCAGGGCCTGGTTGCCTTCGCTGTTTTCGGCCTGCTGCACCTTGCTGCTTCCATCCGGTCCATGGGTGGGTCGAATTTTTCCGTACCGTACGTTACGGTTCTGTCTTTTGCAAGATCGCTCCACACCGTTCAAGCCGGTATTCGCGAAGTAATTTAAGCGAAAGCCGATTCAACAGGCCGGCGGGCGACGGCAGATGCCGCCGCCGTCAGATAGCCACCTGCGTGCCGATCTCGACCACGCGGCCGGTCGGGATCTGGAAATACTCGGTAGCGTCGGCAGCCGAGCGCGCCAGGCCGATGAACAGGCGGTCCTGCCACATCGGCATGCCGGAATTGGGCGATGCCTTGAGCGAGCGGCGCGACAGGAAGAACGAGGTCGTCATGATGTCGAACTTCCACCCCTTCTTGCGGCAGATCGCCAGCGCGCGCGGGATGTTGGGGTGTTCCATATAACCGAAGGTCAGCGTGACCCGCATGAACAGGTCGTTGATGGTTTCCATCTTGACCCGTTCGCTGTCCGGCACCTTCGGCTGCTGGGCGGTGACGACGGAAAGGATGACGTTCTGCTCGTGCAGCACCTTGTAGTGCTTGAGGCTGTGCATCAGCGCAGTCGGCGCGCTGAGCGGGTCGCTGGTCAGGAAGATCGCGGTGCCGGGCACCAGGTTCGGCTGTTTCTTGGCAAGGTTGCCGGCCAGGAAATCGAGCGGCACCTCGTTCTTGCGGGTCTTGTCGAACAAAAGCCGACTGCCCCTGATCCAGGTGACCATGATCAGGCCCATGATGCAGGCGACGCTGATCGAGACCCAGCCGCCCTCCATGACCTTGACCACGTTGGCGAGGAAGAAGCCGGAATCGATGACGCCGAACAACAGCGCCAGCCCCAGAGCGACGCCGATCGGCCATGTCCACCGTGCCCGCATGACGACGAACAGGAGGATCGTCGTCATCAGCATCTCGCCGGTGACCGAAATGCCGTAGGCGGAGGCCAGTGCGCTGGAACTGCCGAAACCGACGACCAGCAGCATGACGCCGAGCGCGACGATCAGGTTCACGCGCGGCATGTAGATCTGGCCGAGCTGCGATTCGGAGGTGTGCTGGACCTCGATGCGCGGCAACAGGTTGAGCTGCACCGCCTGGCGGGTCAGCGAAAAAGCGCCCGAAATCACCGACTGGCTGGCGATGACCGTGGCTGCCGTGGCGAGGATCACCATCGGCACCAGCGCCCATTCCGGCATCATCTGGAAAAAGGGATTTTCCGGCTTGCCGCCATGGCTGAGCACGAACGCCCCCTGCCCGAAATAGCACAGGAGCAGGCAGGGAAAGACGACCCAGAACCAGGTGAGCACGATTGGCTTGCGCCCGAAATGGCCAAGATCGACGTAAAGCGCCTCCGCGCCGGTGACCGCCAAAAACACGGCACCGACCGTGATGAAGGCCCCCGTCGGCGTGGTAGCCAGATAGTAGACTGCGTAATAGGGATTGATCGCGAGGAGGACCGAGGGATCGTCCACCAGATGCGACAGGCCGACCATGCCGAGCGAGACAAACCACACCAGCATGACCGGGCCGAACACCACCGCCACCTTGCCCGAGCCGAAACGCTGGACGGAGAACAGGCCGGCCAGAATAAGCAGGGTTATCGGCACCACATAGGGATCGAAAGCCGGGGTCACGACCTCCAGGCCTTCGACTGCCGACAGCACGGAAACGGCAGGCGTGATGATGGCGTCGCCGAAGAAAAGTGCCGCGCCGCACAGGCCGATGCCCAATATGACGGTGGCGCCTTTCGGGTAAGCCATGCGCGCCAGCGCCATCAGGGAGAGCGTGCCGCCCTCGCCCTTGTTGTCGGCGCGCAGCACGAAGGCGACATATTTGACGGTGACGATAAGCGTCAGCGCCCAGACGATGAGCGACAGCACGCCGAGCACGTCCGACCGGGACACGGCCTCGCCGGAGGCATGCAGGGCTTCGCGAAATGCATAGATAGGGCTCGTGCCGATGTCGCCGTAGACGACGCCGAGGGCGCCGACCATAAGGATGGGCATGCCCTGCTTGTCGCCTTCGGCGGGCTGCTGTGGATCGACAGGCTCAACCTCACCAGTGTTATTGGCAAGGGCCATAGGCGATACTCCCGTTAAGCGCCGGGTGCTCTACCCTTGCTGCACCGCAATATCAAGAACGAATGCATTTTCCGCCCCATATCGGCGCAAGCTAATGAAGCCTTCACCAGCCGCAAGCCTTGAGGAATCGCCGCACCGTACCGGCCATCCCGTACTCCAGCGCGTCGGCCGTCAGGCCATGGCCTATCGACACCTCGGCCAGCGCAGGAATGCGCTTAACCAGCGGCGGCAGATTGTCGACGACGAGGTCGTGGCCGGCGTTGACCTCGAGCCCGATCGCCATCGCCGCATCCGCCGTTTTTCCAAGCCTTTCCAACTCGCTAGCGGCCTTTTCCGGATTGGAATGGAAGCCGCCGTAAGGCCCGGTATAGAGCTCGATCCGGTCCGCGCCGACCTTCTTTGCCGCCGGCACCGCCTGCGGGTCCGGGTCGCTGAACAGCGACACGCGAAAGCCGCCTTTCTTCAGTCGCCGAACGACCGGTTCGAGGAACTCGCCGGCCTCCTCGAAGTTCCAGCCATGATCCGAGGTCGCCTGGCTCGGATCGTCCGGAACCAGCGTCACCTGCTCGGGCTGGTTCTTCTCTACCAAGTCCAGGAACTCCTCGGTCGGGTAGCCTTCGATGTTGAATTCGGCCTGCGGAAACTCGTCGTCGATCAGGGCACGGATCGCCGGCAGGTCGGAGTAGCGGGTATGCCTCTGGTCCGGGCGCGGATGCACCGTCAGGCCATGCGCACCCGCGGCAAGCGCGATGCGCCCGATGCCGGTGACGCTCGGCCACGGCAGATCGCGCCGGTTCCGCAGCATGGCGATGGCGTTGAGGTTTACGGAGAGTTTTGTTGGCATGACCGATCCTCGCGACGTCAGAGGCGTACCCTATAGAGCCTTTGAAGGGAACAGACAGGGGGTTTTATGTGTTCCAGAGATATGCGTCGCTTTCAAACGGGTAAATGCCATGAACTCGCTTGACGCCGTACCGGCCGTCCGCCGCATCGACACGGACCGGGCCGACCTGTTCGCCGTCGATGTGGTCGGCCATGTCTCGCCGGCCGATGCCGAAAACCTGTTCGGGCTGCTCGAAGCCGCCTATCTTCTCCACCCCATGGTCGACGTGCTGGTGCGGCTGGTCGACTACGAAGACACGGACTGGGCGGGGCTGTCGCCGCAGACCATCGAACGCGGCAAGGCAAAGGCGCTGGAGCACGTCCGGCGCTGTGCGACGATCGGCGAACCGGACTGGACGGGCCGGGTGCGGCGGCTTTTCACCACGCTGCCCGTCGAAATCCGCCATTTCGACGCAAAGGACGAGCAGCAGGCGTGGACCTGGCTGGACGCGCGGGCGCTGTGATCAACGCACGATGGTCAGCCGCTCCGCCGCGCGCGTGATTGCTGTATAGAGCCAGCGCTGGCGCGTATCCTTGAAGGCGAAGCTTTCGTCGAACAGGACGACATTGTTCCATTGCGAACCCTGCGCCTTATGCACGGTCAGCGCATAGCCATAGTCGAAATCGTCGAATCGCCGTTTCTGCTGCCAGGGAATATCGGCTTCCGGGTCCTCGAACACGGCCTTCAGCAGCTTGATCTTGGCGACGCCGCGGTCCGGATCGTCTTCTTCCGGTGAAACCAGAAGGTTGATGCCGGGCTTCACCGTTTCGCGCGACGAGGTCATCACCTTCCACAGCGAGCCGTTGAGCAGCCCCTTGGCGGGGTCATTGCGCAGGCACACCAGCTTGTCGCCGGCCTGCGGATAGCTGGCGGAAAAGCCCTTGAGTTCGCGCAGCCGCTGGTTATAGCGCCGCCGGGTACGGTTGGTGCCGACCAGCACCTGGTCGGCATCGAGCACGAGGTCCTGCGTGACCGCCGACTTGGCGATGACCTGCGCGGTTCCATAGTCGCCGAGCGGGAACTCGCGCCCCTCGCGCACGTCGAGCGCCAGCCGGATGATCGGGTTGTCGCGCGCCTGCCGGTGGATTTCGGTGAGCAGAAAGTCCGGCTCGTGCTCGGTGAAGAAGCCGCCGCCGGAAATCGGCGGCAATTGGCCCGGATCGCCAAGCACCAGGATCGGCGTGCCGAAGCTCAAAAGGTCGCGGCCGAGTTCCTCGTCCACCATCGAGCATTCGTCGATGATGACGAGCGCGGCCTTGGCGATCGGGCTTTGGCGGTTGAGCGAGAAGGTCGGCGACATCGACGTCTTGCCGGTCGTCTCGTCCTCCACCGCCTCTTCGCCGCGCGGCCGGTAGATCAGCGAATGGATGGTGCGGGCATTGAGCGCGCCCTTGGAGCGCAGCACCTGCGCCGCCTTGCCGGTGAAGGCGGCGAACTGCACCTGCCCGTCGACATGCTCGGCGAAATAGCGTGCCAGCGTCGTCTTGCCGGTGCCGGCATAACCGAACAGCCGGAACACTTGCGGGCGGCCTGCCTTCAACCAGCGCGCAACAGCCTGAAGCGCGTCATCCTGCTGGGGAGAAAATTCCATACCCTGAGAGACAGGATTCGGGGGCGCGGGGCAAGGCCTTTGCGTTGCCCCAGCGCCGCCTGCCGCGTCAAGCGGCCGCAAGTGTCTATTTCTTGGCGTTGTGCCGGATGAAGTGCTCGAACGCCTTGCCGAAGGCCACCAGGTACTCCTTGGTGGAATCGTTGGTCAGTTCGCCGGTTTCGGCGAACAGGCCGGCGGAATTGCCGATATAGGCTTCCGGCTGGGCGAGAACCGGCATGTTGAGGAAGGCCAGCGACTGGCGCAGGTGGTGGTTGGCGCCGAAACCGCCGATCGCCCCGATCGACGTCGAGATGATCGCCGCCGGCTTGCCCAGCAACGCGCCCTGCCCGTAGGGGCGCGAGGCGACGTCAACGGCGTTCTTGAGCACGCCGGGCACGGAACGGTTGTACTCCGCCGTGACGAACAGCACGGCATCGGCCTTGGCGATGCGCTCGCGATAGGCCGTCCAGTCTGCCGGCGGATTGGCCTCCAGATCCTGGTTGAAATAGGACACGGCGCCAATATCTAGAAAGTCGAAACTGAGGCCCGGCGTCAGCTTGACGAAGGCGTTGGCAATCTTGCGGCTGAAGGATTCCTTGCGCAGGCTTCCGACGAGAACGGCGACTGTGGTCATTTCAGGCTCCGGGTTGATGAGAGGACCACGGAGAAGATGCCGCGCCGATACGGCCGCGTCGAGGCAAAATCTTTCCGCCGAAGCCTAAAACCGGGGTCTGTCCGGGTGACGCACTGTCAACCGAAATGCCTACAGGGGAACCACCCTGCCGGCGTCCAGCGTGACGCGTCGGTCCATGCGCTTGGCGAGTTCGTGGTTGTGCGTGGCGATGAGCGCGGCAAGGCCCGACTGCCGCACCAGCGCTTCCAGCGCCTCGAAGACGTAGGAAGCGGTGACCGGATCGAGATTGCCCGTCGGCTCGTCGGCAAGCAGCACCAGCGGCGCGTTGGCGACAGCGCGCGCAATGGCGACGCGTTGCTGCTCGCCGCCGGAAAGTTCCGCCGGCCGATGGCTCGCCCGCTTGCCAATCTTCATGTAGTCCAGCAGTTGCGCGGCGCGCTCGGAAGCTTCCTTGCCCGGCAGGCCGCGGATCAGTTGCGGCATCATGATGTTTTCGAGCGCCGAAAACTCCGGCAACAGGTGATGGAACTGGTAGACGAAGCCGATGTCGTTGCGGCGGATGCGAGTGCGCTGCTCGTCCGACAGCCGGCCGCAGGCGCGCCCGGCCAGCATGACGTCGCCGCCGTCCGGCCTTTCCAGCAGGCCGGCGGTGTGCAGCAGCGTGGACTTGCCCGTGCCCGATGGCGCCACCAGCGCCACCATCTCGCCGCGACGCAGCGAGAAATCCGCGCCGGCCAGGATGGTCAGCTTGCGCGATCCCTGGACGTAATGCCGCTCGACCGCCTTCAGTTCAAGAACGGCCTCAGTCATCACTCATACCTCAGCGCTTCGACCGGATCCAGCTTGGCCGCCCGCCATGCCGGAAACAGGGTGGCGATGAAGGAAAGGACCAGCGCCATGGCCACCACCGAGAAGGTTTCGGAAAAGTCCATCTTGGCGGGCAGCTGGCTCAGGAAATAAAGCTCGGGATTGAACAGCACAGTCCCCGAAATCCACGAGAAGAATTCCCGTATCCGCTCGACGTTGAGGCAGATGACGACGCCGAGCGCCACCCCCGCCAGCGTGCCGGCAACGCCGATCGCCGCCCCCGTCATCAGGAAGATGCGCAGGATCGCGCCGCGCGAGGCGCCCATGGTGCGCAGGATGGCGATGTCGTGCCCCTTGTCCTTCACCAGCATGATCAGGCCGGAGATGATGTTGAGCGCCGCCACCAGCACGATCAGCGTCAGGATCATGAACATGACGTTGCGCTCGACCTCCAGCGCCGAGAAGAAGGTCTGGTTGCGCTGGCGCCAGTCGGTCAGGAAAATCTGGCGCTGCGCCGCCTCCTCGACCTTGGGCTTCAGCGCGTCGACGTTGTCGGGGTTGTCGACATAGATCTCGATGGTCTGCGCCTTGCCTTCCATGTTGAAGTAAAGCTGCGCTTCCGAGAAGGGCATGTAGATGATCGAGCTGTCGTATTCCGACATGCCGACCTCGAAGATCGCCGTGACCGGGTACCCCTTCATGCGCGGCGTCGTGCCGATCGGGGTAACGTCGCCGTCCGGCGAAATCAGGGTGATCGTGTCGCCCAGCACCAGGCCGAGGTTTTCGGCCATGCGGCTGCCGATGGCGACGCCTTCGCCGGTGTCGAAGCCGACGAGCGAGCCCTGCTTGATGTTGTTGGCGACGATCGAGACCTTGCCGAGGTCCTCGCCCCGGATGCCGCGCACCAGCGCGCCGGTGCCGGAGCCGACATTTCCCTGCGCCAGCACCTGGCCGTCGATCAGCGGGATGGCGTATTTCACGCCGGCCACCTCGTTGATGCGCCCGGCGACGGCGGCGTAATCCTCGAGCGGCGTGTCGATGGGCGTCACGATCAGATGTCCGTTGACGCCGAGGATGCGGGTAAGCAGTTCGGCGCGAAAACCGTTCATCACCGCCATGACGACGATCAGCGTGGCGACACCCAGCATGATGCCGAGGAAGGATATCGAGGCGATGACCGAAATCACCGTTTCCTTGCGCCGCGAGCGCAGGTAGCGCCAGGCAACCGTTCGCTCGAACGCCGAGAACGGCCCGGCGCCGGCTGTCTCCTTCGTGGCCGCCCCAGCGCTCATGCGGCTGCACCGAAGCGTTGGGCGACCGTCGCCAGCGGCGCGGTCTCGCGCTCGCCGGTCTTGCGGTTCTTGATCTCCACTTCGCCGGCGGCAACGCCGCGCGGACCGACGATCACCTGCCAGGGCAGGCCGATCAGGTCGGCGGTGGCGAATTTCCCGCCTGCCCGTTGGTCGGTGTCGTCGTAGAGCACGTCCTTGCCGGCCGAGGTGAGCGCCGCGTAAAGCGTCTCGCAGGCGCAATCGCAGTCGGCGTCGCCGGCCTTCATGTTGATAAGGCCGATGTCGAAGGGGGCGACGCTTTCGGGCCAGATGATGCCGGCCTCGTCGTGGCTGGCCTCGATGATGGCCGCGATCAGCCGCGTCGGGCCGATACCGTAGGAGCCCATGGAGACATTGTGCTCCTTGCCGTCGGGGCCCTGGACCCTGGCGCCCATCGGCTTGGAGTATTTCTCGCCGAAGTGGAAGATATGACCGACCTCAATGCCGCGCGCCGACAGCCGGTCAGCCTCCGCGACCCCGGCCCATGCCGCCTCGTCGTGCATCTCGTCGGTCGCCGCATAGGGCGCCGTCCACTTCGCCACGATGCCGGCGATCTCCGCATCGTTGCCGAAATCGACATCCTCGCCGGGAACGGCAAGGTCGAGGAAGTCCTTGTTACAAAAGACTTGGCTTTCACCGGTCTCGGCCAGGATGATGAATTCGTGCGACAGGTCGCCGCCGATCGGGCCGGTGTCGGCGCGCATCGGGATCGCCTGCAGGCCCATGCGGGTGAAGGTCCGGAGATAGGCCACGAACATCCGGAAGTAGGCCGCCTTGGCGCTCTCGTAGTCGATATCGAAGGAATAGGCGTCCTTCATCAGGAATTCGCGGCCGCGCATGACGCCGAAGCGCGGGCGCACCTCGTCGCGGAACTTCCACTGGATGTGGTAGAGATTGAGCGGCAGGTCCTTGTAGGACTTGACGTAGGAACGGAAAATCTCCGTCACCATCTCCTCGTTGGTCGGGCCGTAAAGCAGTTCGCGGTCCTGCCGGTCCTTGATGCGCAGCATTTCCTTGCCATAGGCGTCGTAGCGGCCGCTCTCGCGCCACAGCTCGGCCGACTGGATGGTCGGCATCAGGATTTCCAGCGCGCCGGCCCGGTTCTGCTCCTCGCGGATGATGGCGCATACCTTGTCCAGCACCTTCTTGCCCAGCGGCAGCATGGTGAAGGAGCCCTGCCCCTGCTGGCGGATCATGCCGGCGCGCAGCATCAGGCGGTGCGAGATGATCTCGGCCTCGCGGGGGTTCTCTTTGAGAATAGGCAGGAAATAGCGCGACAAACGCATGATCGAATCCATGAGAGAAAATGGCCACCGGAATCGGTGCGCCGCTGCTGCTTGTACCGGCTTCATAGCCATTTCAAGGCACGATGGAAACCCGCGACAGCGACGGCAGGGCCTTGCGGCCGGAAGCGACTATTCTTCAAACCCGGCTTGTCACGACCTTCTTGTGCAGTGCAGCACATGAAAGCTTGTTTCAGGGCAAAATTTTCCGTGACATCTGCGCGGGCGTTAGTTTAGTGTACTCTGATAACCGAGAGAACTGAGATAAATCTGTTCTCCTACGCGGTCAAAGTCTTGGGAGGATGCGATCTAGGCGCGGTTACCCGCAGCCGCCGAAAACCGGAATACAGATCGGACGCGTTTATTTGCAAGGCCTTGTGCCTTGCTTTTTTTTGGTGCCTGCAGCCGATTACTTGAACTCGGGAATAACGGACGGAATGTCGTCGAAGCCCAGGCCAAGGATGTTGACCACAAAGAACGCCAGGCCCATCAGCGTCGAGGCGAGGATTGTCGTCCAGATGACGACGCGCAGCATGTGCGGGCCGCGCGGCGCGCTGGCCACGGTGCCGAGCGTGACGTTTTCGTCCTCGTCCTGCGTCTTCAGGCCGAAAGGCAGGACGGCGAACAGGGTGATCCACCAGACCACGAAATACATGGCGGTGAAGGAAATCCAGTTCATGCCTGCTCCAGTTCCACCAGCGTACCGAAAAGATCTTTGGGGTGCAGGAACAGGACCGGCTTGCCATGCGCGCCGGTCTTCGGGTTTCCGTCACCCAGAACCCGCGCCCCGCCGGCCTTGAGCCGGTCACGCGCGGCAATGATGTCGTCCACCTCATAGCACACATGGTGCATGCCGCCTGCCGGATTTTTCTCCAGGAAAGCGGCAATGGGCGAGCCTTCCCCGAGCGGCTGCAAAAGCTCGATCTTGGTGTTGCCGACATCGACGAACACGACAGTCACCCCATGTTCCTGTAGCGCCTGCGGCTGCGAGACGCTGGCGCCCAGCGTATCCCGGTAAAGCGCCGTCGCCGCATCGAGGTCCGGCACGGCGATGGCGACATGGTTCAGACGTCCGAGCATGCGCGTTACCTTGTCACAAACACCGTCACGACCGGCTTCTTGCCCCAGGCTTCGTTGGCTGCGGCGCGCACCGCGCGCCGGACGGCCTCCTGCACGAGATCGAGGTCTTTTCGGCGCTGACGGGGGATGGAGTCCACGGCGCCGATTGCCGCATCGAGCATCAGGTCTTCCAGCGTCTCGCCGCGCGCGTCTTCTTCCGCGACGCCGATGGCGGCAAGGTCGGGGTCGCCCGCCAGCTCATACCGATCGTCGAGAACGACGTTGACCGCGACATGGCCGGCAAAGGAAAGCTTGCGCCGGTCCCGGATACCCATGGCCTGCTCGCTGCCCACCAGCCGCCCGTCCTTGTAGGCGCGGCCGAAGGGAACCTGATCGATGATCGTCGCCGGGCCGGGAGACAGCCGCAGCATGTCGCCATCCCGGATCTGCGCCACCTGGCCGATGCCGGACATCGCCATCAGCGAGCCCTGCGCCACCAGGTGGGCAGCCTCGCCATGCACCGGCACGCCGATCTGCGGCCGCAGCCATGAATACATCTGCTTGAGCTCGCTGCGGCGCGGATGGCCGGAGACATGCACCAGCGCATCGCCGTCCTCGATGATCTTCATGCCACGATCGATCAGAGCATTCTTGATGCCGAGGATGGCCTTTTCGTTACCGGGGATGGTGCGCGAGGAAAAGACAACCGTGTCGCCGGCCGTCAGCGCCACCGCCTTCATTTCGTCGCGCGAGAGCTTGGCAAGCGCTGCCTGCGGTTCGCCCTGGCTGCCCGTGCAGATGATGACGAGGTTCTCGCGCGGAATGAAGCCGTAGTCCTCCTCGCCGATGAAGTCCGGCAGGCCATCCATGTAGCCGAGGTCGGAAGCGACATCGATGACGCGCTTCAGCGAGCGGCCGAGGACGAGGCATTGCCGGCCTGCATCGCGCGCGGCCTTGGCGATGGAGACGATGCGCCCGACATTGGAGGAGAAGGTGGTGACGGCAACGCGCCCCACGGCCTTCTCGATCACGCCCTTCAGGCCCTCGCCAACGGCCAGTTCGGAAGGCGAATCCCCTTCCCGCAGCGCATTGGTGGAATCGCAGACCAGCGCCAGGATGCCCTTGTCGCCATAGGCGCGAAACCGCGCCTCGTCGGTGCGCGGCCCGATGGCGGGCTCCGGGTCGATCTTCCAGTCGCCGGTATGGACGACGGTTCCGGCCGGCGTGGTGATCGCCAGCGACATCGGCTCGGGGATGGAGTGGGCAACCGGGATGGCCTCGATCTCGAACGGGCCGACGGTGAATTTCTCGCCGCCGCGATAGATCGTGACCGGAATTTTCGGCGCTCCGTGCTCGCTCTGCCGCTTGGCCTCGAGCAGGCCGGCGGAGAACGGCGTCATCCACACCGGCGCCTTCAGCCTCGGCCAGACGTCGAGCAGCGCGCCGTAGTGATCCTCATGCGCGTGGGTGATGACGATGCCATGCAGGCGGTCGATGTTCTCTTCGATGAAGCGGGTGTCGGGAAGGACCAGGTCGACGCCCGGCAGCGTCGCATCGGGGAAGGTGACGCCGACGTCGATGACGATCCATTCGCGCGCATGGGCCGGGCCGTAGCCGTAAAGCGCGAAATTCATTCCGATCTCGCCGACGCCGCCAAGCGGCACGAATACGAGTTCGGGTGCGTTTCCCTTCGCCATCGTTTTTCCTTTTCTAGCGGGCCGCTCAGGCCCCGGCCGACGCCACCGCGCCGAAATGCACGTCGCCGGCGGTAATCGTCAGCACCGCGCCCTTGTCGTCGCGGATCACGAAACGGCAGTCCTCGTCGATCGTTTCGAAGGTACCGCGCACGATAGTGCCGTCAATCCTGACAGCCACTTGCCCGCCAAGCCCGGCCGCGCGCTCCAGCCACCGCTGGCGGATGGCCGAAAGCCCCCTGCCCGCGTCCCACAGCCGCGCGTTGCTCGCCCAGGCGTCCGACAGCGCCAGGAACAGCGTCTCGGCATCGCAACTGGAGCCGAGCGCCTGCAACGACGTCGCCGGATAGGGCAGATCGGTCGGATAAGCCACCACGTTGACGCCGATGCCGACGGCAACCGCAAACCGGTCTCCCTCCAGCATGGACGATTCCAGCAGGATGCCGGCAAGCTTGGCGCCTGAGGCCAGCACGTCGTTGGGCCATTTCAGCTCGAAGCGATTGCTTCCGGCGCTCGCCCCGTCGAGGCCGATCGAAATACGGCCTGCCGGCACGACGGCATCCAGCGCTTCGGCCAATGCCAGCCCGGCGACGAAGCCGAGCGTTGCCGCGAACCGCAATTCGCCCTCGGCCCGAAGCAGCAGTGTCGCCGCCAGGTTGCCGTGCGGTGTCGCCCATGCGCGACCCCGCCGGCCGCGTCCGCTTTCCTGCCGCTTGGAGACGACCCACAGCTTGCCCGGGTCGCCCTCGCGTGCCCGCTCCAGCGCCAGCGCGTTGGTGGAGCCGACCGTCTCGTGTGCCTCCAGCCGGAAGCCTTGCGCTTCGGCAGTCGGGGCCAGCCGAAAGGCCATGCCGTCAGAAGAAGCTTTTGGCGGCGGCCTGCGCCAAGGTCCCGATCGGCCCGCCGATCAGCACATAGAACAGGACGAACGCACCGGAGAGGCCAAGCACGACCCGCAGTTCGCCCGCCATCGGCACGAAGCCGCCGGCCGGTTCGTCGAACCACATGATCTTGATAATCCGCAGGTAGTAGAACGCCGCCACCACCGAGGTCAGCACGCCGATGATCGCCAGCGCATAGAGCCCGGCGTTGATGGCGGCCAAAAACACGTACCACTTCGCCCAGAAACCGGCGAGCGGCGGAATGCCGGCGAGCGAGAACAGGAGGATGGTCAGCATCGTCGCCATCACCGGATTGGTGTTCGACAGCCCGGCGAGATCGTCGATCTTCTCCACCAACCCTTCCTTGCGGCGCATGGCGATGATGAAGGCAAAGGTGCCGAGCGTCATCGCCACGTAGATCAGCATGTAGATGACGACGCCGCGCACGCCTTCCTGGCTGTTGGCCGACAGGCCGACCAGCGCGAAGCCCATATGGCCGATCGAGGAATAGGCCATCAGCCGCTTGAAGTTGCGCTGGCCGATCGCGGCGAAGGAGCCGACCGCCATCGAGGCGATGGAGACGAAGACGATGATCTGCTGCCAGTCGGCCGCCACAGGCTCGAACGGCGTCATGACCAGGCGCAGGATCAGCGCCATGGTCGCCACCTTCGGCGCGACCGCGAAGAAGGCGGTCACCGGGGTCGGCGCGCCTTCATAGACGTCCGGCGTCCACATGTGGAAGGGCGCAGCCGAAATCTTGAACACGAGCCCGGCGAGGATGAAGACCAGGCCGAACAGCACGCCCACCTGGCGTTCCGCGCCGACCGCGTCGCGGATCGTGGCGAAATCGATCGAGCCGGTATAGCCGTAGACCAGCGAGATGCCGTAGAGCATCATGCCGGTGGCGAGCGCGCCGAGCACGAAATACTTCAGTCCCGCCTCGCTGGAGCGCAGGCTTTCGCGGTTGACGGCCGCGACGATGTAGAGCGCCAGCGACTGCAATTCGAAGCAGATGTAGAGCGCGATCAGGTTGTTGGCCGTGGCCATCAGCATCATGCCCAGCGTCGAGAGCATGACCAGCACCGGATATTCGAAGGTATCGAATTTTTCCGACCGGGCGAAGCCGACGGACATGATCAGCGTGACGCCCGAACCGACCAGCGTCACCACCTGCATGAAGCGGGCGAAGGGATCGCTGACGAAGGCGTGGTTGAAGGCATAGCCGTCACCGGTGAACAGGACGATCCACGCGCCGGCCGCGAGCATGACCAGCACGGCAAGCGTGGTGACGAGCGTGCTCGAACTGCCGCGCGAGTAGACGCCGATCATCAGAAGCGCCATCGCGCCGATGGCGACGATCAGTTCGGGCGTCGCAAGCGAGAGACTGGAATAAAGCTCCGGCGTCATGGTTCCCCCGGTCAGTTCGCCGCCGCAGTCTGCGCGGCGTCGATGGATGCGGTAACGTTGGTCACGAGGTTCTGGACCGACTGGGCGGTCGCATCGAGGATCGGCGCAGGATAGACGCCGAAGAACACGATGAGGATCACCAACGGATAGAGGATCGCCTTTTCACGCGCCGACAGGTCGAGCATGGCTTTGAGGCTGTCCTTGGTCAGCGCGCCGTAGATGATGCGGCGGTAGAGCCACAGCGCATAGGCCGCCGACAGGATGACACCGATGGCCGCCAGCACCGCGACCCAGGTGTTGACCCGGAAGGCGCCGAGCATGGTCAGGAATTCGCCGACGAAGCCGCTGGTGCCCGGCAGGCCGACATTGGCCATGGTGAAGATGAGGAAGGCGACCGCGTATTTCGGCATGTTGTTGACCAGGCCGCCATAGGCGTCGATCTCGCGCGTGTGCAGCCGGTCGTAGATGACGCCGACGCACAGGAACAGCGCGCTCGAGACCAGGCCGTGCGACAGCATCTGGAAGATCGCGCCCTGCACGCCCTGCTCATTGGCGGCGAAGATGCCCATGGTGACGAAGCCCATATGCGCCACCGACGAGTAGGCGATCAGCTTCTTCATGTCCTCCTGCATCAGCGCCACCAGCGAGGTGTAGAGAATGGCGACGACCGAGAGCGTGAAGACCAGCGGCGCGAACATTTCGGAGGCCAGCGGGAACATCGGCAGCGAGAAGCGGATCAGGCCGTAGCCGCCGAGCTTCAGCATGATGCCGGCCAGGATGACCGAACCCGCCGTCGGCGCCTCGACGTGAGCGTCCGGCAGCCAGGTATGCACCGGCCACATCGGGATCTTCACCGCGAAGGAAGCGAGGAAGGCCAGCCACAACCAGGTCTGCATGGTCGCCGGGAAGGCGTGCGTCAACAGCGTCGGGATGTCGGTGGTGCCGGACTGGAAGAACATCGCCATGATGGCGAGCAGCATCAGCACCGAACCGAGCAGCGTGTAGAGGAAGAACTTGAACGAGGCATAGACGCGCCGCTTGCCGCCCCAGACGCCGATGATGATGAACATCGGGATCAGGCTGCCTTCGAAGAAGACGTAGAACAGCACGATGTCGAGCGCACAGAACACGCCTACCATCAGCACTTCCAGGAGCAGGAAGGAGATCATGTAGGCTTTGACGTTCTTCTGGATCGATTCCCACGAAGCCAGGATGCAGATCGGCATCAGGAACGTCGTCAGGATGACGAACAGCATCGAAATGCCGTCCACGCCCATGTGGTAGGAAATGCCCGAATCCAGCCAGTCGTGCTTCTCGACCATCTGGAAGCCGGCCTGCGAATTGTCGAATCCGATCCAGACGAACAGCGAGACGACGAACGTGACGACGGTCGTCAGCAGCGTGATGGCACGCACGTTGCGGCGGGCGTTGTCGCTGTCGTCCCTGATGAACAGCAGGAACAGGACGCCGACCAGCGGCAGGAAGGTGACCGTCGATAGAATGGGCCAGTCGGTCATCAGAGCATCATCCAGGTGACGAGTGCGGCAACGCCGATCAGCATGGCGAAGGCATAGTGGTAGAGATAGCCGGTCTGGAGCTTGACCACGCGGTTGGTGACGTCGATGACGCGCGCCGAGACGCCGTCAGGGCCGATGCCGTCGATGATGCGCCCGTCGCCGGTCTTCCACAGGAAGTGGCCGAGGCGCTTGGCGGCGCGCACGAACAGGAAATCGTAGAGCTCGTCGAAGTACCACTTGTTGAGCAGGAAGGCATAAAGCCCACGGTGCTGCGCGGCGAGGTCCTTCGGCATCTGCGGGTTGCGGATGTAGAACTGGTAGGCCAGCAGGAAGCCGATGACGGTGACGACGATGGGCGCGAGTTTCACCCACAGCGGCACCTCATGCATGGCATGCAGGACCTCGTTCTCGGGCAGCGTGAACAGCGCCGTCTTCCAGAACTCGGCATAGCCTTCGCCGATGAAGTAGTGGGCAAACAGAACGCCGGCAAACAGCGAGCCCGCCGCCAGCAGGTAGAGCGGCACCAGCATCACCGGCGGCGATTCATGCACGTGGTGCATGACCTCGTGGCTGGCGCGCGGCTCGCCGTGGAAAGTCATGAAGATCAGCCGCCACGAATAGAAGCTGGTGAAGAGCGCGGCGATGACCAGCAGTGTGAAGGCAAAGCCCGCAACGGCATTCTGGCCGACAAATGCCGCCTCGATGATGGCGTCCTTGGAAAAGAAGCCGGCCGTGCCGATGATCGTGGCCGGGATGCCGACGCCGGTCAGCGCCAGCGTGCCGGTGATCATCGTCCAGTAGGTGGACGGGATCAGTTTGCGCAGGCCGCCCATCTTGCGCATGTCCTGCTCGTCCGACACCGCGTGGATGACCGAGCCGGAGCCGAGGAACAGCAGCGCCTTGAAGAAGGCATGCGTGAACAGGTGGAAGATGGCGACGCCGTAGGCGCCGACGCCGAGCGCCACGAACATGTAGCCGAGCTGCGAGCAGGTCGAATAGGCGATGACGCGCTTGATGTCGTTCTGCACCAGGCCGACGGTGGCCGCGAAGAAGGCGGTGATCGCGCCGACGAAGGTGACGATCAGGAGCGCCGTGTGCGACAGCTCGAACAGCGGCGACAGGCGCGCCAGCATGAACACGCCGGCGGTCACCATGGTGGCGGCATGAATGAGGGCCGAGACCGGGGTCGGGCCTTCCATCGCGTCCGGCAGCCAGGTGTGCAGCGGCACCTGCGCCGACTTGCCCATGGCGCCCATGAACAGCAGCAGGCAAACGATGGTCATCGCCGCCTGCTTGTCGAGCAGGTAGCCGAGGAAGTTCAGCACGGTCGCGCCTTCAGGCGCGCCCTCGGCCGGCAGGTAGGTCGCCGCATTGGCGAAGATCGTGGAGAAGTTGATCGAGCCGAACAGCACGAACACGCCGAAAATGCCGAGGATGAAGCCGAAGTCGCCGACACGGTTGACGACGAAGGCCTTGATGGCGGCGGCATTGGCCGACGGCTTCTTGTACCAGAAACCGATCAGCAGGTAGGAGGCGAGACCGACGCCTTCCCAGCCGAAGAACATCTGGATGAGGTTGTCCGAGGTCACCAGCATCAGCATGGCGAAGGTGAACAGCGACAGATAGGCAAAGAAGCGCGGCCGGCTCGGGTCGTGGTGCATGTAGCCGATCGAATAGATGTGGACCAGCGCCGACACCGTGTTGACCACCACCAGCATGACCACGGTCAGCGTGTCGATCCTGAGCGCCCAGGCGGCGTCGATGCCGCCGGACTGGATCCAGCGCAGCACCGGCACGGTGAACACTTCCACGTCCGAGAAGCCGACCGAGAAGAAGGCGACCCAGGACAGGACGGCCGAAATCACCAGCAAGCCGGAAGTGATGTATTCCGACGCCTTGGCGCCGATCGCCGTGCCGAACAGGCCGGCGACCAGGAACCCGATGAGGGGAAGAAAGACTATGGCCTGATACATTCCTCAGCCCTTCATCATGTTGACGTCTTCGACCGCGATGGAACCGCGGTTGCGGAAGAATACGACGAGAATGGCAAGCCCGATCGCGGCCTCCGCAGCAGCGACCGTCAGCACGAACAGCGTGAACACCTGCCCGACCAGATCGCCGAGCACGGAGGAGAACGCCACGAAATTGATGTTGGCCGCGAGCAGCAGAAGTTCGATCGACATCAGGATGACGATGACGTTCTTGCGGTTCAGGAAGATGCCGAAGATGCCGAGCGTGAACAGCACGGCCGAGAGGGTCAGATAGTGTCCGATGCCGACGGTCATCTCAGATGCCCTTCCCCGACGCGACTTTCTTGATTTCGATTGCCGATTCCGGCGTGCGGGCGTTCTGCGCCGGGATGCTCTGGCGCTTGACGTTCGGCTTGTGGCGCAGCGTCAAAACGATGGCGCCGATCATCGCCACCAGGAGCACCATGCCCGCGAGCTGGAAGAAATAGACGTAGTCCGTGTAGATGATGTCGCCGAGCGCCGCCGTGTTCGAGCGCTGCGCGAGGTCCGGTATCGGATGCGCGGCCGCCGCGCCGAGCTTGGGCGACAGGATGTAGCCGCCGGTCACCACGATCAGCTCGGCCGCGAGGATCAGCCCGACCAGCGCGCCGATCGGCGCATATTGCAGCGCGCCGCTCTTGAATTCCGCGAAATCGACGTCGAGCATCATGATGACGAACAGGAACAGCACCATGACCGCGCCGACATAGACGATGAGCAGGATCATCGCCAGGAATTCGGCCCCTGCCAGCAGAAACAGGCCGGCGGCGTTGAAGAAGGTGAGGATCAGGAACAGCACGGAATGCACGGGGTTGCGCGAGGAGATGACCATGAAGGCCGACGCCACCGCGACAAGGGCAAAGAGGTAGAAGAAAGCCGCCTCTATTCCGTTCAGCATGGGTTCCCCCGGGTTCCTTTCTTGCTGCGCCGGACGACTCACGCCTTCCTGCACAGGCCGACTCCGCGCCGCCTGCGGCCGCGAAATCGCGTGGTTCTTATCGAAGCGTTCGCAATCCGTCTATGCGGAATGCCGCCCCCTGCCCTTCATCCACGTTTGCCATCCGGCAACGGAACGAAGAATGTAATTTCAACTCACCGATACGGCGCGTCCATTTCCATGTTGCGCGCAATCTCGCGCTCCCAGCGGTCGCCGTTCGCCAAGAGCTTGTCCTTGTCGTAGTAGAGTTCCTCGCGCGTTTCCGTCGCGAACTCGAAATTCGGACCCTCGACGATGGCGTCCACCGGGCAGGCTTCCTGGCAGAAGCCGCAATAGATGCACTTCACCATGTCGATGTCGTAGCGCACCGTGCGGCGCGTGCCGTCGTTGCGGCGCGGGCCGGCCTCGATGGTGATGGCCTGCGCCGGGCAGATCGCCTCGCACAGCTTGCAGGCGATGCAGCGTTCCTCGCCGTTGGGGTAGCGCCTGAGAGCGTGCTCGCCCCGGAAGCGCGGCGAGATCGGCCCCTTCTCGTGCGGGTAGTTGATCGTCTCCTTCGGCGCGAAGAACTGGCGAACTCCCAGCACATAGCCGGCAACGATATCTTTGAGCAGCAGCGACTTGGCCGCTTGAGCGAACGCGGACATCAGGCAAGCCCCGTAAACTTGAGGAAGGCGGCGGTGGCCACGACCATGAACAGCGAGATCGGCAGGAACACTTTCCAGCCCAGCCGCATCAGCTGGTCGTAGCGATAGCGTGGCAGCACCGCCTTGGCCATCGAGAAGATGAAGAAGACGAAGCACACCTTGAGCACGAACCAGATCACGCCCGGAACCCAGGTGAACGGCGCGAAGTCGAAGGGAGGCAGCCAGCCGCCGAGGAACAGGATGGTCGTCAGCGAGCACATCAGCACGACCGCGACATATTCGCCGAGGAAGAACAGCAGGAACGGCGTCGAGGAATATTCCACCATGTGGCCGGCGACCAGTTCCGACTCCGCCTCGACCAGGTCGAAGGGCGGACGGTTGGTTTCAGCCATCGCCGAGATCATGAAGACGATGAACATCGGGAACAGGCCGAGCCAGTGCCAATCGAGGAAGGAATTCGAAAGGCCGAGATGGGTGCCGAGCCCGTCCTGCTGCGAAAGCACGATGTCGGACAGGTTGAGCGAGCCGACGCACAGGAGCACGGTGACGATGACGAAGCCGATCGAGACTTCGTAGGACACCATCTGCGCCGCCGAGCGCAGCGCGCCGAGGAACGGATATTTGGAGTTCGACGCCCAGCCGCCCATGATGACGCCATAGACCTCGAGCGAAGAGATGGCGAACACGTAGAGGATGCCGACATTTATGTCGGCGATCGCCCAGCCGGCGCTGACCGGAATGACGGCCCATGCCGAGATCGCCAGGATCGCCGAAACCAGCGGCGCCAAAAGGAACACGCCCTTGTTGGCGCCGGACGGAATGACCGGCTCCTTGAACACGAACTTGAACAGGTCGGCGAAGGCCTGGAACAGGCCCCAGGGGCCAACCACGTTCGGACCGCGGCGAAGCTGCACGGCCGCCCAGATCTTGCGGTCGGCGTAGAGGATATAGGCCACGAAGATCAGCAGGACGACGATCAGCACGACCGACTTCAAGAGGATGATCAGCGCCGGCAGCACGTAAAGGGAGAAAAAGGTTTCCATGCTTTACTCCGCCGCCTGCTTGTAGCCGCCCTTGGCCAAAGCCGAGCATTCCGCCATCACCGCCGAGGACCGCGCGATGGGGTTGGTGAGGTAAAAATCCTTGACCGGCGAGGTGAACACGGCCTTGCCCAGCCGTCCGCCAAGCTTCGCCACCCTGGCGACATCGGCGGGATCACCGGCAGCGATCGCGTCCACGGCCGCGAAGTGCGGGAACTCTCCGTAGAGTTTGGCGCGCAGTTGCGGCAGTGAGTCGAACGGCAGCTTCTTGCCGAGCACGTCCGACAGCGCCCGGACGATCGCCCAGTCCTCGCGCGCCTCGCCCGGCGCGAAGCCGGCGCGGCTGGTCTGCTGCACGCGGCCCTCGGTGTTGACGTAGGTCGCCGACTTCTCGGTATAGGCCGCACCCGGCAGGATGACGTCGGCGCGATGCGCACCGGCATCGCCATGCGTGCCGATGTAGACGACGAAAGAGCTGCTGATCGCGGCCATGTCCAGTTCGTCCGCCCCGAGCAGGAACAGGACGTCCGACCCGGCCAGCATCTCACCGGTATTCTGGCCACCCTCGCCCGGCACGAAGCCGAGGTCGAGGCCGCCGACGCGTGCGGCCGCAGTATGCAGGACGGCAAAGCCGTTCCATTCCGGCCCGACCGCGCCCACGGCCGTGGCGAGCTTTGCTGCCTGGCCGAGAACAGCGGCGCCGTCGGCGCGCGCCAGAGCGCCCTGCCCCACGATGATCAGCGGATGGCTGGCCTTCTTCAAAGCCTGGAAGAACTTTCCGTTGCCTTCCGCGAGGTCCTTGAGGGTTTCCGGACCGGCGCCAAGCTGCTCGTAGTCGTAGCGGGTGTCGCCGACATCGCCGATCACGCCGATCGGCAGTGGGCCGGCGCGGAAGCGCTTGCGGATGCGGGCATTGAGCACCGAGGCCTCGAAGCGCGGGTTGGAGCCGATGATGAGGATGGCGTCGGCCTGTTCGATGCCTTCGATGGTCGAGTTGAAGATGTAGCTCGAGCGCCCCAGCGCCGGGTCGAGCGCCGCGCCGTCCTGGCGGCAGTCGATATTCCTGGAGCCGAGCTCGCCCATCAGCAGCTTCAGCGCGTAGATTTCCTCGACGGCGGCCAGATCGCCGGCGATCGCGCCGATCTTTTCAGGCGTGGTCCTGGCGACGGCATCGCGGATCGCGGAAAAAGCCTCGGGCCAGCTTGCCGGCGCCAGCTTGCCGTTGCGGCGTACATAGGGCCGGTCGAGGCGCTGCGTGCGCAGGCCGTCCCAGATGAATCGGGTCTTGTCTGAAATCCATTCCTCGTTCACCGCGTCGTTGTTGCGCGGCAGGATGCGCATCACCTCACGGCCGCGCGAATCCACGCGGATCGCCGAGCCGACGGCATCCATCACGTCGATGGATTCGGTCTTGGTCAGTTCCCACGGCCGCGCCTGGAAGGCATAGGGCCTGGCGGTCAGGGCACCGACCGGGCATAGGTCGATGACGTTGCCCTGCAATTCGGAGGTCATCGCCTGCTCGAGATAGGTGGTGATCTCGGCGTCCTCGCCACGGCCGATCAGGCCGAGCTCGGAAATGCCGGCGACTTCCGTGGTGAAGCGGACGCAGCGCGTGCAGTGGATGCAGCGCGTCATGATGGTCTTGACCAGCGGGCCGATATACTTGTCCTCGACCGCGCGCTTGTTCTCCTGGAAGCGTGAGGAATCGACGCCATAGGCCATCGCCTGGTCCTGCAGGTCGCACTCGCCGCCCTGGTCGCAGATCGGGCAATCGAGCGGATGGTTGATCAGCAGGAATTCCATCACGCCTTCGCGGGCCTTCTTGACCATCGGCGTGTTCGTGAAGACCTCCGGCGCCTCGCCATTGGGGCCGGGGCGCAAGTCGCGCACGCCCATGGCGCACGAAGCCTGCGGCTTGGGCGGGCCGCCCTTCACCTCGACCAGGCACATGCGGCAGTTGCCGGCGATCGACAGCCGCTCGTGGAAGCAGAAACGCGGCACTTCCGCGCCCGCCTCTTCCGCCGCCTGAAGCAGCGTGTAGTGGTCGGGTACCTCGATCTCTTTCCCGTCGACCTTGAGTTTAGCCATATCGCCTCAAACCCCTGCGGACAGCCCGCAATCCTTTTTCTCCCGCGCCGGCAATGGCCGAGCGCGCGGGCCTGTTCAGTGTTTTGCCCCGGCTTTCGCCAAGGCTGCCGCCTGCCCCGTCCAGTCGTCGCGGGCGACCCGCCCTTCCAGGCCGAGTTCGTCCTCGATCCGGGCGATGTCCTTGCCGGTCCACGCCGCGATCTGCGCGTAGGAGCGAACGCCGAGCCCGTTCAGGACCTGTTCCAGCTTCGGCCCGATACCGTCGATCGCCTTCAGGTCGTCCACGGCCTCCACCCTGGCCACGGGAGCCGCTGCAACGCGGGCTGCCGGTCGCTTCGCCGGCGCGGCCTGCGTCGCCACGACCCTCAGCTTGGCCGGCGACTGCCTGCGCGACGAGGTGGTGGCCCTGGCGTCGGCCTCGGCCTTTCCGTCCACGTCCGACTTCGCGTCGGCGAGCAAGCGCTGAGCCGCGTTTCCGGCCCCAACCAGCGCGCCCATCCAGATGCCGAAGGCATGGCTTGTCAGCCCGAAGCCGAAGGCGGACCAGGCGGCGGCCCCGGCAACAGGATGCGCGAACAGGTTGACGGCGCCCGCCAAGTCTGTCGGCTGCGTATCCTTCACGTCCCTGCCCATCGTTACTCCGCCGCCGCCAGCACCGGCTCGACCCGGTGCGCGTTGCGTGTGAACTCGTCGATGCGCCGCTCGATTTCCGGGCGGAAATTGCGGATCAGGCCCTGCACGGGCCAGGCCGCCGCGTCGCCCAGCGCGCAGATGGTGTGGCCTTCGATCTGCTTGGTGACGTCGAGCAGCATGTCGATCTCGCGCTTTTGCGCCTCGCCGCGCACCAGCCGCTCCATCACCCGCCACATCCAGCCCGTACCCTCGCGGCACGGCGTGCACTGGCCGCAGCTCTCGTGCTTGAAGAAGTAGGAAAGCCGCGCGATCGCCTTCACGATGTCGGTGGACTTGTCCATGACGATGACGGCCGCCGTACCGAAGGACGACTTCTTCTCGCGCAGGCCGTCGAAATCCATCGGGCAGTCGATGATGTCCTCGGCCTTGACCACCGGGCACGACGCCCCGCCGGGAATGACGGCCAGCAGGTTGTCCCAGCCGCCGCGAATGCCGCCGCCGTGCTTTTCCACCAGTTCGCGGAAGGTGATGCCCATGGTCTCCTCGACCGTGCAGGGCGTATTCACGTGGCCGACCAGCATGAACAGCTTGGTCCCGACGTTGTTCGGGCGGCCGAAGGACGAGAACCATGCCGCGCCGCGCCGCAGGATCGTCGGCGCCACCGCGATCGACTCGACGTTGTTGACGGTGGTCGGGCAGCCGTAGAGGCCGACATTGGCCGGGAACGGCGGCTTCAGGCGCGGCTGGCCCTTCTTGCCTTCCAGGCTCTCCAGCAACGCCGTTTCCTCGCCGCAGATATAGGCGCCGGCGCCGTGGTGAACGTAAATCTCGAAATCGTAGCCGTTCTTGTTGTTCTTGCCGATCAGCCCGGCGTCGTAGGCCTCGTCGATCGCGCGTTGCAGCGCCTCGCGCTCGCGGATGAACTCACCGCGCACATAGATGTAGGCCGCGACCGCACCCATGGCGAAGCCGGCCAGCAGGCAGCCCTCGACCAGCGTATGCGGATCGTGGCGCAGGATATCGCGGTCCTTGCAGGTGCCGGGTTCGGACTCGTCGGCGTTGACGACGAGGTAGCTCGGGCGCCCGTCCGACTGCTTGGGCATGAACGACCATTTCAGGCCGGTCGGGAAGCCGGCGCCGCCACGGCCGCGCAGGCCGGACGCCTTCATCTCGTTGACGATCCACTCGCGGCCCTTGGCGATGATGCCGGCGGTGCCGTCCCAGCAGCCGCGCGCCATCGCGCCCTGCAGCGAACGGTCGAAGCGGCCGTAGATATTGGTGAAGATACGGTCCTTGTCCTGAAGCATTTCTCGTCCCTCAGACCGGTTTCTTGCCGAAGACGCGGATATATTCGGCCACGCCGCCCTTGGCGAGCGCCTTGGCTTGCTTCACCCAGTCCTCGCGCTCGATGCGGCCATGGAAATTCAGGTAGGCATCGACCCAGGCGCGCTCGGCCTTCTTCCACGACGCCACCTGCGCGAAGGTGAAGATGCCGAGGTCGTGCAGGATCCCTTCGTTCTTCGGGCCGACGCCGGAAATCAGCTTGAGGTCGTCGACGACCGCGGGCCTGGCGATGCCGGCCGGACGGTTCTTGTCCTCGAGCGAAGGCCGCGGGGCCGCCTTTTCGGCCTTGGCGTCAACCCTGACCGGCGAAGGCGACTTCACGGCCTTGCTGGTTTCCACGGCATCCGTCACCGCGCGGGCGGCGTTGGAGGGCGGCACTTCGGCAGCGGCTTTCGCGGCCTTGGCGGCGGCTTTCGCCTCCTTGTCGCGCGTGGTTTTCAGAACCGCCTTTTCGTCCGCCAGAGAGGAAAAGCCGGTGATCGGCGCCGAGAAGAAACGGTCGACCTGTGGGCCGGTCGGCACCGAGTCGCCCCTGCCGGCCTCGAATTCGTCGATGATCTCGGCCAGGCGCTCAGGCGTCAGGTCCTCATAGGTGTCCTTGAAGATCATCACCATCGGCGCGTTCACGCAGGCGCCCTGGCACTCCACCTCTTCCCACGACAAGGTGCCGGACTCGTTGAGTTCGAGCTGGTCGTGGTGGATCCTGGAGCGGCAGACATCCATGAGTTCGCCGGCGCCGCGCAGCATGCAGGGCGTGGTTCCGCAGACCTGCACATGGGCCCGCGTTCCGACCGGCTTGAGCTGGAACTGCGTGTAGAAGGTCGCGACTTCCAGGCCCCTTATGTACGGCATGTCGAGCATGTCGCAGATCGACTCGATCGAGGCCTTGGTCACCCAGCCTTCCTGTTCCTGCGCCAGCATCAGAAGCGGAATGATCGCCGACTGCTGCCGGCCTTTCGGGTATTTGGCGATCCATTTTTTCGCAGCCGCGGCATTCGCCTTGCTGAAGGCGAAGCTTGCGGGCTGGACTTGCGGTTCTGCGAGACGGCGAACGGACATTTAGCGGTCGACCTCACCAAACACGATATCGAGGGAGCCGAGGATGGCGGTGACGTCGGCCAGCAAGTGGCCACGGCAGAGGAAATCCATGGCTTGCAGGTGCGCGAAGCCTGGCGCGCGCAACTTGGCCCGGTAGGGCTTGTTGGTGCCGTCCGCGACGAGATAGACGCCGAACTCCCCTTTCGGCGCCTCGACGGCCGCGTAGACTTCGCCCGCCGGAACCTTGTAGCCCTCGGTGTAGAGCTTGAAGTGATGGATCAGCGCCTCCATGGAGCGCTTCATCTCGCCGCGCTTGGGCGGCACGATCTTGCCGTCGAGATTGGACACCGGCCCCGTCGATTCCTTGCCGAGCAGCCGATCCACGCACTGGCGCATGATCTTCGCCGACTGGCGCATCTCTTCCATGCGGATCAGGTAGCGGTCGTAGCAGTCGCCGTTCTTGCCGACAGGGATGTCGAACTCCATCTCGTCGTAGCATTCATAGGGCTGCGACTTGCGAAGGTCCCAGGCAGCGCCCGAGCCTCGCACCATGACACCCGAAAAGCCCCAGGCCCAGGCGTCGGCCAGCGAGATGACGCCGACATCGGCGTTGCGCTGCTTGAAGATGCGGTTCGGCGTCAGCAGGACGTCGAGGTCGTCGACCGACTTCAGGAACGGGTCGATCCACTTGCCGATGTCCTCGATCAGCTTCTGCGGCAGGTCCTGGTGCACGCCGCCCGGCCGGAAATAGGCCGCGTGCATGCGCGAGCCGGAAGCGCGCTCGTAAAACACCATCAGCTTTTCGCGTTCGACGAAGCCCCACAGCGGCGGCGTCAGCGCGCCGACGTCCATGGCCTGCGTCGTCACGTTGAGAAGGTGCGACATGATGCGGCCGATCTCGGAGTAAAGCACCCGGATCAACTGCCCGCGCTTCGGCACCTCGATGCCGAGCAGCCGCTCGACGGCCAGCGCGAAGGCGTGCTCCTGATTCATCGGCGCGCAATAGTCGAGCCGGTCGAGATAGGGCACGGCCTGCAGATAGGTCTTGTGCTCCATCAGCTTCTCGGTGCCGCGATGCAGGAGCCCGATATGCGGATCGACGCGGTCCACGACTTCGCCGTCGAGTTCCAGCACGAGGCGCAGGACGCCGTGCGCCGCCGGATGCTGCGGCCCGAAATTGATGTTGAAGTTGCGGACGGACGTCTCGGCCATGATGCGCCTCAGTTCGCCTTCGCCTTTTCGTCGCCCGGCAGCACGTAGTCAGTGCCCTCCCACGGGGACAGAAAGTCGAAATTGCGGAATTCCTGTTTCAGTTCGACCGGCTCGTAGATCACGCGCTTGGCCTCGTCGTCGTAGCGAACCTCGACGAATCCGGTCAGCGGAAAGTCCTTGCGCAGCGGATGCCCCTCGAACCCGTAGTCGGTCAGGATGCGTCGCAGGTCCGGATGGCCGGAGAACAGCACGCCGTAGAGGTCGTAGGTTTCGCGCTCGTACCAGTCCGCGCCCGGATAGACGCCGGTGATCGAAGGCACCAGCGTATCCTCGTCGGCCTCGACCTTGACGCGCACGCGTAGGTTCTGCTGCGGCGACAGGAAATGGTAGACGACATCGAAACGCTTCGCGCGGGCCGGATAGTCGGCGCCGCAGATATCGATGATGGAGACGAACCGGCACTTCGGGTCGTCGCGCAGGAAGGTCGCCACGCCGACGATGTCGGCGGCATCCACCGTCAGCGACAGCTCGCCATAGGCGACGACGCCTTCCACGACTTTGCCGGCGAGCTTGGCCGTGACATGGGCGGCAAGTTCGTTCAACGCTTCGCTCATGAAATCACCGTTCAATCGTGCCGGTGCGGCGGATTTTCTTCTGCAGGAGAAGAAGGCCGTAAAGCAGCGCCTCGGCGCTGGGCGGACAGCCGGGCACATAGATGTCGACGGGCACCACGCGGTCGCAGCCGCGCACGACCGAATAGGAATAGTGGTAGTAGCCGCCGCCGTTGGCGCACGAGCCCATCGAGATGACGTAGCGCGGCTCCGGCATCTGGTCGTAGACCTTGCGCAGCGCCGGCGCCATCTTGTTGGTCAGCGTGCCGGCGACGATCATCACGTCGGACTGGCGCGGGGAAGCGCGCGGCGCGATGCCGAAGCGCTCGCTGTCGTAGCGCGGCATGGCCGTGTGGATCATCTCGACGGCGCAACAGGCCAGACCGAACGTCATGTACATCAGCGAACCGGTACGCGCCCAGGTGATCAGCGCCTCGGTCGAGGTGACGAGAAAACCCTTGTCGGAAAGCTGGTCGTTGATGCCGACGAAGAACGGATCATCCGAGCCGATCGGCTTGCCGGTGTTCGGGTCGAGAATGCCTTTCGGGCGCGGCGCGACCAGCGTGCCGGAATTGTCGCTCAATCCCATTCCAGCGCTCCCTTCTTCCACTCGTAGATGAAGCCGATGGTCAGCACGCCCAGGAATACCATCATCGACCAGAAGCCCAGCATGCCGATCTCGCTGAAGGAGACGGACCACGGAAACAGGAACGCCACTTCGAGGTCGAAGATGATGAACAGGATCGACACCAGGTAGAAGCGGACGTCGAACTTCATGCGCGCATCGTCGAAGGAGTTGAACCCGCACTCATAAGCCGACAGCTTTTCGGGATCGGGGCTGCGATAGGCGATCAGGAACGGCGCGACCATCAGCGCCAGGCCGACGACCAGCGCAACGCCGATAAAAATCACAATGGGCAGATACGAACTGATGAGTGCGCTCATGCTCCGGTTTCCCGATAATGGCCAATACGCCTGATCTATAGCACCGGCCCGAGTTACGGAAGCGTCACCGTGACGCCGAACTCGTTCAGGCCCCATGCTGCAATGCGGCGAGGGTTAGCGCAGCACTCCAGGCGAAGCAAGTCAAACCTTGCCCAAAAGCAGGATGTCGCAAGGCATACCCGGCCAAAACCATTCGGCCAGGGCGCGTTTTATTTCCTTCTCTTTTTACTCCACTTTTCTCTCCTGACATATCTGCCGGCCACGCCTGCTACGATGGGTGGAATCATCGACGCGTCGAAAGCCGGGACAGGCGAATGAAGCAGAAAATATCGCTCGGCGTTGCCCGCCGCATCGCCCTTGCCGCACAAGGCTTTGCCGACCCGAGGCCCTCCGGCGTCGCGGACCGGCGCCACCTGTCGCGGATGTTGTCGCGCACCGGCCTGTTCCAGATCGATTCCGTCAGCGCGGTGGTGCGGGCGCATTACATGCCGCTCTATTCGCGCCTCGGCCCCTACCCGCGCGCGCTGGTCGACAACGCAGCCGTCTCACGAAATCGTGCGCTGTTCGAGTACTGGGCGCATGAGGCTTCCTACCTGCCGGTCGAGACCTGGCCGCTGCTGCGCTGGCGCATGGAGCGGGCGGAACGCGGCGAGGAAATGTACTCCGGCCTCGCAGCATGGGGCCGGGCTCACCCCAGGACGATCGAAGGCATCTACAAGCGCGTCGCCGAAGAAGGGCCGATGGCCGCCTCCTCGATCGAAGGCCACAAGGGAACCGGCGGCTGGTGGGGCTGGAGCGAGGCCAAGAACGCTTTCGAATGGCTGTTCTGGGCCGGCCGCATCACCGCTGCCTACCGCAAGGGGTTCGAGCGTTTCTACGATCTTCCCGAACGGGTGCTGCCGCCCGCCGTCCTCGCCCTGCCGACGCCGTCGGTGGAGGACGCGCAGCGGGAACTGCTGCGGATTTCGGCGCGCGCGCATGGCGTCGCCAGCGCCAACTGCCTGCGCGACTATTTCCGCCTGTCTCCGGCCGACATGAAGGGCCGGCTGGAGGAACTGGTAGAGGAAGGAACGCTCTTGCCCGTGCAGGTCGAAGGCTGGAGCAAGCCGGCCTATCTCCACAAGGACGCGAAGACACCGCGCCGGATCGCGGCGCGCGCGCTGCTCGCGCCTTTCGACCCGCTGGTGTTTGAGCGCAAGCGCGCCGAAAGCCTGTTCGATTTCCACTACCGCATCGAAATCTATACGCCGGCGCACAAGCGCCAGTATGGGTACTATGTCCTGCCCTTCCTGCTCGGCGAACGCATCGTCGCCCGCGTCGATCTCAGGGCGGACCGGCCGGCGGGCGTGCTTCGCCTTCATGCCGCCTATGCCGAGCCGGACGCGCCGGCCGACACGGCCGCCCATCTGCTCGACGAGCTGATCCAGATGCAGCACTGGCTGGAACTGGAGCGACTCGCCATCACGCCGGCTGGCGACCTCGGCCCTGCGCTGGCAGATATGGCGCTGTCGCATCCGCGCGTTGACAGCCTCGACGCCTGACGCCTACATCGACCCGCCATCCCACAACCGGCAGCGATCGGACGATCGGACAAACAGATGCAGCCTTGGAGCCTTCGCCAAGCACTGGACGACCTCGCGCTCAGCCTCGTGTTCTTCACACGCCTGCCGTTGCCGACCTTCGATTTCCATGGCCGTACGCTGGCGCAGGCGATCTGGGCCGCGTCCCTTGCCGGCCTCGCCGTCGCAATCATCGGCGGCATTGTCTACGCCGTTGCCAGCGGCCTGGGGCTCGCCACAGGGCCATCGGCGGCACTGGCGCTCGCCGCGACGATGGTCGCTACCGGCTGCCTGCACGAAGACGGCCTGTCGGATGTCGCCGACGGCGTCGGCGGCGGCCATACGCGCGAGAAGAAGCTCGAAATCATGCGCGACAGCCGCATCGGCAGCTACGGTGCTGCGGCGCTCGGCCTGTCGATCCTGCTGCGTTGGAGCGCGCTTTCCGAACTCGGCCATCCGGCACACGTTCTCTTGGCGCTCGTGGCCGCGCATATGGCCTCGCGCGGCATGGCCGGTGCGTTCATGCATCTTTCTCCGCCCGCGCGCGCCGATGGGCTGGCCGTGGGCGCGGGAGCGGTCTCCTCGGAGACGGCGACGGTCGGTGCCGCCATCGGTGCGGCGGCGCTTCTCCTGCTCGGCCTATCGGGGGCGGTTGCCGTTGCCATCGTGCTGGCAGCCCTGTTCCTTGCCTTCCGCGCCCTGTGCCTTCGCCAGGTCGGCGGCCATACCGGCGATACGGTCGGCGCGCTGCAGCAGTTCGGCGAGATCCTGGTGCTGCTCGCCGCCTCGATATTCCTTTCCTGATGCACTTTCGGAGATTTTCAGTCGATGACCTTCCACTCGCTCGATGAACTGCGCGCCGCCTGCCGTGAACTGCCGGCCGGCGACGACGCGGCGGCCGCCGCCGTTGCCAGCCGGCAGGATACGCTGACCAAGCCGCAAGGCAGCCTTGGCCGATTGGAGGAAATCGCCGCCTGGCTGGCGCGCTGGCAACGCTGCGCCATGCCGAAGCTCGACCGGGTCAAGGTGTTCGTCTTTGCCGGCAACCATGGCGTCACAGCGCAGGGCGTCTCCGCCTTTCCATCGGAAGTGACGGTGCAGATGGTGGCGAATTTTTCCAGCGGCGGCGCTGCCATCAACCAGTTGGCGCGCATCGCCGGGGCGGACCTCGCCGTGATCCCGCTCGACCTCGACCATCCGACCGGCGATTTCACGCAGGCGCCGGCGATGGACACGCAGGCCTTCCTCGCCGCCGTCTCGGCCGGCTACGAGGCGGTCAGCGGCGACCTCGACTTGATCTGCCTCGGCGAAATGGGCATCGGCAACACCACGCCCGCCGCCGCCATTTCGGCGGCGCTGTTTGGCGGCGACGTGCGCCAATGGACCGGGCGCGGCACCGGCGTCGACGATGCCGGCCTCAACCGCAAGGTCGCGGCCATCGAGGCCGGATTGAAGCGCCACGCGACCGCCCTCGCCGATCCGCTGGCCGTTGCCGCGGCCCTTGGCGGGCGCGAACTCGCGGCCATCCTCGGCGCAACGCTGGCCGCCCGCCATCGCAATATTCCGGTGCTGCTCGACGGCTTCGTCTGCTCGGCAGCCGTCGCCCCGCTCGGGCGCCTGCATCCGACCGGCCTCTCCCATGCGATCGCCGCCCACGTCTCGGCGGAAGCCGGGCACCGGCATCTGCTGGAAGCGCTGTCGCTGCCGCCGCTGCTCGATCTCGGCATGCGGCTGGGGGAAGCTTCCGGCGCCTGCCTTGCCGTCAATCTCGTGCGCTCGGCGCTGGAGTGCCACCAGCGCATGGCAAGCTTCGCCGAGGCCGGCGTGTCGGAAAAATAACGCCGGTCAGGCAAGGGTTTCGGCAAAGAAGCCGACAAGCCGCTTCCAGTGGCGCTCGGCCCCGGCCGCGTCGTAAGCCCCGTGGTCGGGCACGCACCATCCGTGCGCCATGCCGACATAATTCTCGATGATGTGGTCGACCTTCGCCTCGCGCAGCGCTTCGGCAAGCCGGGCCGACTGTTCGGGCGGAAAGCTTTTATCGACCTCGGCGGAACCGACGTAAACTCGCGCCTTGAAACGCCCGGCGTGATGGTAGGGGCTGTCGGCGGCGTCGCTGGCGAGGTTGCCGCCATGGAAACTGGCGGCAGCCTTGATGCGGTCGGGAAAGGCAGCGGCGGCGTTGAGCGCCCTCGCCCCGCCCATGCAGTAGCCCACGGCGCCGATCGGGCCGGTGACGCCTTCCCGCCCGAGCGCGTCCAGGAAAGCGCCGGTATCGGCCATCGTCATCGCCTGCGTCGTCGCCGACAGCAGCCCGCGCAGTTGCCTTGCCGTCGTCTCGACGGAAAACGCGGTCTTGGCATCAAACGGCCCGTAGGGCGCGCGGCGGTAGAACAGGTCCGGCACCAGCACGGCGTAACCTTCGCCCGCCAGACGCTGTGCCATGCCGTCAAGCGCGGGCCGTGGGCCGAACGCATCCATATAGAGAATGACGCCGGCGCCCGCGGTCGGTCCGAACAGGCTGGCCCCGGCCACGCCGTCGCTCGTCCTTATCTCGATTTCCCGTTTCGTCATGGCACTCTCCGCTCTTGAAGCCGACACTACGGCCTAGCGCGAAAAGGCCGCCATGTGGAAGGCCTGTGCGTCGGCCGGATAACGATAGGCCGCGCCATGGGGGCAGGCATTGCGGTCGAGGCAGCCGGTCGTGCGGCAGGCTGCGCCGTCCGGCCCGCGCACATGCGAGAGGCAGGCCTGATAGGCGAAGCCATCCCCGCTATAGGCGTCGACCGGGCAGGATTTGAGGCACGGCTTTTCCACGCAACTGTCGCAAAGGTGAACCACCTCGGGCGGTTGCGGAAATGAAAGCTCGCGGTCGAACAACAGCACCCCGCGATAGGCATGCCAGAGGCCATAGCGCGGATGCATGAGGATGCCGAGCGGCGATGGCTTCAGGCCTTCGGCCCGCATCGCCCAGCGCTGGATGGGAAGAAACGGCCTGTCGTTGGGGCCAGCCGCGCGCGCGTTGAAGCGAGCCGCCACGCCCCCGATCACGTCGCGCGACCAGCTATCCAGCGGATCGGCGAGACCGGCGGGCCGCCTGCCGCGCCAGTCGAGGAAATGGCGCCATGCGGAGGCGCCCGCCTGCCCCACCAGCACCACTGCCCTGGCCGGGGCGCCCGAAGGTCCCTGCGGCGGGCTTTCCTGAGCCTCGAAATTGAAGCCGCCGCGCAGGATCAGGCCATTCTCGGCAAGGGCAGCCGCCATGTCGGCAAGGAGGTCTTTCCCGGCGATCATGGCGGCGGAACCGACATCACTTCCTGTCCGGATCGGAGAAGGCGCTCCGCCAGACTTCCTTGTGAATGATGTTGGCCACTTTAGCCCGGCCTGTGTCGGGCTCCTTTCAACTGAAGGCGTCGGGCATCGACTCCTTCTTTTTGGCGACGAAGTCCTTCAAGCCATCGTCGATGCCCGGATCGAGATACGGCGCTTCGTAGCTTTCCAGCCAGTGGCGGGCGAGCGCGTTGGCGCGCTGCGGCGCGGTCTTCTCGCCCTCGGCCAGCCACTGCTCGAACGAGTTGTTGTCGGCAATGGAGGAGCGGTAGAACGCCGTCTGGAAATTCGCCTGCGTGTGGTCGCAGCCGAGATAGTGGCTGCCCGGCCCGACCTGGCGGATGGCATCCATCGCCTGGCCGTTTTCCGACAGGTCGACGCCCTCGGCGAACTTTTGGCTCATGCCGAGCTGGTCGATGTCCATCATGAACTTGTCGTAGCTCGACGCCAGGCCGCCTTCCAGCCAGCCGGCCGCGTGCAGCACGAAGTTGGTGCCGGCCAGGAGGGTCGAGTTCAGCGTATTGGCGCTTTCATAGGCCGCCTGCGCATCTTCCACCTTGGAGGCGCACAGCGAACCGCCGGTACGGAACGGCAGGCCGAGACGGCGGGCCAACTGCCCGGCGCCATAGGACACCAGCGACGGTTCCGGCGTGCCGAAGGTCGGCGCACCCGACTGCATCGAGATCGACGAGGCGAAGGTGCCGAACAGCACCGGCGCGCCCGGATTGATGAGCTGCGTGAACGAAGCGCCGGCCAGCACCTCGGCCAGCACCTGCGTCAGCGTGCCGGCCACCGTCACCGGGCTCATCGCGCCGGCGAGGATGAACGGCGTGACGATGCAGGCCTGGTTATGGCGCGCATAGACCTTCAGCGCGCCCAGCATCGTTTCGTCGAACACCATCGGCGAGTTGGCATTGATGAGCGAGGTGAGCACCGTGTTCTTCTCGACGAAATCGTCGCCGAACACGATCTTGGCCATGGCGATCGTGTCTTCCGCCCGCTCCGGGGCCGTCACCGAGCCCATGAACGGCTTGTCGGAATATTTGATGTGGCTGTAGATCATGTCGAGGTGGCGCTTGTTCACCGGCACGTCGACCGGCTCGCACACCGTGCCGCCCGAATGGTGGATCGACGGCGCCATGTAGGCGAGCTTCACGAAATTGCGGAAGTCCTCGATCGTGGCGTAGCGGCGGTTGCCGTCGAGGTCGCGCACGAAGGGCGGGCCGTAGACCGGCGCGAACACGGTGGCGTTGCCGCCGATCTGCACCGAACGCTCGCGGTTGCGGGCGTGCTGGGTGTAGACGGACGGCGCCGTCTTCAGGAGCGAACGGCACAGGCCCTTCGGGAAGTGGACGCGCTCGCCCTTGACGTCGGCGCCGGCCTCCTTCCACAGCTTCAGCGCTTCCTCGTCGTCGCGGAAGATGATGCCGGTTTCCTCGAGCACGATGTCCGTGTTCTTCTCGATCAGCGCCAGGCCTTCCTCGTCCAGCACCTCATAGACCTTGATGTTGCGCTTGATGTAGGTGAGCTGAGTGCCCGGCCCGCCGCCGGAGCGCGCCGCGCGACGCGCCGCCGCTCCGCCGCTCGCGCCACGCCCGCGCCTGCCGCTCGGCGCTTCCTGATCAACTGCCGCCTGTTCGCTCATGATCGCTTTTCTTCCTTGAAAACGGTTCCGGCCGCTCATGCTGCGGCTTCTTGCCGGATCGTAGTCATACACCCTAATCGAAACGGCCAGCCAGCGCCAACACCTGTCGCAAAATCGACAAGGAACCCCCTGGATTTGCGGTCGCTTTCTTTTTGCAGTAAGTCGCAAATCAGCTATGGAAACGTGGGTATGACGGGATACGTATTGGCCAACGTTTTCAGCCCTGCGGACGTCCGCTTGGCAATATGGAGTTGAAGTGACATGGCCGACGACGAGATCATTCTCTCCGAGCTTTCCGACGACGAGCTCGTGCAGCAGATGCACGACGACCTTTACGACGGGTTGAAGGAAGAGATCGAGGAAGGCACCAACATCCTGCTCGAGCGCGGCTGGGTCCCCTACAAGGTGCTGACCGAGGCGCTGGTCGAGGGCATGCGCATCGTCGGCGAGGATTTCCGCGACGGCATCCTGTTCGTTCCGGAAGTGCTGCTGTCGGCCAATGCGATGAAGGCCGGCATGGCCATCCTGCGCCCGCTTCTGGCCGCCACCGGCGCGCCCAAGCAGGGCAAGATGGTGATCGGCACCGTCAAGGGCGACATCCACGACATCGGCAAGAACCTGGTCGGCATGATGATGGAAGGCGCCGGCTTCGACATCATCGACCTCGGCATCAACAATTCGGTCGAAAAGTACCTCGAGGCGATCGAAGAACATCAGCCCGACATTCTCGGCATGTCGGCGCTTCTGACCACGACCATGCCCTACATGAAGGTCGTCATCGACACGATGAAGGAAAAGGGCATTCGCGACGACTACGTCGTGATGGTCGGCGGCGCGCCGCTCAACGAGGAGTTCGGCAAGGCGGTCGGCGCCGATGCCTACTGCCGCGACGCGGCGGTGGCGGTCGAGACCGCCAAGGATTTCATGAAGCGCAAGCACAACGCCCGCGCCAACGCCTGACCGGCGCCGGCGACGCGAACAGGAAACCGCCACTCAAGGTGGCGGTTTCAAAGCCCCGATACGGTGGGCCTGCTACTTACTGATTGACCGTATCTTCCACCGCGTGAGCGGTGCTTTTGATATCCTTGCCGGCGCCGCGTATCGTGTTGGCGCAGGCGACGAGCGCCAGGGCGCAGGCCAGAACGGCAATTGGTGCGAGACGTGATGGCTTCATGATCGGGGCTCCCTCGGGCGTGATCTGCACCGTTGTAACGAAAACCGGTTCGACTGGTTCCATGGCTGCCCAGCAAAACGTCAAGTCGGATAAGAAAGACAAGCTTCTGGTCATCGCCTGCGGCATGCTCGCGCGCGAAATCCTGGCGGTCAAGGAGCAACTCAAGCTCGATCACCTGGAACTGACCTGCCTGCCGGCGGAGTTTCACTTCTATCCCGACCGCATCGCGCCGGCCATGGACAAGGCCGTCACCGAGGCCAGGGCGGAAGGCTACGAGCACATCTTCATCGGCTATGCCGACTGCGGCACCGGCGGCCATCTCGACAAGGTATGCGAGAAGCATGGCGTAGAGCGCATGGACGGGCCGCATTGCTTCGCGTTCTACCAGCGCATGGAAGAATACCGGAAGATCGCCGACGACGACATGATGTCGTTCTACATGACGGACTTCCTGTGCCGGCAGTTCGACGCCTTCTTCATGAAGCCGCTCGGCCTCGACAAGCACCCGGAACTGATCGCCGACTATTTCGGCAACTACGACAAGCTGATCTACCTGGCGCAGACCGACGACCCGGAACTGGACAAGGTGGCTGTGGCGGCGGCAAAAATGCTGGGCCTTGCCTATGAGCGCCGCCCCACCGGCTACGGCGACCTGCCGATGGGCCTCGCCCATGCGGCCAGCGTCGCGGGCATCTCCAAGTAACCCTGCCCAAGTAGAGGCTGGCCTTTCCCGCCGGGCCGGATATGGTCGCGAACTGGTATCGCAATCCGACGTTCAAGGGTCAGCCGGATGAGTTTTCGCCCGATAATCCTCGCAAGCATCCTTGCGGTTCTCACCTCGGCAGCGCTTGCCGACGGGGTGGTGCAAAAACTGATCACGCCGGCCGACCAGGCGCGTCTCGACCAGTATGACCAGACGCGGATGGCCGCCCTGGAGGAAGCCCGCGGCAGCGGCGATCCTGCCGACATGAAACAGCTCGACGCGTTGCTCGCGCAGCCGCTGGTCGCCTTCTCCGACAAGGACCTCACAGGCAACTGGCGCTGCCGCACCATCAAGGCCGGCGGCGATTTCGGCGCGCTCGTCCTCTACGGCTGGTTCACCTGCAAGGTGACCGACGACGGTTCCGGCTGGGTGCTGGAGAAGACCGGCGGATCGCAGCGCACCAAGGGCCGCCTTTACGACGACGGCGAAAAGCGGGCCATCTATCTCGGCTCCTACTTCGTCAAGGGCGACCCGGTCGAACCCTACGGCAGCGGGCCGGAAACCGACCAGGTCGGCTACGCTTTCCGCACCGGCAGCGACGCGTGGCGCATCGAGTTTCCGGCGCCGTATCGTGAATCGCGCCTCGACATTCTCGAACTCAAGCGCTGACCCTCGGCGACCCCGCGCGAAACCCGGTCGGCGCGCTGGTTGAACAATCTTTCTTTCTGCGACATCCGTCGCTTTTGAAAGCGCGCGCGTCGTCCCATAACAAGCAGGCCAGCACGGCTTGCGGCAATGCTCGAAACATCAGGAGTGAGAAACCCATGGCCGATCTGATCGTCGTCTACTGGCGCGATATTCCCGCGCAGGTCATCGTCAAGAAAGGGCGCCAGAACGCCAAGCGCGAATTGCCGATGCGCTTCATCCAGGCGATCGACGCCTGCGCCATGAAGGTCGGGGCCAAGAGCGCCAGCAACTACCTCGACGACTGGCGCAAGGCCGACCCGATTCCGGTAAGCGACGATATCGACGCCGAGGCGGACAAGGCTGTGAGCGAACTCGACACGCGCTTCGACAAGGCGAAGCTGATCGCCCTCGTCAATTCAAGCGGCAGAGAAAATGGCTGACAACGGGCTCCAGACCACGACGGCCGCAGGGCCGGCCGGTACCGAGGCGGTAACCCCGCCGGCGGCATCCGGCGGCGTGACGCAGGCAACGGTCGTCAAGAAGACCGCGCCGAAAAGCGACTACAAGCCCGCCGACGTGTCGCCGCAGCGGCGTGTCCAGCGCAGCTATACGGTGCGCCTGTGGTCGGTGCGCCATTCGCGCCTGCTCGAATGGTTCTACGCCAAATTCGCCGACGCCTTCCTGATGCTGCATCCGTTGTGGAAGGGCATCGGCTACGGCCGGGTCGAAGCGCCGGTGAAGTTCATCGAAAAGCGCGTCAAGGGCTTCATGTTCGACTGCCGCATGTGCGGCCAGTGCGTGCTGTCCTCGACCGGCATGTCGTGTCCGATGAACTGCCCCAAGCAATTGCGCAACGGCCCGTGCGGCGGCGTGCGCGCCAACGGCCATTGCGAGGTCGAGCCGGACATGCCCTGCGTCTGGGTCAAGGCGTGGGAAGGCTCGCGCAACATGGTGCATGGCGACAAGATCCTCGACGTGCAGAAGCCGGTCGACCAGTCGCTGCGCGAAACCTCCGCATGGCTGCGCGTGACCGCGCAGGCGGCCGCGGCGCGCGAGGCGGCCAAGGCCGAAGCAACGAACAAAGGGGCAGCGGCATGATCGCCCGGCAACGCGACGAGAACCCGGCCGGCGTCCACCTGCCGCTCGACCCCCTGCCCGGCCACACCTCTCGCGGGCGGCTGGAGCGCGTGCTGCGGCGCGGCGAATTCGCGGTCACCACGGAACTCAATCCGCCCGACAGCGCCGACCCGGAAGAGGTCTACAACCGCGCCAAGATCTTCGACGGCTGGGTGGACGGCATCAACGCGGTCGACGCCTCGGGCGCCAACTGCCACATGTCCTCGGTCGGCATCTGTGCGCTGCTGACGCGCATGGGCTATGCGCCGATCATGCAGATAGCCTGCCGCGACAAGAACCGCATCGCCATCCAGGGCGACGTGCTCGGCGGCGCGGCGATGGGCGTCGCCAACATCATGTGCCTGACCGGCGACGGCGTGCAGGCGGGGGACCAGCCGGGCGCCAAGCCCGTGTTCGACCTCGACTGCATGTCGCTGCTCGAAACCGTGCGCATCATGCGCGACAACGGCAAATTCCTGTCGGGCCGCAAGCTGACCACGCCGCCGCAGCTTTTCCTCGGCGCCGCGATCAACCCGTTCGCACCGCCCTACGACTTCCGCCCCCACCGGCTCGGCAAGAAGATCGCGGCCGGCGCGCAGTTCGTACAGAGCCAGTACTGCTTCGACGTGCCGATGTTCCGCACCTACATGCAGAGGGTGCGTGACCTCGGCTACGCCGACAAGGTCTTCATCCTGTGCGGCGTCGGCCCCCTCGCCTCGGCCAAGACGGCGAAATGGATCCGCTCCAATGTGCCGGGCATCCACATTCCCGATTCCGTCATCAAGCGGCTGGAAGGCGCGCAGGACCAGAAGAAGGAAGGCAAGCAGCTCTGCATCGACATCATCAACGAGGTGAAGGAAATTCCGGGCGTGGCGGGCATCCATGTGATGGCCTATCGCCAGGAAGAATATGTCGCGGAAATCGTGGATGAATCGGGCGTGCTGAAGGGCCGCCAGCCGTGGAAGCGCGAGGCGCGCAGCGACGACCGCCTCGTCGCCGACCGGCTCGGGCAGATACTGCAGGACGACATTACCGAAACCCAGGTGGATATGGTCAAGACGGCGTACTGACCGGCGGACCGGCCTTCGCTTGATTCAACACAGATAACGATATAAAGAAATCTTTATATCACGACCGGAGAGATTTCATGACCCACACCATCGTCGCCTCGGCGACCCGCGAGATCATCATCGGCTTCGATCAGCCGTTTTGCGTGATCGGCGAGCGCATCAACCCCACCGGCCGCAAGAAGCTCGCCGCCGAGATGATGGAAGGCAACTTCGAGACGGTGAAGAAGGACGCGCTCGAGCAGGCCGCCTGCGGCGCCACCATGCTTGACGTCAACGCGGGCGTGACCTCGGTCAACCCCAACGAGACGGAGCCCGGCCTGCTGGTGCAGACGCTGCAGATCGTGCAGGACCTGGTCGACCTGCCGTTGTCGATCGACAGCTCGGTATCGGGCGCGATCGAGGCCGCCCTCCAGGTCGCCAAGGGCCGGCCGCTGGTCAATTCGGTCACCGGCGAGGAAGAGAAGCTCGAAAAGATTCTGCCGCTGGTGAAGAAATACAACGTGCCGGTCGTCGCCATCTCCAATGACGAGACCGGCATCTCGATGGACCCGGACGTGCGTTTCGCCGTCGCCAAGAAGATCGTCGAACGCGCCGCCGACTACGGCATTCCGGCCCATGACGTGGTGGTGGACCCGCTGGTGATGCCGATCGGCGCGCTGGGCGACGCCGGCCGCCAGGTGTTCGCGCTGCTGCGGCGCCTGCGCGAGGAACTCAAGGTGAACACCACCTGCGGCCTGTCCAACATCTCCTTCGGCCTGCCGCATCGCCACGGCATCAACGCCGCCTTCATCCCCATGGTGATCGGCGCGGGCATGACCTCGGCGATCATGAACCCGGTGCGTCCGCAGGAGATGGAAGCGGTGCGTGGCGCCAACGTTCTGGCCGGCACCGACAAGGACTGCACCACCTGGATCAAGACCTACAAGGACTATAAGTCCGGCGTGCAGGCGGGCCCCGTTCCGGCACCGGCAGCCGGCGAAGGTGCTGCCGCCGCCGGCGGTCGCCGCCGTGGCGGCCGCGAAGCGCGGATGGCCCGCGGCTGACAAAGTGCAGTGCCCTCTCCCGGCATAAACCGGGAGAGGTAATGGTTTGGATTGGCCGCCCTCCAGACGGCCGGAAAGTGGAATGCCATGGACACTCAGCCGAAGCCTGTCGACCCGCTGGTGCTGTTCATGCCCTCGGGCAAACGCGGCCGGTTTCCCGTCGGCACGCCGATCCTCGACGCCGCGCGCCAACTCGGCGTCTATGTCGAAAGCGTCTGCGGCGGGCGCGCCACCTGCGGCCGCTGCCAGGTCGAGGTGCAGGAAGGCAATTTCGCCAAGCACCAGATCGTTTCGTCGCTCGAAAACATTTCGCCCAAGGGGCCCAAGGAAGAGCGTTACGAACACATTCGCGGCCTGCCCGACGGGCGGCGGCTGTCGTGCTCGGCGACGATCCAGGGCGACCTCGTCGTAGACGTGCCGCAGGATACCGTCATCAACGCCCAGGTGGTGCGCAAGGCGGCCGTGGACCGCCATATCGATCGCCTCCCCGCCGTCCAGCTCTGCTATGTCGAAGTGGACGAGCCGGACATGCACAAGCCGCTCGGCGACCTCGACCGGCTCAGGCACGTGCTGGAAAAGGACTGGGGCTGGAAGGATCTTCTGATCGCGCCTTATCTTCTGCCGCAGGTGCAAGGCATCCTGCGCAAGGAGAACTGGGGCGTCACCGTCGCCATCCACCGCGACATGGATACTTCGCGACCCTTCATCATCGCCATGTGGCCGGGCCTGAAGAACGAGGCCTACGGCATCGCCTGCGACATCGGCTCCACCACCATCGCCATGCATCTGGTGTCGCTGTTGTCGGGGCGCATCGTCGCCTCCTCGGGCGCGCCGAACCCGCAGATTCGCTTCGGCGAGGACCTGATGAGCCGGGTTTCCTACGTGATGATGAACCCCGACGGGCGCGAGGCCATGACCAAGGCCGTGCGCGAGGCCGTCAACGGGCTGATCGGCAAGGTCTGCGAGGAAGGCGGCGTCGACCGGCGTGACATCCTGGATTCGGTGTTCGTCGCCAACCCGATCATGCATCACCTGTTCCTCGGCATCGACCCGACCGAACTCGGCCAGGCGCCCTTTGCGCTGGCGGTGTCGAGTTCCATGCAGTTCTGGGCGCATGAGATCGACATCGACGTCAATCCGGGCGCGCGCCTCTACACGCTGCCCTGCATCGCCGGCCATGTCGGCGCCGACGCGGCGGGCGCCGCCCTGTCGGAAGGCCCCTACCGGCAGGACAAGATGATGCTCTTGGTCGACGTCGGCACCAATGCGGAAATCATCCTCGGCAACCGCGCCCGTGTTGTCGCGGCCTCCTCGCCGACCGGCCCCGCCTTCGAGGGCGCCGAGATTTCCGGCGGCCAGCGCGCGGCGCCCGGCGCCATCGAGCGCGTGCGCATCGATCCCGAGACGCTGGAGCCGAAATACCACGTCATCGGCGTCGAAAAATGGTCCGACGAACCCGGCTTCGAGGAAGCGGCCGGACAGGTGGGCGTCACCGGCATCTGCGGCTCGGCCATCATCGAGGTGGTCGCGGAGATGTATCTTTCCGGCATCATTTCGGAGGATGGCGTCATCGACGGTTCGCTGGCGGCGCGCTCGCCGCGCATCTTCCAGCATGGCCGCACCTTCTCCTACCTGCTGCGCGACGGCGAGCCGCGGCTGGTCATCACCCAGCGCGACGTGCGCGCGATCCAGTTGGCCAAGGCGGCGCTCTACGCCGGCGTCAAGCTCTTGATGGAAAAGCAGGGCGTCGACCACGTCGACATGATCCGCTTTGCCGGCGCGTTCGGCTCCTTCATCGATCCGAAATACGCCATGGTTCTGGGCCTGATCCCCGATTGCGACCTGGCCAACGTCAAGGCGGTCGGCAACGCCTCGGGCACCGGCGCGCTGATGGCGCTGCTCAACCGCGACCATCGCCGCGAGATCGAGGACGAGGTCCATCGGATCGAGAAGATCGAGACGGCGTTGGAACCGCACTTCCAGCAGATCTTCATCGACGCCATGGCGCTGCCCAACAAGGTCGATGCCTTCCCGAACCTGTCGAAAGCCGTCAAGCTGCCGCCGCGGCAGGTGGATTCGCCCGAAAGCGTCGCTGCGGTTGCCGCAACCGGCGATGCCGCCCCGCGCCGCCGTTCGCGCGAGGAACGGGCAGCCCGGCGCAACCGAGATTAACAGGCCCGCCGCTGCTGCCTTGCGGGAGCGCTCAGGACAGGAACCTGCCGCGCTCCCGGAACACCTCGAAGGTCGCGCGAATATGGTCGGCGACGGCCTTGACCGGCGCGCTGGCGTCCGGCGACACCACCATCGCCAGATTGTAGTTGCCGATCGCCGGCAATCCGTCCTTCGGCCCGAGTTCGACCATGTCGTCACCGAGGAAGGACTTCGGCAGCGGCGCCACGGCGAGGTCGGCCATGATGGCGGCGCGCTGGGCGGCGGTGTGCGAACTCATATAGGCGACCCGGTAGTCGCGGCCGTCACGCCCCAGCGCTTCCAGCGCGCCGGCGCGCCAGGCGCACCCCTCCTCCCAGATCGACACCGGCAGCGGCTCGCGCATATGCGCGCAGCCGCCCTTGGCCCCGGCCCAGACGATCGGTTCGGTCAGAAGCACCTCCGCGCCGACCGCACTGGCCTTGTAGGAATTGGTCAACAGCGTGATGTCGAGCATCCGGTCGTCCATGCGCCGACGCAGGTTGACGCTCTGATCGATGACGACATCGACGGCAATGGATGGATGCGACTGCGCGAAGCGCTTCAGCACGTGCGGCAGCACCCGCTCGCCGTAATCGTCCGGCGACCCCAGGCGCACGACCCCGACGATGTCGGGAATGATGAACTTGGCGACAGCCTCGCGGTTGATCGCCAGCAGCCGGCGAGCATAGCCCAACAGCATCTCGCCGTCGGTGGTCAGCGCCACCGAGCGGGCATCGCGCGAAAACACCGAGCGGCCGAGGATGTCCTCGAGCTTCTTGATCTGCATCGAAACCGCCGAGGGCGTGCGGTAGACGGCGTTGGCCGCCGTCGTGAAGCTGCCGGTTTCCGCAATGGCCACGAAGGTGCGCAGCACGTCGAGATCGAGCAAAGGCAGCGGATGATTGAGAGGAGCGTTCATCGGCCCTAACCTTCAATTTTCTTGACTGAAAAGATCATTCCATTTCGTTTGATTGAACATCAGATCGGCCTCATAGTCAACTCCATCGAAGCCAGGGCAGTCGTTGCCCCGAGCCGGGGTCCTCCGGCCAATCAGGGAAGGAGAATGAAATGTCCGTCCTGTCATCCATCGGTCGAATCGCTACCCGCTACAGCCTCGCCCGCACGCGCTACCGTACCGAACGGGAACTGCTCTCGCTGCCGTTCGAAGTGCAGAAGGATATCGGCTGGCCCGAGATCTCCGACCGCATCCTCGCCAGCCGGCGCACCACCGACCTGGCGGTCGAGGCCGACCGTTGCGGGCACTGAGGGGCGTAGCGAACAAGCAGTCCGCCTGCCGGTAAAGGGAACGCTGCAAGCCCTTTTCCGGCACGCGGTTCAGGTTCCGGCCGCACTCGCACATCCGATGTCGCATTCCAAATCAAACGGTTCGTTTTTGCGATTCAATCTTGCTCGGCGCGCGCCTATATGCGCTGCAGCAAACGACCAGCCCCACTCCATTACGCGAAGGCGAGCCGTCTCAAGCCCTATGGAGAGTGCAATGAAGTTTTTTGGCCGTCTTTTTACCCGCCGTGAAATGAACCTGACGACGGCGCTCGAGCGCCAGCGCCTTGCCAAGACGATGCCCGGCCAGACCGGCGCCGTCGCGGCCGCCCGCCTTGGCTTCGTCGCCTGACGCCGATCATATCGCAGGGCAACCCGCATCATGCCGCCCCGGTCCGCCGGGGCGGCATTTTTGTTGCACCTGGCACCCCCCGCAACCCCAGGGCGTCCAGCAGTAGTTGCTAATAGGTCACCAATCGCCTGTTTGCGACACAGGTCGCAAAAATAGTTGCGGCGCCCTCGCCCGACCGCTTGACAACAAAGGCTTTCCCTGATGTCGCTATGCTGATCGCGACATCCTGTTCGCGTCATGCCGCAGTGGAGGCTGCCATGGAACTGGTCAAACCAACCGTCAAAAGATCGTTCGTTTTCTTTCTCGTCCCCGATTTCACGATGATCGCCTTCGCGACCGCGCTCGATCCGCTGCGGTCGGCCAACCGGATGCTTGGCTACGAGGCCTACCGGTGGCGGCTGACCAGCATCGACGGCAAGCCGGTGAAGGCCTCCAACGGCGTCGAGTGCGCCGTCGACACCTCCCTCGACGACGAGCGCCGCAAGATGTCGGGCGCCGACCGGCCGAACATGGCGATCGTGTGCAGCGGCATCGAGGTCGAAAAATACCACAACCGCTCGACCTTCGCGTGGCTGCGCGAGGAATACAACCGCGGCGTCGCCATCGGCGGCCTGTGCACCGGCGCGCATATACTGGCGGCCGCCGGTCTGCTGTCGAACAAGCGCTGCGCCATCCACTGGGAAAACCTGCCGGGCTTCTCCGAGGCCTTCCCCAAGGCCAACGTCTTCGCCGACCTCTATGAGGTGGACCAGAATATCTACACCTGCGCCGGCGGCACCGCCGCGCTCGACATGATGCTGAAGCTGATCGGCGACGATTTCGACGAGAGCCTGGTCAACCGGGTTTGCGAACAGGTGCTGACCGACCGCGTGCGCAGCCCGACCGACCGCCAGCGCCTGCCGCTGCGCGCCCGCCTCGGCGTCCAGAACGCCAAGGTGCTCAATATCATCGAGCTCATGGAAGCCAACCTGTCGGAACCGCTATCGCTGATCGAGATCGCCGACCATGTCGATCTGTCGCGCCGGCAGATCGAACGCCTGTTCCGCACTGAAATGGGCCGCTCGCCCGCCCGCTACTATCTGGAAATCCGCCTCGACCGGGCGCGCCACCTGCTCATCCAGTCGTCCATGCCGGTGGTCGAGGTGGCGGTCGCCTGCGGCTTCGTCTCGGCCTCGCATTTTTCCAAATGCTATCGCGAGCTTTACGCGCGCTCGCCCCAGCAGGAACGCGTCGACCGCAAGCACCTGCTGGCGGCCTGACGACCCGGGAAACAACGCGCGGACCTGCGCCGCGGGAACTACCGGGTGTTTTCGCGAGCTTCCCGGCCTGCGGACGTGCATCTTAACGGCTGTCGTTCAATTGCGGCTGGGCCACATTTTTTCGCCGGAAAGACAGTCGGTTGCAGGCTTGTCCTGAACCAGACGGACGGGTGGCTGCATCGCTTCCCCCGATGCCCATTTCAGGGAGGAAGGGCCGGCCAGTTCCAGCACCAGCTTTCGGCGAACCGCTTCGGGAAATTGCGTCCAGTCGTTGACGGGGATCATGAAGGCGCTCGGCCCGCCTATGACGCAGTCCCTGTAATAATCGTCCAGATGGTCGATATCGTAGACGCTGGTGAAACCGCCGCTGGTCATCAGGGGCAGCCCGTTGATGGTGATCCCCTGCCCGACCAACGCGTCGCGTACCGCCGTTACCGGCGCACCTTGATTGTTCGGACCATCGCCGGAAACATCGATGACCCGCCTGGTCGACTGCGAAGTGCTTTCTGCGAACAGGTCCGCGCTGAATTGCAAACCGGCCGAGATGGAGGTGCGACGCGCACCTTCGGGCATATGGGCGAACAGTTGCGCGGCCACTCTCTCGGAATCCGCCCTGCCCGCGATCACGGTCCACGGCACGATGACCCGTTGCCAGGAGGTTCCCGCCCATTCGACATAGGTAACGGCGATCCTGCCATAGGAGCCGTCGGCAATGGCCTGCAGCACGCTGTCGTGTGTCAGGGCGGCCGCATAGCCATGGCGCTGGATCTCAAGCTCCTCGGGTGACATCGACAGCGACACGTCTACCGCCAGCACCAGTTGCACATCCACCGGTTCCGCCAGGGTCGGGGAAGTGCCAAGCCCGAACGACACCGCCAGCGCGAGGGCGCCGTTAACCCGGTATGCCGCACGGGTCAGAGCAGACATGGCCCAAAATTACGCGAAAACGAGGCCACGTCAAAGAAAAGCCCAGCGCAAGGCCGGGCCGATCGCTCACATTTACGCTACCGCCTTACGGTCAACTGCGCGGCTTGAGATTTTGCGGATCGTAGAGCGGCTTGTAGCCGATGGCCGCCACTTCGACCGGATAGGTCTCGCCGAAATACTCGACGTTGAGCTTGCGCCCTTCCTGACAGTAGGCCCACGGCAGATAGGCGAGCGCGATGTTCTTGCCGAGCGTCGGGCCGTAGGCGACCGAGGAAGTGAAGGAGCGGCGGCCGAGTTCATCGACCAGCGTCTCGCCGGTCGCCGGGTCCATGACCGGCATGATGCCGACCGGATAGCGGGCAACGCCCTTGCTGTCGACGTTGTCCGTCATCACCAGCGTGCACAGCATGGCCGGCTGGTGGTCACGGGCGCGATATTCCTGGTGCTTGGCCTTGCCGCGGAAGTCGGCCTCCTTGACCTTCGGGCGGGCAAGATCGGCTTCATAGAGGTTGTACTCGGTCAAAAGGTCGGCGTTCTGCAGGCGCAGGCTCTTTTCCATGCGCCGCGAATTGGCGTAGGTTTCGACGCCGACGGGGGTGACGCCGGTGGAGCGCAGCGCGTCCCAGACGGCAAGGCCGTCTTCGTAGCGCATGTGCAACTCCCAGCCCTGCTCGCCGACATAGGAGAGACGGAAGGCGCTCACGTCCTTGCCGGCGATGCGGATCGGCTTGATCGCAGCGAAGGGGAAGTTTTCGAGCGACAGGCCGGCCGGGTCCTCGACCACCTTCTGCAGCGTGGTGCGCGCGTTCGGCCCCCAGATGCCGATGGTGATGTATTTTTCGGTGACATCGGTGACGGTGACATCGAAACCCTTGTCCTCGGCGACACGCTTTACATAGTTGAAGTCGCGCGGGCCGGCGTCGGCGCCGTCGATGATGCGGCAACGGTCGGCCATGCGGATCACGGTCAAGTCGGCGCGCACCATTCCCTCGTCGTCGAGGAAGTGGGTGTAGATGCCCTTGCCGACATTGGCGTCACCGCCGATTTTCGCCGCGCACAGCCATTCCATCAGGGCGACATGGTCGGGGCCTTCGACATCGAAGATGTAGAAATGCGACAGGTTGATGATGCCGCAATCCTCGCTGAGCTTCAGGTGTTCGGCGTTGGAGACGCGCCAGAAATGGCGGTTGTCCCATTCGTTCTCGCGCACCGGCACGCGGTCGCCATATTCCTTCAGCAGGTGCTCGTTGGCGGCGTAGCCATGGGCGCGCTCCCAGCCGCCCAGCTCCATGAAATGGCCGCCGAGTTCCTTCTCGCGCTCGTAGAAGGGCGAGCGGCGCACGTTGCGGCCCTTGGAGAAGGGTTCGCGCGGATGCACCGCCGGGTTGTAGACCTTCATCGCCGTTTCGGTGCAGCGGTCCCAGATGTGCTGCTCGTTCATCTGGTGCGGGTTGAAGCGAGCGTAGTCGATCGCGTGATGGTCAATCGCCGTGCGGCCGTCCGTCATCCAGTCGGCGATGAGCTTGCCCATGCCGGGGCCGTCCTTGACCCAGATGCCGACGGCGTACCACAGGCCCCTTACCTTCTGGCTCTCGCCCATGGAGGGACCGCCATCGGTCGTCACCTGCAAGAGGCCGTTGAAGGAATGACTTTCATTGTAGCCGAGTTCGCCGAGTATCGGCGTCAGTTCCATGGCGCGTTCGAGCGGCGCCAGGATCTGCTCCATATCGAGATCGCGCTGCGAGGGCGAAAGCCGGGCCTGGTCCTTCTCCAGAAGGTCGCGCGGATGCACGAGGCGCGGATTGGTCTCCTCGTAGTAGCCCCACTCGATCTGGCCGCCCTCGGCGGTCTTGGGGTCGCCGGTGTCGCGCATATAGGCCGAGTTGCCCTGGTCGCGCAGCAGCGGCCAGCCGATCTCCTTGCCGGTGCCGGCAAATTCCGTGTACGGGCCGAAGAAGGTCAGCGGATGGTCGATCGGCATGACCGGCAGGTCCTCGCCCGCCATCTCGGCGATCAGCCGGCCCCAGATGCCGGCGCAGACCACGACGTAGTCGGCCATGATGCGGCCGCGTGTCGTCTCCACGCCCTTGATGCGGCCGTTCTCGATGATGAGCGACTTGGCGGAGGTGTTGGCGAAGGCCTGCAGCTTGCCGGCGGCCACGCCCTGGTCGACCAGCTTGCCGGCGACCGTCTGCGAACGCGGAATGACGAGGCCGGCGTCGGGGTCCCACATGCCGCCCTGGACGAGGCTTTCCTCGATGAGCGGGAACTTTTCCTTGATCTCGGCCGGGCCCACCAGTCGCGCATTGGTGCCGAAGGCCTTGGCCGAGGCGACCTTGCGCTTGATTTCGTCCATGCGGCCATCGTCGCCGACGCGCGCGACCTCGAGACCGCCGACGCGGGCGTAATGGCCCATTTTCTCGTAGAAATCGACGGAATAGAGCGTCGTCCAGCAGGACAGGAAGTCGTGGCTGGTCATGTAGCAGAAGTCGGAGGCGTGCGCGGTCGAGCCGACGTCGGTCGGGATACCCGACTTATCGATGCCGACGATGTCGTCCCATCCGCGTTCGATCAGGTGATGGGCAACGGATGCGCCCACGATGCCGCCCAGACCGATGATGACGACCCGCGCCTTTGCTGGAAACTCTGCCATTGTCCGTCACTCCGCAATAGAATTTCGCGCACACTATAGAGCGGCGTGACGTGATTACAGCCTGTTTGCGACACGCCGCAGATACGCCGCGACCTTGGCCGCGGGCGCACTCCGCTCCACCGATATCACCGGTCCGCCGCGCTGTTCCAGCTCCGCCATGACAGGCACTCGCCCGGTCATGATGGCCACTTCGCCAAAAGCAAAGGCCGGGCAAACGCCCGGCCTTCCGGCAAGCTGTCCCGGGCCTTACTTGATGTGGGCGACACCGCCCGAGATGACCACGGTTTCCGAGCCGTTCAGGGGAGTAAGGTCGCCGTTGGGCAGGGTGACGAAGCACCCGTTGGGGCAGAACTCCAGCGTCTCGCCGCCGGCCAGCGCCAGTTCGGACTTGCTGCCGCCCTCGGTGACGATCAGCGTCCGCGTCTCGCTGTCCTTGTTGACGGCGCTGGCCGCCTCGGCCGTCGAGACCGCCGCCAGCATTGCTGCGGCGAGCAGAAGCGTCTTGCGCATGGCATTTCCGGTGTTTCCACCGCCTCTGTTGCGTCGTGCAAGGCATTTTCGCCCTTTGCATCAAACTTATAAACGAGCGAAGCTGAACCGCAACTGAATGCCGCATTCATGCCACAATCGGTATCAGGCGGGATCGGGCTTGCGGCCGCGGCGGCCGGGCTTGCGCCTTTTTTCTTCCTCGGCCTCTGCGCGCTCGCGTTCGCGCTCGGCATGTTCCATCTCGGCCTTCTCATCGTCGCTCGGCCATGGCTCCAGCGTTTCCACCGGCGGCATCGCCCTCGGCGTCGAGGGAATGTCGATGTGCTCCTGCGCAAACCGATCGAGCACGGCGAAGCGGATGTCGTTCTGCACGCCGCTGCCATTGGTGATGTCGGCCAGGAACACCCGTATCTCGAACTCCATGGCGGCCGGCCCGAAATTGACGAACAGCACGAAGGGCTCCGGGTTCTTCAGCACCAGCGGGTGTTCGCGCGCAATCTCGAGCAGGGTTTCGTGCGCCAGCCTGGCGTCCATGCCGTAGGCGACGCCCACCTTGATCTCGATGCGGCCGAGCTTGTTGCGGTGCGTCCAGTTGCCGACGGCGTTGTTGATCAGGTTGGAGTTCGGCAGGATGACCGACTGGCGCTGGAACGTCTCGATCTCGGTCGCCCGCACGCTGATCTTCTTGACCGTTCCCGATACGTCGCCGGCAACGATCCAATCGCCGACCTTGAACGGCCGCTCGGCGAGCAGGATCAGGCCGGAAACGAAATTGGAGACGACGTTCTGCAGGCCGAAGCCGATACCGAGCGAGAGAGCGCCGGCAACCAGGGCGAGGTTGGAAAGGTCTATGCCCGCCGCCGAGATGCCGACCAGGCCGGCAAGGGCCACACCGGCATAGCCGACCGCCAACCGGATCGAATTGCGCACGCCGGCATCGACCTTGCCGCGCGCCATCACAGAACCGTCGAGCCAGCCCTGGAACCAGCGGGTCAGGAAATAGCCGATGACGAAAACCACCATACCGCTCAGGATGCCGATGGCCGAAATGGTCACCGACCCGATCGTCACCCCAGTCGCCAGCCGGTAACCCCACGCCTGGATGTCGCCCGGCTGGAAGCCCCACATCAAAAGGATGAGCGGCAGGAACACGACGACGATCATCACGTTGAGCGCGATGCTGACGGCAAGGCCGAGCTGGTCGAGCGTGGTTTCCTCGACCTTGCCCTTCTCGGTCATCCAGCGCCCCAGCGAGGATTCGCCGAACCCGCCCTCCGCGCCGATCGCACGCGCCGAAAGGAAACCGATATAGGCGATCACCAGGATCGTGCCGGTGACCACCACCTGCAGCGCCACGAAAAGCGCAAGCCCGATATAGCCCAGCAGCGCGACGGCGATGACGAAGACGCCCACCGAATAGGCGCTGTAGCGCAGCCAGGCCGGCCAGGGCCGCCACACGCCTTCATGGGTGCGAAACGGGCGCACCAGCCCCATCAGGATCAGGATGACGCCGAAGACGACGGCGGCGAGGAAGCTGCGGGCGATGGTGAGCGACAAGGGCGAGCGCAACTGCTCGTTGACCGTCGACAGGAAGCCGTTGAAGCCGATGACCAGCGCCATCGCCGTCGCCAACCGCACCAGCCAGCGCGCCGGCCCGGATTCGACCGGGATCAACCGCCAGTTCGGCAGATGCGGCGACAGCGCCGCGTTGGAAAGGCGATTGACGCAGAAAACGATGGAGACGAAGGCCGCGAAGGCATTGAGAAAGACGCCAATATCGCCGCGCAACACGTTGTAATAATTGAAGAAGAAGATGGTTGAAGCGAGGAAGACCACCAGGGCGGCGGTAGGCAGCAGCGTCGACCAGAAGGTGACCGACAGCCGGCTTAGATAGGACGGGTCCTCGACCGCCGGATCGGCCACGAACATGCGGCCGAAGATGCGGCGGCCCGCGATCATCATCACCAGCGCCAGCGCCAGCGCCGTCAGGGTCGCGGCAAGGACCGCCTGCAGCTTGAATTTGAGGGCAAAGCTGAGCCACGACGAAACCGCTCCGTAAAAGCGGCCGACATCGGTTTTCGCATCGTCCACCACCTTGCCGCTGAACGTGTCCGACAGCGAGTAGCGCTTGGTGAACAGGCTGCGGAACAGCGCGCTGCGCATGGTCGCGATCCGCTCGATCATGCCGCTGACCCGAACGGACAACGACTGCGCCGAGCCGATGACGGCGTTGATCTGTGCCTTTTCCGCCGTCAGCGCATTGCGCTCGGCGGTGACGGAATCGGGTTCGGGCGGCTGGCCCTCCGCCGGCACGGGACCGAGTTGCTCCAGCCGCGCGTTGATTTCGGCCGTGCGGGTGCGGAAGGCCAGCGCGGTCTCCAGCGCCTTTTGCGAGACGCCTTCGAGCTTCAGCCTAATGTCCACCAGCGTGGCGTCGTCCACGCCGTCCTGGTTCAGCTCCTTTTCGAGCGTGTCGGTGCTGGTGGCCAGTTGGCTGAGGATGGCCTGCTGCTTGTCGACCAGCGAGGTCGCGGCCGGCGCCGTGCCCTGGGCCACGGCAAGGTGCAGCGATGCCAATATCGCAAACGCCAGAACCACGATGAAACGACAAGGGCGAAGTAGCATGATTGACGTGCGACTCACGGGAATCCATGACGGGCCGGCCTCCTCAGTGATAAAGGTGGCGGCAACAAGGAGCAACCCTGCCTCCGGCAGGGAGGTCGGCCAATCGAAAAGCCATGGCGCAATGCTGGCCCTCGCCGGCATTGCCGGCCTATAAGGTGCGCCACACCGCGCAGTGACGAACAGGGACGGGAAACAAAACGAATGGCGGAATATTCAGCCCTTTCGCTCCTCAAGAACGCCTTCTCCGGAAACCGGGACTGGAAGCCCGCCTGGCGCAAGCCTGCGCCGAAGCCGTCCTATGACGTGATCATCATCGGCGGCGGCGGCCACGGCCTCTCGACCGCCTATTACCTTGCCAAGGAACACGGCATCACCAATGTCGCGGTGCTGGAAAAGGGCTGGTTGGGCTCCGGCAATGTCGGCCGCAATACGGTGACCATACGGTCCAACTACATGCTGCCGCCGAACACCCGCTTCTACGAGCACTCGATGAAGCTGTGGGAGAACCTTTCGCACGATTTGAACTACAACGTCATGTTCTCGCAGCGCGGCGTGCTGAACCTCGCCCATACGCCGGGCCAGCTCGACGACTACGCCCGGCGCGGCAATTCCATGCGCCATCAGGGCGTGGACGCGGAACTGATGACGCCGGCCGAGATCAAGCGGCTGATGCCGGCGATCGACATCTCCACCAATGCGCGCTTCCCCATCGTCGGCGGGCTGATGCAGCGCCGCGCCGGCACCGCCCGGCACGACGCCGTCGCCTGGGGCTATGCGCGCGGCGCCGACCGGCGCGGCGTCGACATCATCGAGAACTGCGAGGTGACCGGCTTCCTGCGCGACGGCGACCGCGTGGTCGGGGTCTCCACCGCCAGGGGCGATATCCGGGCCGCGAAGGTCGCGGTCGCCGTCGCCGGCTCGACCGGCCGCGTCCTGCAGCTTGCCGGCATCGACCGGCTGCCGATCGAAAGCCACGTCCTGCAAGCCTTCGTCACCGAATCCATCAAGCCGTTCCTCGATACCGTCGTCACCTTCGGCATGGGACACTGCTACATAAACCAGTCCGACAAGGGCGGGCTGGTCTGCGGCGGCGACATAGACGGCTACAATTCCTATGCCCAGCGCGGCAACCTGCCGATCGTCGACGACGTGATGGCCGAGATGCTGGCCATGTTCCCCTCGCTCGCCAGCGTGCGCCTGCTGCGCTCCTGGGGCGGGCTGTGCGACATGTCGATGGACGGCTCGCCGATCATCACCACCGGCCCCCTGCCCGGCATGTACCTGAATTGCGGCTGGTGCTACGGCGGCTTCAAGGCCACGCCCGCCTCCGGCTGGTGCTTCGCCCACACCATCGCCCGCGACGAGCCGCACGACCTCAACGCCGCCTTCACGCTCGATCGCTTCCAGCGCGGCATCCTCATCGACGAGAAGGGCCAAGGCGCAACGCCACGGCTGCATTAGGTGGAAAAATGCTGATCACCTGTCCCTATTGCGGCCCGCGCGACGCCATCGAGTTCACCTATCAGGGGGACGGTAACCGCGAGCGGCCCGATCCGGCCTCGCAGGACCTCGACGCCTGGAACGACTACGTCTATGGCCGGCTGAACCCGGCGGGCGACCACAACGAGATCTGGCAGCACTCCGGCGGCTGCCGCATGCATATGCGGGTGGTGCGCAACACGCTGACGCACGCCATTTCGAGCGCGGTGCCGGCGCGCGGCGACACCCATGCCAGGGCAAAGCGGCGCGGAGTGAAATCATGAGCGCGCGCCGTACCCACAAGCAGGGCCGCGCTGGGGGCGGCCGCATAGACCGCCAAAAAACCGTGCGCTTCATCTTCGACGGCGTTTCCTATTCCGGCCATCCCGGCGACACGCTGGCTTCGGCCATGCTCGCCAACGGAGTGACGCTGCTCGGCCGCTCGTTCAAGTACCACCGGCCGCGCGGCCTGCTTTCCGCCGGCGTCGACGAGCCGAACGCGCTGGTCACGATCCTGCGCGGCGAAGCGCGCGAGCCGAACATTCCGGCCACGATGGTCGAAATCCATGACGGCCTGACGGTGGTGAGCCAAAACCGCTCGCCGTCGCTGGCGTGGGATTTCCATGCGCTCAACCAGCTCGGCGGCAAGCTGCTGGCGGCAGGCTTCTACTACAAGACCTTCATGGGCCCGGCGATCGGACCACTGAAAGGCACCCGCTTCTGGATGTTCTGCGAGCATTTCATCCGCCGCGCCGCCGGCCTCGGCCGCGCCGGAACGGTCGCGGAAAACATCCGCTACGAACGCATGAACGCCTTTTGCGACGTGCTGGTGGTCGGCTCCGGCCCTGCCGGGCTTACGGCGGCCAGGGCGGCGAGCGACAGCGGCGCGAATGTCATCCTCGCCGAACTCGACCCGCATTTCGGCGGTTCGGCTAACTGGTCGGACGAGGAAATCGACATGAAGCCCGCAGCCGACTGGGCCAAGGGTATCGTGGAAGAATTGAGGGGCCGCCAGAACGTGCGCCTGCTGCCGCGCACGACTGTCTGGGGCTACTATGACGGCAACACGCTGGCGGCGATCGAGCGCGTCAGCGACCACAAGCCGGCGCCTGCCAAAGGCGAGCCGCGCCATCGCTACTGGACGATCCGCGCAAGGAAGGTCGTGCTCGCCACCGGTGCGCTGGAGCGGCCGCTGGTGTTTCCCGGCAACGACCGGCCGGGCGTCATGCTGGCCGACGCGGCTCGCCGCTACGCCAACGAGTTCGGCGTGCTGCCCGGCGAGCGGATCGCGCTGTTCACCAACAACGACAGCGCCTACCAGGCCGCGCTCGCATTGAAAAACGCCGGCGCGCAGATCGCGGCCATCGTCGACGTACGCACTGAGCCGTCCGAGGCCGTCCGCGCGCTGGCGCAGGCGGCGGGGGCCGAGCTTCTTGCCGGCCATGCCGTAATCGGCACCGAGGGCGCCAAGGCGCTTTCCTCCGTCACCGTGCAGCACTTCGACGCAGACGGCAAGCGGCTTTCCGGCGCGACGCGCGCCATCCAGGCCGACTGCCTGCTGGCGTCGGGCGGCTGGTCGCCGGCGATCCATCTGGCGAGCCAGGCCGGCGCGAAACCCGAATGGGATTCCCGCAAGCAGGCATTCCTGCCGCCGCAGCCCACGCAAGAATGGCTCGGCGCGGGCGCTTTCACCGGCAGTTTCTCGACGACCGGGGCGATTGCCGAAGGCCATGCGGCCGGCGTGTCGGCGGCTGGCGGGAAAGCCGCCCCCTTCGACCTGCCGGGCGTCCAGCCGGAACCCCTCGACCCCGATCCCGCCCCGATCTTCGAGATCAAGGCGGAAGGCAAGAGTTTCGTCGACTTCCAGCACGACGTCACCGCCGACGACGTGCGGCTTGCGCACCGCGAGGGCTTCGTCTCGGTCGAGCACCTGAAGCGCTACACCACGCTCGGCATGGCGACGGACCAGGGCAAGAGTTCCAACGTCCCGGGCCTCGCCATCATGGCGGATGCGCTCGGCAAGCCGATCCCGGAAGTGGGCACCACGCGCTTCCGGCCGCCTTTCTCGGCCGTTTCCATCGGCTCGATCGCCGGCGAACGCTACGGCGACATCAAGCCGGACCGGCTGACGCCGATGCACGACTGGCATGTCGAACACGGCGCGACCCTGTATTCGGCCGGCCTGTGGCACCGCCCGCAGATCTACGGGCTTCCCGGGGAAACTGTCGAGCAGGCTTACGTTCGCGAGGTGAAGGCCTCCCGCAGCACGGCTGGCATCGTCGATGTCTCGACGCTGGGCAAGATCGCCGTGCAGGGACCGGACGCGGCCGAATTCCTCGACCGCGTCTACACCAACCTTTTCTCGACCCTGCCGGTCGGCAAGGCGCGCTATGGACTGATGCTGCGCGAGGACGGCCTCGCCTTCGACGACGGTACCACCTGGCGGCTCGGCGCCAACGATTTCCTGATGACCACCACCACGGCCAATGCCGGCAAGGTGATGCAGCATCTGGAATATTTCCTCGACGTGATCTGGCCGGAGCTGCGCGTTACCGTCACCTCGGTTACCGACCAATGGGCGGGCGCGGCCATCGGCGGACCCAAGGCGCGCGAAATCCTGGCGAGTTGCGTCGAGGGCACGGCGGTCGACAACGCCGCCCTGCCCTTCATGGGTATCGTGCATGGGAAGATCGCCGGCGTGCCGGTGATGATCTGCCGGCTTTCCTTCTCCGGCGAGATGGCGTTCGAGGTCTATTGCGGCTCAGGCTTCGGCACGCATGTCTGGCAGGCGCTGATCGAGGCCGGCAAGCCGTTCGGGCTGGTGCCCTACGGGCTTGAGGCGCTCGGCACCATGCGCATCGAAAAGGGCCACGTCACCGGCGCCGAGATCGACGGCCGCACCACGGCGCGCGACCTGCACCTCGACTGGATGCTGTCGAAGAAGAAGCCGTTCATCGGTTCGGCGATGATGGACCGCGAGGGTCTGGCCGAGCCCACGCGCTTGCAACTGGTCGGCATCGTGGCGCTGGACAACCGGCCGCTCAACGGCGGCGCGCATATCGTCGAGGAACTCGACCAGGACAACCCGCACGGCTCGATCGGCCATGTCACCGCCTGCTGCTATTCGCCGATGCTCGGCAAATATATCGCGCTGGCGCTGGTCAAGCGCGGATCGGCGCTGCTGGGCACGCGTGCCTTCGTTTCCGACCCGCTGCGCAAGCGCTTCGGCCCGGTCGAGATCGTCTCCAACCACTTCTTCGACCCGGAAGGGAGCCGCATGCATGGCTGACAAATTGGGGACCCCTGACGTGGAGATCGAGCGCCAGTCGCCGCTCCGGCCGGTTTTCCAGCCCGGCTCGCACGGCAATCTCGAGGCTGGCGCCGGTGTTGCGCTGAGCGAGGTGCAGCCCGACTCGGTCGTGCAGCTTGCCGCCTGGCCGGGAGAGGAAAAGAAGCTGATCGCCGCCATCGCCGCGGTCACCGGCCTTTCGCTGCCCGATGGCGCGGGTGGCGGAGTTGCCAAGGGCGGAAAAGCCGCCTTCGGTGTCGCGCCCGGCAAATTCATGGCGGTTAGCGAGGACGACGACCTCGCGGCGGCCTTCGCCGACGCGGTACCGGCGGAAATGGGCACGGTCACCGACCTGTCGCATGGCCGTACCGTCATCCGCATCGAGGGTTCCAGGGCGGAATGGGTGCTGGCGAAGCTCTTCGCCATCGATTTTTCACCGACCGCCTTCCCGACCGGCTCGGCGCGCTCGACCGTGCATCACGAGATCTTCGCGCAGATCCAGCGCAGCGATGCCGAACAGTTCGACCTTTACGTGTTCCGCTCGTTCGCGCGCAGCTTCTGGAAGGTGCTCTGCCACGCCTGCGAAGAAGTCGGCTATGTCGTGAAATAGGCCAGGCGGCATCAGCCGGCGAAGGTGACCCAGGTCTCCAGCGGCTCGCGGTCCGTACGGAAGCCGTTTTCCGGCTTGCTCGTGTCTTCGTAGCCGAGCGCCATGCCGCAGACGACGATTTCCTCGTCCTTGATGTCGAGGATCGGCCTTATCTGCCTGTGGTAGGGCGCGAACGCCGCCTGCGGGCAGGTGTGCAGGCCCCTCGCCCGCGCCGCGATCATGATGTTTTGCAGGAACATGCCGTAGTCGATCCACGACCCCTTGTTCAGCCGGCGGTCGATGGTGAAGATCATGCCGACAGGCGCGTCGAAGAACACAAAATTCCGGTCGTGCTGGGCGCGCATGCGATCCACTTCACGCCGGCCGATGCCGAGCGCGCCGTAGAGCCCGAAGCCGTTGGCGCGCCGCCTTGCCTGGTACGGCTCGAAGAAATGGTCGGGGTAATATTTATACTCGTCCCACTCGACCTTTTCGGCGCGGATGCCGGAACTGAGGATAGCATCGGAAATGCGCTGCTTGACCTCGCCCTTGGTCACGTAGACGCGCCAAGGCTGCATGTTGGTGCCGGAAGGCGCGCGCGACGCAACCGCCAGGATGGCGCGGATCGCCTCGTCATCGACGGGATCGGGCAGGAAGGCGCGCACCGAGCGGCGCGAGGTGATCGCTTCGTCGACGATCGCCGCTTCATCGTCAATCAGGGGCATGTTTTCCGGTGCCAGCATGGCCTACCCATAGCAAGTGTCTGACCGGGCGTCCCCCGCCGCCGTTCACGCCCGTGCCTTTGCACCAAGCGGCGGTCGCGGGCAAGCACTTCTTCTGCCTTCGTGAAATCCCTCTTGATTTTTTCACGTATTCGGACTCTGATGAAATTATAGGGAATTTTTTCACGGAACCGTTTCGTGCCGCTGGCAGCATCTTCTCCAAGGCTGGACAATGGCGAGCGCCTGCTTGCCGGCGACATCCGCGCGCTGCGCAAGGCGCGGGGCCTTAAGCTTGCCGAGATCGCGCTGAATCTCGGCCGTTCGGTCGGCTGGGTGAGCCAGGTGGAACGCGGCCTGTCGATGCCGTCGCTGGAGGATTTGAGGGCGCTGGCGACGCTGTTCGGGGTTCCCGTCAGCCTATTCTTCGGCCACGACGTGCCGGAGGAGCGCGAGCGCGGCGTCGTCGTGCGCAGCGCGCAGCGGCGCTCGCTCGGCACCAGCGAATCGGGGCTGGTGGAAGAACTCTTGTCGCCCGACCTCGGCGGCAGTTTCGAGATGCTGCGTTCGGTGTTCGCGCCGGGCGCGGAACTCAAGACCGAGAACGAGCGGCCGACCGAGGAAGCCGGTTATGTCGTATCGGGCATTTTCGAAATCGAGATCGCCGGTGTGTGGCACCGGCTCAACGCCGGCGACAGCTTTCGCTTCGAGCATAAGCCGCATCGCTGGCGCAATCCCGGCCGCGAGCCGGCCGTCGTCATCTGGGTGGTTTCGCCGCCCGTCTATTGAGCAGGTTGTGGAGAGATAAACATGGCCGAACTACCAAGCCGGGCCCGGGTCGTCATCATCGGTGGCGGTGCCGTCGGCACTTCCTCGCTCTATCATCTCGCCAAGGCGGGCTGGAGCGACTGCGTGCTTCTGGAGAAGAACGAACTCACCTCCGGTTCCACCTGGCATGCGGCCGGCAACGTGCCGACCTTCTCGACCTCGTGGTCGCTGATGAACATGCAGCGTTATTCGACAGAGCTCTATCGCGGTCTCGCCGAGGCGGTCGACTACCCGATGAACTACCACGTCACCGGCTCGCTCAGGCTCGGCCATAGCCGCGAGCGCATGCGCGAATTCGAGCGCGCCAAGGGCATGGGCCGCTACCAGGGCATGGATATCGAGGTCGTCGGCGCCGACGAGATCAAGCGCCGCTACCCCTTCCTGGAAACGCACGGCCTCCAGGGCGCGCTCTACGACCCCAACGACGGCGACATCGACCCCGCGCAGTTGACGCAGGCGCTGGCCAAGGGCGCGCGCGACATGGGCGCCAGGATCATCCGTTTCTGCCCGGTCACCGGCGTGCGCCGCGAGAACGACGAATGGGTGGTCGAGACGATGCAGGGCGAAATCCGCTGCGAGATCGTCGTCAACGCTGCCGGCTACCGCGCGGCGGAAGTCGGAAAGATGTTCGGCCGGCAGGTGCCGATGATGGTGATGAGCCACCAGTACATCCTGTTCGAGGAAATCCCCGAACTCGCCGCCTGGTCCAGGGAACAGGGCCGCAAGCTGCCGCTGCTGCGCGACGTCGACACCTCCTGGTACCTGCGGCAGGAAAAGAACGGCATGAATCTCGGCCCCTACGAAAAGGGTTGCCGGGCGCACTGGGCGACCCCGGACGACCCGATGCCGGAGGATTTTTCCTTCCAGCTCTTCCCCGACGACCTCGACCGGCTGGAATGGTATCTCAACGACGCCACCGAGCGCGTGCCGATCCTCGGCACCGCCGGCCTTTCCAAGATGATCAACGGGCCGATCCCTTATGCGCCTGACGGCAACCCGCTGATCGGGCCGATGCCCGGCGTGCCCAACGCCTTCGAGGCCTGCGTGTTCACCTTCGGCATCTCGCAGGCCGGCGGCGCCGGCAAGGTGCTGGCCGAATGGGTGACCGAGGGCCAGACCGAATGGGACATGTGGTCGTGCGACCCGCGCCGCTTCACCGCCTTCGCTTCCGACCCGGCCTATTGCGTCACCAAGGGCAAGGAGGTCTATGCCAACGAATATGTGATCCAGTTCCCGCGCCGCGTGTGGCCGGAGGGCCGCAACCGGAAGCTCTCGGTCATCCACGACCGCATCGCGGCACTGGGCGCGCAGTTCGGCACCGCAAACGGATGGGAACGCGCCTTGTGGTACGCCAAGCCCGGCGACGACACATCGGCCGAAGCCACCCTCACCTTCGCCCGCTCCGGGCCGTGGGAACAGCGGGTGCGGGAGGAATGCCTGGCGGTGCGCGACGCGGCCGGCATTCTCGACCTGCCCGGCTTCTCGCGCTACCGCCTCGCCGGCGAAGGCGCGCGCGACTGGCTGTCGACGCAGATCACCGGCGCGGTGCCGAAGCCGGGGCGCATCGGCCTCGGCTACTTCGCCGACGACAGCGGCCGCATCGTCACCGAAATGTCGATCATGGCGATCGAGGAAAACCTGTTCTTCCTCATCACCGCTGCCTCGGCCGAACTTCACGACTTCGAGTGGCTACAAAAACATCTTCCGCAAGGCACTGGAATTGCGCTTGAAAACAAGACGGAAGAATTCTCCTGCCAGATCCTGTCCGGCCCCAATTCGCGCGCGATTCTCGCCGAACTCACCGATGCCGACCTTACGCTGCCCTGGCTCACGCACCAGTCCGCGCAGGTCGCGGGACATTGGTGCCAGCTGGTGCGGGTGTCGTTCGCCGGCGAACTCGGCTGGGAAATCCACACCAAGGTCGCCGACACCGCTGCCGTGTTCGACGCCGTCTGGCAGGCAGGCCAGAAGCATGGGCTGAAACCGTTCGGCATGTACGCGCTGGATTCGCTGCGGCTGGAGAAAGGCTACCGCGCCTGGAAGCAGGACCTTTCCACCGACTACACGGTTCTGCAGGGCGGGCTCGAACGCTTCGTCAAATGGGACAAGCCGGACTTCCGCGGCAAGGCGGCCCTTGCGGCCGAAAAGCAGCAGGGCGTGAAGAAGCGCTTCGTCACGCTCACCGTCGAGAACCCCGGCGACTGCGATGCGCCCTACATGGCGACGCTCTGGCACGGCGGCAAGATCGTCGGCGAAACGCTGTCAGGAGGCTGGGGCAACAGGGTGGACAAGTCGATCGCGCTCGGCATGCTGCGAGCCGACCTGAGCGAAGCCGGCACCGAGATCGAAGTCGAGATCTTCGGCGACCGCTTCAAGGCCGTCGTGCAGAAGGACGAGCCGCTCTGGGACCCGAAGAACGAGAGATTGCGAGCCTGACATGCCCAAACCGTCGTCCCGCGTTACCGGCCTCGTGCCATCCGGCAAGGATGGCTGGGAGGTCCATTTCGAAGCCGTGACACGCAAGGAAGCCGGCGAGCCGATCATCATCCTGTCGGTCGGCGATCATGACTTCGATACGCCGAAGGAAACGGTGGAGGCCTGCGTGGAGGCTGTGCGGGCCGGCCACCACCACTACACGCAGCTTTCCGGCACCCCTGCCCTGCGCGCGGCGTTGGCAAAGATATCGACGCAATCGACCGGCGTCGCCACCACGGCCGAACAGGTGATCGCGACGCCCGGTGGGCAGGCCGCCCTCTACGCCGCCGTGCAGAGCGTGCTCGACGACGGCGACCATGGCATCGTCGTGGCGCCCTATTACGCCACCTATCCGGGCACCTTCCGGGCGGCCAATGCCGAGTTTAGCGTGGTCGAAACGCGCTCGGAGGATGGCTTCCAGCCGGATGCGGCAACCATCGAGGCGGCGGCTCGGCCCAACACCCGCGCCATCCTGATCAATACGCCCAACAACCCGACCGGCGCCGTCTATACGCGCAAGGCGCTGGAGGGCATCGCCGACATCTGCCGCCGGCACGATCTCTGGCTTTTGTCCGACGAGGTTTATTGGACCCTCGGCGGCGGCGAGCATGTCTCGCCGCGCTCGCTGCCGGGCATGGCCGAGCGCACGCTGGTCATCAACTCGATGTCGAAAAGCCACGGCATGACCGGCTGGCGCCTCGGCTGGCTGGCCGGGCCGGAGCGGATGATCCAGCTTCTCACCGACCTCAACCTCGTTTCCACCTATGGCCTCGTCGACTTCATCTCGCATGCGGCGGTCGAGGCGCTGGAGAACGGCTACGGGGTCAAGGAAATCGCCGAGCGCTACGGCGGGCGCCGCACCGTGTTCCTCGACGCCATCCGCGGCATGAACGACGTCACCGTGCGTGGCTCGGAGGGCGGCATGTATGTCATGCTCGACATTTCCGCCATCGAGCCGGACGACGAGAAATTCGCCTGGGCCTTGCTCGACACCGAAAAGGTCGGGGTGACGCCGGGTTCGGCCTTCGGCGAGGCTGCCGCCGGCCATATCCGCATCAGCCTGTGCCAGCCGGAGCCCGTATTGCAGGAAGCGGCCGGGCGCCTGCGCCGTTTCGCCTCAAGCTACCGCAGGCAGGTCGCCTAATTTTCCACGAATAAACCAACCTCCAGGATCCAACATGGCTGCTCTTCCCACCAAGGCCCGCGTCGTCATCATCGGCGGCGGCGTATCCGGCTGTTCCGTCGCCTACCACCTCGCCAAGCTCGGCTGGACGGACATCGTGCTTCTGGAGCGAAAGCAGCTGACCAGCGGCACCACCTGGCACGCGGCCGGGCTGATCGGGCAGTTGCGCGCCACCGCCAACATGACCCGGCTGGCGAAATACACGGCCGACCTCTATTCCCGGCTGGAAGAGGAAACCGGCGTCGCCACCGGCATGCGCCAGTGCGGATCGATCTCGATCGCGCTGACCGAGGACCGCAAGGAGGAGCTTTATCGCGGCGCCTCGATGGCGCGGGCCTACGGCGTCGACGTCGAGGAAATCTCGCCCTCGGAAGCGAAGAACCGCTACCCGCATCTCGAAGTCTCGGACGTGAAGGGCGCCGTGTTCATCCCCAAGGACGGGCAAGGCGACCCGGCCAACATCACGCTGGCGCTGGCCAAGGGTGCGCGCCAGCTCGGCGCGAAGATATTCGAGCAGGCCAAGGTGACCGCGATTCATCAGCGCGAGGGGCGCGTCAGCGGCGTGACCGCCGTCATGAACGGCGAGACGACGACGATCGAATGCGAGCATGTGGTGAACTGCGCCGGCATGTGGGCGCGCGAGGTCGGCGCCTCGGTCGGCGTGCCGGTGCCGCTGCACGCCTGCGAGCATTTCTACATCGTCACGGAGGCCATTCCCGAGCTTGGCCGCCTGCCGGTGCTGCGCGTGCCCGACGAATGCGCCTACTACAAGGAAGACGCCGGCAAGATCCTGCTCGGCGCGTTCGAGCCGGTGGCGAAGCCCTGGGGCATGAACGGCATTCCCGAAGATTTCTGCTTCGACCAGTTGCCGGAGGATTTCGATCACTTCGAGCCGATCCTGGAAAAGGCGGTGAAGCGCATGCCGCTCCTGGCCGACGCTGGCATCCACACCTTCTTCAACGGGCCGGAAAGCTTTACCCCGGACGACCGCTACTATCTCGGCGAAGCGCCGCAACTGAAGAATTTCTGGGTCGCCTGCGGCTTCAACTCCATCGGTATCCAGTCCTCCGGCGGTTCCGGCATGGCGCTGGCGCAATGGATGCAGGACGGCGAGCCGCCCTTCGACCTGTGGGACGTGGACATCCGCCGCGTGCAGCCCTTCCAGGCCAACCGGAGCTATCTCTACCAGCGCTCCACCGAAACGCTCGGCCTGCTCTATGCCGACCATTTCCCCTACCGCCAGCCGGTGACCGCGCGCGGCGTGCGCCGTTCGCCCATCCACGAGCATCTGAAGGCGCGCGGCGCGGTGTTCGGCGAAACCGCCGGCTGGGAGCGCGCCAACTGGTTCGCTAGAGAGGGCCAGGAGCGCGAATACCGCTATTCCTGGAAGCGGCAGAACTGGTTCGACAACAACCGCGAGGAGCATCTGGCGGTCAGGAACAATGTCGGCCTGTTCGACATGACCTCGTTCGGCAAGATCAGGGTCGAGGGTCGCGACGCGCTAGCCTTCCTGCAACGGCTGTGCGCCAACGACATCGACGTTGCGCCGGGCAGGATCACCTACACCCAGATGCTGAACGAGCGCGGCGGCATCGAAAGCGACCTGACCATATCGCGGCTGTCGGAGACGGCCTTCTTCCTGGTGGTGCCGGGCGCGACACTGCAGCGCGACCTCGCCTGGCTGCGAAAGCACCTGCGCGACGAGTTCGTCGTCATCACCGACGTCACCGCCGCCGAATCCGTGCTGTGCCTGATGGGGCCGCGCGCCCGCGAGGTGATCCGCAAGGTGAGCCCGAACGACTTCTCCAACGAGAACAATCCGTTCGGCACCTTCCAGACGATCGAGATCGGCATGGGGCTGGCGCGCGCCCACCGCGTCACCTATGTCGGCGAGCTCGGCTGGGAGCTCTATGTCTCCACCGACCAGACGGCGCACGTGTTCGAGGCGCTGGAGGAGGCCGGCCGCGAATACGACCTCAAGCTGTGCGGCCTGCACACGCTGGACAGTTGCCGCATCGAAAAGGCCTTCCGCCATTTCGGCCACGACATCACCGACGAGGACCATGTTCTGGAGGCCGGCCTCGGCTTCGCGGTCAAGACCGGCAAGGGAGACTTCATCGGCCGCGATGCCGTGCTGAAGAAGAAGGAGGAAGGCCTGTCGCGCAGGATGGTGCAATTCCGCCTCACCGATCCGCAGCCGCTGCTCTTCCACAACGAGGCGCTGCTGCGCGACGGCAAGATCGTCGGCAACGTCACGTCGGGCAATTACGGCCACCACCTCGGCGGCGCCATCGGCATGGCTTACGTGCCGTCCAAGGGCGAGAGCGAAGCCGATATTTTGGGCTCAAGCTATGAAGTCGAAATCGCCGGCCAGCGCTTCAAGGCCGAGGCCTCGTTGAAGCCGATGTACGACCCGAAGGCGGAACGGGTGCGGATGTAACCGCACAAACGGCAGGGGCTGTTTACAGGGAGATACCCCCACCCCTAACCCCTCCCCACAAGGGGGAGGGGAATTCTGCCGCTGCTCTGCCAAGAACCCGGCGGCTACGCAGAGCTTGTCGGCCCGTGTTCCCCCTCCCCCTTGTGGGGAGGGGCTAGGGGTGGGGGTTACTTCACAGGAAGGTTGCCCCCGCACACCGACGGGGACCGTTAAATCCGACCAGCCAATCGCCCAGGTGGCATCACCCGCCTACCCAGGGCATGAAACCGGCTCAGAACGGAATTTCGTCGTCCAGGTCGCGAGAACCACCGCCGCCACCGCCGCCCGGGCGGCCGCCGCCGGAACCGCCACGGCCGAAGGAATCGTTCGGGCCGGACTGGCCGAAGTCCGAGCCGCGCCCGTAACCACCGCCGCCACCACCGCCGGAATAGCTGCCGACCTGGCCGCCTTCGCCGCCCTGCCCGCGCGCATCGAGCATCTGCAACTCACCCCGGAACTTCTGCAGCACGACTTCGGTGGAATACCGCTCGACGCCGTCCTTTTCCCATTTACGGGTCTGCAGGGAGCCTTCGATATAAACCTTCATGCCCTTCTTGAGGTACTGCTCGGCGACCTTGCCCAGGTTGTCGTTGAAAATGACCACCTGGTGCCACTCGGTCTTTTCCTTGCGCTCGCCGGAATTCTTGTCGCGCCAAGTCTCGGAGGTCGCGATGCGCAGATTGACGACCATGTCACCCGAGTTCAGGCGGCGGACTTCCGGGTCCGCGCCGAGATTGCCCACCAGAATGACCTTGTTGACGCTACCCGCCATGAATCTTCTCCACGCTCATCCGAAACAGACTTTCGCCGCACCTTACAGGGCAGCAGTCAACCGCGCCGCCCCTCGGCGCTCTTTCCCACACTATTTTTGTTCTCTTTATGTTCTGACATCCCTCGCCTTCTGTCAAGATATTATCCCGAAAGCCCCGATCGGGCACGCTCTGACCGCGGCAGGCCGGGCTGGTCGGACCGAAGCAGGTCCTTTATACTGACGGGCATGCCCCGCTTCGCTTCCCTGTTCGCCTGCATCGCTCTATCGATTGCTGCCGTCCCGGCCTTCGCGAAAGACGCCGCGCCGCCCGCCAACAGCACACTGCCGGGCGTCGACAAGCCGTATCGCATCGTCAAGCCGCTGGCGCCCGAGCCCGACGAACCAGCCACTACCAAGCCCGGCCAATTCAAGATCGGCGACATGGACGTGCATATCAGCGGCAATGTCATTGTCGATATCGGTGCCGGCCCTCTTCAGCCGCGTGGCCGTCGGTAAGGGTATTTTCAGCAGCCATAAAGCGGAACAGACCCCCGGCGCCTCGCGACAGGTCCGCGTTCCCTTTACCCGCAAGCCATACAGAACGGCCCCGCCGCTGCCTGAGCAGGCGGCCGGGGCCTGTGTGATGTCCCATCACGGTTTGCCGGGAGTGGTTTACCGGCGTTGGATTTCGGATGCCCTTAACGGCTCGCGCCGTCGATCCGACTATGGTCTCTGATTGTTGGAATCGGCAAAGCAGCTTTGAGGCTGAACCGTGTCAACCCGGTAGGCTAGGCCTGCCGTGGCTCCATCATCGCGTGGAGCCTGCTGGGACTGTCCGGTGGAGTCATACCTCGCTCCTTCTGTCCGTTGGACACCGTCGCCTGAAGTTCGCCTCCGCCGGCCTGCGGCGCCTCGCAAGCGGCTCTCACCAGAGCCTGTTCGGCTAAAAGCGAACTTTCCTTGACGCTCCAATGGTGCCCCGCGCCTGCCGCCGCGTCAACAGCGCGAAGGCGCGGGATACAAAATGTGATCGCTCCCGATCCCCCGACTACCCCGGCTTGTCAGTAGTCGTTCGTTTTTTGTTCTTTATGCTTGCCCGCCCGCGCGAAAGGCGGTTAAACGCTGATGAAGAAATTCCGGGCCTCTCGACGTGGCGGCGAGAATGCCTACATGAGGGGTTGGCGGCGGCCCGCCGATCCATGACATTCCAATCTGAGGCGGCGAGCGGCAATGGCCGATCATAAATACCTGTCCATTCGCGGAGCGCGCGAGCACAACCTGAAGAATGTCGATCTCGACCTGCCGCGTGACACGCTCATCGTCATGACCGGCCTGTCCGGCTCGGGCAAATCCTCGCTGGCCTTCGACACCATCTATGCCGAAGGCCAGCGCCGCTATGTCGAGAGCCTGTCGGCCTATGCGCGGCAGTTCCTTGAGATGATGCAGAAGCCGGACGTCGACCAGATCGACGGCCTGTCGCCCGCCATCTCCATCGAGCAGAAGACCACCTCGAAGAACCCGCGCTCGACCGTCGGCACGGTCACGGAAATCTACGACTATATGCGGCTTCTGTTCGCGCGCGTCGGCATTCCCTATTCGCCGGCGACAGGCCTGCCGATCGAAAGCCAGACCGTCTCGCAGATGGTCGACCGGGTGCTGGCGCTGGAGGAAGGCACGCGGCTTTACCTGCTCGCCCCCATCGTGCGCGGGCGCAAGGGCGAGTACCGCAAGGAGTTGCTGGAACTTCAGAAAAAGGGCTTCCAGCGCGTCAAGGTCGACGGCACATTCTACGAGATCGCCGACGTGCCGGCGCTGGACAAGAAGTACAAGCACGACATCGACGTGGTGGTCGACCGCATCGTGGTGCGGCCCGACCTCGCCACCCGCCTCGCCGACTCCATCGAGACGGCGCTGAAACTGGCCGACGGGCTTTGCGTGGCCGAATTCGCCGACAAGCCGCTGCCGCCGGAAGAGACGGCGGAAGGCGGTGCAGCCAACAAGTCGGCCAACGATACGCATGAACGCATCCTGTTTTCGGAAAAGTTCGCCTGCCCGGTATCCGGCTTCACCATCCCCGAAATCGAGCCGCGGCTTTTCTCCTTCAACAACCCGTTCGGCGCCTGCCCGACCTGCGACGGGCTGGGCAGCCAGCGCGCGATCGACGCCAGCCTGGTGGTGCCGGACGACAATCTCTCGCTGCGGGCCGGCGCCATCGGCCCGTGGGCGAAATCGACCTCGCCCTATTACGCGCAGACGCTGGAAGCGCTGGGCAAGGTCTATGGCTTCAAGCTCTCCGACAAGTTCAAGGATCTCGACGACGAGGCGAAGGACGCCATCCTGCACGGCACCGGAGAGCGGGAAATCGCCTTCCAGTATGACGACGGCCTGCGCTCCTACAAGACCACCAAGACCTTCGAGGGCGTGATCCCCAACCTCGAACGGCGCTGGAAGGAGACGGAGTCGGCCTGGATGCGCGAGGAGATCGAGCGCTTCATGTCGGCCACCCCCTGCCCCGCCTGCAACGGTTATCGGCTGAAGCCCGAAGCGCTCGCGGTCAAGGTCGGGGGCCTGCATATCGGCCAGGTCACTGAAATGTCGATCCGCAAGGCCAACCAGTGGTTTGCCGACCTGCCGGCGCAGTTGAACGAAAAGCAGAACGAGATCGCCGTGCGCGTGCTCAAGGAAATCCGCGAGCGGCTGCGTTTCCTCAACGATGTCGGCCTCGACTACCTTACGCTGGCGCGCAATTCCGGCACGCTGTCGGGCGGCGAAAGCCAGCGCATCCGGCTCGCCTCGCAGATCGGCTCCGGCCTCACCGGCGTGCTCTACGTGCTGGACGAGCCGTCGATCGGTCTGCACCAGCGCGACAACTCGCGCCTGCTCGATACGCTGAAGCACCTGCGCGACATCGGCAACACCGTCATCGTCGTCGAGCATGACGAGGACGCCATCCTGCACGCCGACTACGTGGTCGACATCGGGCCGGCGGCCGGCATCCACGGCGGCCGCGTCATTGCCGAGGGCACGCCGCGGCAGATCATGGCGAATCCCAACTCCATCACCGGCAAATACCTGTCGGGCGAACTGGAGATCGCCATGCCGGCCGAACGCCGCCAGGGTAAGAAGGGCAAGCGCATCAAGGTAGTCGGCGCGCGCGGCAACAACCTGAAGAACGTGACGGCTGAAATCCCGCTCGGCACCTTCACCTGCGTCACCGGCGTCTCGGGCGGCGGCAAGTCGACCTTCCTCATCGAAACGCTGTTCAAGGCCGCCTCGCGCCGCATCATGGGTTCGCGCGAGCATCCGGCCGAGCATGACCGCATCGAAGGACTGGAATTCCTCGACAAGGTGATCGACATCGACCAGAGCCCGATCGGGCGCACGCCGCGCTCCAACCCGGCCACCTATACCGGCGCCTTCACGCCGATCCGCGACTGGTTTGCCGGCCTGCCGGAAGCCAAGGCGCGCGGCTACCAGCCTGGCCGCTTCTCCTTCAACGTCAAGGGGGGGCGCTGCGAGGCCTGCCAGGGCGACGGCGTCATCAAGATCGAGATGCACTTCCTGCCCGACGTCTACGTCACCTGCGACGTCTGCCACGGCAAGCGCTACAACCGCGAGACGCTGGACGTCGTCTTCAAGGGCAAGTCGATCGCCGACGTGCTCGACATGACGGTGGAGGAAGGCGTCGAATTCTTCTCGGCGGTGCCGGCGGTGCGCGACAAGCTGGAGACGCTGAAGCAGGTAGGCCTCGGCTACATCAAGATCGGCCAGCAGGCGACGACGCTTTCCGGCGGCGAGGCGCAGCGCATCAAGCTCGCCAAGGAACTGTCGCGCAAGGCGACCGGCAAGACCCTCTACATCCTCGATGAGCCGACCACGGGCCTGCACTTCCACGACGTGGCCAAGCTCCTGGAAGTGCTGCACGAACTGGTCGAGCAAGGCAACACGGTGGTGGTCATCGAGCACAATCTGGAGGTCATCAAGACCGCCGACTGGATCCTCGACCTCGGTCCCGAAGGGGGCGACGGCGGTGGCGAACTGGTGGCAAGCGGCCCGCCGGAGGCGATCGTCGCCGAGCCTCGCAGCTATACCGGCCAGTTTCTGAAAGAACTGCTGGAGCGCAGGCCCGGCGGGAAACGGGAAGCGGCTGAATAGACCGCAAGGACAGCGAGGGCACGGCGCCATGATGAGGCAAGCGGTTTCCGATGATCTCAGCGCCGTCGTCGACTTGACCGACCTCGCCTACGCGCCCTGGACCCCGCTGCTCGGCGCGCCGCCCGTTCCCGTCACCGAAGACTATGCGCCGCGCATCGAGCGCGGCGAGGTCTGGCTGAGGGAAGAGGGCGCGGATACGACCGGGCTCGTCGTGCTCGAACGGCATGCCGACCATGCCATGATCTTCAGCCTCGTCGTCGCGCCCGCCTTCCAGCACCGTGGCCTGGCCTTGGTCCTGCTGCGGTGGTCGGAGCAACAGGCGCGCGACTGGGGCGTTCCGGAGATCAGGCTGTTCGCCAGTTCGAAGATGGAGCGGAATCTCGCTATCTACGCACGCTACGGTTTCCATGAAACGGGTCGCGGGCCGCATCCTTACCGGCAAGGATGGACGATCGTGAACATGGCGAAATCGGTCGACCGGCCCGCCGCCTGACGCATCGAAGGGAGACAGGACAATGGCGAACTCCGGAAAAATCCGCTCCGGCATGGGCGGCTGGACCTTCGAGCCGTGGGACACGTCGTTTTACCCTGAAAAACTAGCCAAGGCGAAGCAGCTTCACTACGCCTCGCGGCAGGTGCCGACCATCGAGGTCAACGGCACCTACTATTCGAGCTTCAAGGAGCCAACCTTCGTAAAGTGGGCCAATGAATCGCCGGAAAGCTTTGTTTTTTCATTGAAAGGCAATCGCTTCGTCACCAATCGCCGGGTGCTCGGCGAAGCCGGCGAATCGATGACGAGGTTCCTGGAATCCGGCGTCGCGGCGCTGGGCGACAAGCTCGGGCCGATCCTGTGGCAGTTCATGCCGACGAAGAAATTCGATCCCGAGGACTTCGAGGCTTTCCTGAAGCTACTGCCGGAAAAGCAGGATGGCGTGAAGCTGCGCCACGCGCTCGAGGTCCGCAACGACAGCTTCGTCACGCCGGGATTCGTGGCGCTGGCCCGAAAATACAAGACCGCGATCGTTTATGCCGACCACGCCAAATATCCGGCCATCGCCGATGTCACCGGCGATTTCGTCTACGCGCGCCTGCAGACCGGCAAGGACGACAATCCCGACTGCTATGAGCCCAAGCGCCTGGACGAATGGGCCGAGCGGGCCAAGACCTGGGCCGAAGGTAAGATGCCGGCCGACCTGCCCCGCGCCGACCCGTCGGCCGAGGCGCCGGTGCAGCCGCGCGACGTGTTCGTCTACTTCATCACCGAGGGCAAGGTACGCGCTCCCTTCGGCGCCATGGCGCTGATGAAGCGCGTGGAGGGCAAGTAGCCGAAGCCCTGCCCAGCCCCCGCCGGTAGTTGTCAGGCGGACGCGAGCAGCGTGGCGTTACCGCCGGCGGCGGTCGTGTCGACGCAAACCCCGCGCTCATGCGCATAGGCGGCCGGATACAGCACTTCGCTGATCAGCGGCACGATGGGTCCGCTGCGCGAGGCGATGGACCGGCGCACGGTTGCCATCACCTCCGGCGCGCCGGAAAAGGCCACGGCATCCACCCGCAGCGAACGCGCCTCGACCGGATCGGTACGGCCGTCGATCGCCGCGATCGGCAGGTCCTTGCCGGTCAGGGCCGACAGAGCCACCGGCGCGCCGGGCGCGACCGCCAGCACCGCATTGCCGGCAGCCAGAGCCTGGATCGCCTGCGCCAGCAGCGTCTCGCCGTCCGGCCCAAGGCAAAGGACGCGCCCGCGCGGCACCAGCGACAGCGTGTTGGCCTCGCCCGTCGGCCCCGGCAGGTCGACCTGGCCGAACTCCAGGCTGGCTGCGGCGGCCATCGCGGCGGCGCCCTTGCCGCGCAGATTCTTGCGCAGCACCGCAACGCGGTCCGGCCGCGTCGACCAGCCGCCCATATCCGGGTCCGGCAGGTTGTCGGCCAGTTCGGCCGCCGTCACCTTGCGGCCCTCGACCGGCTGGCTGCCGGCCTCGGCGCCGATGCGGAACCGGCGCAGATAGTGCGGGCCGCCCGCCTTGGGTCCGGTGCCGGAAAGCCCCTCCCCGCCGAAAGGCTGAGAACCGACGACGGCGCCGATCTGGTTGCGGTTGACATAGATGTTGCCAGCATGGATGCGGTCGACGAAATGCTGCACGCGCCCCTCGATGCGCGTGTGCAGGCCGAAGGTAAGGCCATAGCCCTTGCGGTTGATCGAGGAGATCACGGCGTCGATATCGTCGGCCTCGAAAGTCGCCACGTGCAGGACCGGGCCGAACACCTCGCGCTCCATTTCCTCGATCCCCGAAATACGGAAAATCTGCGGCGCGACGAAACGGCCTTCGTCCGGCGACTTCAGCGTAGCGACCAGCCGCCCCTCCATGAACATCTTGTTGCAGTAATTCTCGATCGAGGAGCGGGCCTCGTCGTCGATGACCGGGCCGACGTCGGTGGAAAGCTGCCAGGGGTCGCCTACCTTCAGCGCTTCCATCGCCCCCTTCAGCATTTCCAGCGTCTTTTTCTCCACGTCCTTCTGGACATAGAGCACGCGCAGGGCCGAGCAGCGCTGGCCGGCGCTCTGGAAGGCGGAAGCGAGAATGTCGCGCACCGCCTGTTCGGGCAAGGCGGTGGAATCCACGATCATCGCGTTGAGCCCGCCCGTTTCGGCAATCAGCATGGCGTTGGGCGCGGCCGTCGTGGCGAGTTGTCTTTCGATCAGCTTGGCGACTTCCGTCGAGCCGGTGAAGCAGACACCGGCGATGCGAGGGTCGGCCGTCAGCGGCCCGCCGACGGCCGGACCGTCGCCGGGCAGAAGCTGGAGAACGTCGTCGGGGACGCCGGCCTCACGCAGCAGTTGCACCGCCCGGAAAGCGATCAGCGGCGTCTGCTCGGCCGGCTTGGCAACGACGGCATTGCCGGTAACGAGCGCTGCCGCGATCTGGCCGGTGAAGATGGCGAGCGGGAAATTCCACGGGGAAATGCAGGCAATGACGCCGCGCGCGCTCGTTGCCTGCTCCACCTCGCCCGCCTGGGCCGCATAGTAATGCAGGAAGTCCACCGCTTCGCGCAGTTCGGCGATGCCGTCGGCAAGGCTCTTTCCGGCCTCGCGGGTGGCGAGCGCGAAAAATTCGACGGCGTTGGCCTCGTAGAGGTCGGCGGCCCGCTCCAGAATGGCGGCGCGTTCGCTCACCGGACGCTTTGCCCAGGCTGGCTGCGCCTTCACCGCAAGCGCGACGGCGGCCGAGACCTGGCCGGTATCGGCATCCTCCACCGTGCCCACCAGTTCGTCCGGCTTGGCGGGGTTCACGATCCGCTGCTGCGCCCCGCGACCGGGCGCGGAGGTCAGCGGCTTGGCGTGCCAGTTATACGGCCTGTCGAAGGCGGCGCGGGCCTTGTCGAGCGCGGCCAGCGTCTCCGGATCGGTCAGGTCCCAGCCCTTCGAATTGCGCCGCGTGCCCGAAAAGATCGCCGAGGGCACCGGGATATTGGGGTTGCGCGCCGGGCCCTGGCTTTCCACCGTCTCGAACGGGTCGCGCGCGATGACGCGTGGGGCCACCTGCTCGTCGGTCAACTGGTGCACGAAGGAGGAGTTCGCGCCGTTCTCCAGCAGGCGCCGCACCAGATAGGCAAGCAGGTCGGAATGCGCGCCCACCGGCGCATAGATGCGACAACGGGTGCCTTCGGCCTTGCGCACCGTCTCGTGCAGCGCCTCGCCCATGCCGTGCAGGCGCTGGAACTCGAAGGAATCGCGGTCCTTGGCCATCGATAGAATGGCGGCGACCGTATGCGCGTTGTGGGTGGCGAACTGCGGGTAGATGCAATCGGTCATGCCGAGCAGTTTCTTCGCGCAGGCGATGTAGGAGACATCCGTATTGGGCTTGCGCGTGAATACCGGATAGCCGGGCAGGCCCAGCACCTGTGCCCGCTTGATTTCGGTATCCCAATAGGCGCCCTTGACCAGCCGCACCATGATCTTGCGGGCGAGCTTTTTTGCCAGCGCATGGAGCCAGTCGATGGCGAAGGCGGCGCGCGGGCCGTAGGCCTGCACGACGACGCCGAAACCGTCCCATTCCGCCAGCCGGGGGTCGGCCAGCACGCGCTCGATGACGTCGAGCGACAGGTCGAGACGGTCGGCCTCCTCGGCGTCGATGTTGAGGCCCATGCGGGCGTTGCGGGCCGCCAGCGCCAGCGACAGCAGGCGCTCGGCCATCACCGGCAGCATCGTCTCCTTCTGCGCCACCTCATAGCGCGGGTGCAGCGCCGAAAGCTTGACCGAGATGCCGTGGTTGTAGCGGATGTCCGGCCCGTTGGCGCCGGAATCGAGCGACGAGATCGCGTCGGCATAGGCCTTCAGATAGCGCAGCGCGTCGGCTTCCGTGCGGGCCGCCTCGCCCAGCATGTCGAAGGAATAGAGATAGCCCTTCTGGATCATCGGACGACCGCGCTTCATCGCTTCCGCGATGGTGCGGCCAAGCACGAACTGCTCGCCCATTTCGCGCATCGCGGCGGCAACCGCCTTGCGGATGACCGGCTCGCCGAGACGGCGGACCATGGCGCGCAAGGTGCCTTCGATACCGCTTTCGCCTTCGTCGAGAACGCGGCCGGTGAGCATCAGCGCCCAGGTCGACGCGTTGACGAAGATGGAACTCGATCCGCCCGAATGCGCCGACCAGTCGTGCGGCGCGATCTTGTCGGCGATCAGTTCGTCCATGGTCTCGGCGTCGGGCACCCGCAGCAGCGCTTCCGCCAGGCACATCAGCGCCACACCCTCGCGGGTCGAAAGGCCGTAGGCGGATAGAAAGACCTCCATCAGCCGCGGGTCGGTGGAACCGCGAACCGCATTCACGAGGCCGACAGCGCGGGCCGAAATCGCCTTGCGCTCGTCCGCGGAAAGGTCGGCGGCCTTGACCAGCCGCGACAGGGCTTCATCCTCGTCGGGGAGAAGATTGGCACGAATCTGCTGACGAAGGGCATCGAGTGCGGACATGGTTTTCCTACAGCTTCGCTGGCGCGCTCCGACGGCTGCCGAAGCGGGATACCGGAAGCTAGCATAGGGCGGCATCGCCGTCGGCCCAAAGAGATCGACACGACAGTCCATCTGAACTAACGTATGCGCCGAATAACGTCCATTCGAACCGTTATACTTATGTCAGAAGACCAGTTGGACCGCATCGACCGCAACATCCTCGTCGCCCTGCTGCGCGACGGCCGCCTTTCCATGGCCGAACTCGCCCAGCGCGTGGGCCTGTCGAAGACACCCGTGCAGGCTCGGGTGAGGCGTCTCGAGAAGGACGGCTTCATTCGCGGCTACCAGGCCATCATCGACCGGGAGCGCATGGGCGAAGGCCATGTCGCCTTCGTCCAGGTCAAATTGTCGGATACACGCTCGGCGGCGCTCGACGCCTTCAACCGCGCAGTCCAGGGCATTACCGAGATCGAGCAATGCCACATGATCGCATCGAGCTTCGACTATCTGCTCAAGGTGCGAACCCGCGATATCGCCGCCTATCGCCGGGTGCTGGGAGAGCGCATCTCCGCCCTGCCCCACGTCGCGCAGACCTCGACCTTCGTGGCGATGGAAACGGTGAAGGACAAATAGGCTACAGGACGAGGTTGAACACCACCGAGTCGGTGCCGGCAGCAGCCGAAATGCCGATATGCAACTGCCACCAGCCATCCATGGTGAATTTCAGCCCCTCGATGCGGTAGCGCCCCTTTCCGAGGTAGTCGCTCGCCTGCGGGCTGCTGGGCAGGCCGTGGCGATGCTGCGGCATGCCGCCCGAGATGTCGATGGCGGCATATTCGACGGGCTTGCCGGCGGCCGTCTTCACCGTCAGCAGCCAGGAATGCGCCTCGCCGGGCTTGATGCGGCCCCCCTCCGGCTCGAGCGTGACCTGATAGAGGCCCTGTTGCGAAAGTCCGCTGCGCCTGAGGCTTGACGAACCGTTCGACCCCCACGCGAGATAGGCGACTACCGCAACGAGGGCCGCGAGCGCCAAAGCCGGCAGGATATGGCGCCACCCAATGGTCAAATCCGCACCCTTCGCCCAAATGACAGGCTGCCGTATCGGGCAGCGCCCTGCTCTACCCGCGCAGTGCGACGGCACGATAACGGGACGGCTCGGTGCCGCGCCGGCGCCTGTTCCATATAGGTAAAGCGGCCGGCATTCGAAAGCCTCGCCGTTCGGTCCACAGGAAGCGGCTCAGGGCATCCGGAAGCGGTATTCGGTGACGTGATGGTATTTTTCGCCGGCCAGCAGCGTCGCCTGCGGGAAATAAGGGCGGTTCGGCGCATCCGGCCAGACCTGCGGTTCGAGGCACAGGCCGGAAAACGGCCGATAGCCGAGGCCGCCAAGGCCCGGCCCGGTGGTGGCGATATATTGGCCGCTATAAAGCTGCACGCCTGGTTCGGTCGTCCACACTTCCATCTCGATGCCGGAGGCCCCGCCCTGTACCCATGCGGCTTGCCGCAACGGCCCGCGGCAGGAGGCAAGGCACAGATTGTGGTCGTAGGCCACTTGCTCGCCCTCGATCTCCATGCGCAGCGGGCGCGCCTGGCGGAAATCGAAGGGCGTGCCGTCGACCGGCACGACCCTGCCGGTCGGGATCGCCTCGCCGTCGACCGGGAGGTAGGCGGCGGCGTTGAGCATCAGCCGATGGTCCAGGATGTCGCCAGCCCCGCCATTATCGAGGTTGAAGTAGGAGTGCTGGGTGAGGTTGCACAGCGTCGTCTCCTCCGCAGTAGCGGTAAACTCCACCGACAGCGTGCCGGGGATCTTCAGCCGGTAGGTGCAGGTGACGTCCAGCGCGCCGGGAAATCCCATCGAGCCGTCCGGGTCGTGCAGCGAGAGCGTGACAAAATCCCGGCCATGCAGCGACACCGTCCACGACCGGCGCCCGAAACCCTCCGAGCCGCCATGCAGCGTATGCTTTCCGAGGAAATTGCGGTCGGCCTGGTGCGGCTCGCCGGCAAGCGAGAAACGCCCGCCGCCGATGCGGTTGGCATAGCGGCCGACCGCGACACCGAAATAGCAGCTGTCGCGCTCGTAAGCCTCCAGCGTGTCATAGCCGAGCACCAGCGGCGCGTCGTGCTCGACGAGCCGCAGGTCCTGGAGCGCGGCACCCCAGCCGATGATGTTGGCGCTAAGTCCGCCGCCCCTTATCGTGAAGCGGCGGACGACCTCGCCCGCCTCCGTCGTGCCGAAGACCTCGCCGTCCTTCATGCCGCCATCCAACCCGCGCCGGGATCAAAGGCCAAGGCCGCCGATGCAGACATATTTGGTGTCGAGATAGTCATCGATGCCCTGATGCCCGCCCTCGCGGCCGAGGCCCGATTCCTTGACGCCGCCAAACGGCGCCTCCGGCGTGGTGATGATGCCCTCGTTGATGCCGACCATGCCGTATTTCAGCCCTTCCATGACGCGGAAGGCCCGGCCGAGATCGCCGGTGTAGAAATAGGAGGCAAGGCCGAATTCGGTGTTGTTGGCGAGTTCGATGGCTTCTTCCTCGGTCTCGAACTTGAACACCGGAGCCAGCGGCCCGAAAATCTCGTCCTTCATGAACATCATGTCGGTGGTGGCGCCGGAAATGACGGTGGGCTCGAAGAAGGAGCCGCCGAGCTTGTGGCGCTTGCCGCCGGTCACCACCTTGCCGCCCTTGGCCGTGGCGTCGGCGATGAATTCCTCGACCTTTTCCACCGCCTTGACGTCGATCAGCGGCCCCTGCTGGACGCCGTCGTCCAGGCCCGAGCCGACCTTCAACGCCTCGCTCGCCTTGGCCAGCTTCTCGACGAAGGCGTCGTGGATGCCTGCCTGCACGAAGAAGCGGTTGGTGCACACGCAGGTCTGGCCGGAATTGCGGTACTTCGCGGCGATGGCGCCGGCGACCGCGCGGTCGAGATCGGCGTCGTCGAACACCAGGAACGGCGCGTTGCCGCCGAGTTCCATCGACACTTTCTTGACGGTCGAAGCCGACTTCTCGATCAGCATCTTGCCGACCTCGGTGGAGCCGGTGAAGGTGATCTTCTTGACGATCGGGTTGGCGCAGATCTCGTCGCCGATCTCGCCGGCCGAGCCGGTGACGATGTTGACGACGCCTTTTGGAATGCCGACCTCCTCGCACAGCGCGCCCCAGGCCAGGCCGGAATAAGGCGTCTGCGAGGCCGGCTTGACCACGGTCGTGCAGCCGGCGGCGATCGCCGGCCCGAGCTTGCGAGACAGCATCGAGGACGGGAAGTTCCACGGCGTGATCGCGGCGATGACGCCGACGGGCTCTCGCGTCACCAGCACGCGCCGGTCGGCCCATGGCGACGGCACCACGTCGCCATAGGTGCGGCGCGCCTCCTCGGCGAACCACAGCACGTAAGCGGCGGAAGAGCCGACCTCGCCGCGCGATTCGGTGAGCGACTTGCCCTGCTCCATGGTCAGCAGCTCGGCCAGCGCTTCCTGGTTGTCCATGATGGCGTCGTGCAGCTTGCGCAGCAGCTTCGAGCGCTCCAGCGCCGAGGTCTTGCGGAAGGAAAGGAAAGCTTGTTGCGCGGCCTCGATGGCGCGCCGCGTCTCGGCCTTGCCGACTTTCGGCACCGTGCCGAGCTTGAGGCCCGTCGCCGGATTGATCACGTCGACGGTCAGGCCGGAATCGGCCTGCACCCATTCGCCGTTGATCAGGTTGGCCTGCCGCATGAAATGGCTGGTTTTCTGAAGCATGTTCCTCACCTCTTCTCGGCGTTCGGCCGCCGCATGGAAATCGGTACCGCCCGGGACCGGAGAGCGGCCACTCAATAGCGCGGGTCACGCCCGCCGGACAATCGTCGCCCCGACTGTAATCGCTGAGCCAGCCGCAGTCGAGTTTCAACGCGCGGACGGTTGCGACGGAGGCAGGAACAAGGAAGGCGCAGGTCGGAATCCAGGCATGCACCAGTTGGGGCTTTCCGCTCGGATCGATCCTAAGTCTTTGATTTTTGTGGCGATCCCGGCAGGACGGCTATTTTCCTTGCCTGTCAAGGGGTTAGCGGAAAGTGGGACGTCGAAATTTCTCAATGTTTTCAAATGCGAAGGATTGGGCTTTGCCCCACTTTTGCGCACAGGATTCGATCGACGATCCCGCCGATTGGCCTATGACGCCTATTTGACCTGCAATGCGTCACGAACAAACTTGTCTAGAGATCGGCCACCGGGAGAATGGGCAATGGATGCGTATCTGTGGGCCAGATGGACCGGAATCAGGGCATCCGAATACAGGTCCGTCTGCATCATCTCGATCAGCGAGAGCATCAGCGAGATGTCATCACCGTAGTGCTGCAGATTGGAGTTGTCAACAATTTGGCAAAGTAAGACTCATTAATAGAATTCGTTTCGAACATTTGGCGTATAGATCTGAAGTGATATTTATCAATCCAAAATATATATCGACATGGTTGGAGTTGTATTCGAAGGATGATCGATGCCATAGATAAATAAAAGCGGTTTATTTGCTTCAGATACTATGCCTAGGCTTGCACGCGTGCATGAGGCTCATCTGGGTTGATTGAAAGTAGGAGAGAGACGGTGACGCGCAGAAAGTGGATAGTTGATAGCGTACGCGGTGGCCCGAAAGAAGATCCAGCGCCATCGCGCGGCACACCAACTGGTCTTGTCCGGGCGATGGCAAAATCCCTCGATATATTGGCGAGCGGGTCGGGACATCAGTTGACCCCATCGCTGCTCGCTCACACCAACGGCCCCAGCATCGCTCCCCAGATACTGGCGTTCGCCACCCGCGAAACGGCAAACTGCTCCGGCGGACGCAGCTGTGCCAGACTCTACCTGGCTCTTCAGGGAATGGCCGTTCCACTTCGACATACCACCACCGGCATGGACCTGACACGTCTTGAATGGTGGTTGCATGCAATGGCTGAACATGCCGCCGGCCGATGGGGAGGCAATGGAGATGGCGTGAAGGCCATCGCCGCTGCGCAGCCAGAGATTTGGGAGCAGGCGCAGGCTGCCACGGCCGCCTGGAAAAAGACCTAACAGCAGCAGGAGGTGCGCTTGCAGTCTTTAGAAAAGGAAGACGCAAGACAGGAATGATTCCGGTGTCGCTGAAAAAGGGGCCAGACGCCGCGCTGAAAGGCAGAGGCGGCGAACCACGTTGGTCTCGCTCGAAAAATGATCACGAGCTGAAGAAGCGTTTTTGATCAGATGAGTGATTGGGAGAGCATGTCATGCAATCACCTCCACCACTGAATCGCCAGCAATCTGGCGACACAACGCACGTTTGTGGATCGCGTCCGGCAACTCAGAAGCGCCTCTTATCCGCCCATTCCAGCGCCTCTCGTCGCGGACGATCATCCGATCCGAGCATCCCATTGATACAGTCAACACCTACTCTCCGGAGCCTTTCGGTTCCACGTTTTGCGCTTAGACGTAGCGAAGCAGCTGCCTCCCTCGGGATATCTGACACACTCTTCGATAACTGGATACGCGATGGGCGCATGCCCAAGGGTCGAAAGATCGATGGCGTCGTGTTGTGGGACACCAGGAAAATCGCCGCTGCATGGGATGCGTTGGCGGATGAGGATATGCGTTCCAACCCATTTGACAGGGTAGTGGTATGACCAAGAGTCGCCTGCAGTACCTGTCGCACGACTATGATCGTCACGGCAACCTTCGTACCTATGTCAGGCTTCCTGGAAAGCCCAAAATCCGGATCAAGGAGGTCTTCGAGGACGAGAATGGCTGTATTACAGAGGAGTTCATGGCCGCATATAGGCTAGCGGTGAGCGGGAATACTCCCGCCACTGCGAAGCCAATTAAGAAAGTCGAACGAAGCTTTAATTGAATCGTTGATAAATACTACAGATCAAGTGAGTGGTCTTCCCTCGCGCCGGAGACGCAAAAATCGAAGAAGTCGATCCTCGATAAATTTCTCGAGACGGCGGGTAATCTTCCATTTGAGATGTATCGCCAGGATGACCTTATCAAGAGCCGCGACAAGCGAAAAGAAACGCCTGCCGCCGCAGACAATTTTGTAAAGGTGATAAAGCGAATCTTCAATTGGGCCATCGAACAGAAAATAACCACAGTAGCCAATCCCGCCTATAAGGTGGCGAAGATATTCAAATCAGAGGGACATCATACTTGGACGCCGGCGGAGATAGAAAAATTTCGCAGCCACCACCCGATCGGCACCCAAGCTCGAGCAGCTCTAGAGATGCTAGTTGGGCTCGGCGTGAGACGGTCAGACGTCGTTCGACTAGGACCGCAACATGAGGATCGAGGATTGCTAACTTTTATAGCGTGGAAAAACCGCAACCGGTTTCCGGTAGAAGTGATGGTTAGGATCCCAAAAAAAATGCGCGAGGCATTGGACGCCGCAATTACTGGTACGACAACTTATCTGGTCAATGAAGCGGGCAAGCCATACAGCGTCGCCGGTTTCGGGAATCAGTTCAAGAATTGGTGCATCGAAGCCGGGCTGCCGCATTGCAGCTCTCACGGATTGCGAAAGGCGGCTGCGGTGGACCTTGCAGAGAAAGGTGGTTCTAGTGAAGAGCTCAAGGCAACATTCGGTTGGCTGAAGGGGGAAACGGCCGAGGGCTATACCCGCAAAGCTCGGAAACGAATCCTCGCTGAGAATGCCGCTCGCCGTCGGCGACAATCACCTGACGATCCGGATTAATGTCCCACTTTTCGGTAGTCTTGTTTGACGGTGGGGCAAATAAGTGAATAAATGAAGGAAATTCAAAGGTATATAAATAGTTGGCGATCCCGGCAGGATTCGAACCTGCGACCATCGGCTTAGAAGACCCTTGCCACCCGTTATTATGTCGTATCACGGCCTGTCGTAGCTTACCCAACATATTGAAAAGCCAGGGTTTATGCCGCAGGCATGCTATTGCAGCTTATCACCAGTTGCACATTGGCGTGCCGACACGGTGCTGACACAGGGCAGTAGCGGCGCGCTCTAAAAGAGGAGCAAATCTACATGCCTAAGATGAAGTTGACAAAGACCTCGGTCGATGGCCTAGAGCCGCGTGAGAAACCTTGGATCATGTACGATCAGGAGATCAAGGGTTTCGGTGTCCGTATCGGCCGGAGCGGCCATAAGGCATGGATCGTCGAGTATAGGCCAGGTGCTGGCGGGCGCGGCGTGTCGACGAAGAGGCTAAAGCTTGGCGATGTGACTGTTCTCACGCTGGATAAGGCCCGCACAGCAGCCAAGACAGCATTGGCGAAGGCGCGGCTAGGTGACGATCTTGCCGACCAACGTGAGAAGGACCGGTCGATGCCGACCATCGCGGAGTATTCGGCGGTCTTCATGAAAGACCACGTAGAAGCGAAGAGGAAACCGAGAACGGCAGAAAAATACCAGGATCACTTCGATCGCTTGGTCAATCCCCAAATCGGCAACACGAAGCTTCACCTGTTGACAGCGAAAGACGTGACCGGTCTGCATTTGAGGATCGGGCGGGAAAATGGCCAAGCGACCGCGAACCGGGTACTCACGACGCTCTCCAGCATGTTCGGTTACGCTGTGCGGATAGGAGGGTTTACATGCCCGAATCCGATCAAGAACATCGAACGGTTCAAAGAGAGCTTTCAGGAACGCTATCTATCCTCGGAAGAGCTTGCGGCAGTCGGTGCTGCACTCATTGAGGGCGAAAGCGTTGGTATTCCGTGGGATGTGGATGAAACAAAGCCTACCGCCAAGCACATTCAGAAGAAGAACCGCCTCACGTTCATCGATCGTTTTGCGGCTGCCGCCACCGCCGTCGCCTGCAGTCGCCTGCGGGTAAACAGCAACTGGCGCGATCATGTCCGCGAAGGGGCGCGGCAGTTGCTCATCCTCATCGGCGGCGGGGGGATCACGACACTGCTCAGGCAGGAGCTGGAATCTGAACATTACTGGGTGCGCCACACAGGATTGAACTGGGCCTTCGTGCGCCGGGACGACGGGATTATCGAGCGGCTCGCGGCCATCGCTCGCCGGCCGATTCCGCGTGACGCAAACGGAAAACCGGAATCCGAGCCATATCTCGAATTCCACCAAGCGATGTGCCGGCTTGCAGCGCTCGGCGCTGACTCAATCTTGGTCGATATCCTTCTGGAAACCGGAGTGACGGAAGTCCCCGTCGATCTTGCCAGCCTGAGGGCGCATCAAGGGCCACTGCCGAGCGTGCTCACTGAGAAGGCTGCCGCGACGCTGGCGAACGAGGCAGCGGCCGAGAACGAGTTGCGCATTGCCCTCGTGATCGCTTGGTTAAGCGGCAAAGCCGATCTTATACCCGCTGTACGCGAAGTGATGCGGAAGGCTGATCCGGCAAGCAGTGTGGCGGGATATGCCTGCATTGCGCTTCATGAACTCGGCGACGAGTCGGAGGAATTCGCACGGCTCGCCTCCAAGCTCGCCCGGGCAAAGGAAAACGCGCATTGGGCGCTCAATGCACTGGCAAACCTAGGTGACCGCGGCACGGACCTGCTTTTGGAATGGTTGCAAAGTCCGGAAACGGCTTTGCGGGCCGACTATGAAGACTTCGTGATCCGTGTGCTGTACGCACATTCGGCAACACGAGCGCAGGCTGTCGCTGCTGCCGTGGCAGCCTGCCTTCGTAACCGCCGCCTTGGCGATGCGCCTTTTGACATCGCTGCGGAAGCCACCGATCCGACCCTGCGGGACCAGATTCTCGACAAGGCGTTTGCCGTTCGCTCCTTCATCGTGACAGAACCGCTGCACGCAATCGAAGGTCTTGCGAAGTTCGACATGGTGCGCGCCGTCGACGCAATCGAATTGGCTCTTCAATCCCACCCGAAGATCGAGCGTCAGCTATGCCGGCTGCTCGTTCGCCTCGCTCCGGAGGCAGCGCCGGAAAAGCTGATCAACGCTGCCGTTATGACAGAGCGGGAGTCCTGGCTAGGACACATTCTGACCGATGAGTTGCCCGCTGTGTTTGAGCAGCACGCCAACGAAGCGCTCAGGCAACGAATACAGCGTGAGAAATAGTATCCGCTCATTCCAAAGAATGTCCGCTCCAGGGAACACCGGGCAGCTCCCGTTGTCTTGAAAGGGGGCGCTAAGCGTTCGTCTAGTGACTGCAGCACCGATGCCCGTTTCTGGGTGCGGGCAACGTGCACAACGCTGCCGCTGATAGGAAGCCACCCTTACGCCCGCTTCTGGGTCGAGACAGCCGTTCCCGGATCGTCCGAAATGGGGGCGTGTTGCAGCCATTCGAGACACAACACTTTTTGACGCCCGACTTTCTGGCGTCCAAAAAGGATTCGGCTATAACGAATCCATGCATATGCGGCTTCTGCTAGACTTAAAGGCTGATCGGCCGGTTAGCGAAGGATGCGGGCACGCTGTAGCGGTTGCGCTCAGCGCCGCGATCGATCGACCGGACCGCTTTCAGCTGAATGAAGGCGTTAACTGATGCCAGCGCGTTATCAGCCTAGCGAAAACCAATATTTTCGGGGTCCTGCTCCGCCGTAAAAGATCACGAATCCCGAGAGTTTGCCTTCCGCACACCGCTTGGTGCCGATTCACAGAAACCGAGATCAATAATATCGATAGCTTGCAATCGGCTGTAACGAAGGAATATTGTCCTATCGCCCGCAACCACTGCCGCCAAGCCGATCCATTCATTCAGCAGCGCCGCGGCATCAGGAAGTGCGGTCACTGCGCAGCCCGCTGCTGAACGGTGTTCTCCAGCCGCCATTCGGCGGACGCCGTCGGCGAGGTCGGAAAACTGACAACAATCCCCCATAGCGGTATGCCGGGCTCAAGGCCGGCATTGGCCGGATCTATCGGGTAGAGGATGAGAAGGCCGCGCCGCGGGTCCTCACCGCGGACTCTGCGAATCCAGGGACCGGCTGGACGGTCAGCGGGCTGCTCACCTTCTTCGGCGAGCACCCGGTCAGTCTCGAATTGTGCGCGGGCGAACTGATCGTCAGATAGATCAATAGCCTCATCAAGCGGGCTGAGGATCGACTTGGTGATGAATCGTGCTGGCGTCGACCGCGAGATCGGCGAGCGTCGCACGCCGCGTAGCGTGTACCCGGCCACTTGAACGTTCACCCCGACACCGGCAGGCACGAAGATGGTCCAGTTGGTCAGTTCACCTTGCTCAAGCTGCGCCGTAATGTAAGCCGCCATCCGTTTGCCGTCGACATCGCTGCTCTCTGGTGGAAACGCCAGCTCATCGAGCAAGGCAGCAATCCGATTTGCCACGGACATTGCGCCAAAGAAGTCCTGCCGCCGCCGGCCGATTTCCGGGCCGGGGAGGATCAGCCTGCGGTTCACCGAGTTCGAGCAGCAGCCCGTCCACGGCCGGGGCATTAGCTATCACGGTATCTGTAGTGCTCGTTATTCAAGATGCCGGCGACACGCACGGAATTCTGGTCCACGAAGATCGCCGCGAACCGTAAGCGGGACGGGATCGCGACGGTGGCGCTGGCAGGGCTCGGATGGCGTAGCCTCTGGATCTGGGAATGCGCCCTGAAGGGTCGCGGCAGGCTTCCCATGGATGTTCTGGCGGGCTAGGCTTCGTCATTCATCCGAAGCAATACCGGATTCCAGGAATCACCGAGGCACCTACGGCGCAGCCAGATAGAGCGGGCGACGATGAGTGATAGCAGGCCGGTCGACCCTACGGACCGTCAACTTGCTAAAACGTGACAGCAGGATGAAGGAGCGTCCGACTGATTCGAGGATCGCGGACCGGTAATTTTCCGCATGCCCTCACATTCACATTTGCGTGAAGGGGACCCCGCCTCGCGTGCCGACATGGTGCTGACACAGCCGATTTTTTAGCGCGATCAGTTCAGATGCGATAACAAAAAACTCAAGAAAACCAATTGGTTAATGTGGCGATCCCGGCAGGATTCGAACCTGCGACCATCGGCTTAGAAGGCCGGTGCTCTATCCAGCTGAGCTACGGGACCCCATTGTAGCCGCCGCGGGGCGGCGGCCCGCCTTAAAGTCAGTGCGTCCAGGGCGTCCGGCGGTCATAACGGAAATTGTCCGAATAGGAAATCTGACGCCGCTTGGCTTCCTTCGGCTCATCGATGCGATAGGCGAGGCCCTGTTTCTGCGCATAGGCGACGGCTTCCTCTCGAGTGGGGAAAACCAGCCTGATCTGGCTGCGCATGTCGCCAGAAGACGTGTAGCCCATCAGGGGATCGATCTTCCGCGGCTTCTCGGGGTCGAATTCCAACACCCAATAACCGGTCTTGCCCTTGCCGGACTGCATCGCCGTCTTGGCCGGGCTGAAAATGCGGGCGGACATGAAAACCTCGTCGCTGACCTGATGGTGTCGCCACCATTCTATAGATGCCGGTGCTTACCGTCCAATTGAAGCGACGGCAAGGGCGGCGGTTTTTACACTTGCTTTGCCGCAGCTAAATCAATAGCAACACGTCGGTTCGGAGTGTAGCGCAGCCTGGTAGCGCATCTGGTTTGGGACCAGAGGGTCGGGAGTTCGAATCTCTCCACTCCGACCAATATCCCACACACCTCAGCACAAGCGGCGCGGCGCTTTCCTCCACACGGATTTCCGAAGACGGTTGTGGTGGGCGGGGAGGGTATCGAACCCTCGACCATTCGATTAAAAGTCGAATGCTCTACCACTGAGCTACCCGCCCGCCTCGCTTGATTCTCGCGCCGCAACGCCGGCGAGCGGCTTTACTTGCAATGCGCACGCCCCGGACGGAACCGGATGCGCGATCGGTAGAATTGCGAGCCTTCGCGGGAGCCGGCAGGCACCCGCAAAAGTGGGCGGAACATAGGGAGACAGGTCGATGCGGTCAACCGGAAAAACAAACCTGTCCGCTTGATTGAGCCGGCAGTTTGAAAGACCGCTGTGCCCCTGATGCCGGCGCCTGTATTCCCTTCGATTTCAGGCCTCAGATTGCAACCCGGTAACGTCACGGCTAGCCGGGAACAATTATGGCGTATATCCGTTGTCGTGCGAAAGGGACCAATTCTTTTCAGGAGAAGATGATGAAGAAAATCATGTCCAGTGTTTTGGCCACCATTTTATCCGCATCTTTCGTCGGAGCGGCCGCGCTGCCTGCGAATGCTGCCTCGATCTATGTCCCGCAGGCGACTACGGCCCGTTCTGACGTCGTGCCGGTCGTCGATACCTATATCATCCGCAGGGATCGCCATTACCGGCGCGACCGCAGGAACTGGCGGCGTCACCACTCCCCCCGCGTACGCTACTGGCGTGGCCATCGCGGCTATGACCACTATCGTCCAGGCTACCGCCGCCACGGCGACTTCTGGTTCCCGCTCGCCGCCTTCGCCACCGGCGCCATCATTTCGGGCGCCATCGCCAACAGCAACCGGCCCGTCTATTCCGGCGGCGATGCCCATGTGCGGTGGTGCTACGAGCGCTACCGGTCCTACCGGGCCTCGGACAACACCTTCCAGCCCTATAACGGGCCGCGCCGCCAGTGCATCTCGCCTTACTGAGCGAGACCCGTAGAATAACGAAAAGCCCGCGCGATATTTTTTGCGCGGGCTTTTTCTTTTTCCCGATGCGTCAGGTGTCGCTCAGCGTCCGCCGCACGGCATTGCGCCAGCCCTTCAGCTTGGCACGGCGCAGGCTTGGCTCCATGGCGGGCTCGAAACGGCGATCCAGCGCCCAGCTTCGCGAAAATTCGGCGGCCTGGGGCCAGACCCCGGCCTTCGAACCGGCAAGCCAAGCTGCCCCGAGCGCAGTGGTCTCAAGAATGGTCGGCCGGTCGACCGGCGCGTCGAGGATGTCGGACAGGCATTGCATGGTCCAGTCGGAGGCGACCATGCCGCCGTCCACCCGCAACACCGTCCCGCCGGAAGCGCCCTTCCAGTCCTTGCGCATCGCCTCCAGCAGATCCCGCGTCTGATAGGCAACCGATTCCAGCGTCGCCCGGGCGAGTTCCGCCGGGCCGGAGTTGCGGGTCAGCCCGAAAATCGCTCCCCGCGCCTCGGCATCCCAGTGCGGCGCGCCCAGGCCGACGAAGGCCGGCACCAGATAGACCTGTTGCGACGGGTCGGCCCGGGCGGCGAGTTCCCCGGTCTCATCGGCCCGGGCGATGATCTTCAGCCCGTCGCGCAGCCACTGCACGGCCGCGCCCGCGACGAAGATGGAGCCTTCGAGCGCATAAGTTGTCCTGCCGCCCAGCCGATAGGCGATGGTGGTCAACAGCCGGTTTTTCGACCGCACCAGGTCGGCGCCGGTATTGAGCAAGGCAAAGCAGCCGGTGCCGTAAGTGGCCTTCATCATGCCGGGCTCGAAGCACGCCTGGCCGATCGTCGCCGCCTGCTGGTCGCCGGCCACCCCGAGAATTTTTATGCCGCTACCAAACAGGCTTTCATCTGTTATTCCAAAGTTATCGGCACAGTCCTTCACCTGAGGCATCAGGCCTTTCGGGATACCCAGCAAGCCAAGCAGCTCGTCGTCCCACGCGTTGGCTTCGATGTTGTAGACGAGCGTGCGCGAGGCGTTGGTGGCGTCGGTGGCATGCATCTTGCCGCCGGTCAGCCGCCAGATCAGGAAGCTGTCGATGGTGCCGGCCAGCAGTTCGCCGCGCTCGGCCCGTTTGCGCGCGCCCTTCACCTTGCCCAGTATCCAGGCGATTTTGGTGCCGGAAAAATAGGGATCGAGCAGCAGCCCGGTCTTTTTCGAAAAAGTCTTTTCCAGCCCGTGCTTGCGCAGTCTGGCGCACAGCGGGGCGGTGCGGCGATCCTGCCAGACGATGGCCGGATGGATCGGCCTGCCGGTCGCGCGCTCCCACACGACCACGGTCTCGCGCTGGTTGGTGATGCCGACGGCCGCGACCTCGGAGGCGTTCCTGCCGGCTTTCGCCAGAGCCGCCTTCACGGACCAGACGACGCTTGCCCAGATCTCCTCCGGGTCGTGCTCGACCCAGCCGGACGCCGGATAATGCTGGGCAAACTCCTTTTGCCCGACGCCTGCGACCTTCCTGTCGGCATCGAACAGGATGGCCCGGCTCGAAGTCGTTCCCTGATCGATCGCCAGGACAAGACCGGTCATTTCCCCTCCCGTGTCCTCTACCGGACAGGCGGGCTGCTACGCGCCCTGCCCGCGCATGAAGCTTTCCAGCGCGGCCACCTGCCCGTCGCTGAAATGAAGGCCGCGCTTGGTACGACGCCATAGCACGTCCTCGGCCGTTCGTGCCCACTCCCTGTCCATCAGGTAGCGCACTTCAGCCTCGTAGAGCCCGGCCCCGAAATCGCGGCCGAGATCAGCCAGCCCCTTCGCATCGCCTAGCAGCGTGCGCGCAAGGGTGCCGTAAAGACGCACCAGCCGGCGTGCCAGCGACGCTTCCAGGAACGGATAATCGGCCGCGAGGCGCTTTACCTGCGCTTCGAAGCCGTGTTGCGGAAAGTCGCCGCCGGGCAGCGGCGCATCCGCCGTCCACGGCGCACCGCGCTTGCCCAAAAATCCCTCGATCTTGGCCAGCATCGATTCGGCCAGCCGGCGATAGGTCGTGATCTTGCCGCCGAAGGCGTTGATGATCGGCGCGGCGCCGTCACCGCCCTCGGCCTTCAGCACATAATCGCGGGTCGCCTCCTGCGCCTTCGAGGCATGGTCGTCGTAGAGCGGGCGCACGCCGGAATAGGACCAGACGATGTCCTGCCGCTGGACCGGGGCGACAAAATACTCGCTCGCCGCGGCGCAAAGGTAGTCGGCCTCGGCATCGCTGATCTCGACGGTGCGCGGGTCGCCGGAAAAGTCGCGGTCGGTGGTGCCGATCAGCGTGAATTCATCTTCATACGGAATGGCGAAGATGATGCGCCCGTCCTTGTTCTGGAAGATATAGGCGCGCGCATCGTCGAACTTCTTCGCCACCACAATATGGCTGCCCTGAACCAGGCGGACATTGTGCGCTTCCTTGTCACCGACCACGTCCGTCAGGATGTGATCGACCCATGGCCCGGCGGCATTGACGATGAGGCGCGCCCTGACCTGCTCGGTTTCACGGCTCTTTGCGTCCTCGAGGGTGACCACCCAGTGATCCCCTTCCCGATGCGCCGCGACAACCTTGGTTCGCGTGCGGATGACGGCGCCACGGTCGGCGGCGTCGCGCGCATTGAGCGCGACCAGCCGGGCGTCGTTGACCCAGCCGTCGGAATATTCGAACGCCTTTGAAAACAGCGGTTTCAGCGGCCTGCCGGACGGATCGCTGCGCATATCCAGCGTTTTCGTGGCCGGCAGCAGCTTGCGCCCGCCGATGTGGTCGTAAAGGAACAGGCCGAGCCGCAACAGCCACGCCGGGCGCAGCCCCTCGGCATAGGGCAGGACGAAGCGCATCGGCCAGATGATGTGCGGCGCGTTCTTCCACAGCACCTCGCGCTCCATCAGCGCTTCGCGCACCAGGCGGAACTCGTAATATTCGAGATAGCGCAGGCCGCCGTGGATCAGCTTGGTCGCCTTGGAAGACGTGCCGCTGGCAAGGTCGTTCATCTCGGCCAAAAACACCGAAAAGCCCCGGCCCACGGCGTCCCGGGCGATACCGCAACCATTGATCCCGCCGCCGACGACAAAAACGTCATAGACCGGTGATGCCCCCACGGTACCCTCCGATGGTTTCGTATTATTGCATAATCGCTCGAGAGGAACGTCACCCGATTTATTTCGAAACCTTAACGAGTGTCAAACGAAAAGCAACGCAGCGAAACCGGTGAAAACGAACCTATACGCGCGCCGTTTCGACCAGATTCACGTCGGACTCCTGGCAGATCCGGCGGATCGAGGCGACGTCGCAACGGTCGGTGATGAAGGTATCGACCTGCGACAGGTGACCGATGCGGACCGGCGCGTTGCGTTCGAACTTGGTCTGGTCCGAAACCAGGACGACATGCCGGGCATTGGCGATGATCGCCTGGGCTACCCTGACCTCGCGGAAATCGAAATCGAGCAGCGCGCCGTCGTGGTCGATCGCGGAAGCGCCGATGACGGCATAATCGACCTTGAACTGGCGGATGAAATCGACTGCGGCCTCGCCGACGATTCCGCCATCGGCCCCGCGCACGACGCCGCCGGCGATCACCACCTCGATCGCAGGATAGACCCGCATCCTGTTGGCGACATTGATGTTATTGGTGATGACCATAAGGCCCTTATGGTCGAGGAGCGCCGTGCTCACCGCCTCGGTCGTCGTGCCGATGTTGATGAACAGGGAAGCGTTGTCCGGGATCAGCGCGGCCGCCGCGCGGCCGATGTCCTCCTTCTCCTCGGCAGCAATTCCCCGGCGCGCCTCGTACTCCATGTTCTCGATGCCGGAGGGAAACAGTGCTCCGCCGTGGATGCGCGACAGCAGGCGCTTGTCGCACAGTTCGTTGAGGTCCTTGCGGATGGTCTGGGGCGTTACCTGGAAATGGGCCGCCAGGTCGTCGACCAGCACGCGGCCGCCATCCCTGGCCATCTGCACGATTTCCGAATGGCGCGGCGAGAGAAACATGGTTCACTCCACTTTCGTTTTCGCCTTTTAAGGCCAAAAACGAAAGCAGGGAAGGCCTGACGTGCCTGCCGGCCCGGCAAGCCGGTTCAAAAGCGCTGCGGATCAAGAGAATCGATGCAGAGCCCGGCGAAACGGCCGGATCAGAAGGCCCGGAAGGTGACGACGGTAAAAGTGTCCTTGATGTCGGGAAGGATCTGCACCTTTTCATTGACGAAATGGCCGACGTCGACGTCGTCGTCGACGTAGAATTTCGCAAGCAGGTCGTAGTTGCCGGCGGTCGAGTAGATTTCGGAGGCGATCTCGGCGTCGGCTAGCGCGCTGGCAACCCCGTAGGCCTTGCCCAGTTCGCATTTGATCTGCACGAAAAACACCTTCATGGCTTGGTCCTGTTCAAGCTCTCGACCCCGTCGGAGTCCTTGTCGCAAACTGCCGCGCGGCTTTCAAGCATTGCCGTATCACCGTGCGGGAATGTCGCCCAGCGCCCAGCCTTCCGAAATTTCCGCGGCGCGGTTGGCGAAGTCCTGCGCTTCGATCGCGGCGCGGATGTCCTGCATCAGTTTCTGGTAGTAGGCAAGGTTGTTCCAGGTCAGCAGCATCGCCCCGAGCGCTTCCTGCGACCGCACCAGATGGTGCAGATAGGCGCGGGAATAATCGCGCGCGGCCGGGCAGTCGCTTTCCTCGTCGAGCGGGCGCGGATCGTCGGCGTGGCGGGCATTGCGAAGGTTGACCTTGCCGCGCCGCGTATAAGCGAGGCCATGACGGCCGGCGCGCGTCGGCATCACGCAATCGAACATGTCGATGCCGCGCGCCACCGACTTCAAAATATCGTCCGGCGTGCCGACGCCCATCAAATAGCGCGGTTTGTCTGCCGGAAGTTCGGGACAGGTGACGTCGAGCATGTCGAGCATCACCGCCTGCGGTTCGCCGACAGCCAGGCCGCCGACGGCGTAGCCCTTCAGACCCATGGCGGCGAGCGCCTGCGCCGAGCGTACCCGCAAATCCGCCGCATCGCCGCCCTGCACGATGCCGAACATCGCCTTGCCCGGCTGCTCGCCGAAGGCCGCCTTGCAGCGCTCGGCCCAGCGCAGCGACAGTTCCATGGCGCGCTCGATCTCCTTGCGCTCGGCCGGCAGCGCCGTGCATTCGTCCAGTTGCATCTGGATATCGGAATCGAGCAGCCCCTGGATTTCGATCGAGCGCTCCGGCGTCATCTCGTAGGGCGCGCCGTCGATATGCGAGCGGAAGGTCACGCCATGCTCGGTGAGCTTGCGCAGCTTGGACAGCGACATGACCTGGAAGCCGCCGCTGTCGGTGAGGAGCGGATGCGGCCAGCGCGCGAATTCGTGCAGGCCGCCGAGCCGCGCCACCCGCTCCGCACCGGGCCGCAGCATCAGGTGATAGGTGTTGCCCAGGATGATGTCGGCGCCGACGCCACGCACCTGCTCCATATACATGGCCTTGACGGTGCCACCGGTGCCGACCGGCATGAAGGCAGGCGTGCGGATCTTTCCGCGCGGCATCGTGACCTCGCCGCGCCGCGCCTTGCCGTCGGTAGCAAGGAGTTTGAAGGAGAAGGTGTCGCTCATGGGTCCTGCCTGACCAGCAAGCTGGAATCGCCATAGGAATAAAAGCGATAGCCGCTCTCGATGGCGTGCGCGTAGGCCGCGCGCATCGTTTCCAGCCCGGAAAACGCAGAAACCAGCATGAACAGCGTCGAGCGCGGCAGGTGGAAATTGGTCATCAGCATGTCGGCCGTCCTGAAGCGGTAGCCGGGCGTGATGAAGATATCGGTCGAGCCCGACCACGGCTGCACCTTGCCGTCCGCATCCACCGCGCTTTCGAGCAGCCGCAGCGAGGTGGTGCCGACGGCGACGATGCGCCCTCCCCGCTCCTTCGCTGCGTTCAGCGCCGCAGCTACAGAGGCCGGCACGTGGCCGATCTCGGCATGCATCCTGTGGTCGCTGGTGTCGTCGGCCTTGACCGGCAGGAACGTGCCGGCGCCGACATGGAGCGTCACGAAACGGCGCTCTATGCCCGCCGCGTCAAGCGCCGAAAACAGCTCAGGCGTGAAATGCAGGCCGGCGGTAGGTGCCGCGACCGCGCCCTCCTCGTTGGCATAGATCGTCTGGTAGTCGCGAAGATCGCGCTCGTCGTCGTCGCGCTTCGAAGCGATGTAGGGCGGCAGCGGGATGTGGCCGACGCCATGCAGCGCCTCGTCCAGGAAGGGGCCGGAAACGTCGAAGCCGAGCAGCACCTCGCCTGCCTCGCGCTTTTCCAGCACGGTGGCGTCCAACTGGCCGAGAAAGCACGAGTTACCGTCATGGCCGAAATGCACGCGGTCGCCGGCGGCAATCCGCTTGCCGGGCCGCATGAAGGCCAGCCAGCGGTCCGGCGCGGTGCGCATATGCAGCGTGGCTTCGACCTCGGCCACCGCGTCGCCGCGGCGTCGCACGCCCTTCAACTGCGCCGGCAAGACTTTCGTGTCATTGAAGACGAGCACGTCGCCCCGGCGCAGCAGCGACGGCAGGTCGCGCACGAGCCTGTCCTCCACGCCCCTGCCCGGTTCGACCAGCAGCAAGCGGGCGCTATCGCGCGGGGAAGCCGGCCTAAGGGCGATGCGCTCCTCAGGCAGGTTGAAATCGAACAGGTCGACACGCATCAGAGATACCGTACCATCACCGCACCCGTAACCAGAAGCAGCGCCCCGGCGATACGGCCGACCGAGACTTCGCGCACGGCAACCCCCAGCAAGCCAAGGCGGTCCACCGCGATACCGGCAATCAATTGCCCTGTGATCAGGAAGGCCATCAAGGCTGCGGTGCCGAGGCGCGGGATGAGCACGATGCTGGTCGTGACATACATCGCGCCAAGGCAGCCGCCAACCACGAACAGCCAAAGCTGCGGCTCACGCCAGGCGATCGCCGCTTCCTGGGTGCGGGCGACGACGAACGTCACCAGCCCGAGGACGATGGCCCCGGACAGGAACGATATGGCGGCTGCGGCCAGGGTGGAGCCGAGGCCGCGTGCCAGATCGGCGTTGATCGGCGCCTGGATGGCGACGAACGCACCCGCCAGCACGCCGAGAAACGGCCAAATCAACCCCGCCACGATGCCGTTCTCAGGCCGCTACGTCGGCCGCCACCTTCATCGATACGATCTTGTCGGGATCCTGGACCGGCTCGCCGCGCTTGATCTTGTCGACGTTTTCCATGCCCTCGATGACCTGGCCCCAGACGGTGTACTGGCGGTTGAGGAAAGAAGCGTCGGCAAAGCAGATGAAGAACTGCGAGTTGGCCGAGTTCGGGTTCTGCGCGCGCGCCATCGAGCAGGTGCCGCGACCATGGTTGACGTTGGAGAACTCGGCCTTGAGGTCAGGCTTGTCGGAGCCCCCCATGCCGGCGCGCGACGGCGCGAAATCCTTGCCGCCGGACTTGCCGAACTTGACGTCGCCGGTCTGGGCCATGAAGCCTTCGATGACGCGGTGGAACACGACACCGTCATAGGCGCCTTCGCGCGTCAGTTCCTTGATGCGGCCGACATGGCCGGGCGCGAGGTCCGGGAACAGTTCGATGACGACCTTGCCCTTGGTCGTTTCCATGATCAGGGCGTTTTCGGGATCCTTGATGTCAGCCATGCTCGAAATTTCCTTCTAATATCGGTTCTTTGATTGGATTGCCTGAGTTGGGTTACTGGCCGTCGGCGGCGATGCGCACCTTGATCATCCGGTCGGGGTCGGCGACGACGCCGTTCTGCGCCTCGTCGCCCCGCTTGATCTTGTCCACCGCCTCCATGCCTTTCTCGACGGTGCCGACGATGGTGTACTGGCCATCGAGGAAGGGTGCCGGCGCAAACATGATGAAGAACTGCGAGTTGGCCGAGTTCGGGTCCTGCGCGCGGGCCATGCCGACAACCCCGCGCACGAAATGCTCGCTGGTCGAGAATTCCGCCGGCAGGTTGGGCAGGTCGGAGCCGCCGGTGCCGACCGCCTCGGCGTTGTAGCCGTCTTCCAAGTCGCCATACTGGACATCGCCGGTCTGCGCCATGAAGCCGTGGATTACGCGGTGGAAGGCGACATTGTCGTAGGAGCCGTCGCGGACCAGCTTCTTGATCTGCGCCACGTGCTTCGGCGCGAGATCGGGACGCAGCGCCACCGTCACGTCGCCGTCCTTGAGCGTGATGATCATGGTGTTTTCCGGATCGGCGGCAAAGGCCGAATGCGATGCGGTCAACAGGCCGGCGAGAACGACCAGCGAAGCGACGGCTTTCATGAACTGCATCATGCGGATGGATCTTATTTCGAGAATTTGGCGATGAGTGCGCCGGCCACCGCCGCCGGCACGAAGGGGCGGATGTCCCCGCCCATGGAGGCTATCTGGCGCACCAATGTGGCGGTAATCGTGCGCACCGAAGGGCTCGCGGGCAAAAACACGGTTTGTAGTTCGGGCGCCATCGTCTCGTTCATGCCCGCCATCTGCATCTCGTAATCGAGGTCGGTGCCGTCGCGCAGGCCGCGGATCATGATTGAGGCGCCCTGCGCCTTGGCCGCCGTGATCACCAGCCCGTCGAAGGCGACGACCTTGATGCGCGCGGCGTCCTTGCCAAGTTCCTCACGCGCGGCCGCCTCGATGAGGGCCACCCGTTCCTCGAACGAAAACAGCGGCGTCTTGCCCGGATGGACGCCGATCGCGGCATAAACCACGTCGGCAACCGCCAGCGAGGCTTTCAGCACGTCGAGATGGCCGTTGGTCAACGGGTCGAAGGAGCCGGCGTAGAGAGCGATGCGTTCGGTCATGGCAGGTGCTTGTAGAGACAGGCTCGGGCAAAGGCAATCGGAGGAACGCGCATGAACGCCAGATGAATGGGCCAATCACGCCCGCTTCACGGAGCGTTCACTAACGTGACCCTTAGCGACATGAAACCGAATCCCTACTTGAACGTTAACGAGGCAGGAGACTAGGACCATGATGATCTACATGCTTGCCATAGCCATGACCGTCGCCATGCTGGTCGCAACCCTGTTCGGCCTGCACCAGGAGGCGCAACGCATCCAGATCAAGGCCAGGGACCGCCGTCCCGATGCGTTCGGTTTTCGCAGCCGCCGCTAGGCGATCCCCACGCCAGCACGCCGGCCGGTCCTCCGGCCCGCGTGCCGATGCAGGCTAGTCATTCCCCCCATCTTCCGGCCCGGTATCGGCCGCCGTCTCACCCGTCCCCCCGTCCTCGGAATCCTCGTCGGAGCCCGGTTCAGAAATCCGCTCCACCGAAACCACCTTCTCGCCTTCGGCCGTGTTGAAGATGGTGACGCCCTTGGTGGCGCGGCTGGCGAAGCGGATGCCGTGAACCGGAACGCGGATTACCGTGCCGCCATCCGAAACCAGCATGATCTGGTCGTCGTCGCCGACCGGGAACGCAGCCACCAGCCGGCCGATCTCGTCCACCTTGGAGACGTCGGTGGCACGGATGCCTTTGCCGCCGCGATTGGTGAGGCGGAAATCATAGGACGACGAGCGCTTGCCGTAGCCGAATTCCGTCACCGTCAGCACGAACTGCTCGTGCGCCTTGAGTTCCTCGTAGCGCTCGTCGGAAAGCTGTGCCTCCTCGCCGACATCCTCGTTGGTGAGCGCGATTTCCTCTTCCTCGCCATTGCCGGAAAGCAGCCGGCGCTCGGCGGTCGAGCGCTTCAGGTAAGCGGCGCGCACGGACGGGCTGGCATCGACGTTCTCGATGATCGACATCGAAATGACCCGGTCCGCCTCGCCCATCGCGATACCTCGCACGCCGACCGAATTGCGGCTCTGGAACACGCGCACGTCGCTGACCCGGAAGCGGATGCACTGGCCGGAGCTCGCGGTCAGAAGCACGTCGTCATTGTCGGTGCAGGTCTCGACGCCGAGAATCTCGTCGCCTTCCTCCTCCAGCTTCATCGCGATCTTGCCGTTGCGGTTGACCTGGACGAAGTCCGACAGCTTGTTGCGGCGCACGGTGCCGCGCGTGGTGGCGAACATCACGTCGAGCTCGCCCCAGCTATCCTCGTCCTCCGGCAGCGGCATGATGGTGGTGATGCGCTCGTCCTGCTGCAGCGGAAGCATGTTGATCAGCGCCTTGCCGCGCGATTGCGGGCTGCCGATGGGCAGGCGCCAGACCTTCTCCTTGTAGACGATACCGCGCGAGGAGAAGAACAGCACCGGCGTGTGCGTGTTGGCGACGAACAGGCGGGTGACGAAATCCTCGTCCTTGGTCGACATGCCGGAGCGGCCCTTGCCGCCGCGGCGCTGCGCCCGGTAGAGCGACAAGGGCACGCGCTTGATGTAGCCGGTATGGCTGACGGTGACCACCATGTCCTCGCGCTGGATCAGGTCCTCGTCGTCCATGTCCGAGCCGGCATCGGTGATTTCCGTGCGGCGCGGCGTGCCGAACTCGTCGCGCACGGCAATCAGTTCGTCCTTGACGATCTGCTGGATGCGGGCGCGCGACGACAGGATGTCCAGGTAATCGGCGATCTCGGCGCCGATCGTGTTCAGTTCGTCGGCGATCTCGTCGCGGCCGAGCGCGGTCAGCCGCTGCAGCCGCAGTTCGAGGATGGCGCGCGCCTGCTCTTCCGAGAGGTTGTAGGTGCCGTCCTCGTTGATGCGGTGGCGCGGATCGTCGATCAGGCGGATCAGCGCATCGACATCGGCTGCCGGCCAGCGGCGCTCCATCAACTGCTCGCGCGCCGTCTGCGGATCGGGAGCGGTGCGGATCAGCTTGATCACCTCGTCGATATTGGCGACGGCGATCGCCAGGCCGACGAGGATGTGGGCGCGGTCGCGCGCCTTCTTCAGCAGGTACTTGGTGCGCCGGCTCACCACTTCCTCGCGGAAGCCGATGAAGGCCTTGAGCATGTCGACCAGCGTCATCACTTCCGGCTTGCCGCCGTTCAGCGCCACCATGTTGGCGCCGAAGGAGGTCTGCAGCGGCGTGAAGCGGTAAAGCTGGTTGAGGATGACCTCGGCATTGGCGTCGCGCTTCAACTCGACCACGACGCGGTAGCCCTGGCGGTCGCTCTCGTCGCGAATGTCGGAAATGCCCTCGATGCGCTTGTCGCGCACCAGTTCGGCCATCTTCTCGATCATCGTCGCCTTGTTCACCTGGTAGGGAACCTCGGTGATGACGATGGATTCACGGTCGTTGCCGCGCGCCTCGACATGCACCTTGCCGCGCATGACGATGGAGCCGCGCCCGCTCGAATAGGCGCTGTAGATGCCGGAGCGGCCGAGCACGACGCCGCCGGTCGGGAAATCCGGCCCGGGCACGATTTCCATGAGGTCGGGCAGGCTCATGCCCGGATTGTCGATCAGCGCCATGGCGCCGTCGCACACTTCCGACAGGTTGTGCGGCGGAATGTTGGTGGCCATGCCGACCGCGATGCCGCCGGAGCCGTTGACCAGAAGGTTCGGGAAGCGCGCCGGAAGCACGCGCGGCTCCTGCGCGGAGGCGTCGTAGGTGTCCTGCCAGTCGACGGTTTCCTTGTCGATGTCTTCCAGCAGTTCGTGGGCCACCTTGGTCAGGCGCGCCTCGGTGTAACGCATCGCCGCCGGCGGATCGCCGTCGATGGAGCCGAAATTGCCCTGCCCGTCGATCATCGGCACGCGCATCGACCAGTCCTGCGCCATGCGCACCAGGGCGTCATAGATCGAGGCGTCGCCGTGCGGGTGGTATTTACCCATGACGTCGGCGACGGGGCGAGCCGACTTCACGTATTTGCGGTTCCAGTGATAGCCGCTCTCATGCGCCGCATAGAGGATGCGCCGATGCACCGGCTTCAGGCCGTCGCGCACGTCGGGGAGCGCACGACTGACGATCACGCTCATCGCATAATCGAGGTAGCTGCGCTGCATCTCCTCGATAATGGAAACGGGTTCGATGTCCGTCGGGCCGCCTGCGGCGCCGCTAGGGGGATTCTGGTCAGTCAAATTGGATCACGCGAGATAAAGGAATCACTCATTGTTTATATAGGAAAGCGTGCGATTTCTCCAACTTTGCCGGCCGTTTTCCAACGCTGAATCTTCTCGGTATTTCAAATGGATATGCGCCATTGCCCGAAACTGCGACAGTTGGCCCGCGCGCAGCTTTCCGTTTCTTTCCAAACATTGCGGCGGCGGTACTGGCGCGGCGTTTTCGAACAGGCTAGCCTGTGGGCGGGGGAGAGCCGCCGGTGCCGAGTTTAGACAGCCTTTTCAATGCCTTCGTCACGATCCTCGTGACCATCGACCCGCCCGGCCTGGCGCCGCTTTTCCTGGCGGTGACGCGCGGTATGAACCGCAGCGAGCGCCGGCAGGTCTCCATCCGCGCCTCGATCATCGGCTTTGCCGTGATGGCGCTGTTTGCGGTGGCCGGCGCCTCGATCCTGTCGGTGTTCGGCATCACCCTGCCCGCCTTCCGCGTCGCCGGCGGATTCCTGTTGTTCTTCATCGCCTTCGAGATGGTGTTCGAACGACGGCAGGACCGGAAGGAAAAGATTTCCGACGTCGCCATCACCCAGGACATGATCCACAACATCGCCGCCTTCCCGCTGGCGATCCCGCTGATCGCGGGGCCCGGCGCAATCTCGGCGACGGTGCTGCTGTCAGGCTCTTTCCAGGGATTTGCGGCGCAGGTCGCGCTGGTCGGCATCATCCTGGCCTGCCTGGTCATCACCTATCTGGTGTTCGTCCTTTCCGAGCACATCGACCATTTCCTCGGCCAAACCGGCCGCTCGATCCTGACGCGGCTGCTCGGCGTCATCCTGGCGGCGCTCGCCGTGCAGTTCGTCGCCGACGGCGTCAGGGCGCTGGTGACGGGGTAGCCGAGGCCAGGGAAAGTGACGCGTATGAACGCTTCAGGCGTCCCCGAAACCGTCGTTCCGGGGCCGCGCAGCGGAATGACGTGAGCGAGTAAGGCCAACCGCTTCCTATCAGGGACAGTCTATACGGGCTGACTATAATTCAGGCCGATACCGCCTTCTTGGTGCGGCGTTCGTAGAACATGGCGAGCGTCTCGGCGACCAGCGCGGGCTTTTCTTCGCCCTCGATCTCGATCGTGTTGGCAACCGTCATCAGGTACTGCCCCGGCCCCTTGTCTTCCATCTTGACCAGCGTGCACCGCAGCCTGACCCGCGAGCCGGCCTTGACGGGGCTCATGAAGCGCACCCGGTTGAGGCCGTAGTTGATGGCTGCCTGGGTGTTCTCGGGGATCACGCCCATTTCCTGACTTAGGCAGCCGATGATCGACAGGGTGAGATAGCCGTGCGCGATGGTGGTGCGAAACGGGCTGCGGCGCCTCGCCTGCTCCGGATCGGTGTGAATCCACTGGCGGTCGCCGGTGCACTCGGCGAACTGGTCGATCCGCTCCTGGTCGACCACGGTCCAGTCCGAGACGCCAAGTTCCTGGCCTTCCATCGTCCTGAGTTGTTCATAAGTCGGCGGTATTCGCTTCATGCCGCTGTTCTGCTCCAATTCTTCAACCTGCCCGACGCTCGAGCAGGCTACCCACGGCAACCCTGAGCGGGTCGCTTAGGTTCCCTGTATCGGTCCGGGTGATCCGCGCTTGTGATCAGGCCTTGTTCAACTTCTCGTAGCCGTCACGGACTTCCGCCATGGCCTGCTTGATGCGCTCGCGCAAGATGTCGAGGGATTCGGCGCCGGTCTTGCCGACGAGATCGGCCACCTCGCCGGCATTGCCCAGCGCGCTTTCAAAGGCTTTCCGGGCAAACTCGGTCTGCCGCGCCGCGATCTCGCGCGGGGTTCCCGGCTTGCGGTAGCTGTCGGCCATCGCGGTGGCCTCGCGCAACGATTCTTCCAGCATTTCGCGCTGCTTGGCGATCAGCGAGGCAGCACCGCTGGCCGACACTTTTGCCGACTTTTCCAGCGCCTCGATGTTCTTGCGATGATGCTCGAGGATGGCATCGACATCGATATTCGGAAGCCGCAGGTCATGGCCGAATTTCGCGAACATATCCATGAAGGAAGGTGTTGCCGATTGCTTGGCCATGGTCGTCTTCTCCCTGCGTCAGCCCTGCCGATCCCGAGAATAGACAAGCCGCTGGCAGCGTCAATCGAAGAACAGCAAGACCTCGGCCGAATGGAGCATCAGTCCGGCAAGCCCGCCGACGATCATGCCGTTGAAGCGGATATATTGCAGGTCGCGCCCGATATTGATCTCGATCAGCCGGGTCAGTTCGGCGAGGTTCCAGCGCTTCACCTGGTCGCCGATGAACCGGGACACGCCGCTCTTCTGGCTTTCGACGAATGACGACAGCGCGACGACAAACCCCCTATTCATGTCGGCGCGGATTTCGGCGTCCTGGGTGAGGTGCTTCCCGACTTCCACGAACATGCCGGCAAGATGCGCGCGGATCGCCGAATCGGGCGCCCCGGCATCCTGCTCGATGAAGGAGCGAAGGCTTGCCCATGTCGCGTCGGCTATGTCGCGCAGTTGCGGGCGGGCAAGAAAGTCGCGCTTCATCTTTTCGGCGCGCCGGGCGTAGCTTTTCGAGGTCTTCAGCCGCTCGATGAAGGTTTCGACGAAGCGGTCGAATTCCGTCCGCATCGGGTGGTCCGGGTCCGCCCTCACCTCCTCCAGCAGGGAGCCGGCAGAGGCGACGATCTTGTTGAGGAGATAGGCATCGGCGCGGAAAAGGTTGAACAGGGACGGTAGCTCCTCGCGGATTTTCTCGCGCATGGACGCCAGCGCCTGCTCGTCGTTGAGAAAGCGGCCGACCACCCGCGTGAACTCATCGAACAGCTTTTGATGGCGGCGCTCCTCGGTGAAGGCCGACAGAAGTTCGCCCGCCAGCGGCGCAAGCTCGACCCGCTCCACCTGCTCCATCATGCGCCGGGCGAAGAAGCCGCGCAGGCCCGACTGCTCGATGGCGTCCAGCATCTGCGGCACCAGGCGGGCGACGAAACGCGACAGGCCGGCGGCGCGCTCGCGGTCCGAAAGCCAGTCGGCGACAAGCGCCGCGAAGTCGACCTCGTCGAGTTTCTCGCGGACCGGGCCGGGCGCCAGGAAATTGGCCTCGATGAAGCGGCCGAGATTGTCGGCGATGCGATCCTTGTTTTCGGGAATGATGGCGGTATGCGGGATCGGCAGGCCGAGCGGCCGGCGAAACAGCGCCACCACCGCATACCAGTCCGCAAGGCCGCCGATAGTGGCCGCCTCGGCGAAGGCGGCGACGAACGCCAGCCATGGATAGCGCCCCTGCAGCGACCGTGCCGCGGCAAACACGGCAACACACAGGCCGAGCGAGGCGGCCGCCATGAACTTGGTGCGGCGCAACGCGGCGAGTTTTGCCGCTCCATCGTCGAATTCACCGGAACCGGGCACGGTCTGCAGCATCTTCATGGGCCCTCAGGTGGGGATTGGCGGGAGCGATGCCCAGCGCATCTGCGGCGCGAAAACGGGCGCGGCGCACCGGCATTTATCGGGCGTTGCGCCGTTGGCGCTTCTCCTGGCGCGCTTTTGCTTCTATACGCGCCTTTCCGATCGAATTCGTCAACCGCACGCTGAGCAATCAAGGAGCCGTGATGGCGAACAGCAACATCGACAACGCCTTTACCGCGCGCAATAAACTGGGGGCCTCCTCCGAACCGACCTATGCCGGGGCGCTCTCCTTCATGCGGCGCAAATACACCAAGGACGTCAGGGGCGCCGACGCCGTCGTCTGGGGCATTCCCTTCGACGCCGCCGTCACCAACCGGCCCGGCGCCCGCTTCGGGCCGCAGGCGATCCGCCGCGCCTCCGCGATCTTCGACAACGATCCGCAATATCCGTTCGACCGCGACCTGTTCGAGCGGTTGGCGGTGGCCGATTACGGTGACTGCCTGCTCGACAGCGGCAACCACCAGAAGACGCCGGCGACCATCGAGCGCGAGGCCTCGAAAATCCTGAAGTCGGGGGCGTTCCTGCTGACGCTCGGCGGCGACCATTTCGTCACCTGGCCGCTGCTCAAGGCGCATGCGGCGATCCACGGCCCGCTGGCGCTGGTGCAGTTCGACGCGCACCAGGATACCTGGCCCGACGACGGCAAGCGCATCGACCACGGCTCCTTCGTCGGCCGCGCCGTCAAGGAAGGCATCATCGATCCCGACCGCTCGATCCAGATCGGCATCCGCACCCATGCGCCGGAAACCTTCGGCATCAAGATCCTCTACGGCTACGAGATCGAGGAGATGCGGGCCGCCGATATCGCCTACGCCATCGTGGAGCGCACGGCGGGTCGCAAGACCTACCTGACGTTCGACATCGACTGCCTCGACCCCGCCTATGCGCCGGGAACCGGCACGCCGGTAGCCGGCGGACCGTCGTCGGCCAAGATTCTCTCGACGCTGCGGCAGTTGGGCCAGGTAGATCTCGTCGGCGCCGATGTCGTCGAGGTTGCGCCGGCCTACGATCATGCCGATATAACGGCCATTGCCGCCTCGACCATCGCCATGCAGTATCTCGGCCTGCTGGCGGAGCGAAAGGCGCGGCTCGACGGCAGCGAACCCGGCATCGAAGCGTTGAATCCGGGAAGCGGCATATAACCTTGAACGAACGGCATTTTCTGGCAGGCGCACGGCAATGAAACCGAAAATATTCATCGATGGCGAACACGGCACCACGGGGCTGCAGATACGCACCCTCCTGGCCGGGCGCGATGACCTTGAGGTCATCTCGATCCCGACGGAGCGGCGCAAGGAGCGCGAGGCCCGCGCCGAGTACCTCAACGCCGCCGATGTCGCCATCCTGTGCCTGCCGGACGACGCAGCGCGCGAAAGCGTCTCCCTGATCGAGAACGACACCACCCGCGTCATCGACGCCTCGACCGCGCATCGCGTGGCCGAGGGCTGGACTTACGGCTTCGCCGAGATGGACAAGGCGCAGCCTGCGGCAATCGCCTCGGCCAGGCGCGTCGCCAATCCGGGCTGCTGGCCGCAGGGGCCGATCGCCACGCTGCGGCCGCTGGTCGAAGCCGGACTGCTGCCGGCCGACTATCCGGTCACCATCAACGGCGTCACCGGCTATTCCGGCGGCGGCCGGCCGATGATCGAGGACTATGTCGCCAAGGGCGAGGATGCGCCGGAATTCTTCCCCTACGGGCTGACGCTGCACCACAAGCACGTGCCGGAAATCAAGGCCTATGCCCGGCTTTCCCATGACCCGATCATGCAGCCGGCGGTCGGCAATTTCGCGCAAGGGATGCTGACCGTGGTGCCGCTGCAACTCGGCGCGCTTGGCCGCGTGCCGCGCGGAGCCGAGATTCACGCAGCGATCGCCGACCATTTCGCCGCCATCGACGGCAGCGTCGTCGAGGTCGCCCCGTTCGAGAAGGTCGAGCGGCTGCCGGAAATCGACCCGGAGCGTTTCAACGGCACCAACCGCATGAAGCTCTATGTCTTCGCCAACGACGACAAGGCGCAGGCGCTGCTGGTCGCCATCTACGACAACCTCGGCAAGGGCGCCTCGGGAGCGGCGGTGCAGAACCTGAACCTGATGCTCGGCCTTCCTTCTTGAAGGAGCAGCACGCCTTTCCGCGCCGCTGGAACATCTGCGGCGCGGAATTGATCGCCGAAACATTTTCAAGCCGCATCTGGAAAGTCCTGCGCGACGACGACAGCGTCGCCGTCGTCAAGGCGCTGAAGCCGTTCGACGACGTCGAGGACGAGTTGCGCGGCGCGCATTTCCTCAAGTGGCGGGAGGGCGACGGCGCCGTTCGCCTGCTCGACTTCGAGGGCAGCGACATGCTGCTCGAATATGGCGGCGACCGCCTGCTCACGAGCGTCCTCGATGCCGACGGCGACGATGCTGCCACCGAAATCGGCGCTGGCGTGCTGTCGCGGCTCCATCACCCGGCGCAGCGCCCTGCCCCGCCACAGCTTCAGCCGCTGCGCGAGCGGTTCGATGCGCTGTTTTCGAGAGCGGGCAAGGCAAACGGTTCAGGAAACGACGACATTTACCGGCAGGCAGCGGCGATGGCCGACCTCCTGCTCCAAAGCACTCGGTCGCCGCTTCCGCTGCATGGCGACCTGCACCATGACAACATCGTTTTCGGCCCGCGCGGCTGGCTTGCCATCGACCCGAAGGGCGTGCTCGGCGACCGCTGCTTCGACGCCGCCAACCTGTTCTACAATCCGCTCGATCGCGACGCGCTGTGCGCCGATCCGCAGCGGATTACCCGCATGGCGAAAATTCTGTCCCGTGCCCTGAATCTCGACCCGTCGCGACTGCTCGACTTCGCCTTCGCCTATGGCTGCCTGTCGGCGGCCTGGCACGGCGAGGACGGCAACGAAAAGGACGAAGCGCGCGAACTGGCAATCGCCTCGGCGATCCGCTCGGTTCGTAGCGGCTTCTGATCAGGCCCGGTCAGGCAGCGGATAGGCACCCTTGGTGCCGCGCCAATGGGCGGCCGCGAATCCCAGCACCACCAGCGCGAAGGCCTGGTGGGTCAGCGCCACGTCCATCGGCACGTGCATCAGCAGCGTGGCGATGCCGATCGCGGCCTGCGCTGTCACCAGGGCGAACAGCGCCACGGAACGGCGTGCATGGGTGGTTCCCGGCGCGCGGCGGAAGGTGAGGACCATCTGCCAGAGCGCGACCAGGAAGACGACATAGGCGCCGATGCGGTGGATGAACTGCACGGTCTTCGGACTCTCGAACAGGTTGCGCCAGAACGGCTCGAGGATGAACAGGTCGCCCGGTATCAGTCGCCCGTCCATCAGCGGCCAGGTGTTGTAGGTCAGGCCGGCACGAAGCCCGGCAACCAGCCCGCCGAGATAAAGCTGGACCAGCACCAGGAGCACGAGAAAACCGGCCAGCCGCTGCATCGGCCGGTCCGTCGCCGGTTCGGAGTGCGGCGCCAGCCCCCGCGCCACCACCATGGTAGCGGTAAAGATGAAGGCCGCCAGCGTCAGGTGCGTGGCCAGCCGGTACTGGCTGACCTCGACCCGGTCGACCAGGCCGGACTTTACCATCCACCAGCCGACCGCGCCCTGCAAGCCGCCAAGCAATAGGATGCCGACCAGCTTGGGCACCAGCCCGCGCTCGATCCGGCGCGTCGCCGCGAAAAAGATCAGCGGCAGCGCGAAGATGAAGCCGACGCCGCGCGCCAGCAGGCGGTGCGCCCATTCCCACCAGAAGATGGTCTTGAAACCATCCAGGGTCATGTCCTGGTTCATCTGCGCATATTGCGGAATCTGCTGGTACTTCTGGAATTCCTCCTGCCACTCGGCTTCGCTCAGCGGCGGGATCACGCCATGGATGGGCTTCCATTCGGTGATCGACAGACCCGACTCGGTCATGCGGGTCGCGCCGCCGACGATCACCAGCGAAAACAGCACCAGAAGGACGGCGTAAAGCCACCAGCGCACGGCGGCGCGGTTTTGCAAAACACGGTCCTTGTCCACGACGGATACGGCAGCGGCGGTGGCAGCCATCGAGTTTTTCCCAGACAGATCGAAAATCGGCGCAGTCGTGGACCATCGCGCGGGGCCTGACAAGCCCGTGCGGCGCGGCACGCCGTCGCGCCGCCTTTCCCCGGTTGCGCGGGCCTGCGACAGGCTCTATGCGAATACAAAGCAACGGGACAGGAAAATGCCCATTCGCCTGAAAAAGCTGATCGGAACCGTGCTGCTGGTGGCGCTGGTCATCGTCTATGCCGTGGTCGCGACCATCGTGGCGGTGGCGCAGCTTTCGCAATCCGGCCCCCTCGTCCATCTCCTCTTCTTCCTGTTCAGCGGCCTGCTCTGGGTGCTGCCGGCCATGGGCATCATCAAATGGCTGATCATCGAGCCCCGCCCCAAGAGCTGAAAACCGGCAAGCCGACAGGACGGCGGTTTTTACCGGCCATTAACCCTAACAGGGCGATAACGAATCCGACGATTGAGGCTGGCTACCCTGGCTGGCGAGTCGAAGGTTTCTGTCCCTCAATGAAAAGCATTGCCCATCTGTTCAGCGCATTGCTTGCCGTTTCGGCGGTCGCCGGCTGTTCGAGCTACAAGCCGGCGCCGGAGGCCTTCCACAAGGTCCTCAACGAGCCCTACCGCCTCGGCGCCGGCGACCGCGTGCGCGTCACGGTGTTCGAGCAGGAAGGCCTCTCCAACACCTACAACGTCGACCAGTCCGGCTATCTCGCCTTCCCGCTCGTCGGCGCCATTCCGGCGCGTGGCCACACCGCCCAGCAACTGGAAGCCACGATCGCCAACAAGCTGAGCCAGGGTTACCTGCGCAGCCCCGACGTTACCGTCGAGATCGATCGCTACCGGCCGATCTTCGTGATGGGCGAAGTGGGTGCCTCCGGCCAGTATTCCTACGTGCCGGGCCTGACGGTGCAGAAAGCGGTGGCGATCGCCGGCGGCTACACACCGCGCGCCAACCAGGAAAGCGTCGACATCACCCGCGACATCAACGGCAAGGTGATCACCGGGCGTGTCAGGACATCCGACCCGCTGCTGCCCGGCGACACCATCTATGTCCGCGAGCGGCTGTTCTGATGGATCGGCGGCACGACGGCCAGGATCATGGATTTCAACCGGATTGCGGTCGAATGCGCGCTCGACGTCGAGGCGCCGTCCGGCTCACCATTGCGGGTTTCAGGTATTGCGTAGCCCGCCTCCCTTTCCCCGCCGGTGACCGGCGCGGCCGTGCCGGCCAGAGCCGCAACGGGTAAAACCGTTCCAAAGCAAGCAGTTGTTTCAAGGGTTTCTTAGCTCTCCTTTGGTAGGGAGAGAGGAAGCTTACGGACAACTTTCATGAACAATATCGACGCTCCGCATCGCTTTTCCCGGGAGGCGGTCCAGCGCTTGGAAAGGCCGGCCGACAACAAGCCCTCGCCCGACCTCAACGCCGTCGCGAAGCAGGTCGCTTCCCAGTACCGCCGTGACACCATGTCCCCGGTCATGGTCAGCGGTGTCCTGCGGCTGGTGGAATTTTCGCTTCTGTTCCTGTCCGGCGTGACGATCTACGTCGCCTATCTCGGCTTCTTCACCTATCTGGCCTGGGAATACACCCTGATCACGGCCGGCATCTCGTTGCTTACGGTGGCGCTGCTGGACATCAGCGACCTCTACCAGGTGCCGGCCCTGATGCGGCCGCTGCAAAGCTTTACCCGCATCCTCCTGGTGTGGTCGGCGAGTTTCGCGCTGATGGCGGTGGCGGCCTTCCTCCTGAAGACGTCCGGTACATTTTCGCGGCTTCTGTTCGGGTTGTGGTACGTGGCCGGGTTCGTGCTCATCTTCGGCCTGCGCCTCTACATGGCCCGGCTCATCCGGCGATGGGCGCGCGACGGGCACATGGAGCGCCGCGCCGTCATCGTCGGCGGCGGCAAGGCGGCCGAGCAGCTCATCCGCTCGGTCGAGCAGCAGGCCTATAACGACATCCGCATCTGCGGCATCTTCGACGACCGCGACGATACGCGCTCGCCGCCGATCGTCGCCGGCTATCCGAAGCTCGGCACCATCTCTGAACTGATCCAGTTCGCCCGCATCGCGCGCATCGACATGCTGATCGTGTCGCTGCCGATCACGGCCGAGGCGCGCGTGCTTCAACTGCTCAAGACGCTTTGGGTGCTTCCGGTCGATATCCGGCTTTCCGCCCACTCCAGCGAGCTGAAATTCCGCCCGCGCTCCTATTCCTACATCGGCTCGGTGCCGATGCTCGACATCTTCGACAAGCCGATCAACGACTGGGATTCGGTCGCCAAGCGGATATTCGACATCGTGCTTTCGATCATTGGCATCATCGTGCTTTCCCCCGTGATGCTGGCGACGGCCATCGCCATCAAGCTCGACAGCAAGGGTCCGGTGCTGTTTCGCCAGAAGCGGCACGGCTTCAACAACGAGGTGATCGAGGTCTACAAGTTCCGCTCCATGTATGTCGAACAGTCAGACCCGACCGCGAAGAAGACGGTGACCCGCAACGACCCGCGCGTTACCCGCGTAGGCCGCTTCATCCGCAAGACCTCGATCGACGAACTGCCGCAGTTCTTCAACGCGCTGTTCGGTTCGCTGTCGCTGGTCGGGCCGCGCCCGCACGCCATTGCCGCGCAGTCGCACAACCTGCTCTATAACGAGGTGGTCGACGGCTATTTCGCCCGCCACCGGGTCAAGCCCGGCGTGACCGGCTGGGCGCAGATCAACGGCTGGCGCGGTGAAATGGACACCAACGAAAAGATCCGCAAGCGCACCGAATACGACCTCTATTATATCGAGAACTGGTCGCTCCTGTTCGACCTGAAAATCCTGTTCCTGACCCCGATCCGCCTGTTCAACACCGAAAACGCGTACTAGCCTGCGCCGCGATCCTTACCGGCCATTTACGACAATCGGCTAGGACGGCCTTGCGCAATCGCAAAAGCCAAGGATCGTCATGAGCAGAACCCTAACCTCATTCGCGCTGGTAGCGGTGCTGACCGGGCTCCTGATGGCGCTCTGCCTTGCGGTGGCCCGCCACGGCTACCCGTTCGGCGCGCTCGGCGCAAAACGGCTCGACGAGATCGCCAATGCGGCAACGTTCATCCCGCTCGCGGCGATCTATTTCTTCAGTGCGATGCTGATGATGCTACTGCCGATCCGGGCGGCCGGAATGGTGCTGAAAAACGCTGCCGATCCCCTGTTCTGGACCGTCGTCATCCTCTTTGCCACCATTGTCGGGACGGTCGCCGCGCAGTGGGCTTTCGGGCAGCGCCAGGCGCCGTGGGTGCTTTGGAACTGGCGATTCCTGTTCGTCGCGGTGGTCGCCGCAGGCCATCTGTGCATCAACGAGTTCCGGCGCAACATCCTGCTGCGCAGCCTCGCCGTCGTCGCCTTCACGGCGGCAACGCTCGCCTGCCTGTTCTGGACCTTCAGCCTGTAGCTGCTGCCGTCAGACCGGCAGCGAATTGGGGCGCGTGTCCGTCTCGCCGGGCGGCATCATGTCCCTGGCCAGGATGCCGCTGACCCGGCAGAAGGCGGAAAAGGCGCGCTGTGCCTCCTCGGTCGAAACCACGTCGACGCTGGCGCCGAAGCAGGCGTCGAACGCCGCCTGATACAGCGGTCCCTGCCTGCCGATCGGCCATTCCTGCAGAAAGTCCAGGGCTTGGCCGACGCTGTAGATTTCCTCGATGGGGTGCCCGAAAGAGCCGGTGATGCGCACCGGCACGGCAAAATGCAGCTTGTGCATGGCTCAAATCTCGAACGGTCGCTGTTGGAGCAACGCCGCCCGTCCTTGTTCGTTCCTTGCGGTATTCATACCACAGGATTAAGTCGTCATCGCGGTCCAAAAACCGCAGGCCTTAACCTGCGAAACGGCGGCCGGAACACTTGGTTCTTGAACCGGACGCCCGCAAATGCCAAATCAGGCGGTAGTCGCCGCTTCCGCCCCAACCAGCCGACAAGAAACATGGTCACCTATCTCGACGCCGCCACCGCCCCGCTCCGCAACACCGGCCAGATCCGCCTCTATGGCGAGGAGGGGTTTGCCGGCATGCGCAAGGCCTGCGCGCTGACAGCGAATTGCCTCGACGAGCTGGCCGGCATGGTCAAGCCCGGTCTCACCACCAACGCCATCGACCGCTTCGTGTTCGAGTTCGGCATGGACCACGGCGCCCTGCCGGCGACGCTGAACTATCGCGGCTATACGAAGTCCACCTGCACGTCGATCAACCATGTCGTCTGCCATGGCATCCCCGACGACAAGCCGCTGCGGGACGGCGACATCGTCAACATCGACGTCACCTATATCCTCGACGGCTGGCATGGCGATTCCTCGCGCATGTATCCGGTGGGCACCATCAAGCGCGCCGCCGAGCGGCTCATGGAAGTCACGCACGAGTGTCTCACGCGCGGCATCGCCGCGGTCAGGCCCGGCGCCAAGACCGGCGCCATCGGCGCGGCGATCCAGTCCTATGCCGAGGGCGAGCGCTGCTCGGTCGTGCGCGACTTCTGCGGCCACGGCGTCGGCCAGCTTTTCCACGACGCCCCCAACATCCTGCACTACGGCACGCCCAGCGAAGGCGTCGAGATGCGGCCCGGCATGATCTTCACCATCGAGCCGATGATCAATCTCGGCCGGCCGCACGTCAAAGTGCTGTCGGACGGCTGGACGGCGGTCACGCGCGACCGCTCGCTGTCGGCGCAATACGAGCATACCGTCGGCGTCACCGAAAACGGTTGCGAGATTTTCACGCTGTCGCCGAAAGGCCTCGACCGGCCCGGCCTGCCGGCCTAGATTGCCCCAAGGGGCAGATCGTTGCCCGACAGGCATATCCGGGCGACGCATGGGCAGCGGCAATAACGACGAACGCGGTTTCTTCGGCGAGCAGCCGCTGCGGGCCCTCGAAAAGGGGCGCAGTGACTCTAAGCCGCATTATCTCGGTCATCGCGAGCGGCTGCGCGAACGCTTCTCCACGGCCGGCCACCTCGCCCTTGCCGACTACGAGTTGCTGGAACTGCTGCTTTTCCGGCTGATCCCAAGGTCGGACACCAAGCCGGTCGCCAAGGCACTGCTGGAGCGCTTCGGCTCGCTCGCGCAGGTGCTCGGTGCCCCGGAAGCGCTGCTCCAGGAGGTGAAGGGCGTCGGCCCCGCCGTCGCGCTCGACCTCAAGATCGTCGCCGCCGCCGCCCAGCGCATGCTGCGCAGCGAGCTGAAGGGGCGCGAAACGCTGGCCTCGTGGACGCAGGTTCTCGACTATTGCCGCGCCGCCATGGCCTTCGAGGAGCGCGAGCAGTTCCGCATCCTGTTCCTCGACAAGAAGAACGCGCTGATCGCCGACGAGGTGCAGCAGACCGGCACCGTCGACCACACGCCGGTCTATCCGCGCGAGGTGGTGAAGCGGGCGCTGGAACTGTCGGCGACCGCCATCGTGCTGGTCCACAATCATCCAAGTGGCGACCCGACGCCGTCCCGCGCCGACATCGAGATGACCAAGGAGATCGTCGAGACCGGCAAGCGGCTGGGCATTGCCGTCCACGACCATCTCATCATCGGCAAGAAGGGCTATGCGTCGATGAAGGGCCTGCTGCTGATCTGAAGTTGCCTGCTCGGCGGAACCCGCCGTCATTTACCAGAAAGACAAATCGGTTGGTGGCTGATTGCCTTTTTCCCCGGTTTTCGGTCTATGTGTCGCCTAACACCTTGTTTCGGCCCTGTTTGCAGACGAAAGGGCCGCGCCTGACGACAGTTTCAAGCCCTTTTGGGAGACCCCGATGACCATCCATGGCCCGAGCTTTCGCAAGCTTGCCCTTTCGACCTTCCTTCTGAGCCTCCCGCTCAATTCGGCGTTCGCGCAGGACGCCACCGCCGTGGCCGAACGGCTCAAGGCATCGCTCGCAGCCCAGAGCGTCGATATCAGCTGGACCGGCGTCACCGGCAACGCCTCGAGCATGATCCTGGAAAGCGTAAGCATCAAGCCGGCCGGCGAGAAGGACAGCCTCTCGGTCGGCAATGTCACGCTGGAGAACGTCACCGAATCCAATGGCGACTATGTCGCGGGGACCGTCCGGACCGAGGCCTATACGCAGCGCGAGAAGGACACCGAGATCCGCATCAGCCCGATCGTGTTCCACGACATGACGATACCGGCGGCCGACAGCGCCGCCACGCCGCTCGGATCGCTGATGCTCTACAAGTCGGCCGAGGTCGACAACGTCACGGTCAAGGTCGGCGACAAGACCGCCTTCTCGATGGAGCAGACGCGCTTCGACATCACGCCGCCAGCCGACGGCGCCGCGATGCAGTTCTCCGGCGGGGCGAAGAAATTCGACGCCGACCTGACCATGGTCGAGGACCCGAAGTCGAAGGCCGCCATCGAGGCGCTGGGCTACCAGACCATCACCGGCAGCTTCCGGACCGAGGGTTCCTGGCAGCCTTCCGACGGCAAGCTGGAAATGTCGAAGAACGAGATCACCGTCGACAACGCCGCGACCTTCGGCATCACCTTCAGCCTCGGCGGCTACACGATGGATTTCCTCAAGTCGCTCCAGGAAATGCAGAAGAAGATGGCCGAGCAGCCGGAAGGCGCGGATAATTCGGCGCAGGGCATGGTGATGCTCGGCCTGCTGCAGCAATTGAGCTTCAACAGAGCCTCGATCCGTCTCGACGACGATTCGCTCACCAACAAGGTGCTCGCCTATGTCGGCAAGCAGCAGGGGATGTCCGCCAAGGACATTGCCAACCAGGCCAAGGCGATCGTGCCGTTCGGCATGGCGCAGCTCAATAATCCCGAACTGACGGCGCAGGTATCGACGGCGGTCGGCAAATATCTGGACGACCCCAAGAGCCTGCAGATCTCGGCCGTGCCGCCCGCACCGGTGCCCTTCGCGCTCATCATGGCCGGGGCCATGGCCAATCCGGCCGACCTGACCAAGACGCTGGGTGTCACCGTCAAGGCCAACGAAGACTGAACTTCAGGCCCCATCGGCTAAGATCGAAGAACGGCCGCGCCCCTGGCGCGGCCATTCTTTTTGTCCCCGATCAAAAGATGACAGGAAAAATCACCTATTTGCGCCGATTCTCTGGAATTGTTCCAAACTATGGGCCATATTGGCTTGCATCAGTTTCGTGCTGAGGAATGAGAAATGCGCCTGACCCGCCAGACCAATTATGCGATCCGTATCCTGATGTACTGCGCCGCCAATGATGGCCGGCTGAGCCGGATCCCGGAGATCGCGTCCGCCTATTCGGTATCCGAGCTGTTCCTGTTCAAGATATTGCAGCCGCTGGTGGAGCACGGCCTGGTGACCACGGTGCGCGGGCGCAATGGCGGCGTGAAGCTTGGCCGCGAAGCCAGCACGATCACCCTATTCGACGTGGTGCGCGTGACAGAAGAAAACTTCGCCATGGCCGAATGCTTCGAGAACGATGCCAGCGATTGCCCGCTGATCGACCATTGCTCGCTCAATGCTGCGCTGCGCGAGGCGCTCAACGCCTTCTTCGCCGTGCTGGAGCGCCACTCGATTGCCGACCTGGTCGCCGCGCGCGCCAATGTGCGCGACCTTCTGGGCATCAGCTTCCCGGAGCTCCACGCCCCGGCGGCGTGAAGGCAGCTACAACGCCGCCGTCTGCGGCAGGACGAACGGCACGTCGGCCGAAGGCAGCACGCCCACCGAAAGCCGGCAGTCGAACACGCTTTGCATCAGATCGTCGCGCAACACGTCGCGCGGGGCGCCCGCAGCGGCGAGCCGGCCGCGATGCATGACGAAGACTTGGTCGGAGACCATCGCCGTCAGGTTGAGGTCGTGCAGGATGGCCACGACGCCCCCTCCCCCCTTTGCGAATTCGCGGGCAATCCCCATGATGATGAGCTGGTGCTTGATGTCCAGGCTGGACACCGGCTCGTCCAGGAACAGGTAGCGCGGCGCGCCGTTCAGGACCGGCGCCCACACCTGGCAAAGCACCCGCGCCAGCTGCACGCGCTGCTGCTCGCCGCCCGACAGTTCCTGGTAGAGGCGGCCGGCGAAGCCGGCGAGATCGACCCGCGCCAGCGCGCGTTCGGGCAGGCGCTCCGCCTCGGCCGCCTTCACGCCGGAGCGTCCGCCGACGAGCCCGAGCTTGACGATCTCGCGTACCGTGAAGGGGAAGGCCAGCGCCGTCGCCTGCGGCAGCACCGCGCGCACCGCCGCCAGTTCGGCCGGCTTCATGGAACCCATGGCGCGGCCGTTCACCGTCACCTGCCCGCCATGGGCGAGTTCGCCCGACAGCGCCTTGAGAAAGGTGGTCTTGCCGGACCCATTGGGGCCGACGATGGTGGCGATCTCGCCCGGCCGCACCTGAAAATCGATATCGGAAACGATCCGCTTGCTGCCGATCGTCACCGACACACCCCTGGCTTTGATCATCGCTGCCTCACAGGTCGAGCAGGCCGCGCTTGCGCAGCAGAATCCACAGGAAGAACGGCGCTCCGGCAAGCGCGGTAACAATGCCGATCGGCAGTTCCGCCGGGGCTACGATCGTGCGCGAAACCGCATCGGCCAGCAACAGCAGGGCACTGCCGAGCAGCGCCGAAGCCGGCAGCAAATAGCGGTTGTCCGGTCCGATCATCAGCCGCAGCAGGTGCGGCACGACGATGCCGACGAAGCCGATGCCGCCGCTGACGGCCACCGCCGCTCCGACGGCCGCCGCCACGCCGACGATTGCCGTGTATTTCAGCCGCTGCACCGGGATGCCGAGATGGCCGGCGGTCGCCTCGCCCAGCGCCAGCGCGTTGAGGCCGCGCGCCAGGAACGGCATGGCCGCCAGCGCCAGCACGATGACCGGACCGACGGCGGCGATCTTCTGCCACGTGGCTCCCGCCAGCGAGCCGAGGCTCCAAAACGTCAGGTCGCGCAACTGCCGGTCATTGGCCATGAAGATAAGGACGCCGGTCACCGCCATGGCGAGCGCGGCAAGCGCGATGCCGGCCAAAAGCATCGTCGCCACCGAGGTCTGGCCGCGCCTCGTGGCGACCTGGTAGAGCACCAGCGTCGTCACCAGCCCCCCGACGAAGGCCGCCATCGGCAAGGAGAACGCTCCGAGCAACGCGCTCAGCGGCGCGAGAGCGCCGGTGCCGAGCACGATCATCGACACCGCGCCAAGCCCGGCCCCGGCCGAAACGCCGATCAGGCCGGGATCGGCCAGCGGGTTGCGGAACAGCCCCTGCATGACCGCGCCCGAAACGGCAAGGGCGGCCCCCACCAAGGCGCCCATCACCACACGCGGCAGGCGAATCTCATAGATGATGAGGCGGTCGCGGGCGCTCAGCGCCGCGTCACCGGCGGAACTCCCGAAAAGCCATTCGCGCACCAGCCCCAGTGCCGAAGCGTCGGACGCGCCCGAGGTCAGGCTGAACAGCACGGTCAGCGCCAGAAAGCCGCCCAGCGCCAGAAGAACCGTTCGCGCCCTTGCCGAACGGTCCCCCTCGCTTGCGTTCCTGCCCATGCCGATCCGCCCGGCGACTATCTGCTCGGCCATCGGTCGCGCTCAGTTATCGGCCTGCTGGCCGTAGATCGAGGCGGCGAGGTCGTGGATGGCCTCTGCCGTGCGCGGCCCGAAGCCGAGCAGATAGGCGCCGTCCATGCGGATCAGGGCCCGCTTCTCGCCCGCCGGCGTCGCCGCGATCGCCGCGTTCTCGAACGGGTCTACGGCGCCGTCGGGAGCGCCGCCGCGATCCATCATCAGCACGATATCCGGGCTGGCGGTCAGCACCGCCTCGTCGGTTAGCTGCTTGTAGCCGCTATAACCCTTGACCGCGTTGACGGCACCGGCAAGCCGGATGATGCCGTCTGCCGCCGTATGATCGCCGGCCGCCAGAATCTTGCCTCCCTGCAGGGACAGCACGAACAGCACCCGCTTGCGGTCCTTGATCGAAGCGGTACGGCTTTCGGCCGACTTCAGCTTCGCATCGACGGAATCGGCAAGTGCATCGGCCTTTTCCTCGACGCCGAGAGCCTTGCCGACAGCGTGGATCTTGGCCAGAATGCCCTGGTGGTCGAAGCTTTCCGGCACCTCGACATAGGGAATGCCGGCCTTCTTCAGCACCTCGACCGCTTCGCGCGGGCCGCTGCCCTCCAGGGCCAGCACTCCGCCCGGATTGACCGACAGCACGCCTTCCGGCGAAAGCTGGCGCATATAGCCGACATCGGGCAGCTTCAGCGCGGCCTCCGGATAAACGCTGGTCGAATCGCGGGCGACCAGCCTGCCCTCTTCGCCCAGCGCATAGACGATCTCGGTCAGAGAGCCGCCGATGGCGGCGATCTTCGCGCCGCCCGGAAAGGCCTCTGCCGCCTGTCCGGCTGCCGAGCAGGCCGGCGCCGCCAGCACCAGCAGCGAGGCGATCACGGCAGCGTGTGCCAGCTTTGGTAAAAACGCGATCATCCGTCTTCTCAGAGCGTGGCCACGGCAGGGATTCGCGGCAGGTTTTCCACCAGGAAGCGCCAGTCTTCGCGCTCGCGGCTGCCCTCCTCGCGCTGGCCGAAGAACTGGATGATCATTTCACCGTCGGCGCCATAGGCTTCGATCGAGGTGACATGTCCGTCCTTGGTCGGCTTGCGCACGGCCCAGGTCTCGCGGATGTGGTCCAGCCTGAGATGCAGGTGGAACGTCTCGTCCAGGATGTTGATCCACGGCCCCATCGGCTTGATGTTGGCGATCGGCCCGGAATGGATCTGGATGCAGCCGTGATTGCCGACAAAGCACATGATCGGCAGGGACTGATCCGCGGCGTGACGCAACATCGAACCCACCGCATCGTTGTCGAGCGTCCAGGCATAATCCTGCCCGACTAGGCGCACGGCCTGCCGGCGGCCGAGATTCAAGGCACGCAACATGCCGAAGAACTGGTGGATGTCGGAAAGCTTGCTCCAGCGTTCGCGCAGTTGCGAAAGGTCCACGAGGGTGTCGGGCGTCTGCGGTTCTGCGGCAGGGTACGGCAGCACTTCCAGCGCCGAATCCTGGTTCGGCGATTCAAGCTGCGCGACCAGTTTCTGGTAGGCATAAAGGTTCGACGCCGGGCGCAGATGCACCTTGTGCACCGCCTCTCCCGCCGCGTCGAAGAATTGCAGGCTGCGGCGGATGGCGTCGCCGTCGCGCTTTTCCACGGCGAAGCCGAAGGCCCACGCCTTGGGGAAAATGCGCAGGTCGATGTCCTTGCCCAGCGCCATGGCGTTGTGCGCGCCCGTTACCACCTTGTCGTAGACGCCGATCTTTTCATGGACGGCGCTGTCGTTGCGCGTCAGCGCCATCACCTCGCCGACGGCTTCCAGCCCGGCCAGCAGGGCGTTGGCGTCCGGCTCCAGCCGCAGCGCGCCGTCGCCGCAATGGGCAGCGACAAGCTCGGCTTCCGAAATCCCCAGTTCCCCGGCAAGATCGCGCTCACGCGTCTTGGGGTTATTCGTACGCGCCACGCGGATTTCGTGCGGGGCGGGCTTTACGCGCTGATCCATGGCACCGACCTACTTGTTGAGAATGAGCTTGCCCTGACGGGTGATCTTCAGGCGGTAGAGCGAGCCATGGTGCTCGATGCCGATCTCGTGCGAGCCGGCAAAAAGCGCGTTGCTGCTCACGGTACGCACAGCGGTGCGATCAACCTCGAACCTGCTTGGGGCCTGCGTTTCTACGCGTTGATAGCGATGGCGGAAGGCGTCGGGATTATGCGAATTCATCTTGTCGGCTCCTTTCTCGCCATGGCCGCGACGGGCGGTTGGCGCTTGCAAAATCAATCTTGACTCGAATAATCATGTTTACTAGTCAGTGCAATACCGGAGTAAATGAGTCAACATTTAAGATGCCATTTAACGCGCCGGGCAACATAAAAATGCGAGCGAGCGCCGGGCCAGCCAGCATGAACCTGAATTTTTTGGAGTCGGGACATGGGGTTGAATCGGGTTCGTCGCAGGCCGGCGGGATCTGCGGTGGTGTTGGGGCGTTCGGCGTCTTACGCGAAAGAATTGATGCTTGCCGGGGTGGCGGTCATCGCGCTGACAAGCGCCGCCGCCGCGCAAGAGGCGTCGGACCAGGCGCCTTCGGAAGCGCAAGCGGCGGAAACGAAGCCCGCCGCGAACGCCACCCTGCTCGATAAGATCCTGCTTCTGAGCCGCACCGGCGAAACGGTCATCGAGTCGCTGTCGGCTTCCAGCCATGTCGACCAGGAACAGCTCGAACGGCGCATGGCGACCACGGTCAACGACGTGTTCTTCGGCGTGCCGGGCATCACCTTGCAGTCGGACGCCCGGCGGGCGGCGTCCAGCGTCAACATTCGCGGCCTGCAGGATTTCGGCCGCGTCGCCGTTATCGTGGACGGCGCCCGGCAGAACTTCCAGCGCTCCGACCACGGCACCCAATCGACCTTCTTCATCGATCCCGAACTGGTCAAGTCGGTGGACGTCACGCGCGGGCCGGTTACCAACACCTACGGTTCAGGCGCGATCGGCGGCGTGGTGATGTTCGACACCAAGGACGCAGGAGATTTCCTGAAGCCGGATGAGACGTGGGCATCCTCGCTCAGCGGCCGTTATGAAACCAACGGCAAGGGCTGGACCACCAGCGCAACCGGCGCCTACCGCTTCAGCGACGATTTCGACGTGCTCGGCAACATCGTCTATCGCGACTTCTCCGCCTACAAGGACGGTGGCGGCGACATCGCGAAGGGCACGGGCTTCGACATGCTGAGCGGCATGCTCAAGACCAGCATCCGCCCGACCGAAAACAGCGAGCTGAAACTCGGCTGGATCGGCACGAAAGATAGCTGGACCGAGTTCGGCAGCGCGACGGATCATGCCGTCGACACCCGGCAGAACACGTTCACCGGCCGCTACAACGTCACGGACGAAGACAAGAGCTGGCTCGATCTCCACATCAACGCCTCCTACAACAAGGTCGACATGACGCGCACCTATCTGAAGGATGCGCTCGAGTTCGTCTCCATCACGCAGCCGCCCATCCTCGTGCCGGCTGGGTCACAGAGCAAGTATGACCTCGACACCTACGGCATCGATATCTGGAACACGTCGCGCTTCGAAACGGGCACCGTCGGCCACGAAGTGACCTATGGCGGGGACTGGGTGAACGACGACGTGGTGACCGCCCGAGCGCAGGCCGGCGGAATGGACGTCTACACGCCCTCCGGCAAGCGCAGCGTCGGCGGCGCCTATATCCAGGACAAGCTGACATGGGAGCGGTTCGAGGTCATCGCCGGCCTTCGCTACGACAATTATGAGCTCGAGAGCGATGTCGGCTCGACATCGGGCGACCGCCTTTCGCCCCGCATTACGGTCGGGGTCTCGCCGTTCCAGACCGCGGCGCTCGAAGGCCTGCAATTCTACGGCACCTATGCCGAAGGCTACCGCTCGCCGTCGGTCACGGAAACGCTGATAAGCGGCACGCACCCGAACACCATCCCGTTCCTTTTCCTGCCCAACCCCAACCTGAAGCCGGAAATCGGAAAGACGTGGGAGGCGGGCCTCAACTACAAGCTCGACGACATGCTGCAGCCAGGCGATTCACTGCGCATCAAGGCGGGCTATTTCAACAACGATATCGACGATTTCATCGAGCAGCAGATCATTCCTTCCGGCGGGCCGGCCAGCGGCTGCTTTGCCGTCCCCTTCTGCCTGCAGTACCAGAACTACTCCAGCGCCCGGATCAGGGGATTCGAGTTCGAGGGCGTCTATGACGCCGCCTGGGGCTTTGCCGGGCTGTCGGCCTCGATCATCAACGGCCATACCGTCGACGCCACCGGCCTGCGCGACGACCTCAAGACGATCCCTTCCGCCCAGGTCACGGGCCAACTCGGCTTCCGTTTCCTCGAGGACCGGCTGACGGTCGGGGGCGAAGTGCAGTATAACGGCAAGCCGAAGGGCAACCCGATCGCCAGGGACTACACGCTGGTCAACGCCTTCGCCGCCTACCAGGCAAACGACAACCTCAAGGTCGACTTCCGTGTCGACAACCTGTTTGATGTGAAATACCTCAACCCGCTGAACTTTTCGACAAACAGTGTCGTCTACGAACCCGGCGTCACCTTCAAGCTCGGTGCAACGATGCGCTTCGGAGGCTAGGACAAGATGAAAACGGCAACCCTTCTTCTTTCGGCAGCCGTGGCAACCGCCCTGACGGGAAACGCGGTCGCGCAGGAGGCGAAGCCCGCCTCCGCGCTGACCCTCGAACTGAACGGCGCCCAGCCCTCCGACAAGGGCTGCCGCTTCACCTTCGTCGTCACCAACGATCTCGGCGCCAGCCTGACCAAGGCGGCGTTCGAGATCGCGCTCTTCAACGACACCGGGGTCGTGGACCGCCTCACCGTCCTCGACTTCAAGGACCTGCCGGCCGGCAAGACCAAGGTCGCCCGCTTCGATCTTTCGGCGCTGGATTGCAGCAAGGTAAGCCGCGTCCTGGTCAACAGCGCCACGGAATGCGTCGGCGACGGAATCGCCCCCACCGCCTGCCTCGGCCAGTTGAAGACCGCGGCCAAGGCGCCCATCTCCTTCGGTCAGTGATCGCAAACGAGCAAAGCCTTGGGACTGGAGCCCTCCTTCTCGCGCAACACCCCGGCCTGGCCCTTTGCCGGGAACGGGCTGCTGCCGCTGGAGCCCAGCGACCCCGCCCTCGCTATTCCGCCAGGTGCATTCCAGCTATCGCCGCGCGACCTGCGTGATCCCGGTTCCATCGCCGGCATCGACCCGGCGCTGCCGTCGCCCGGGGAGGATGCGGCGGCCGGCACGGCAACCCGGACGGCCGGCACCGCCCGCAAATGGCCGATAACCGTTTCCGTTTCCTGCCTGCTCCACGCCGCCGTCGCCATGGCCCTTCTTGCCGCGCCGGCGGCATGGTACGCCAGCCCCGTCGACCAGGCCGAGATCGCGGGCTCCGAGCAGACGGGCCTGATGGTGACCGGCAACGCCGACAGCGACCAGTTGTCGGCCGGCGATGTGACCCAGATCACCCTGGTGCCGATGGTCGACGCCAAGCCGATCGAAGCCGTCGAGGCCGAGCCGGTCCAGCCTGACAGTGCCGCCGAAGCCGTCGAGCACGTAACGGCCGAAGCGCCGACCGCCGAGACGGTGGAGCCCGTGAGGGAAACGCCCCCGGAGCCGGCCGTCGCGGAGACGGTGCAACCGGACCAGCCGGCCCCCGAGACCCCGAGCCACACGCCCGAAATCCTCACTTCGCGAGCCGATCCCGCCGACACCAGCGACGCCGTCTTCCAGCCGGCGCCGAAAATCGATCCCGTCGAGCCGGTCGAGGAAACGCAGCAGCCTGAGCCGCAGCCTGCCGAGACGGTGACGCCCGACGCCATCGAGACCCCGCAGGTGGTCGCCGTCCTGCCGCAACCGCGGCCGGCGCCGCAGGAGAGCCCGGAAAAGAAGACGGAGCCGGCCAGGCAGCCGAAGAACACGGCCAAGCCTCCGGAAAAGAAGCAGGAAAAGCAGCAGAGGAAGAAAGCCACCAGTGCGGGCTCAGGCGGCGCCAACCAGGCAGATTCCAAGCGCGGCATCGCCAATGGCAGCGACGAGGGCAAGGCGGCGATCGCCAGCAGCGGCGGCTCGCTTCCCGGTGTCGGCAACGCCGCCGCCTCCAATTATCCCGGCAAGGTGGCGGCCAAGCTGCGGCGCGTGAGCCGCACCATTTCGCGGGCCGCACAGGCCAGCGCGCGCAGCAACGCGCAGGTCGCCTTCGTCGTCGGGGCCGACGGCGACGTGCGCTCGATACGGCTGGTCAAAAGCTCGGGCTCGCCCGGCCTGGACGACGAGGCCCTTGCCATCATCCGGCGCGCGGCCCCCTTCCCGCCCATTCCGGCAGGAGCCGGGCGTTCGAACTGGGCCTTCACCCTGCCGATCGGCCCCTATTGATCGATCCAGTCCACGGGCAACTTGAAAGGAAAGCCATGTATATCGCGATGAACCGTTTCCAGGTCCGGGCCGGCCAGGAGGAGGCGTTCGAGGACATCTGGAAGAACCGCAAGTCGACGCTCGCGGAAATGAAGGGCTTTCGGCAGTTCCACCTGCTGCGCAGCGCCTTCAACGAGGAGGAAAACACCACGCTGTTCGCCTCGCACACCGTGTGGGAAAGCGAGGAGGATTTCATCGCCTGGACCAAGTCCGAGAATTTCCGCAACTCGCACAAGAACGCCGGCACCAGCAAGCTGACGACCTTCGGCCATCCCAAGTTCGAGGGCTTTTCGGCCGTCGAAGGCGCCTGACAATGCAAAAGCCCGCCGCGTCGCCGCGGCGGGCTTTCTTCTCCTCCTCTTGCCCTCGCTCAGGCACCTACTTCGTGGTTCGCCATGCGCTCCAGCGCGCGCACCAGTGCCGAATGGTCTTCCTTCGCGCCGCCGTTGGCCGAACAGGAATTGAACAGTTCCTGCGCCGTGGCCGTGTGGGGCAGCGAAACGCCCAGCGAGCGAGCCCCTTCCAGCGCAAGGTTCAGGTCCTTCGCATGCAGTTCGATGCGGAAGCCCGGCGCGAAAGTGCGCTTGATCATGCGTTCGCCATGCACCTCCAGGATGCGAGAGGAAGCGAGCCCCCCCATCAGCGCCTGCCGGACCTTGGCCGGGTCGGCGCCCGCCTTGGAGGCGAACACCAACGCCTCGGCCACCGCCTCGATGGTCAGCGCCACGACGATCTGGTTGGCGACCTTGGTGGTCTGGCCGACGCTGTTGGGGCCAACCAGCGTTATGTTCTTGCCCATCTTCTCGAAGATCGGCCGTGCCCGCTCGAAAGCCTTGTCCTCGCCGCCGACCATGATGGTCAGCGAAGCGGCCTTGGCGCCCACCTCGCCGCCTGAAACCGGCGCATCGAGATAGTCGCAGCCGAGTTCGTTGATCTTTTGTGCGAACTTCTTCGTGGCGATCGGCGAGATCGACGACATGTCGATGACCAGCTTGCCCTTCGACAGGCCGGATGCGACGCCGTTTTCGCCGAACAGCACCTCTTCCACCTGCGGCGTATCGGGTACCATTGTGATGACGATGTCGGCAGCCCTGGCGACGGCCTGCGAGCCTGTCACCGCCTTCAACCCCTTCGCCGTAAGGTCCACCGGTGGCTTGCTGCGATGGTCGCTGGTGATGACGCTGTAGCCGGCATCGAGCAGATGCCCCGCCATCGGCGCGCCCATGATGCCCAGTCCGATAAACCCGATGGTTTCCATTTGAACGCCTTCCCTTCAAAAAGCAGCACCCCCACTCCGGTCCTTCGGACCACCTCTTCCCCTGCCCCGGGAAAAGGAAACGCAGTTCCAACGCCAGCGTTCATCCAGCTTGGGTTCCTCTCCCCCAGGGAGGGGGAGAGGTGGCTTGCGAAGCAAGACGGAGTGGGGGTGATTTGTTAGCGTCGACTACGCCGCAGCGCTTCCCTTCCCCGCGAATTCCCTGAACCAGCCGAGGCCGGGCTCGGTGCCGGCCTTGGGCTTGTATTCCGCACCGATCCAGCCGGCGTAGCCAAGGCGATCGATGAAATCGTAGAGGAACGGATAGTTGATCTCGCCCGTACCCGGCTCATGACGGCCGGGATTGTCCGCCAGTTGCAGATGCGCGATGCGCGGCAGGTTCGCCTCTATGGTACGGGCGAGATCCCCCTCCATGATCTGCATGTGATAGATGTCGTACTGGATATAGAGGTTGTTCGAGCCGACACGCTCGAGGATGTCCAGCGCCTGTTTGGTGTTGGTCAGGAAAAAGCCCGGGATGTCGCGGGTGTTGATCGGCTCGACCAGAAGCCGGATGCCGGCTTTCTCCAGCTTCTCGGCAGCGAATTTCAGGTTGCCGACGAAAACGTCCTCGGCGGTTTTTGCATCCACCCCGGCCGGCGTGATGCCGGCCAGGCAGTTCACCTGCGGGCAACCCAGCGCCCTGGCGTAGGTGATCGCCTTGTCGACGCCGGCGCGAAATTCTTCCACGCGATCCGGCAGCACGGCGATGCCGCGCTCACCGCCGGCCCAGTTGCCGGACGGAACGTTGAAAAGCACCTGCGACAGGCCGTTCTTTGTCAGGCGGGCGGCGACTTCATCCGGCGTGTGGTCGTAGGGGCCGAGATATTCGACCCCCTTGAAGCCGGCGGCGGCAGCCGCGTCGAAACGGTCGAGGAAATCGCGCTCGGTGAAGAGCATGGACAGGTTGGCGGAAAATTTCGGCATTCTTTTTGTCTCCACTCAAGCCCACAGGGGCCGTCGATCCTTAAACGCGGCGCGTCATCCCGGCCGAGGGAGCGGCAGCGACCGCGAGCCGGGATCCAGAGCGCTAACCGGGAGAGGTTCAGCTCTGGATTCCGGATAGCCTCGCTGCGCTCCGGCTTCCGGAACGACGGCGTTGCCGCCTAATCCAGCAGCACGATGGCCGTCGGCGCGTCCTCGTTCTTTTCGGCAAGGTCCTCGAACTCGGTGATCTTGTCGATTTCGGTGCCCATGGAAATGTTGGTAACGCGCTCCAGGATGAACTCAAGCACCACGGGAACCGAAAATTCCTTCATCAGCCGCTCGGCCTCGCGGAAGGCGCCGGCGAACTCTTCCGGCTTGCGCACGCGCACCGCCTTGCAGCCCATGGCCTCGGCGACCGCGACATGGTCGACGCCGTAGCCCGCTTCCGGATCGTCCTTGCGGTTCTGGTTCTCGAAGGCGAGGGAAACCTCGTAATCCATTGAAAAACCACGCTGAGACTGGCGGATGAGGCCGAGATAGGCGTTGTTCACGACGACATGGATGTAGGGCAGCTTATGCTGGGCGCCCGCCGCCAGCTCCTCGATCAGGAACTGGAAGTCGTAGTCGCCCGAAAGGGCTACGATGGTGGCGTCCGGCCGCGCCGCACGCACGCCGAGCGCCGCCGGCAGCGTCCAGCCGAGCGGCCCGGCCTGCCCGCAATTGATCCAGTTGCGCGGCTTGTAGACGTGCAGGAACTGCGCGCCGGCGATCTGGCTCAGGCCGATGGTAGAAACATAGGTGGTGTCGCGCGGGAACGCCTTGTTCATCTCCTCGTAGACGCGCTGCGGCTTCAGCGGCACCTGGTCGAAATGCGTCTTGCGCTTCATGGTCTTCTTGCGGTCCTGGCACTCCTTCGCCCAGCCCGACCAGTCGCGCAGCTTGCCCGCCGTTTTCCACTCGGTGGCGACGTCGAGCAGCGTCTTCAAGGCCGCCCCGGCATCCGAGACCACGCCGAGATCAGGCGCGAACACCCGGCCGATCTGCGTCGGCTCGATATCGACGTGAACGAACTTTTTGCCCCTGGTGTAGACATCGACGGAGCCGGTGTGGCGGTTGGCCCAGCGGTTGCCGATGCCGAAGACGAAGTCGGCGGCGAGCATGGAGGCATTGCCGTAGCGATGCGCGGTCTGCAAGCCGCACATGCCGGCCATCAGCCGGTGGTCGTCGGGAATCGTGCCCCAGCCCATCAGCGTCGGGATGACCGGGACGCCGGTTATCTCGGCGAACTCAATCAGCAGGTCGGAGGCGTCGGCGTTGATGATGCCGCCACCGGCCACGATCAGCGGCTTCGCGGCCTGGTTGAGCATCGCCAAGGCCTTCTCGGCCTGCGCCCGCGTCATCGACGGCTTGAACGGCGAAAGCGGCTCATAGGTATCGATGTCGAAATCGATTTCGGCCAGTTGCACGTCGACCGGCAGGTCGACCAGCACCGGGCCCGGACGCGACGAGCGCATCAGATGGAACGCCTTTTGCAGCACCATCGGCACCAGATAGGGCTCCATGACGGTGACGGCCCATTTGGCGACCGGCGAGGCGATGGCGGCGATGTCGACGGCCTGGAAATCCTCCTTGGTGAGCTTGGCGCGCGGCGCCTGCCCGGTGATGCACAGGATCGGGATGGAGTCGGCGGCGGCCGAATAAAGCCCGGTCAGCATGTCGGTGCCGGCCGGCCCTGACGTGCCAAGGCAAAGGCCGATATTGCCGGCCCTGGCGCGGGTATAGCCCTCCGCCATATGGGAAGCGGCTTCCACGTGGCGAGCTAGAATGTGGCGGATCGTGCCCCTGCCCTTCAACGCGGAATAAAGCGGGTTGATCGCCGCGCCCGGCACGCCGAACGCGGTCGAAATGCCTTCCTTTTCGAGAACGAGAACCGCTGCATCGACAGCACGCATCCTGGCCATCTTTGTTTCCTCCATCGACGGATGTCGTTTGATGGCGGCTATCCTGACAGCGACCTGCCCATTTTTCAATTTTTTCAGAATATTTTTTCATTTCTTGTATTTGGTAATAGCTAATTGATTTTGCGTATAATCTCGTTTTTCACCTGTGTCGGCCATGACGACGCTGAAAAACTTTTTTATTGCCTTCACGCCGGAAACGGAGACAATCCGGCCATGGACAAGATCGAAAAACGGCAGCGCGGCCGCCCCCGCGCCTTCAACGGTCCGGCTGATGCCGGCACGGTGCAGTCGCTCGACCGGGGGTTGCGCATTCTCGCCATCGTCGCCGAAGGGACTGGCCTGTCGCTGAGCGAGGTTGCCGAGGCATCCGGCCTGCCCGCTTCCACGGCCTACCGGATGCTGACCACGCTGGAGAGCCACGGTCTGGTCGAGTTCGACAAGGCCGACCAGTTGTGGTCGATCGGCGTCGAAGCTTACCGCATGGGTTCGGCCTTCCTGCGCCGCCGCAAGCTCGTCGACCGCGCTCGCACCGTCATGCAGGAACTGATGGAAACTACCGGCGAGACGGCCAATCTCGGCGTCGCGGAGGATGATTGCGTCGTCTTCGTCAGCCAGGTCGAGACCCATCAGGCGATCCGCGCCTTCTTCCGCCCCGGTACGCGCACGGCCTTTCACGCCTCCGGCATCGGCAAGGCGGTGCTCGCCCATCTCGACAGCGAGCGCGTCGAGGCGATCATCCGCCGCGCGGGGCTGGAGGCCTATACGGAAAAGACGCTCTCCAACCTGCCCGCGCTGCGCGACGACCTCGCCGCCATCAAGGCGCGCGGCTGGTCGGTGGACGACGAGGAGCGCAATCTCGGCATGCGCTGCGTGGCGGCCGCGATCTTCAACGAATTCGGGGAACCGATCGGCGGCGTTTCGGTTTCGGGGCCGACGGTGCGCGTGACGTCGCAGCGCCTCGCCCTGATCGGCCCGACCGTGCGGGAAGCCGCCGCCCAGGTCACCGCCATGATCGGCGGGACTGCGCCGTAACAGGGGCAGCGGTGAAGGAGTTTGGGCTTTACTGCCGTGGCAATTATGCTAACGGGAGCGCCGTGCCGGTTTAGCTCAGCGGTAGAGCAGCGGTTTTGTAAACCGAAGGTCGGGGGTTCAATCCCCTCAACCGGCACCATTTTCCCGGCAAAGCCACGTACATTTCCATAAACGGAGGGCGGCGCACCGGGTGCACCGCCCTTCGATCGTCTGTCTCGGCCGTCAGTAGTTGCCGTTGTAATAGCGCTCGTCACACGGGGCGGTGAAGATGCGGCCATCGCGGGCACGGTAGCGGCACATCTGCTCGCCGCGCGGGGTGGTCGCCGATCCGACGACGGCGCCTAGCAGCGCGCCGCTGGCCGCGCCGATGACGGTGCTCTTGGTATTGCCGCCGATGGCCTGGCCGAGAAGAGCGCCGCCCGCACCGCCGACAAGGGCGCCGGTCGTCGCCCGCTGCTGGCCTTCCGTCTGCGCGCAACCGGCAAGCGCCACGCTCAGCAGCATCGCTGCCGCAACAGCCATCTTCTTCGTAATCATGATCAGAGCCTCTCTCCTTGGTTCTCGTGGGTTGTGCAAACCTATTGAGGCAAAATGTGGGTGCAGGAACCGGCCACCTGCCGGCGCATGCATCGTGGGGCGGCAGGCCTCGGCGTCGCCTTACATCAAACGCTCGAACGGGCATGGGGTTCCAACGGCGTCGCCGCAGCGCGAAGCGGTCGGCAACGACCGCGAATCTCCCTTCCCCGACTGGCGCACCAGTTCGGAAAAGATGAACGCAAAACTTCCCACGATCAGGAAAACGATAAGCATACGGATGACAGGCAAGGGTCGCCCTCGATCGGCCAGCCCCCGCCACCCAGTTCTGGGTACCATAGGCGGCGTTGTTTTACGAGGTATTAAGCCGATTCTTAACGATTGTGCCGGCTCCCTGCGCTTGCCGGGCGAAACGCCGGCGTGAGCCACGCGCCGGCTTCCCTTTGCAGGCACCATGCTCCATGCTAGGCCGGTCCCGCCGTTGCCGTTCCTCACCTGCCGGAAACTATGAACCACAAGAGCGCCAGCCGTTTCGCCTTTATCTCCTCCGACACGCCAGACGCCAGGACCGCGGTCGAAAGCCTGTCCAAGCGTTACGGGCAGACGCCGCTGGAGGAAGCCGACGTCGTCGTCGCGCTCGGCGGCGACGGCTTCCTGCTGCAGGCCCTGCGCGAAACCATGGGAACCGGCAAGAAGGTCTACGGCATGAACCGCGGCACCATCGGCTTCCTGATGAACGAGTACCGCGCCGGCAACCTGCCGGAACGTATCGCGGCCGCCGTCGCCGAGACCATCCGGCCGCTGGAGATGCAGGCGACCACGGCCGACGGGTCGACCGTCACGGCGCTCGCCATTAACGAGGTGGCGCTTTGGCGCCAGTCGTACCAGACCGCCAAGATCGGCATCACGGTGGATGGCCAAGTACGGCTCGAGGAACTGAGTTGCGACGGCGTGATGATCGCCACTCCCGCCGGGTCGACCGCCTACAACCTTTCCGCCCACGGCCCCATCCTGCCGCTCGACGCCCCGCTACTGGCGCTGACTCCGGTCAGCCCGTTCCGGCCGCGCAACTGGCGCGGCGCGCTGCTGTCGGACAAGGCGGTGGTGCGCTTCGACATCAGGGAACCGGAAAAGCGCCCGGTGAACGCCGCCGCTGACCACACGGAAGTCAAGGGCGTCACCAGCGTTACCGTGCGCGAATCGACCACCGCCACGGCCACGCTCCTGTTCGATCCCAGCCATTCCTGGAACGAGCGCATTCTTTCCGAGCAGTTCCGCTATTGAGCGTTCAGTTGGCGAATTAAGCACGCCGATTAAGGTTACAGCGCCGCTTCACGGCCGTTTGTGTTGACAAATCGCGGACTTGCGCCTATCGCGAAACTCGATGCCGCAAGCGCGGGGCGCTTGCCGTGGCAAGAAGATGCCGCGATCCTCGAATCAGCCAAAGACAGCCACCATTGTCCTCAGACAGCCAGACCGCTCAAGAAGCGTTGAGTTTCGCAGACCTAGGCCTCTCGCCTAAGGTTCTTTCCGCAGTCTCCGATGCCGGCTACACCCAGCCGACGCCTATCCAGGCCGGCGCCATTCCGCACGCCGTGCAGGGCAAGGACGTGCTAGGCATCGCCCAGACCGGCACCGGCAAGACGGCCGCCTTCGTGCTGCCGATGATCACGCGGCTGGAAAAGGGCCGCGCCCGGGCGCGCATGCCGCGCACGCTCATCCTCGAGCCGACGCGCGAACTGGCCGCCCAGGTCGAGGAAAACTTCGTCCGCTACGGCAAGAACCACAAGCTCACGGTCGCGCTCCTGATCGGCGGCGTCTCCTTCGACGAGCAGGAGCGCAAGCTCGAGCGCGGCGCCGACGTGCTGATTGCCACGCCTGGCCGCCTGCTCGACCATTTCGAGCGCGGCAAGCTCCTGCTGACCGGCGTCGACATCCTCGTCATCGACGAGGCCGACCGCATGCTCGACATGGGCTTCATCCCCGACATCGAGCGCGTGTGCAAGCTCATCCCCTTCACGCGCCAGACGCTGTTCTTCTCGGCCACCATGCCGCCGGAGATCACCAAACTCACCGAGCAGTTCCTGCAGGCACCGATCCGCATCGAGGTTTCGAAGGCCGCGAGCACCAACACCAGCATCACGCAGCGGCTGGTCAAGTCCGGCTCCAAGCCGTGGGACAAGCGCGAGGTGCTGCGCGATCTCATCCGCGCCGAAGAAGACAGCCTGAAGAACGCGATCATCTTCTGCAACCGCAAGGTCGAGGTTGCCGAACTCTATCGCTCGCTGACCCGCCACGAATTCGATGCGGGCGCCCTGCATGGCGACATGGACCAGAGGGCGCGCATGCAGATGCTGGCCGCCTTCCGCGACGGCAAGTTGAAACTGCTGGTCGCCTCCGACGTCGCCGCGCGCGGCCTCGACATTCCCGACGTCAGCCATGTCTTCAATTACGACGTGCCCATCCACGCCGAGGATTACGTCCACCGGATCGGCCGCACCGGCCGCGCCGGCCGCTCGGGCAAATCCTTCACCATTACCACCAAGAGCGACACCAAATACGTCGACGCGATCGAGAAGCTAATCGGCCAGACCATCGAATGGCACGACGGCGACCTGTCGACCCTGACCGCCAGCGACAGCCAGGACGAAGCGCCGCGCCGTGGCCGTGGCGCACCCCGCCGCGCCGGCCGCAAGGACGACGAAACCCGGCACGGCCGCAAGCCGCGCGGCGAGCACAAGGCCGCCAGCGGGGACCACGACAAGGCCGAGCCCGCCGCCGAACCGGCCGAGCGTCGTGAGCGCAAGGAAGCGATCCGCAGTGAAAACGCCGAGCGCAAGGCCAAGCCGGAACGCAACGAAAAGCGCCCTGCCCGGCAGCATCAGGAAGACAACGACCGCACCGTCGGCTTTGGTGACGACGTTCCGGCCTTCATGCGCATCATCGCCAAGGTCTAAGCCCGACCGCCGCCAGCGGCCAGCGTCATCACCCTGAATTGCATATGAAAACGGCCCCTCACGGGGCCGTTTTCCATTTCGGGTTCATGCCGATCAGGTGAGCGGCGAAAGCTGGATCTCGACGCGGCGGTTCTGTGCGCGGCCCTCCGCCGTGGCGTTGGAGGCGACCGGACGCGTCTTGCCGAAGCCGGTGACGGCGAAGCGGCGCTGGTCGACGCCCTGGCCGGCGAGATAGTTCGCGACCGACAAGGCGCGGCGCTGCGACAGGTCGAAATTATGCTGGTCGCCACCGGTCGAATCGGTGTGACCGAACACGTCCACGGTGGTCTGCTTGTACTTGTTCAGGACCAGCGCCACCGAATTGAGCACCGGATAGAACTGCGCCTTCACCGAATCCTGGTCCGTCGCGAAGGTGATGTCGGACGGCATGTTGAGGATGATCTGGTTGCCCGAGCGGGTGACGCTGACCCCGGTGCCCTGCAACTGGGCGCGCAGTTCCGCCTCGTTGCGGTCCATGGTGGCGCCGATCGCGCCGCCCGCCAGCGCGCCGATGCCGGCGCCGATCAGGGCGTTGCGGCGATCGTTGCCACCGGCCAGCGTGCCGAGGGCCGCGCCCGCGATCGCGCCGATGCCGGCGCCGCCAACGGTGTTGGATACCTTCTGCTCACCGGTATAGGGGTCGGTCGTGCAGGCACTGACCAGGAATGCGGCTGCCGTCGCGGCAAGCACGGTCTTCTTCATGAATAGTCCCTCTCCAATTGCGGACGCTTCCAGTGCGCCGGTCACCCTTCCCCGCCCTTGTACCATGAAATGCGGCCAAATAAGGAACGGCAAAACCCGTTTTGCCGGCCCTTTATTCCAGATCGGCCACCGCTTCGCCGGCACCGCCCTCTATGCGCTGCGACAGCGAAGCTTCCATGAACTCGTCGAGATCGCCGTCGAGCACGCTGGACGGGCTCGTGCTTTCGACGCCGGTGCGCAGATCCTTGACCAGTTGGTAGGGCTGCAACACGTAGGAGCGAATCTGGTGGCCCCAGCCGATATCGCTCTTCGACGCCTCGGTCGCGTTGGCGGCGGCCTCGCGCTTCTTCAGCTCTTCCTCGTAGAGGCGCGAGCGCAGCATCTCCCAGGCCTTGGCCCGGTTCTTGTGCTGTGAGCGCTCGGCCTGACAGGCAACCGCGATGCCGGTGGCGATATGGGTGATGCGCACCGCCGAATCGGTGGTGTTGACGTGCTGCCCGCCCGAACCGGACGAACGATAGGTGTCGATGCGGACATCCGATTCGGAAACGTCGATCTGGATGTTGTCGTCGACGACCGGATAGATCCAGACGCTGGAGAAGGAGGTATGGCGGCGCGCGTTGGAATCGTAGGGCGAGATGCGCACCAGCCGGTGCACACCCGATTCGGTCTTCAGCCAGCCATAGGCGTTATGCCCCTTGATCAGCAGCGTGGCCGACTTGATGCCCGCCTCTTCGCCGTCGTGGACTTCCAGCACCTCGACCTTGAAGCGGCGGCGCTCGGCCCAGCGCGTATACATGCGCAACAGCATCGAGGCCCAGTCCTGGCTCTCGGTGCCGCCGGCGCCGGCGTGGATTTCCAGATAGGTGTCGTTGGCGTCGGCCTCACCCGACAGCAGGGTCTCGACCTGCCGCGCCTTGATCTCGCCCTGCATCGAGCGAAGCGAGGCCTCGGCCTCGGCGACGATGCTGTCGTCGCCCTCTTCCTCGCCCAGTTCGATCAGGTCGACATTGTCGGTCAGCGCCTGCGTGAACTGCTTTACGGCGCCGATGCCGTCTTCCAGTTCCTGGCGCTCGCGCATCAGCTTCTGTGCTTCGACCGGGTCGTTCCAGAGGCTGGAATCTTCCGCGAGTACGTTCAGGTATTCAAGCCGTTTTACCGCCTGATCCCAGTCAAAGATGCCTCCTCAGCAGGGTGATCGCCTGCTTGATTTCGTCGACAATGTCCTGCGTTTCCGCGCGCATACCTGTTCTCTGACCTTGATTGCCTGCACTGAAGGGTGGGGATTGGCGGCGATACATAGGCACGCCGCCGGGATGTGTAAAGCAAAATGGCCGCCACCGGGGCGGCCATACGCCTGGCCGTCGTCAGTAAAGACCGCCGCCGCCCGACTGGATGGCCTGGTTGGCGCCCGGCGAAAGCTCGGCGCCGTAGCCGTTGGAGCCGTCCTCGCCCATGCCGATCACCCAATAGCTGTCGGCGGGGCCGGTGCCGGGCTTGAACGCCTCGATGATGGTGCCGGCCTGGCCCTCGGCCGCGCGCATGCCGGTCTTGCGGTCGATGGCGATCAGCTTCATGCCCTCCGGCACCTTGAAGTCGATATTGGGCTTGTCCTGGAGCGCCACGCGCATGAAGTCCTTGAACACCGGCGCGGCCAGGCCGCCGCCGGTGGCGCCGTGGCCCAGGCCCTTCGGCTGGTCGAAGCCCATATAGAGGCCGACCACGAGGTTGGGCGTATAGCCGATGAACCAGGCGTCCTTCTCGTCGTTGGTCGTTCCGGTCTTGCCGGCGATGTGGCGGCCGAGCTCGTTGATCGTGGCGCCGGTGCCGCGCTGCACCACCCCTTCCATCATCGAGGTGATCTGGTAGGCGGTCATCGGGTCGAGCACCTGCTCGGAATTGTCGATCAGTTCCGGCTCCGGCTGGTTCTTCCATTCCTGCGCATTGCAGCCGTCGCAGCCGCGGTCGTCCTGCTTGAACACGGTCTTGCCGTAGCGGTCCTGGATGCGGTCGATGAGCGACGGCTTGATCGACTTGCCGCCGTTGGCCATGATCGAATAGGCCGACACCATGCGCATCACCGTCGTCTCGCCCGAGCCGAGCGCCATCGGCAGGTAAGGCGCGAGGTGATCGTAGACGCCGAAGCGCTCAGCATATTCCACCACCAGCTTCATGCCCATGTCGTTGGCGAGCCGAACGGTCATCAGATTGCGCGAGCGCTCGATGCCCGAGCGCAGCGTGGCGGGGCCGGCGACGCGACCGTCATAGTTCTTCGGCGTCCAGGTGGTGTTGCCGCTCTGGATGGTGATCGGCCCGTCCATGATGACGGAAGCCGGCGTATAGCCGTTGTCGAGCGCCGCCGCGTAGACGATCGGCTTGAAGGAGGAGCCCGGCTGGCGCATCGCCTGGGTGGCGCGGTTGAATTCGGACTGAGCGTAGGAGAAGCCGCCGACCATGGCCAGCACGCGGCCGGTATGCGGGTCCATCGCGACCAGTCCGCCCTCGACCTTCGGCACCTGGCGCAGCAGGTAGGCGCTGTCGCTGCCTTCCTTCTTCTGCACGAACACGACGTCGCCGGGCTTCAGCACGTCCGCAGGCGACTTGGCCTTGAGCGACTTGCCATCGACGATGTGGCGCATGGCAAAGCCCATATCTTCCTTGGAAACCGTGCCCTTGACACGTTCCTTGACCAGTTCGCCCGAGGCCTGCCTCCCGGGCTGCAAGCCGATGGAGAGACCCGTCGCGGAGCTGTCGAGCACCACGGCCAGCGACCATTCGGGCACGTCGTCCAGCCCCTTGACGGCGCCGAGCGGCACGCCCCAGTCGCCGGACACGTCGATCGTCGTCAGCGGGCCGCGATAACCACGCAGCATGTCATATTTCAGCAGCCCGTTCTGCATCGCCTTGCGAGCGATGAGCTGCAGCTTCGGATCGAGCGTGGTGCGCACCGACAACCCGCCCTCGTAGAGGGCCGCCTCGCCATAGCGCGCGATGATCTCGCGGCGCACTTCCTCGGTGAAATATTCGCCGGCGAACAGGTAGGTGCCGTTGCGGCGGGGCTTGACGCCGAGCGGCTCGGCCTTGGCCTTGTCGCCCTCCTCGCGCGTCGCATAGCCGTTGTCGACCATCTGGTCGATCACCCAGTTGCGGCGCTCGATGGCGCGATCGGTGTGCCGGAACGGATGGTAGTTGGACGGTCCCTTCGGCAGGGCCGCGAGATAAGCGGCCTCCGCCAGCGTCAGTTCGTTGACCGACTTGTCGAAATAGGTCAGCGCCGCGCCGGCGACGCCGTAGGCGCCCAGGCCGAAGAAGATCTCGTTGAGGTAGAGTTCGAGGATGCGATCCTTCGAATAGGCCTGCTCGATGCGGAAGGCCAGGATCATCTCCTTGATCTTGCGCTCGTAGGTCTGGTCGGAGGTGAGCAGGAAGTTCTTCGCCACCTGCTGGGTGATCGTCGAAGCGCCGACTTGGCGGCGGCCGCTGCCGAAATTCTGCAGATTGACCAGGATGGCGCGGCCAAGGCCGGTAATGTCGATGCCCGGGTGGTTGTAGAAATTCTTGTCCTCGGCCGACATGAAGGCAGCCTTCACGCGATCCGGAATGGCCTGGATCGGCAGGTAAAGCCGGCGCTCATGCGCGTATTCGGCCATCAGCGAACCGTCGGAAGCGTGGATGCGCGTGGTTACCGGCGGCTCGTACTTGGCCAGCACCTCATAGTCCGGCAGTTCCTTCGTCAGATGGCCGACATAGATCGCCACCCCCGCCGCCACGAGCAGGGCAAGCGTGGTGCCGATGCCGAAGAAATAGCCAATAAGACGAATCATGCCCGCTCCAGTCCATGGTTCGGCGTTTTCCTAGACAAACCAGCCTGTCGCGCAAGGTGGTGGAACGGACCCGATCCGTAATCGCGCACCCATGTCGCCCGGATGTGGGTAAAATACGGCAGCCGCGAAAATCGGCCAGAGGCGCCCGAAACAAAACCGCCTCGTGTTGTGCGCGTGCAACGGCTTGCCTGGCCATGGCACGGGCGCGAACCCATCCTAGCCCCCTACCCGGGCGGCTGCAAAGAGAGCCACCGCGTCGGCAATGCTCTGCGCAGCCTTGCCACGCCAGTCGGGGTCGAGCAGTTGCGCTTCGTCCTTGGGATTGGAAAGATACCCCAGTTCAATCAGCACGGAAGGCACGTCGGGCGCCTTCAGCACCCGGAACCCGGCGTAGCGGTGCGGATTGTTGATCAGCCCGACACTGTCCGACAGCTTGCCGACGAGCGTGCTGGCAAAGCGCATCGAAAACGAATGGGTTTCGCGCCGGATCAGGTCGACCAGGATGTCGGTCACCTCGGGGCTGTCGTTCTTGATCTCGATGCCGGCAAGCTGGTCGGACAGGTTCTCGCGGTCGGCAAGTGCCTGTGCCTCGGCGTCGGAGGCCTTGTCGGAAACCGTGTAGACGGTGGCGCCACGGATGCCCTTCAGGTTGATCGTGTCGGCGTGGATGGAGATGAACAGGTCGGCGCCGTGCTGGCGCGCGATGCGCACGCGGTCGTCGAGGCGCAGGAAATCGTCCCCGTCGCGGGTCAGGAACAGATCGTACTTGCCGGTCGCGGCGAGCTTGTCGCGAAGTTCCTTGGCAAACGCCAGCGTCACGTTCTTCTCGATCGTGCCGCCCGCGCTTTCGGCGCCGCCGTCGATACCGCCATGGCCGGGATCGAGCACGATGGTGAAGCGGTGGGCCGGAGTCGCGGCCGGCGGCGCCCCCACCCGGTCCCCCTTGTCGACGGAAACGGTCGAGCCCGTGGTCTGCGCCTGCACGGCAAGCGCCTCCTCGAACTCCTTCTCGGTGGCGGAAGAAAGATCGGCAACGAAGCGATAGCCCTTGCCATCCTCGTTTTCGAGCACGTCGAAACGATCGACCACGAACGGGCCCTTGCCGACCAGGATCAGCCGGGCTGCCGTCTCGTCGACGGCCCCATAACGCACCTGCCTGACCAGCCCCTTCGCCTTCACGGCCTTGGGATCGAGGGAAAAGCGGGTGGCGGGCAGATCGATCACCATGCGGTCCGGCGCCCGCAGCAGGAACCATCGGACGTCGGGCTCGCGGTCGAACTCGACGGCCACCTGCATGTGCGTGGCATCCCCCGTCATCGTGTAGGAAAGCGCCCGCAAGGGAGCGTCGGCGGCCTGGCAGAGAGGAGCCAACGCGAGGAAAATAGCCCCCATCAGCAGCAACAGCGCCACCCGGCCGTTCCTTCCGGCGGCGGACACGCCCTTGCGCAGGATCGCTGTAAACTCCATCTTTGTACTGGCCGCTCTCGACAGGTCGTTTCTTCTTGCAGGCGTTTGGCCATCGCGGGTCAGCCACGAAGCTGATTAACGATTGGTATTCAAAGAAGGTTAACCAAGCCTTTTCAACACGCGAAACCGCAGCGGATCGGCCTTTTTGCCGGCATTGGAAATAGGGTTGCCATCGACCCCGCCAAATCATAAAAGCGACGGTGGATCATCGCAATCCCGAGACCGCCTTTCCACGTGATTTCCGTCGAGGCGAGCCGAAGGGCGGCAACCGTGCGCAGCGGCAAGGGCTGCGGATGATCGTGACGAATTTCGCAGGCGTGCGCCCGTGGCGGGGGAATCGTCTGCGTGAGGAAAACGGCAAGGGATCGTCCCGCGCCGGCTCTGTACGAGCAACAAGCTGGTCCGGACATCCGGGCTTTGGTTCAATGTTACGCTGATGGCGATGGCTTTACGCGCAATCATGGAAACGTCCGTACCAAACCGCGCCATGGTGGCTGCGGGCGGGCTAGCCGTTGCGCCAGGCCATCCGCTGGCGGACACTCAATTATCCGGCATGCACTCAAGTCCAGGTTCACGGCGGCGGGCTCTGCCCGGCCGGCTGCGGCTGACGGCTGCCGGGAGGACACGAAATAATGCCCAACAAGATGCTGATAGATGCCTCCCACCCGGAGGAAACACGCGTTGTCGTGGTTCGCGGCAACCGCATTGAAGAATTCGACTTCGAGTCGCAAGACAAGAAACAACTCAAGGGAAATATCTACCTCGCCCGCGTAACGCGCGTCGAACCCTCCCTCCAGGCGGCTTTCGTCGAATATGGCGGGAACCGGCACGGCTTCCTCGCCTTCAGCGAGATTCACCCCGACTATTACCAGATTCCGATGGCCGACCGTCAGGCGCTGCTGCGCGCCGAGGCGGAAGAAGCCGAGAACGACGAGCACGACGAAGGTGACGGCGACGGCCATCACGAGCGTGACCGCGATCGCAACCGCCGTGGCCGCCGCCGGGGTGGCAAGGGCCGCGACCGCGCCGGCCAGCACCACCAGGCGGGAGCCGCCGAAGCGGATGCCGCCAAGGAGGATGAAGACGGCAGCGCCGCCGAAAGCGGCCATGAAGGCGACGAAACCGCTGTCGAGCAGGTGGCGGCGTCCGAGCAGGCTGTAGACCAGGAAGCGCCCGCGAGTTCGGAAGACCCGGCCGAGGAAGCGTCGACCGAAGCGGATTCGGGTTCCGAGGACGACAGCGATTCCTCGTCGGACAAGCCCGCCAGCATCGCCGCCAGTGTCGAAGGCGACGTGATTTCCGAGGCTGCCCCGGCCGAAGAGAACGGCGAGGCGGTGGCCGAGGAACAAAGCGAGGCAACGTCCGACGACAACGACCGCGGCATGCTGGAAGAAGTCAACGGCGGCAACGGCGACGACCATGAGGTCGAATCGGTCGGCGCCGAGGACGCCCTCGAGGAGGTGCGCAACCGCCGCAAGCCGGCGCGCCGCCACTACCAGATCCAGGAAGTCATCAAGCGCCGGCAGATCCTTCTGGTGCAGGTGGTCAAGGAAGAGCGCGGCAACAAGGGCGCGGCTCTCACCACCTACCTGTCGCTGGCCGGCCGCTATTCGGTGCTGATGCCCAACACAGCGCGCGGCGGCGGCATTTCGCGCAAGATCACCAATGCGCAGGACCGCAAGCGCCTGAAGGAAGTCGTGCAGGACCTTGAGGTGCCGCAGGGCATGGGCGTCATCCTGCGCACCGCCGGCGAAAGCCGCACCAAGGCCGAGATCAAGCGCGACTACGAATATCTGATGCGGCTGTGGGAAAACGTCCGCAACCTGACGCTGGAATCGACCGCCCCTGCCCTCGTCTACGAGGAAGGCTCGCTGATCAAGCGCTCGGTGCGCGACCTCTACAACAAGGACATCGACGAGGTTCTGGTCGCCGGCGAGGAGGGCTATCGCGAGGCCAAGGACTTCATGCGCATGCTGATGCCGAGCCACGCCAAGGTGGTTCAGCCTTACCGCGATTCGACGCCGATCTTCGTGCGCTCGGGCATCGAGGCGCAACTCGACCGCATGCTCCAGCCGCAGGTGACGCTGAAATCCGGCGGCTATCTCATCATCAACCAGACCGAAGCGCTGGTGGCGATCGACGTCAACTCGGGACGCTCCACCAAGGAGCACTCCATCGAGGAAACCGCGCTGCACACCAACCTGGAAGCGGCGGAGGAAGTGGCGCGCCAGCTTCGCCTGCGCGACTTCGCCGGCCTCATCGTCATCGACTTCATCGACATGGAGGAAAACCGCAACAACCGTGCGGTGGAGAAGCGTCTCAAGGACCACCTCAAGAACGACCGCGCCCGTATCCAGGTCGGCCGCATCTCGCATTTCGGCCTGCTCGAGATGAGCCGCCAGCGCATTCGCGCCAGCGTGCTGGAATCGACCATGAAGCCGTGCCCGCATTGCGGCGGAACCGGCCATGTGCGCTCGGATTCGTCGGTGGCCCTGGCGGTGCTGCGCGCCATCGAGGAATTCCTGCTCAAGGATTCGAAGCACCACATCATCGTGCGCACGCCGGTGGCGACCGCGCTCTACGTGCTCAACCATAAGCGCTCGATGCTGGTGGAACTGGAAATCCGCTTCGGGCTCACCATCACGATCGAGGCTGACGACACGGTCGGGGCGCAGCTTTACGCGATCACGCGCGGCGCGGTTGCCGAAAAGCCGGTCGGCTTCGTCGAGGTGCGCGCCCTTCCCGTCTATGAGGAAGAGCCGGAAGAAGCCGACGTCGAGGTGCCGGAGGACGACGAGGACGAAGCGGAGGCTTCCGGCGACGAGGCATCGACCCAGAACCAGCAGCAGGCCCGACAGCACGACGACGGCGAAGGCCGTGACCGCAAGCGACGCCGACGCCGGCGCCGGCGTGGCGGCAAGGACCGCGACAATGGCGAAGCTCAGACTCGCCAGGAGGCCGCTGAAGCGACCGGAGATGCGGTGTCTGAGGCTGCCGACGATGCGTCGGACGATGCCGAGACAGTCGAAGCCGAAGCGAGTGCCGAATCCGGTAGTGCCGACGTTTCCGCCTCCGCTGGGACCGAAACCACCGACGACGAGCAGCCGAAGAAGCGCCGGCGCGGCAAGCGCGGCGGCAAGCGGCATCGCCAGGACGAGGGCGAGGCCGGCGCGCAGGATGCAGCCGAGCCGGTCGAGGCTTCCGGGAGCGAGGCCGAGGCCCCTGCGGTCGAACAGCAGGCCGAAGCGCCCGCCCCTGTCGAGGAGCCGGTGACGGCTGCGGCTGCGGAAAGCGAAGAGGCTCCGGTAGCCGAGAAGCCCAAGAAGCCGCGCCGCACGACGCGGAGCAAAAAGGCTGCTGCCGAGGCCGTTGCTGAAGAAACGCCAGCCCCCGCAGCCGAAGCGTCTGCCGAGGAACCGGCGAAGGACGCAGAAGCTGCGGCACCCGTCGAGGAGAAGCCGGCAAAACCGCGTGCTTCGCGCCGCAAGCCCGCCGCGGCAGCCGAAACCGCAGCGGCACCCGTCGTTTCCTCGACCGTGGCCGATGCCCCGGCAGAGAGCGCGGAAAATACCGAGCAAAAGCCCAAGCGCGTCGGCTGGTGGCAGCGCAAGGGCTTTTTCTGAGCGACGCCTGACAGCGAGGTAAGCCGGAATCGGCTTGCCTCCGTGGCTCAGTGCCATCAGGAGCAAAGGGAAGCGCTGTGCCAGAATCCCCCTCCCCTCGTGGGGAGGGTCAGGGGTGGGGGTATGCGCCCGAAACGAAGGCAGAAAGCCTTCAGTAACGCGGCCCCCTTCTCCGCCGTCGCGCCGCATAAATGCCCGATTGATGGGGATCACAATTAAATGAAGTTCCTGGGGGCGGCTGTTCATTCGTGGCCGCCTCGTCTACCAGTAGGCACATCATGTTGAGCCCGCCACGTCCGAGATTGACCATCGCAGGCGCGATGCGCGTCCTTGCCTTGTTCTGCCTGAGCGTAGTCATGGTGGCGGCCGGAACGCTGGTGGCGGCCGCGCAGGGCGTGCCTATCGTGCGCGACGCCGAGATCGAGGCGCTGGTGCGCGATTACGCACGGCCGATCTTCAAGGCGGCAGGCCTGTCCAATGCAGGCATCCAGATCGTCCTCGTCAACGATTCCCGCTTCAACGCCTTCGTTGCCGGGCGGCGCCTGTTCATCAACACCGGCGCGCTGATGCAGGCCGAAACGCCCAATGAAATCATCGGCGTCATCGCCCACGAAGCCGGCCATCTGGCCGGCGGGCACCAGCAGCGCCTTCGTGACCAGTTGGAGCGCTCCAAGACCATGGCCATCGTTGCCAGCCTGCTTGGCGCAGGCGCCATCGTCGCCGGGGCCACCACCAGCAACAGGGGATTGGCCGGCGCCGGCATGGGCATCGCCGCAGGCGGCGGCGAGGTCGCGCAGCGCACCCTGCTCAGCTACCAGCGCGGCGAGGAGATGACCGCCGACCGCTCCGCGATCAACTATCTCAACGCCACCGGCCAGTCCGGCAGGGGCATGTTGAAGACCTTCCAGCGGTTCCAGAGCGCTCTTTCGCTTTCCGGCGCGCAGGTCGATCCCTATCGAATCAGCCATCCCATGCCGCAGGACCGCATCGCCAACCTGCAGACCCTGATCGAAAAAAGCCCCTATTACGGTAAGACCGACTCCGAAGCCCTGCAGCAGCGCCACGACATGATGCGCGTCAAGATCGCCGCCTACATGCAGGGCCAGGCCGCCGTTTCCCGGCTGATCCGCAAGAAGCCCGACAGCCTTTCCTCCCGCTATGGCGAGGCGCTGTCGGCCTATCTGTTCGGCAATCCGCGCTCGGCTATGTCCCGGACCGAGGCGCTCATCAAGACGCAGCCGAAAAACCCCTATTTCCAGGAGTTGCGCGGCGACATCCTCATGAAGATCAACAAGCCGAAGGACGCGGCTGCGGCCTATGGCCGGGCCGTCAGCCTCGATCCTGCCAAGTCCGGCTTGCTGATGGTCTCGCAGGGACAGGCGCTGATGGCGGTCGGCACTCCGGCGGCGCTGAAGGAAGCCGTTGCGCAGATCAACAACGGCCTGGAGAGGGATCGCGAGAACTCAGCTGGTTACCGCTATCTGGCGCAGGCCTATGGCGAGCTCGGCGACATTCCAAGGGCGGAGCTTGCGACGGCCGAAGGGCACTACTATTCAGGCGCCTATCAGGACGCCAAGATCTTCGCGGCGCGCGCGCAGCGGAAATTCAAGCGCGGCGAACCGGGTTGGCTTCGCGCGCAGGACATCATCAACTTCCGGGTTCCCGGAAAGAAACAGTGAAACATGCGGCCGCCAATGCCAGCCGGCAATTCCAGAGGACAATCGACATGAAGAAAACAGTTTTGCTGGGAAGCGCCGCCGCGATCGCTGCCGGCGTCGTCGTGGCCTTCGGCCTCATGGCCGGCGCCCCGCAGGTCGCCAATGCCGAAACGGCGTCGGGCACGGTGAACCGCGCCGAGGTGGAAGGCATCATCCGCGACTTCCTCCTGAAGAACCCGGAAATCATGCTCGAGGTGCAGGAAGCGCTCGAGGCCAAGCAACAGGAAGAGCAGCGCCTGGCCCATCTCGGCGTCATCAGCGAATCCAAGGACGAAATCTTCAACTCTGCCTTCGACGGCGTCGTCGGCAACCCGCAGGGCAAGGTCACCATCGTCGAGTTCTACGACTACAATTGCGGCTTCTGCAAACGCGCCATCGAGGACATGCAGGCGCTGACGAAGGAGGACCCCGACCTGCGCTTCGTGCTGAAGGAATTCCCGATCCTCGGGCCGGATTCGCAGAAGGCCAGCGTCGTCTCCATGGCGTTCCACAAGATGATGCCGGAGAAATACGGCGAGTTCCACACCGCCCTGCTCGGCGGACAGGGGCGCGCCACCGAGGATGCGGCGATCAAGATCGCGGTCTCCCTCGGCGCGGACGAAGGCAAGCTGCGCGAAGGCATGAAGGACCCGTCGATCCTGCAGGCCTTCTCCAGCACCTACGAGCTTGCCAACAAGCTTGCCATTACCGGCACGCCGTCCTACGTCGTCGGCAACGAGGTGATCTTCGGCGCGCTCGGCCAGGAAGTGCTGGCGCAGAAGATCGCCGAGGCGAAATCCTCGCTCTGATCCCGGGCCCGCCCGCGACGGCCGCCCTTGTTGTGGACAGCGCAAGAACTGACTTGCGCTCTTTTCGCAGCGGCCTATGCCCTTTATAGAGGGGAAGGCTGGCGGGTCGCGGCGTGGGGAAAGGTCGGCATTTTTGAAAACGATTTTTGTCCTGAACGGCCCCAATCTCAATATGCTCGGCAAGCGCGAACCGGAGATTTACGGGTCGAAGACGCTTGACGACGTTGCCGCCGAATGCAGGAAGGCAGCCAAGTCGCTCGGGCTCGAGATCGATTTCCGGCAATCGAACCATGAGGGCGACCTGGTGAGCTGGATCCAGGAAGCCCGGGAGAAGGCCGACGGCGTCGTGCTCAATGCCGGCGCCTATACCCACACCTCGATCGCCATCCACGACGCGATCGCAGCGATCGCCCCCATCCCCGTGGTGGAGGTCCACCTTTCCAACATCCACGCGCGGGAATCCTTCCGCCACAAATCCCTGGTCGCGCCCCATGCCCTCGGCATGGTTTGCGGTTTCGGCTCACTCGGCTATACGCTGGCATTGCAGGCGTTGGCGGCGAAGGGCCAGGTCGAGGCGCCACGATGACAAAAGAAAGTTCCACCATGACGACAAAGAAGACCGGTATCGACCAGCAGTTGGTTCGCGACCTGGCGGGTATCCTGAACGAAACCAACCTGACCGAAATCGAGGTGGAACTCGACGATCTCAAGATACGCGTCTCGCGGCAGGCGCCGACGGTCCATGCCGTCGCGGCCGCTCCCGCCTACGCGCCGCCGCCGGCCGCCCAGCCCGCCGCGAACTCCGTTGCCGCCGCGCCGGCCGCTGCAGCGCCTTCCCCGGCGGACCAGGCCAAGAACTCGGTTCCTTCGCCGATGGTCGGCACGGCCTATCTCTCGCCCTCGCCCGACGCCAAGCCGTTCATCGAAATCGGCCAGAGCGTCAAGGAGGGCCAGACGCTGCTGATCATCGAGGCCATGAAGACGATGAACCAGATCCCCTCGCCGCGCTCCGGAACGGTGAAGGCGATCCTCGTCGAGGACGCCCAGCCGGTCGAGTACGGCATGCCGCTCGTCGTCGTCGAATAAGCCGGCGAACAGGCAAGATCCATGTTCCAGAAAATCCTCATAGCCAATCGCGGCGAAATCGCCCTCCGGGTGCTGCGCGCCTGCAAGGAGCTCGGCATCCAGACCGTCGTGGTCCACTCCACCGCCGACGCCGACGCCATGCATGTCCGGCTTGCCGACGAAAGCGTGTGCATCGGCCCGCCGCCCTCGCGCGACAGCTATCTCAACATCCACCAGATCGTCGCCGCCTGCGAGATCACCGGCGCGGACGCCGTCCATCCGGGTTACGGCTTCCTGTCCGAGAACGCCAAGTTCGCCGACATCCTGGCCGCCCACAACATCACCTTCATCGGCCCGTCCGGCGACCATATCCGCATCATGGGCGACAAGATCGAGGCCAAGCGCACCGCCAAGCGGCTGGGCATCCCGGTCGTGCCCGGTTCGGACGGAGCCGTCAGCGACGAAGCCGACGCCAAGCGCATCGCCGCCGACATCGGCTATCCGGTCATCATCAAGGCGACGGCCGGCGGCGGCGGGCGCGGCATGAAAGTCGCGCGCTCCGAGGCCGACCTCGTCGAGGCCCTGCAGACGGCGAGCAAGGAAGCGGGCGCCGCCTTCGGCAACGATGCCGTCTACATCGAAAAATACCTCGAAAAGCCGCGCCACATCGAGTTGCAGGTGTTCGGCGACGGCGCGGGCCGCGGCGTCCATTTCGGCGAGCGCGACTGCTCGCTGCAGCGGCGCCACCAGAAGGTCTGGGAAGAAGCCAATTCGCCAGCCCTCAACACCGAGGAGCGCGCGCGCATCGGCGCCATCTGCGCCAACGCCATCGCCGACCTCGGCTATTCGGGCGCCGGCACCATCGAGTTCCTCTACGAGAACGGCGAGTTCTATTTCATCGAGATGAACACGCGTCTCCAGGTGGAGCATCCGGTGACGGAGGCGATCACCGGCGTCGACCTCGTGCACGAGCAGATTCGCGTCGCCGCCGGCAACGGCCTTTCGGTGCGGCAGGAAGACATCCGCTTCCACGGCCATGCCATCGAGTGCCGCATCAATGCCGAGGACGCCCGCACCTTCGTCCCCTCGCCCGGCACGATCACGCATTTCCACACGCCCGGCGGCCTCGGCATCCGTGTCGATTCCGGCGTCTATTCCGGCTATCGCATCCCGCCCTACTACGACAGCCTGATCGGCAAGCTGATCGTGCACGGGCGCAACCGCGTGGAATGCATGATGCGGCTCCGGCGCGCGCTGGACGAGTTCGTCGTCGACGGCATCAACACCACGCTGCCGCTGTTCCGCGACCTCGTCAGCAATCCCGACATCGCCAATGGCGACTATGATATCCACTGGCTGGAAAAGTACCTGGCCAAGGAAGCCGAAGCACACTGAGGCGCCGATGGCGCGCGAACGCCCAAGGCGCGTGGGGTTGGTACGATGACTCGTCCCTTTGCGCCCGGCTATCGCATTCCGACCGAGCTCTTGCTCAAGGCCTATGCCTCGGGCGTGTTTCCGATGGCCGAAAGCGCTTCCGACCCGGAAGTGTTCTGGGTGCGCCCGGAAGTGCGCGGCATAATCCCGCTCGACGGCTTCCACACGCCCCGGAGCCTGCGCAAGACGATCCGCAAGGGCGTTTTCGACATTCGCTTCGATTCGGACTTCGAAGCGACGATCGACGCCTGCGCCGAAAAGCGGGAAGAGCGCAGCTCGACCTGGATCAACGCGCCGATCCGCGAAGCCTATGTCCAGCTCTTTCGCATGGGATATTGCCACTCGGTCGAAGCGTGGCTGGACGACCGTCTGGCCGGCGGGCTCTACGGGCTGGCGCTCGGCCGCGTCTTCTTCGGCGAAAGCATGTTCTCGCGTGAGACGGACGCCTCGAAGGTGTGCCTTGCGGCGCTGGTCGACAGGCTGGTCGAACGCGGGTTCGTCCTGCTCGACACCCAGTTCACCACCGAGCACCTGAAACATTTCGGGGCGATCGACGTGCCGCGCGCGAAATACGAGAAACTGCTGGCCGAAGCGCTGACTGGCGAAGCGACGTTCTATCCCTGACCGCGCACCCCTTGCTCAGCCGGAAGACGCCTTGCTGGCCGGCACTTCGGCCTTGTCCGGCGCGGGCACGTCCGACTTCTGCTTGCAGGCCTTCAGCCACACGTCATAGACGGCGTGCTCGACGGCGTTGAGGCCGGGGCTTTCGGCGAACATCCAGCCGGTGAAGATGCGGCGGATCTTGCGGTCGAGCGTGATCTCGTCGACCTCGACGAACGAATCGGTCTTCGGCTCCTCGGCCTGAGGGCGCGAATAGCAGACGCGCGGCGTCACCTGCAGAGCGCCGAACTGCACCGTCTCGTCGATATAGACGTCGAAGCTGATCATGCGGCCGGTGATCTTGTCGAGACCGGCGAACTCGGCCACCGGGTTCGCGACCCGGCCGGCGGTGGACGGCGGCGTGCCGGCGGCGGGGGCGTCGTCCTGCGCGTTCGCGGCAGGCGACAAGGCCAGCACTGCCGACGCCGCCAGCCCAAGTACCGAAATTCGACCGAAAAAATTCATACGGATACCGGTGGTTGCCGTCGGGGATGATTCCATACCGCCAAGGCTATCCACCCCTGCCGGATGAACAAGCGCCTAAACGTCAATTGTGGCGAGAAAAGACCGGCGCTTCAGTTACCTGGCGTCCACGCATCGTAATCGCCGGTAACCTGCGGCCGATGCCGGAAGCCCAGCAGCGAGCCCTTGGGCCGGTAGGCGGAGGCCGTGCCGGTGAGGTTCGGCTGGTGCGGCTTCTGCCAGTCGCGCGGCTTATAGTTTTCCTTGGACGGCGGCACGTCGACGCGGTGATGAATCCAGCCGTGCCAGCCGGGCGGTATGGCCGAGGCTTCGGAATAACCGTTGAAGATCACCCAGCGGCGGGTCTGGCCGTCGGAATTGACGCCGCCTTCGTAATAGACGTTGCCGGCGGCATCGCGACCGACTTCCGTGCCGTGCCGCCACGTATGAAAGCGGGTGCCCCAGGTCTGGCTGTTCCACCAAGTGAAAAACTGCACGATCAGCGTCTTCATGACTTCCTCGCGGCCGCGACTTCTACGCAGCTTATGGCTTCGGCTAGGTGCAATGGCAAGGGTTTTGCGCGTCGCACCGCCGATGAGATGCCCTATTCGATCCCGAGCTTGGCCCTGACCAGGTCGTTGACGGCCTGCGGGTTCGCCTTGCCGCCGGTCGCCTTCATCACCTGTCCGACGAACCAGCCGGCCATGGTAGGCTTCGCCCTCGCCTGCTCGACCTTGTCGGGGTTGGCGGCGATGACCTCGTCCACCGCCTTTTCGATGGCGCCGGTGTCGGTCACCTGCTTCATGCCGCGCGCCTCGACGATCTCGGCGGGGTCGCCACCCTCGTTCCAGACGATCTCGAACAGGTCCTTGGCGATCTTGCCGGAGATGGTGCCCTGCTTGATGAGGTCGAGGATCGCGCCGAGCTGGCCGGGCGAAAGCGGAGTCTCTTCAATGTCCTTGCCGGATTTGTTCAAGGCGCCCAGGAGGTCGTTGATGACCCAGTTGGCGGCAAGCTTGCCGTCACGCCCAGAGGCGACACGCTCGAAATAGTCGGCGATCGCCTTTTCCGAGACCAGCACCGAGGCATCGTAGGCCGAAAGCCCCAGCTTCTCGACCAGCCGCGCCCGCTTGGTGTCGGGCAGTTCCGGAAGGTCCTTGGCCAGCGCATCGACATAAGCCTGGTCGAACTCCAGCGGCAACAGGTCCGGATCGGGGAAGTAGCGGTAGTCGTGCGCCTCTTCCTTCGAGCGCATGGAGCGCGTCTCGCCCTTGTTGGGGTCGAACAGGCGCGTCTCCTGTTCGATGGTGCCGCCGTCCTCGATTATGGCGATCTGGCGCTGCGCCTCGTATTCGATGGCCAGGCCGACGAAGCGGATCGAGTTGACGTTCTTGATCTCGCAGCGCGTCCCGAACTCGCCGCCCGGCTTGCGCACAGAGACGTTGACGTCGGCGCGCATGGAGCCCTCGTCCATGTTGCCGTCGCAGGTGCCGAGATAGCGCACGATGGTGCGAAGCTTGGTAAGGAAGGCCTTGGCCTCGTCGGGCGAGCGCATGTCGGGCTTGGAGACGATCTCCATCAGCGCCACGCCCGAGCGGTTGAGGTCGACATAGGACATGGTCGGGTGCTGGTCGTGCATCGACTTGCCGGCGTCCTGTTCCAGGTGCAGGCGCTCGATGCCGACCTCGATGTCCTCGTACTGGCCCTTGCTGTCAGGGCCGACCGAAACGATAACGGTGCCCTCGCCGACGATGGGCTGCTTGAACTGCGAAATCTGGTAGCCCTGCGGCAGGTCCGGATAGAAGTAGTTCTTGCGGTCGAAGACCGACTTCAGGTTGATCTCGGCCTTCAGGCCGAGGCCGGTGCGGATCGCCTGGCGCACGCACTCCTCGTTGATCACCGGCAGCATGCCGGGCATCGCCGCGTCGACCAGGCTGACATTAGCGTTGGGGGCCGCGCCGAACTTCGTGGAAGCGCCGGAGAACAGCTTTGCCTCCGAGGTCACCTGCGCATGGACTTCCATGCCGATGATGACTTCCCAGTCACCGGTAGCGCCGGGGATCAGGCGCTTGGGGTCGGGCGTACGGGTGTCGATGATGGTCATAGCGGCCTGCTGAAGCAAAAAAACAAAACCGACCGATTGGCGAATTTCAACAGTCGGTAGAATTTCACTCGCTAGTGCAAAGCAACCGCCGAGGCAAGGCTTGGCGTGCGTCGCTGCCTCTCTCAGACTTCATCAGCTATCGGAACAATCACGCCGTCGCGATATAGGCCCTGATTTCCTCCGCCTCGCGCTCGACATCCTCGATGCGGCGCTTGACCACGTCGCCGATGGATACGATGCCGTGGAGCAGGCCGTCCTTCTCGACCGGCAGGTGCCGGAACCGGCCCGTCGTCATGATCTCCATGATCTCGTTGACGGTATGGTTCTCGTTGCAGATCTTGACCTTCGGCGTCATCGCCTCGCGAACCGTCAGGTCGAGCGCGGCAGCTCCATGCCGGGCGACCACCCGCACCACGTCGCGCTCGGAAAGGATGCCGACGATCTTCCTGTCGCCGTTGGTGATGACCAGCGCCCCTACCCGATGCTCCGCCAGCATGCGCACGGCATCGACCAGCCTTTCATTCGGCCCGAGCGTCAGTACGTCGTAGCCCTTGCTCTCAAGAATAGCCTTGACCGTCATGGCGACCTCCTCTGCCTTATGCCCGCCCGGCCTCACTTTCCGGTGATCATGGTGCGCCGGGATCGATTTCTTTTCAAGTGCCGCAAGTAGGCGGCACGCAGCCGCGCTTACCGCGACCGGTCGAAAAGCTTCAATCCGAAGAAGCCGACCAGAAAGCCGCCGATATGGGCCTCCCAGGCGATCTGGCTGGATTCACCGGCGCCCATGCCGACAATCCCGGTCACGAGGTTGATGATCATCCAGACGGCCAGGAAAGCAACGACACTGCGCGAGCGGAGCACCATGGAGAACGGCAACGGCCGGCCGGAAAAAGCCGAGCGCCCCGCCGACCGGTCCATCTGGAAGCCGAAGCGCGCGGCGGCCCCCATCATGCCCGAGATCGATCCGGATGCGCCGACCAGCGGGGCCTCCATGAAGGGATGGATGATGAAGAAAAACGCCGCGGCGGCGAGGCCCGTCATCGCGAAGAAGAAGGCGAAGCGCGCCGCGCCGAAGCGGTTGGCTAGCGGCGGCCCGAAAGCCGCCAGCCACACCATGTTGACGGCGATGTGGGCGAAACTTCCATGCAGGAACGTATAGGTGAAGGGCCGCGTCAGCATGAACCAGTCGAAGCCGTACTGGCCGGTATAAAGTGCCGGAATGAAGGCGGCGTCGTAAAGCAGGACATAGTTGTGGCTGTCGTCCAGAACGTGGAACTGGAGCAGGTAGACCGCCGCGCACAGGCCGATGATCGCCAGCACTATCCCGGGAAGGTTGAACATCGGCTCGCGGCCCCGGCGCGGCTCGTGCTCCGGCGAACCGGGCATCCGGTCCTTCTCAACAGGGCTTGTCGGTTCGTTCATAAGCGGTCGATCCGGTTGAGTGGCAGGCTTCGCTCTTGCATGTCTTCGCGCCCCGAAACCACGGCACATTTTTCGGGAGACATGCTGTAGTGCATTGCCCGGCAATCCACAAATGGCGATCCGCGGCCGGCAATCCCGGCGGCCGAATCGCGGCTTTGCGAATCGCCGGCCGCGAATCAAAAAAAACCGTTCAAGGTTTCCCTTGAACGGTGGGTCGAGTCCCCTTCCCCCAAAATCCTGACTGGAGTGCAGCCGAAAGAGGCTGCGAAATGGAGTGTTTTGTGTCCCACAGATGGTCGCCGAGGGCAATCTAAACCATTCGTTAACCTTAACGGCCCCGACCCGTGAACAAACGTTAACTGTGCTGGCATGCCTCCTGCAACGCGAAGCATGTAGGGTCACAGGAAGGCGCCCTTCTGTCCACCGATGGCACATCGGGTCACAGGGAAGCGCGGAATGGAACAGGTATGAAACTGAACGGATCGATCGCACTGTTCCAATATTGGAACCGGCTTCGCGACGGCCGCCACGCCCCGAAGCGTACCGAAATCGAGCCGGCCGACATCAAGGCGCTGTTGGCCGACACGTTCATCCTGGAGAAGGATACGCGCGGCGAAGCCGTGTTCCGCCTCGCCGGAACCCGGCTGTGCGCCACCTATGGGCGCGAACTGAAGGGGTTTTCGTTCCCCTCGCTCTGGCGCGAGAAGGACCGGCGGCTGGTCACCCGACTGATCGAGGGCGTTTTCCAGCAGAAGTCCGTCGTGGTCGTCGCCTATGAAGGCCTGAGCCGAAACGGGCGCTCCAACCGGTTCGAACTGCTGGCGCTGCCGCTCGACGGCGGCGTGGAGAACCCGCGCAGCCTCGGCATCGTGTCGGCGGCCGAAAAGCCGTTCTGGCTCGGGGCCGATCCGATCACCGAGGCGATCATCGATTCGATCCGCGTCGTCGATCCGGACAAGGAACCGATGTACCTGAAGAACCGGCCGGCCATCTCGGTGCCGCCGCTGGCGCCGACCAGCATCGACGGGCCGACGACCATCTCCGAGTTCAGCCGGGCACGGCGCATCCGCCATCTCGTCGTGCTCGACGGGGGGCGCGAGGAGTAGTCCGGCAGCCCGGTCCGGGCCTCGGGACCGGCGCCCCTGGCGTTTACCAGAGGCGCGCCGGGTTTCTTATTTGTTAACCTGTATTGACATAGGTTCACCTGGAGAATTCCCGTCCGCGCGCGGGAACGCCAACGGGGTGTAGGCAGTCATGAGATCAGCGGCGGTCGAGCTTGCGCCGTCCGGTGCAGAAAGGCGCAACTTTCAGCGCGTTCGCGTCAAGGTCTATGGCCGCTTCATGTTGGAGGACCGCACGGAACACCCTTGCCAGGTCGTCGACATGTCTCCAGGCAACGTAGCCTTGCGCACCGATCGCGTCGGCCAGCCGGGCGAGAAGGTCATCGCCTATATCGATCACATCGGCCGCATCGAGGGCGTCATCACCCGCATCCTGCAGGACGGGTTCGCGATGACGGTGATCGCATCCGACCGCAAGAAGGACAAGCTCGCGGCCCAGCTTACCTGGCTTGCCAACAAGCACGAACTCGACCTGCCGGAAGACCGCCGCCACGAGCGCGCGGTGCCGCGCAACCCGACGACCGTGCTGCAGCTCAGCGACGGCCGCCACTATCAGTGCCGCATCATCGACCTGTCGCTCTCGGGCGCCGCCATCGAGATCGACGTCAAGCCGGCCATCGGCGTGCAGGTCATGCTCGGCACCATGCGCGGCCAGGTGGTGCGCCACTTCGAGGACGGCATCGCCATCGAGTTCGCCACGGTCCAGCGGGTGGATTCGCTGGATTCCGAATTCAACGCGCCGCGCTCCTGATCCCTCTTCGCCCGCCCTCGAAAAGCCGGCCGCAGCGCCGGCTTTTTTGTTAACGGCGCGAGGCGAAAATCTCTAAAATTTTAGATAATTTTTCGACTTGTTTTACGAAACAGAGTTTCAACATCTATAACAAATCGACCTAGGTTTTACTCAATATCTACTTCGGACCTTTGCGCCGAATAAATCCGGGCATGTCATTGTCTCCTCAAACGGGGAGACTACAAATGAACAAGAAAAGCGCGCTGTTGCTTCTGGCAATGGCCCTGCAGTTCGGCGGTTGGGGAACCGCCTATGCGGGAAGCTTCATGCACACCGGCGGCCGCACCACCCAGCCGGTCGGCCATTACGATTTCTGCCAGCAACTGCCGCAGGAATGCCGGCAGAAGACGCCGAACCGGGCGCCGACCGAACTGACGCGCACCCTGTGGGCAACGATCGTTGCCGTCAACAACAGCGTCAACACCACGGTAACGCCGCGCACCGACATGGAAATGTGGGGCAAGGAAGAAGTCTGGTCCTACCCCACCAGCGGTTTCGGCGATTGCGAGGACTACGTGCTGGAAAAGCGCCGCCGCCTGATGAAAGCGGGCATGCCGGCCGGCGACCTGCTGATCACCGTCGTGCGCCAGCCGAACGGCGACGGCCACGCGGTGCTGACGGTGCGCACCAGCCTCGGCGAGTTCATCCTCGACAATCTGGAGCCGAAAGTGCTCGCCTGGACCGACACCGAATACACCTATCTCAAGCGCCAGTCGCAAACGAATTCGGGCGTGTGGGTAACCATCAACGACGGCCGTGCCGACGCGGTGGCCAGCGTCCGCTAGCACATGCCTTCGGAAAGCGGGAACCGGTTTCGGGAGGAAGCATGCGCGGATCAAGGCGCGAAAGTGCCTGAAGCGAAGCTGAAAGATTGCGGCGCGCTTTAGCGCCGCCACGGGAAAATCCGGTCGAGTCCCACCCTCCCCGTCCCCAACGACCGGATTCCAGGAGCCGGCTCCGTCCCCGGGCCGGCTCCGCCTTTTTGGGTACGCGAACATCAGGCCTTCGCCAGTATCGGTGGGCGTGAGCAACGCCGTGCGACAAGAGATGCCCGCATGATACCCTCTGATCTGCAAAAATCGAATGCAGAAAAACTTATCTATTCTTTATTCATTAAGCAAACGGCCGACTACCTTTCGTTTACCATCCTCTTTAACGGGGTTGAAATCGAAGTCGCCTAGTGTTGGGCCACGGTTCGAAAAGAAACCGCCAAAGATGAACGTCACAAACTGGGTCAGAGGAACAAACAAATGACGAAGCTTATCGCCCGCTTCTACAAAGACGAGTCCGGCGCGACCGCCATCGAATACGGCCTCATCGCCGCCCTCATCGCCGTGGCCATCATGGTCGGCGCCGGCGCACTCGGCACCAACATCAACGACAAGTTCAACGAAATTGCTGACAAGATCAAAGATCCCACGGCAGGCACCGCGACCCCTCCGCCGGCCGATCCGGCAGGCTGAAATTTACGCTACGGCGTAGAACGAAAGGGTCGCCTTCGGGCGGCCCTTTTCCGTTGTGGGGGATAGCCGGTCAGGCCGGTTTCAGTCCGGCCATGAAGCGCTTGGCGTTCTCCACATAGTGCGCGGCCGAGGCGCGCAGGCCGGCAACCGCCTGTCCGTCCAGTTGCCGAACGACGCGGGCGGGAGAGCCGACGATCAGCGAATTGTCCGGGAACTCCTTGCCCTCGGTGACCAGCGCGCCGGCGCCGACGAGCGAGTTCCTGCCGATCTTCGCGCCGTTCAGCACGATGGCGCCCATGCCGACCAGGCTGCTGTCGCCGATGGTGCAGCCATGCAGCATGGCACGGTGGCCGATGGTGCATCCCTTTCCGATGGTCAGCGGAAAACCGATATCGGTGTGCATGACCGTGTGTTCCTGCACATTGGTGTCGGCACCGATCGTGATGGCCTCGTTGTCGCCCCGCACCACGACCCCGAACCAGAAACCCACATTGCGGCCGATATCGATATTGCCGACCAGCACCGCATCGGGCGCGATCCAGTTGCTGCTCTCGTCCTCGAAGCGCGGGGCCGTTCCATCCAGTTCGTAAACAGGCATTTTTGTTTCCAGGTTCATCTTTACCGCCCGTTTACCATGAAACAGCACAGTCAGGAACGAACGGCCGGCGAAATCTTCGCCGTGCCGGCACCGTTCAGGATCGCAGGTCGAACGCGCACGATGTCCACGAAACAGGCCACCGCCGGCCAGGATTATACCGTCATCGATTCGCCGCTGATGACGAAGGTCTTCTGCGCCTTCGCGGGCCTGGCGCTGCTGTCGCTCGCCATCAGCTTCGGCGGCCGCTGGTTCGGCCATTCCATCGCGCTCGGCGGCTACAGCGACGACACCACCGTGCACGCGGTCATGATCGGCGACAACGTGCTGGCGGTTCCGGCCAACACCATCCGCTTCGCCGATGCGCGCCGCGACGGCCCTGCCCCGCGGCTCGACCTCTACCTGCGCTATCCTTCGATGGACGGCTATAGCGATGCGGCGCGTGACGACTTCAACGGCCGCGGCGCGCGCAGGAACATCCTTTTTCTGGCATTCGAGCCGCAGATGATGTCGCGCGGCATGAGCGGCCGCTTCGCCCCGATCTATCAATCGCTGATCGAGCAACCCGGAACACCCGGCCCTCACGGCATCATCCGCTATGCCTTCAAGGCGACGTCGGGCTATCTCAACGAGGTGCTGGCGGTTGCCTACCGGCCGGGCCAGGAGCCGTTCGTGGCGCGCTGCCTCAGCGGCGAGAGCGCGCGGGAGACGCTGGCGCCGTGCGAGCGAGATATTCTCGTCGGCGACAGGTTGAGCCTCACCTATCGCTTTCCGGAAGAGCTTTTGGGGGACTGGCAGGCGCTCGACAAGGCCGTCGCGGCCGAGGCCGAGCGCATCCTGAAAATGCCGCGCTGAGATGTGGCCAGGCAGGCGTCATGGCGCCTGCCCGTCAATCCCGGCTCAGCCGAGATCGATGTCGAGAATCGCCATCGAGAAATTGTAGTCGCCGTCTTCCTCGTCCTTGAAGACGATGCCGAGGAATTCGTCGCCAAGATAGACTTCGGCCGAATCGTCCTTGCGCGGGCGGGCCTTCACTTCCAGCCTGGGGTTCTGGAAGGCGCGCTTGAAATAGGCGTCCAGCTTTCTGATTTCATCCGGCTTCAACGGTGCTCTCCAATTCCGATCGTGTGGTGATTTGCGTGCGTAATCGCGCTTCTGGCACGCCGGCAATTGCGATGTAAAGGCGCAAGAGCCTTCAGCGCCCGACAAAGCGGCGCGGCCTGCCACCCGCCACCGTAATCAGATATCGAAGCTGACGACCTGGTCCATCGACTGCGACGGCAGCAGCTGGTCCATCTGCCGCGAAGGCTGGTCACAGCCGGTTTCGCCGACGACGCGCGCCGGCACGCCGGCCACCGTCTTGTTGTGCGGAACCGGCGACAGCACGACTGAACCGGCCGCGATCTTGGAGCAATGGCCGATCTCGATGTTGCCGAGGATCTTGGCGCCGGCCCCGATCAGCACGCCGCGGCGGATCTTCGGGTGGCGGTCGCCGCCGGCCTTGCCGGTGCCGCCCAGCGTCACGCCGTGCAGGATCGAGACATCGTCCTCGATGACCGCCGTCTGGCCGACGACGAGCCCGGTGGCATGATCGAGGAAGACCCCTTTGCCGATCCGGGCGGCCGGGTTGATGTCGGTCTGGAACACCGAGGAAGAGAGGCTTTGCAGGTAGAGCGCGAAATCCTGCCGGCCCTGGTTCCACAGCCAATGGGCCAGCCTGTGCGTCTGGATGGCGTGGAACCCCTTGAAATAGAGGATCGGCATCATGAAGCGGTCGCAGGCGGGGTCGCGATCGTAATAGGCCTGGATATCGACGCGCACGACGCTCGACCATTCGGGGTCGTCGGCGGCCATCGCCTTGAACGTCTGGCGGATGAGGTCGGAGCCGATATCCTGATGCGCCAGCCGCTCGGACAGCCGGTGGATGACGGCATCCTCCAGGCTTTCCTGGTTGAGGATGGTCGAATAGAGGAAGGCCGACAACAGCGGATCGCGCGCCACGGCCTTCAGCGCCTCGTCGCGCACCGAGCGCCAGATGGGGTCCACAGGCTGCAACGCATTCACGCGGGCGGAATTGATATTCATAGACAGTCTCCGACAGCCGCCAGTCCAGTTCAGGAATGCACCTATAGGCCAGATGCCGGCATGGGTGAACTCAAATTTCCTTAGCTACCTGTCAAATGGTTAGAACCGACGTAAATTCAACGGCAACGGGAAAACGAAACCTTGCTGGACGAAGCCCTTAAAAACGAGCTTTCGGCGCTCTACGACGCCCCTTCACGCCATTACCACGGCATGAAGCACATCCGCGCACTGCTTGAGCTTGCGCGCCAATACCGTGCTGAACTGGCCGATCCGGAAGCGGTCGAGGCGGCGATCTGGTTCCACGACGCCATCTACGACAGCCGCGCCAAGAACAACGAGGCGCAAAGCGCGGCACTGGCTCGCGAGCGGCTGGCAGGCCGCGTCGACGCTGGCCGGCTCGACCGCATCGCCGCCATGATCGAAGCCACCGCGACGCACCGACTGCCCGACCTCGGCGATGCCGGCGCCCTGCGTGATGCGGCCCTCTTCCTCGACATGGACCTGTCGGTGCTGGGTGCCGCGCCGGACGCGTTCGCGGCCTATGAGAAAGCGGTGCGGAAGGAGTACGGCTGGGTGCCCGAAGCCGCCTGGCTCGCCGGGCGCGCCGCCGTGCTAAAGGGTTTCCTGGCGCGCGAGGCAATCTTCCATACGCCGGAGTTCCGCGACCGTTTCGAGGCGCAGGCACGCCGGAACATGGCGGTGTTCCTCGCCGCGCTGGAAGGGCATGCTCAGAGCGGGTTTTCCGCGTAGAAGTCGAGCACGCGCTTCTTGAACGTCCGGTCGCCGACCGACAGCATGTGGTCGCGGCCCTGGATGGAGAACGCCTCGGCGTTCGGCATCAGCGCCGCCAGTTCGTCGGGCGAGCCGGCAATGTCGTCGGCCGTGCCGACGGCGACCAGCGTCGGCTGGCAGATGCGCGCCACCTCGCCTTCGCTGAGCAGCGTACGCGAGCCGATGATGCAGGCGGCCAACGCCTGCCTGTCGCTGCGGGTCTGGTCGGCAAAGGCGCGAAACATCTTTCCACGCGGATGGGTGATCGAAGCGGCATCGGGAGCAAGCAGCGCCTCGGCGATAGGGTCCCAGTCGCCGACGCCGTCGACCATGCCGATGCCGAGCCCGCCCAGCACCAGCGTCGCCACCTTGTCGGGGTCGGACAGCGCCATGAAAGCGGAAATGCGCGCGCCCATGGAATAGCCCATGACATGCGCGCGCTCGATGCCGAGATGGTCCAGCAGCGCGGCCGCGTCCGAGGCCATCCTGGCCGGCGCGTAGTCCGCTTCCTCGTAAGCCTTGGTCGACTGGCCATGGCCGCGATTGTCCAGCGCGATGGTGCGGTAGCCAGCATCGTTCAGTGTCTTGAACCAGCCGGGTGCGACCCAGTTCACGTAGTGGCTGGAGGAAAAGCCGTGGATCATCAGCACCGGATCGCCGCTGCCGGAAGACGGCGCGCGGTCGAGAAAGGCGAGGTCGAAGCCGTCATGGTGGAAGAACTGCATCGGCGGCAAATCCCTGGATTCAGTTGCGCTGGCCCGTGCCGATGGCCGGGTGCTTCAGCAGATCGCCGACCTTGATCCCTTCCTTCGCGGCAGTGCCGGCCTTCAGTTCCAGCACATAGCGCGCCGGCTCGCCGGGGTCGATCACGGCTTCCGACTGCGGCTCGCCCGGCAGGATGGCGCGAATGCGGCCATCCTCGCCGATGAAAAGCAGGTCGAGCGGCATCGGCGTGTTCTTCATCCAGAAGGCCACGTTCCTGGTGTCCTGGAACACGAACAGCATGCCGCGGTCGTCGGGCATGTCCTCGCGGAACATCAGGCCGGCGGAACGCTCGGCGCTATCGTCGGCGATCTCGATGGTGAAGGAGCGCTCGGCCTTGTGCGTCACCACCACCAGCGGCGCCGGATCGACCGGAAGCATCATCGCCCGGCTGTCGGCAAAGCCAGGTTGCGCCTGAAACGACGCAAAGACCGTGACCAGCACCACCAGGGCGCCCGCGGCCATCCATTTCCTGTAACGCATCACCGCTCCATGCAGCGCCAGCCGGATCACGACGGGTTTAGAGCATTTTACAGCCAGACGAAATCGTCTGGCGTCGTACAAATGCGGCTAGAACAACAAGATGGAGCGGCAGCCCCAATCTATCCGGGCGTCGGCCGCTCTAGTGTGAAACCGGCAAGGTGCCCATGTCGGGGTGGATTTCGGCGGCCATAAGGCCTTTGTCGCCGCGGCCGAAGCGAACGAGCACGACCTGCCCCGGCCGAAGCTCGGCGATGCCATAGCGGCGCAGGGTTTCCATATGGATGAAAATGTCTTCCGTCCCCTCGCCCCGGCTGAGGAAACCAAAGCCCTTGATCCGATTGAACCACTTGACCAGCGCGCGCTCGAGGCCGCTTTCCGGCGTCACCGTGACGTGGGTGCGCTGCTCCTGCATCTCCGCCGGATGCACCGCCGTGGTCAGGTCCATGGAAAGCACGCGGAAGGCCTGCAGGCCGCGCTCGCCCTGCCTGGCGAGGCACACCACACGCGCCCCCTCGAGCGCCGTCTGGAAACCGTCTTTCCTGAGGCAGGTGACGTGGAGCAGGATATCGCCGGACACCCCGTCGTCGGGGAGGATGAAACCGTAGCCCTTGGCTACGTCAAACCACTTTATGGCGCCCGAAACTTCGACGAGACCGGCCTGGTCGCCGGCCTCATTCCGCGTCGCGGTCGCGCCAACGGTCGCATTCCGCCCCACCGAAGAGGCTTTGTCTTCCATTGGAACGCCCCCTATCGTCGAAAACACAGTAACTGATTCTTACCTGCAGATTAACACTGGCATTTCCGGTCAGTGCAAGACCTGACCGCCATTTTCCAGAAGCTTCCCGCGCCGGATTGTCCTTAGACCTAACGGTTGCCGCGACACGGCCTGCCCCTTATTGTGCGCCGCAACCCTCAGGAGGAATCCATGCGCTATCTGCACACCATGATCCGCGTCACCGACATCGACGCGTCGCTCGACTTCTTCTGCGGCGGCCTCGGCATGAAGGAAGTGCGCCGCAACGACTACGAAAAGGGCCGCTACACGCTGATCTTCCTTGCCGCGCCCGACGACGAGAAGAGCGGCGTCGAGAACAAGGCACCGCTGGTCGAGCTTACCTTCAACTGGGATCCGGAAGAGTATCGCGGCGGCCGCAATTTCGGCCATCTCGCCTACGAGGTCGACGATATCTACGCCACCTGCCAGCATCTGATGGACAAGGGCGTGACCATCAACCGTCCGCCGCGCGATGGCCGCATGGCATTCGTGCGCTCGCCGGACGGCATTTCCATCGAACTGCTGCAGAAGGGCGAGGCCAAGGAAACGGCCGAGCCGTGGGCCTCGATGCCCAACACCGGAAGCTGGTGATCTCCCCGACGCTGGCGGCCTTCAGATGATGAGGTTCGCCAGCGTCTCGTTGTCGGTGATGTCCTGATACTGCACACCCTCGGCGGTGAACTTCGCCGTCAGCGTATCGAAATTGCGGTGGTCCTTGGTCTCGATGCCGATCAGCACCGAGCCGAAATTGCGCGCCGACTTCTTCAGATATTCGAAGCGCGTGATGTCGTCGTCCGGCCCGAGCAACTGGAGGAAATCGCGTAGCGCGCCCGGCCGCTGCGGGAAGCGGATGATGAAATACTTCTTCAGCCGCTGGAAGCGCAGCGCCCTCTCCTTCACGTCGGGCAGGCGCTCGAAATCGAAATTGCCGCCTGACACCACGCAGACGATGGTCTTGCCGCGGATTTCCTTCTTCGGGAAATCCTTCAGCGCATCGACAGCCAGCGCGCCGGCCGGCTCCAGCACGACGCCCTCGATATTCAGCATCTCGATCATCGTCGCGCAGAGCCGGTTCTCCGGGATCGCGCGGACATCCTCGGGCGAGAACCTTTTCAGCAGCCGGAAATTCTCGCGGCCGATTTCGCCGACGGCCGCGCCATCGACGAAGCTGTCCATCTTCGCGAGCCTTACCCGCTTGCCGGCCGCAAGGCTTTCCTTCAGGCTCGGCGCGCCGGCCGGCTCGCAAAAGACAAAACGCGGCTCGCCCTCGCCCGGCCCTTGCCCGAAATACTGCGTGATGCCGGCCGCCAGCCCGCCGCCGCCGACCGGCAGCACAATCATCTCGGGCTTCTTGGCTCGACCCATGCGGGCAGCGATCTCGTAGGCGACCGTCGCCTGCCCCTCGATGATGTCGCGGTGGTCGAAGGGCGGCACCATGAGCGCGCCGGACTCCTCGGTGAAGGCAAGGGCCGCGTGGTAGCAATCGTCGAAGAAGTCGCCGACGAGCCTGATTTCGACGAACTCGCCGCCGAACAGCCGCGTCTTGTCGATCTTCTGCTGCGGCGTGGTCACTGGCATGAAGACCACGCCCTTGCGGCCGAAATGACGGCATACGAAGGCAAAGCCCTGCGCGTGGTTGCCGGCGGAGGCGCAGACGAACAGCTCCGCCTTGCTGCCGGCGGCGAGCGCCTTGCGAAAGAAATTGAATGCCCCGCGAATCTTGTAGGAGCGCACCGGCGTCAGGTCCTCGCGCTTCAGGAAGATGCGCGCGCCGAACTTCTTCGACAGGTAGTCGTTCTCCTGCAACGGCGTCTCGGGGAAGATTTCGCGCACTGCCGTCGCGGCGCTGGCAACACTGTCGGCAAAGCTGGTCATGAGGCGGGCATCCAATCCTGATCAGGCGTTCCTGCCGCCATTTTGGCTTTCGCGCAACACTCGCCGCAAACAAAGCGGCGCGGCCGGCTTTTCGGCGAAGCCTGACTTACTTCCGCCGCACTTGGCTGGAGGGACAAATTCTCGCAAAAACGGGGAACGATCGATGGGCCGGCACCCCCTGCCGCCCTTGGGTTTTGACTGGACATAACGTGCGTTTGAATAGCTTTTTCGTCGCGGCCCTTGCCCTGCTTGTCGCCGGCTGCGGTGGCCACCGGACCGAAGACCTCCTCGGCAGCGCGGTCGTATCCGCCTCCGTCTCGCAGATCGCGGGCAACCACGCGATCTTCATCGCCACCACGCGCAAGCGCTCCAGCGATCCGAGCAAGGTCTTCGACGGCGAGCGCTCGGCCAAGCTCAATTTCGCCCGCGTCAACGTCACCGTCCCGCTGGTCCACAAGACCGGGCAGATCGAGCGCAAGAGCCGCGGCCGGTCCGACGACCCGTCCCGGTACTTCATGGCGACCGACGTGGTCGGCTACGACACCGCGCCGAAATTCTCGCAAGCGCTCAACGCCGACATCGCCGCGCGCGGCGGCCGCGTCATGCTGTTCGTCCACGGCTACAACACCGGCTTCGACGACGCCGTCTACCGGCTGACCCAGATCGTCCACGACGCAGGCTATCCCGGCACGCCGGTACTGTTTTCCTGGGCCTCCGGCGCCTCGACCACCAGCTACGTCTACGACAAGGAAAGCGCCAGCGCCGCGCGCGACCAGCTCGAGGTGACGCTGCGGATGCTCGAACAGTCGGGCGCGCGACGCATCGACATCGTCGCGCATTCCATGGGCACCTGGATCACCATGGAAACGCTGCGCCAGCTGGCGATCACCGGCGACCGCGACCTCGGCGGCAAGCTCGGCGACGTGGTCCTGGCCTCGCCGGACATCGACGTCGACGTGTTCAAGAGCCAGATGCGGCGCTACGGCAAGCCCGACAAGCCGTTCATCCTGCTTCTGTCCGATGACGACCGGGCGCTGCGCCTCTCCGGCCTGATCGCGGGCTGGAAGCCGCGCGTCGGCGACTACAAGAACGCTTCCGACCTCGCCGACTACGGCGTCACCGTGGTCGACGTCTCGCGCGCCAAGGGCAGCGACAGCTTCAACCACACCAAGTTCGCGGACAACCCGGCTCTAGTGAAGGAGCTCGGCCAGCGGCTGCGCCTCGACGACGGCTTTGCCAGCGACCGCGACGTGACCGACCGCATCAGGCAACTTACTCAGGCCGGCGGTGTCCTGTAGTGCCGGCCACCGCGCCCACCGGCCGCCTCACTTGCGGCTGGACCGAAAATGGTTCTTTCTTTATCGGATGGTGAGGCGCCCGGCGCCACCCACGATTGAGGAGCGATGTCGCCGTGCGCCAGAGGTCGTTGATCGCCGTGTTACTCGCGCTCGCCCTCGCCGGCTGCGCCGGCAACAGCGCGCATGACCTGATCAACCGGGTCGCCGTCGAGGCGCCGGCGTCCAGCATCGGCTCCACCCATGAAATCTTCGTCGCCACCACGCGCCAGCAGGCCACCGCCAATCCGCGCCAGGTCTTCGACGGCGACCGCTCGCTGACCACCAACTACGCGCGCGTCGACGTCACCGTGCCGAAGGCCCACCGCGTCGGCAGCATCGAGCGCGCCAAGGGTCGCGCGCCCAGCGATCCGGCCAAGGACTTCACCGCCAGGCGGGTCGTCACCTACCCCGACCGGCAGCATTTCGCCAAGGCGCTCGGCGCCGACGTGGTCAAGCGAGGCGAGCGCGCGCTGGTGTTCGTGCACGGCTTCAACAACGGCTTCGACGACGGCATCTACCGGCTGACCCAGATCGCCGCCGACACCAATTACCCGGGCACGCCGGTGCTGTTTTCCTGGGCGTCGGGCGGCCGCATCACCGACTACGTCTACGACAAGGAAAGCGCCAACGCGGCCCGCGACGACCTCGAGGCGACGCTTCGCCTGCTCGCCGCGACCAAGGTGAAAAGCATCGACATCATCGCCCATTCGATGGGCACCTGGGTGACGATGGAAGCGCTGAGGCAACTGGCCATCACCGGCGATCGCGATCTCGGCGGCAAGCTCGGCTACGTCATCCTCGCCTCGCCCGACATCGATGTCGACGTGTTCAAGAAGCAGATGCTGCGCTACGGCAAGCCGGACAAGCCGTTCACCGTGCTTCTGTCGGGCGACGACCGCGCCCTGCAGATTTCAGGACTGATTTCCGGTTCCAAGCCGCGCGTCGGCGACTATAACGACGCCGCCGACCTCGCCAGCTACGGCGTCATCGTCGTGGACCTCACCAAGACCAAGGGAGCGGACCGGCTCAACCACGCCAAATTCGCCGACAATCCCATCCTGGTGCAACTGCTCGGCGACCGCCTGAGCGCGCCGGCCAGCCTGTCGGACACCGAACCGCCGCTCGACGAGCGACGCATCAACGACCTCGGCCAGGGCCTCGGACAAGCGGTCGGCGCTGTGGCGGAGATCGTCATCACGACGCCGCTCAAGGTGCTGACCGTCGTCACCGGACAGTGAACGTCCGGCCCTTGACGGACCGTCCCGAAACTGCGGTTAAGGTTAGAAGATAAGGTTAAACCGCCGATCCGTTTGCACTTTGTTAAGGATATGCGCAAAACGGAATTCGGGGGCGCGAGGCATTCGCCGGCGCGTGGCATCGGGCTTGAGGGGGGTGATGCCCGTCGGCCGCCTCGCGTCCTCACCTTCCCATGATTTTCCGGATTGCCTGGTGCGGACGACGGGAATCGAACCCGTACGGGCAAGCCCGAGGGATTTTAAGTCCCTTGTGTCTACCAGTTCCACCACGTCCGCCCGGGCCGGCTTCGGCCATGCCCAGCCTGCCGGCGATCAATGGCATGGAAGCGCTCGGCCGGGCAAGTTATGCGGGCGCATTAAATCGCGGTAATCTTGCTTCCATTCCGCCCATTCGGCGTTGTTTGTCCACAATGCTGCTGAAATGGCGGCGCCAGTAGTTCCCGGCAAACCGGGATGCGGTGGTGACGAATGAGGGCTGGAGTGTGCGCACGAAGATCGTAGCCTGCCTGATCGCGGTCGCGCTGGCGTTCGGGCTGGCGGTTGTCGCCGGCCCCGGGGCCGTTACCCGCTACAAGGCACATGCCGCGCAGGGCGATCGCGCCCGCAACCAGCAAGGCCCGCGGCCGACCGCCGTCGTCACAGCGCCGGTGCAGACGACAGACTTTCCCATCATGCGCTACAGCACCGGGTTCCTGTCCTCCCCCGCCGTCGTCAACGTCGGCTCGCGCATCGCAAGCCAGATCACCGAAATCCCGGTCAAGGACGGCCAGACGGTCAAGGCCGGCGACATCCTGTTCAAACTCGACGACTCCGCGCTGAACGCCCAGCTTGCCAAGGACCAGGCGGGCCTTGCCAAGGATCAGGCGGCGCTCGTCAGCGCCCAGGCCGACCTCGACCGGGCTCGAGAAATTCTCGCCAAGGGCGCCGGGACCCAGCAGGCCTATGACGAGCAGCTTGCCACCACCAAGGGGCTGGAAGCGGCGGTCGAGGCCGACCAGGCCGCGATCCAGGCCGACAAGGTCCAGCTCGGCTATGCCACGATCGTGGCGGCGACCCCCGGACGCCTCGGCACGATCAACGCTTCGGTCGGTGACCTCGTCAGCAGCGGAAACGGCCAGTCGGGCACCAACACGTCGACCACGCAGCAATCGGGCTCCTCCTCCCAGCCGCTGGTGACGATCACCCGGATGGACCCGCTGAGGGTGACGTTCACCCTGCCCGAGGCCGATCTCGGCCTTCTCCAGTCGGCGATCGCAAACCCCGGCCAGGCGACGGTTACGCTCAGCAGCCGCGACGACGGCGGCGGCCCGCTGGCGCAGGGCGCGCTGGATTTCCTCGATTCCTCCGTCGACACGACCTCGGGCACGATCGCGGCGCGCGCCTCGGTCGACAACAGCGCCGGCAAGCTCTGGCCCGGCCTCTACGTCAACGTCGCGATCCGCTTCGGAACGCTCAAGGATGCGGTGACGGTGCCGACGGTCGCGCTGCAAACCGGACAGAAGGGGCCGTATGTGTTCGTGGTCGGCGCCGACGGCAAGGCATCCATGAAAACCGTGACGATCGCCATGTCCAACGACCGGCAGACGGCGGTCTCGGCCGGGCTGAACAGGGGTGAAAAGGTCGTGGTCGAAGGCCAGGGACGGCTCAAGGACGGCGCGCCGGTCACCGAGGACACCGGAGCCGCCAGGATTTCCGAGGCCGCCTTGACGGAAACCGGCAAATGATCTCCGAATTCTGCATCCGGCGGCCCGTCGCCACGCTGCTGATGTCGATCGCGCTGATTTTGGCCGGCGCCTTCGCCTACCGGCTGCTGCCGGTGGCCGCTCTGCCCAGCGCCGAGTTCCCGGTCGTCAATGTCTCGGCCTCGCTGCCGGGCGCCTCGCCGGAGACGATGGCGACCTCGGTCGCCACGCCGCTGATCAAGCAATTGTCCACCATCGCCGGCATCGATTCCATTTCCACCAGCAACACGCTGGGCAATACCTCTATCGCCATCCAGTTCGTGCTCGACCGCGACATCGACGCGGCGGCGGCCGACGTGCAGGCCGCGATCGCGCGCACGCAGCGCCAGTTGCCGCCGCAGATGACCACGCCGCCCAGCTATCGCAAGGTCAACCCGGCCGATGCGCCGATCCTGATCCTGGCGCTGACGAGCGAAGTGACGCCGCTGACGCAACTGGACGCCTTCGCCCAGAACGTCATTTCTCCTGCGCTGTCGACGATCAACGGCGTCGCCCAGGTGCAGATCTTCGGCAGCCGGGAATATGCGGTGCGCATCCAGGTCGATCCCAGCCTGCTTGCCGCCCGCAACATCTCCGTCTCGCAACTGGAAACGGCGATCGCCAACGCCAACAGCCAGACGCCGCTCGGCACCCTCAGCGACGACCAGCAGCAGCTCACCATCACTGCCAACACACAGTTGGAGAACGCCGGCCAGTTCGGCCAACTGGTCATCGACGACAACAACGGCCGGCCGGTGCATCTCGCCGACGTCGCGCGCGTCATCGATTCCGTCGCCGTGACCACGTCCGGAAGCTGGTACGACGCGACACCCTCCATCCTGATGGCCGTGCAACGCCAGCCCGACGCCAACACCGTGAATGTGGTGCAGCGGGTCAAGACGATGCTTCCGAGCTTCGCCGACCAGTTGCCGCCTCAGGCAAACCTGCGGATGCTCAACGACCGCTCCGTCTCGATCCAGCAGGCAGTCAGCGACGTGCAGTTCACGCTGACGCTGACCATCGTGCTGGTGATCATGGTCATCTTCCTGTTCCTGCGCCGCGTAACCGCAACGATCATTCCCGCCGTCGCCGTGCCGATCTCGCTGATCGCCACGCTGGCCGTCATGTATCTTCTCGGCGCTTCCATCGACAACATCTCGCTCATGGGCATGACGCTATCGGTCGGCCTCGTCGTCGACGACGCCATCGTCATGCTGGAAAACATCTTCCGCCACATGGAGGAGGACGGGCTTTCGGCGTTCGAGGCCGCGCTGAAAGGCTCGCGCGAAATCGGCTTCACCATCATTTCCATCTCGATCTCGCTGGTGGCCGTCTTCCTGCCCATCCTCCTGATGGGCGGCGTCGTCGGCCGCATCCTCAACGAGTTCGCCATGGTCGTCACCGCCGCCATCCTCGCCTCCATGGTGGTTTCGCTGACGCTGACGCCGATGCTGTGCTCGCGGCTGCTCCGGGCACCCCGGAAGCAGGCCGACGCGAAAGGGCACGGATTCATCCTGCGCGGCTACGATTCGGCGCTCGGCTTCTGCCTGAAGAACACAATGCTGGTCGCGCTGCTGTTCATCGTCACCACGGCGATGTCGGTATGGCTGCTGGAAAGTTCGCCCAAGGGCTTCTTTCCGCAGGAAGACATCGGCCAACTGGCCGTCAGCACGCAGGCGCGGCAGGATATTTCCTACGACCAGATGGTGGCATTGCAGAGCCGCGTCGCCGCGATCTTCGCCAAGTCGCCCTATGTCGCGCATGTTGCCCAGTCGGCCGGCTCCAACAATGGCGGCGCGCTCAACAACGGCCGCCTGTTCGTGGAACTCAAGCCGAAGGACCGGCGGCCACCGCTCGAACAGGTGCTGTCGGCGCTGCGCCGCGAAACCGGGACAGTCGCCGGCATCAACGTCTTCATGACGCCAGTGCAGAACCTCAGCCTCGGCTCGCGCGCCTCGGCCAGCCAGTACCAGCTCGTGGTGCAGGCACTCGACAACGACACGACCGACGAGTGGGCCGGCCGCATCGCCGATGCCATGACCCAGGACCGCGCGCATTTCGTCGATGTCGCCACCGACCTCAGCAACAACGCCCTGCAGGCCACCATCAAGGTCGATCCCGACAAGGCGGCGGCGCTCGGCGTCACCAACGACGTCCTGCGCTCGACCCTCTATTCTTCCTTCGGCACGCAGCAGGCCGCCACCATCTTCGAGAGCACCGACAGCTATCCCGTGATCCTGGAAGCGGACCCGCGCATTCCATGGTCGCCGGAGTCGCTGCTCGGGCTGAAGGTGGCCGGCGCCAACGGCAATCTCGTGCCGCTCGGCGCCTTCGCCACGGTGGAGCGCACCGCCGGGCCGCTGGCGGTGAACCAGCTCGGCCAGCTGCCGGCGGTGACGATCTCGTTCAACCTGCCGGCCGGCGTGTCGCTCGGCACCAGCACCGACCGCATCGAGGCGATCAAGGCAGAACTGCACCTGCCGCACACGGTTTCCACCACCTATGCTGGCACGGCCAAGACGTTCCAGGATTCGGCCGCGAACCAGGGGCTGCTCATTCTCGCCGCGATCCTGACCATCTATATCGTGCTCGGCATGCTCTACGAGAGCTTCATCCACCCGCTGACGATCCTGTCCGGCCTGCCTTCGGCCGTACTCGGCGCGCTGCTCGCGCTGAGGCTCGCCGGCATGGACATCTCGATCATCGCGCTGATCGGCATCCTGATGCTGATCGGCATCGTCAAGAAGAACGGCATCATGATGGTGGACGTGGCGATCGACCTGCGCCGCAGCGGCATGTCGCCCGTGGACGCCATCCACCGTGCCTGCCTGATGCGGTTCCGGCCGATCATGATGACGACGCTGGCGGCGCTGATGGGCACGTTGCCGATCGCGCTCGGCGCCGGGGCCAGCGCCGAACTGCGCCAGCCGCTCGGCGTGGCGGTGGTCGGCGGCCTGCTGGTCTCGCAACCGCTGACCCTATTCGTGACGCCGGTCATCTATCTTTACCTTGAGTGGCTCTCCAACCGGATCGGCCGGGCGTTCGGCTCGTCGCCGCGGCAACCGGATCTGGCAAGGCCTGCCGCCTGACCCGGTCGCCGTGGGTGGCGCCGGCGGCCGGCCTCACCTACATAGAGGCGGATTTATCCGGAGCCATTCATGACAGCGCCTCTTTTCCAGCCCATCATCCTCGACGGCCTCACCTTTCCCAACCGCATCGCCATCGCCCCGATGTGCCAGTATTCGGCCGACGACGGCTCCGCTACCGACTGGCATGTGCAGCAATGGATGAGCTATGCCCTGTCCGGCGCGGGCATGATCACGGTGGAGATGACCAATGTCGAGCGCCGCGCCCGCATTTCGCATGGCTGCCTCGGCCTCTATTCCGACCACAACGAAGCGGCCGCCAGGCGCGCGCTGGATGCCGCCCGCCGCGTCGCCGCGCCCGGCACCAAGTTCGGCACCCAGCTTGCCCATGCCGGCCGCAAGGCGTCCTGCCTCAGGCCATGGGAAGGCGGCGGGCCGCTGCCGGCCGGCCAGGACCCGTGGCCGGTCGTGGCGGCCTCGGCCATCGCCTATGACGAGGGCTGGCAGGTGCCGCATGCGCTGAGCGAAGAGGAAATCTGGCAGGTCGTCGAGCGCTTCGCCGACGCCGCGCGACGCGCCGAACGCGCCGGCTTCGACTTCATCGAACTGCATGGCGCGCACGGCTACCTCATCTTCCAGTTCCTGTCGCCGCTCTCCAACAAGCGCACGGACCGCTGGGGCGGCTCGCTGGAAAACCGCATGCGCTTTGCAGTCGAGGTCGCCCGGGCCGTGCGCAAGGCGGCCCCTCGCCTGATGCTCGGCGCCCGGCTGTCGGTGAAGGACGGGGTGCATGGCGGCTTCGACGTCGAGGACGCCATCGAGGTGGCCAGGGCGCTAAAGGCCGAAGGCGTCGCTTATATCTGCTGTTCCAGCGGCGGCAATTCGCCGTTGCAGAAGTTTCCCTCCGGGCCCGGCTACCAGGTCGATCTGGCGGAAGCCGTGGGCAAGGGCGCCGACATTCCGGTGCGGGCCGTCGGGCTGATCACCGACCCGTCCCATGCCAATTCGATCGTCGCCGAGGGCCGAGCCGACATGGTGGCGCTGGCGCGGGCGTTCCTCGCCGATCCGCGCTGGGGCTGGCGTGCGGCGGCAACGCTGGGCGAACCGATCCACGCCGCCCCGCAACTGCTGCGTTCGGTCACCACCATGCAGCACTGGGTAAAAGACGCGCAGCAATAGAGCCGCATCCCCGGGCGCAAAACCGCATCACACTTTTGCTGGAAATGCTCTGGCTGCAACCTTTGGCCCCAGCCCGCGTTTTGCAGGAAATACCGGCCGGCAAGCAGGCCTGGCCGCAAGACCGCTTTATCTGCAATTCCTCAAGCTGGAGGCATCCATGGCAAAACTTGTCTACTCGATCGTCGAGCATGATGGCGGCTGGGCCTACAAGGTGGGGTCTACGTTTTCGGAAACCTTCCCCAGCCGGACCCAGGCGCTGCACGCCGCGGAAATGGCTTCGTCCGAGCAGCAGATCGCTGGCTCCACGGACGGCATCGTCTATGAGGATTCCGAAGGCAAGTGGCACGAGGAAGTAGCGGACGGCAGCGACCGGCCGCAGACCGAAGTCTCGGAGTAAGCACCGGTAAAAAAAGCACATCGGGGG
>NZ_JBHRTK010000016.1:0-67465 GCF_042646345.1 Aquamicrobium soli | reverse complement strand
GTCCCCCCGATGTGCCAGGCGCCTCTCGAAGAGAGGCCGGGAGGATTACTTGCCGAGCCAGACCGTGCCGCTCTTGTTGGTCACCGGCACGCCGACAGCATTGCCGTATTCGGTCCACGAACCGTCATAGTTGCGCACCTCGTAGCCGAGCAGGCGCTTGAGCGCGAACCAGGAATGGCTGGAACGCTCGCCGATGCGGCAATAGGTGATGACCGGCTTGGAGCCGTCGACGCCCTTGTCGGCATAGATCTTGCGGATTTCGTCGAGCGGCTTGTAGGTGCCGTCCTCGTTGACGATCGTCGCCCACGGCACGTTCTCGGCGCCCGGGATATGGCCGGCGCGGATCGACAATTCCTTCACGCCCTCCGGCGCGAAGATCTTGCCGAGATATTCGTCTGGCGAGCGGATATCGATCAGCTTGCCGTCGATGCGGCCCTCGACCACGTCGAGCACGTTGGTCAGGCGCGCGCGCAGGCTGTTGTCGCGTTCCGGCAGTTCGATGGACGAAGCCTTGAAGGACGGAACGTCGCTTGTCAGCGGAAGCTTGCGCGCTTCCCACAGCTTGCGGCCGCCGTCGAGCAGCTTCACGCGGTCGCCGAAGCCGTAGACGTCCAGCACCCAGGCGCCCCAGGCTGCGAACCAGTTGTTGTGGTCGCCATAGATGATGACGGTGGTGTCGTTGTCGACGCCGGCCTTGCGCAGCGTCGCCTGCAGCTTCTCACGCGAGGCGATGTCGCGGTTCACGGTGTCGACCAGATCGACATGCCAGTCGAGATTGGTCGCGCCGGGAATGTGGCCGCCGGCATAGACGCCCGGGTCGACGCTGACTTCAAACAGCCGCACCTTCGGGTCGTTGATATGCTCCTGCAGCCATTCGGCGGTTACGAGCGAATGAGAAACCGAGTTAGCCATGGATTTCCTGCCTTTCTGAACCAATGAATTCCTGTCGCGAGGCAAGCCGGCGCCGTCCGTGCGCCTTGGGGCGCCCGGCCATCACTCCCGCTTGTCGGTGTTTCAGTCCTGCGCTCAAGGCAGCCACGCTGCCCGGGCATCAATCGTTGAAGTACCGCCCTTCTTTGACTTCAGCAGCATAGCCCGCACGAATAGCGAAGTCGCCGAAATGCTCTTTCTCCAAACGGTCCTTAGCGAAATGACCTATTACTTTTTCCAGGTACTCTAGAATAATTTTCTCACCAACGTTTTCGAGCACCATCTTGTTCAGGCGCTGGCCGTGGAAGCCACCACCAAGATAGAGATTATATTTCCCCGGCGCGCGGCCGGTCAGCGCGATCTCGGCGATGTAGGGGCGCGCGCAACCGTTGGGGCAACCGGTCATGCGGATGGTGATCGGCTCCTCGGAAAGCCCGTGCGTGGCGAGGATCGCGTCGATCTTGGTGATGAGGTCCGGCAGGTAGCGCTCGCTCTCGGCCATGGCGAGCCCGCAGGTCGGCAGCGCGACGCACGCCATCGAATTGAGGCGCAGCCCGGTGCCGGCGTTGAGGCCGTCGAGCCTGTATTCCTTCAGCAGCGCCTCGATGGCCGGCCGGTCGTCCGCCGCCACGTCGGCGATGATGAGGTTCTGGTTCGGCGTGACGCGGAACATGCCCTTGTGGCGCTCGGCGATGGCGCGCAGGCCGTCGAGCAGCGGCTTTTCCGGGAAATTGCTGACCCGACCGTTCTGGATGAACAGGGTGTAATGCCAGCGCCCGTCCTCGCCCTCGGTCCAGCCGATCGGGTCGCCGTTCGACGTAAAGCTGTAGGCGCGAGCCTCGCCGAGCTTGAAGCCAAGATGGCCTTCGATCTCGGCCTTGATGAAATCCAGCCCCTTGTCGTCGACGGTGTATTTGAAGCGGGCACGGGCGCGGTCGAGCCGGTCGCCATAGTCGCGCTGCACCATCATGGTGGCGTCGCACATCTCCAGCACCTTGTCGGCCGGCAGGAAGCCGATGACGCTGGCCAGCCGCGGATAGGTCTTCGGCGCCTGGTCGGTACGCCCCATGCCGCCGCCGATGGCGACGTTGAAGCCGACCAGCTTGCCGTCCTCGACGATGGCGATGAAGCCGAGGTCCTGCGCATAGACGTCGATGTCGTTGATCGGCGGCACGACGAAGCCGATCTTGAACTTACGCGGCATGTAGGTCTTGCCGTAGAGCGGCTCCTCGGGGCCGTTCACCGGCTTGCGTTCCTCCCCGTACCAGATTTCTTCATAGGCGTGGGTCTTGGGGATGGCGTGGTCGCTGGCCTGCTTCGCCAGCGCATGAACCTGCGCATGCAGCGCCGAAAGCTGCGGGTTGATCGAGGCCATGACGCCGCGGGAATCGTCGCCGCAGGCGGCCCGCGTGTCGAGAAGCACTTCGCGCAGGCCCTGGACCAGAGTGCGCAAGTTCTTCTTGTGAATATAGTGGAACTGGAAGGTCTGGCGGGTCGTCAAGCGCAGCGAGTTATTGCCATAGGCGCGGCCCAGCTCGTCGAGCTTCAGCCACTGCGCCGGCGACAGCACGCCGCCCGGCAGGCGCACGCGCGCCATGAAGCGGTAGGCCGGCTCCAGTTTCTGCCGGCGGCGCTCGTCGCGGATGTCGCGGTCGTCCTGCTGGTAGACGCCGTGGAACTTCATCAGCTTGATGTCGGTGCCGGGCACCGCCGCCGTCAGTTCCGCCTCGAGCCCGGCCGCGATGGTGCCGCGCAACTGGTCGCTGTTGGCCTTCAGCGTCTCATCCGGCCCAAGCTTTTCCAGCGGCTGCGAGACATCGCGGCTGCGGTCTATTTCAAGCGTGCTCATCACGAACCTCAGTACACATCGATCTGGTAACGGTGATCGGCCTTGAGCGCCGCCAGGTATTCGCCGGCGGCCTCACTGGTCAGCCCGCCCTCCCGCTCCACGATGGTGGTGAGCGCGGCGTGGACATCGGGGGCGAGCTTGGCGCCGTCGCCGCAGACATAGAGATGCGCGCCCTCCTCCAGCCAGGCATAAACGTCGCGCGCCTGTTCGAGCAGGCGGTGCTGGACGTAGATCTTCTTTGCGGTATCGCGGGAGAAGGCGACGTTCATCTCGGTCAGCACCTTATCCTTCAGCAGGCCCTGCCATTCGGTCTGGTAGAGGAAATCGCTGTCAAAGTTGCGCTCGCCGAAGAACAGCCAGGATTTGCCGGAAGCCCCCCTCGCCTCGCGCTCCTGCAGGAAGGCGCGGTAGGGCGCGACGCCGGTGCCGGCCCCGATCATGATGATCGGCTTGTCGTCCTGCGGCAGGCGGAAATGGGCATTGGCCTGGATATAGACAGGCACCGTCGCGTCGGGCTCGGCCCGGCCGGCGAAGTGGCCGGAGGCCACCCCTTCGCGCGGCTCGCCATTGAGGTCGTAGCGCACGGTGCTGACGGTCAGGTGCGCCTCGTCGGGCGCGTTGCTCAGGCTGGACGCGATCGAGTACAGGCGCGGCTGCAACGGGCGCAGGCCGGCGGCGAACGCCTGCGCATCGAGCCCCTTGACCGGAAAGCGGCGGACGATGTCGAGGATGTGGTTGCCGCGCAGGAAGGCACCGCGCGCTTCCGCGTTCGCCTCGCCGCGCAGGGTCTCGAGTTCGCCGGCACCGCTCAAGCCGGCCCAATGGTCTAGGAAACGCGGCGTCGCCGCCGTGATTTCCAGCCTTCCGGAGAGCGCCTCGCCGAGCGCGATCTTCTGCTCCTTCAGGGTCACCTGCGCACCGGCATCGAGCGACAGTGCGCCGAGCAGCGCCTCGACCAGCACCGGGTCGTTCTGCGGCAGCATGCCGAGCGCATCGCCGGGTTCGTAGGTCAGGCCGGAGCCCGCCAGGGACAGTTCGATGTGCCGCGTTTCCTTGCTGGAGTCACGGCCGGTCAGCACGAAATTGTCGATCACGGTAGCGGAAAACGGGTTCTTCTTGTCGAACGCCGAAAGCCCGACCGAAGCCACGGCGGAGCCGGCGGGCTTTGCCGTAGCAGCAACTTTGACGGCTTTCGGAGCCAGCAGTTCCAGCGCCGCCTTGCTCCATGCCGCAGCCGGCTCCTCATAGTCCACGTCGCAATCGACGCGTTCGGCCAGGCGCTCGGCGCCGAGTTCGGCCAGGCGTGCATCGAGCCGCTTGCCGGCGCCGCAATAGTGCTCATAGGTGGAATCGCCCAGCGCCAGCACGGCAAAGCGCAGCCCTTCCAACCTCGGCGCCTTGCGCCCCTCCACGAACTCGAAGAAGCCGACCGCCGACAGCGGCGGCTCGCCCTCGCCGTGGGTGCTGGTGACGATCAGCAGGTCCTGCTCGTCCTTGAGCTTGCGTGGCTTGTAGTCGGCGACGTCGACGAGAACCGGCGTCGCGCCCTCAGCGCGGGATGCCTCGGCCAGAGCCTTGGCGACGCCGGCGCTGTTTCCGGTCTCGCCGGCATAGAGGATGGTCAGCGAACGCGATGCGACGGCAGCCGGCGCGGATGCGGCCGCCTCGTCCAGGCGCAGCGGGATCGCGGTCGATCCGCCCAGCGCGCGGGCGTGGTCGATGCCGGCGAAATAGCCGCTGATCCACAGCGCCTGTCCCGGCTTCAGCGTCGTCGCCAGCCCGCTCAGGCGCTCCCATTGCTCGGCCGTAAAACCCGGTCCTGGAAAGTCGAGTACCGTCATCTGATTTTCGTCCCATGCTAGCGTCCGCGCGATGGAGCGAGCCGGGATATCAAGTGTTTTCAAACGCTTGGATAACCGGCCTCCACCGATGGGACGGGACCTTTGCATCGGCTTTTTCAGCGTTTCAAATGAATGATATTGCTAATAAGTAACAAGAAAATTGCATTTAAAAATTGTTGAAACGCCTGTCCTACCGGTTGATGGAAGCGCGAAACGATCCTTCTGCGAATGACAAACGGCGTGGTCGAAAGATGCGACACGCCCGTCATCACTTTTTTTAACCGCAGAAGGAAAATTCGGCCTGGGAGACGTCTCGTATCGTCAGGGGCCGCCGGATTCGAGGCGAAACGCTATCGGCCGTGGTGGGGCAACCCCCACTCCGGTTTGCTTCGCAAACCACCTCTCCCCCTCAAAAGGGGAGAGGAAAAGCGACACGCTTGTACAAGACGGTTCTCCCCCGTCGACCGGGGGAGAGGTGGCTCGGCGAAGCCGAGACGGAGTGGGGGGTCGAGCTCTTGTCCCGTCAGTCAGGGCGCGACGTTGATCGTGCCCTTCATATTGGGATGGAAGCGGCAGAAGTAGTCGATGGTTCCCGCCTTATCCATGGTGACGCTGCCCGACTTCTTGATCGGCAGCATCACCTCCCAGCCGCCCTTGACGGTGGCCGTGTGGGCGAACGCATCCTTGTTCACCCACTCGACGGTGTCGCCGACCTGGGCCTCGATCGTGGCCGGCGAAAACGCCATCTTGTCCACCGTCACGGTGATGGTCTTGGCCTGAGCCGCGGCCACGCTCGTGGCCAGGGCCAGCGCCAGGGCCGGAAGCACCCAGAACCGATGGTTCATCGGATCGCCCTCATTTGAGCTCGGCCGCGACCATCTCGGCATGCTGCTGATGGCCCTCGAAAATCTTCAGGCCGGTTTCCAACAGGCTCTTCAGTTCGGCATTCTGGGCCGAGGGGATCAGCACGGTCTTCAGCGCCTCGTTGACCTGCTTGTGGAAGGCGACCTCGTTGTCGACATAGGCCTTGTCGAAGGCGGCGCCCTTGAGCTTCTTGAGCTTGGCCTCCTCGGCGTTGGTTGCCTTCGTCAGCGCCTTGCTGGTGGCGTTGTCCTCGGGCGTTACCTTCAGTTTCTTGACCAGGTCCAGCGCCTGCTTGTTCACCGCCTCATGGTCGCGGACCATGTCCTTGGCGAAGGCCACGACATCCTTGTTGTGCGACTTGGAGATGGCGATCTTGGCCACGGCCACGTCGAGCGCGCCGGCGGTGTAGGCGATATGCGCGATCTGCGGATCGGTCGGCTTGTCGGCTGCCTGCGCGAACGGCGCGGCGAGAAGCAGGCAAAGCGCGGCTGTGGCCGCAAGCGGGCGAATATGCATGAAAAGCCTCCTTGGCCCGGCGCACCGAGGCGGCGGGCACCAGTTTTGAGTGAACATCCGTTTGATGCGGGCCGCGAAGAAACGTTCCCGCAAAAAAGCGAGGCTTATTCCTGCAAGCCGAGCCGCTTCAGCACCGCGACCGTCAGGCGCTCGCAGCGCTGGCCGGCGAAGGGAAAGGCGTCGAGCAGCACCGGGCCGATCTGCTCGTCCAGTTGCCGGCGGATCAGGTTGCGGGCGCGAAACAGCCGTGTCTTCACCGTCTCCGGCTTGATGCCGAGCAGGTCGGCCGTCTCCTCGATGCTCAGCCCCTCGATCACGCGGGCGACGAACACGGTACGATAGATATCGGGGATGTTGTCGGTCGCCCGCTCCACGAATTGCAGGATTTGCCGCTGCGCCATCGTCCGCTCCGGGTCGTCGTTGGGAGTATTCAAAGGAAACTGGATGATCTTGGCCTCGACGGCCGGATCGTCGGACATCGACTGCTCGAGCGCCCGGCGCTTCTTGCGCAGCCGCCCCAGCGCCTCGTTGATGACGATGCGCGACAGCCAGGTCGCCAGCGTGGAATCGCCGCGAAAGCTTTCCAGATGCGTGAACGCCCGCACATAGCCTTCCTGGACGATATCCTCGGCCTCGCCGTCGTTGCGCACGATGCCACGCGCCAGCCGGTAGAGCCGCTGGTTGTGCGTCTTCATGATGGCGCGAAAGGCAGAGGCATCGCGCGCCAGGGCCCGGCGCACCAGTTCCGTATCGCTTGGCGCCGCAACCAGTGCGGCTGCGCTTTTCACTCTGTCGGCCATTTCATTTCTCCTGTCTTGCGCGGTAGGATGCCTAGCAAGACGAAAGGTTCCCGATCATACTACGAGGAACCTTCCGCCGGGTAGAACATCGAACAGGGAACGGAAGCGTCGGCTGGCCGGCACTCATCCCTGCGCAATCGAAGGAGAACCCGCATGGCATCGCATGGAAACCAGGATTCCGGCCCCGACCTGGAGCAGGGCGTTTCGCTCTCCGACTTCGGCAGCGAAAACCGGCTGCTGGGGCGAGTCGGGAAGAAGGCCGTGGTGCTGGCGCGGGCGGGCGACGAGATTTTCGCGGTCGGCGCCACCTGCACCCATTATTCCGGCCCGCTCGGCGAAGGCATCGTGGTCGGCGATACGATCCGCTGCCCCTGGCATCATGCCTGCTTCAGCCTGCGCAGCGGCGAGGCGCTGAGCGCCCCGGCCTTCGACCCCCTGCCCCGCTGGAAGGTTGAACAGAGGGACGGAAAGGTGTTCGTCACCGAGAAACTGGCGAAGGGCGACGGCGCGGCCAGCCGCGACACCGGCCGCGATCCGCGGCGCATCGTCATCGTCGGCGGCGGCGCCGCCGGCTTCGCGGCCGCCGAGATGCTGCGCCGGCGCGGCTATGGCGGCGACCTGACCATGCTGAGTTCCGACGAAGACGCGCCCTACGACCGCCCGAACCTTTCCAAGGACTATCTGGCGGGAACTGCCGAGGAAGCGTGGATGCCGCTGCGCTCCGACGATTTCTATGCCGACAGCAAGATCGGCCTGCACCTGAGAACCACCGTTTCCGACATCGACACACAAGCCCGTGTCGTGACCACGCAGGACGGGCAAAGCTTCCCCTTCGACCGGCTGCTGCTGGCGACGGGCGCCGAGCCGGTCCGCCTGAAAATCCCGGGCGCCGAGCGCCCGCATGTCTTCACGCTGCGCTCGATGGCGGACAGCCGCGCCATTATCGAGCAGGCCGGCAAGTCGAAATCCGCCGTCATCCTCGGCGCCGGCTTCATCGGCCTCGAAGCGGCGGCCGCCTTACGCGAGCGCGGCCTCTCGGTGCATGTCGTGACGCAGGACACGCAACCCTTCGAAAAGGTGCTCGGCCCGGATCTCGGCAACTTCATCCGCACCATCCATGAGGAACACGGCGTCACCTTCCACCTGAACGCCACCATCGCCAGCATCCAGGAGCGCAGCGTGCTGCTCAGCAACGGGCGCGAAGTGGATGCCGACCTAGTCATCATCGGCGTCGGCGTACGCCCCCGCGTGACGCTGGCGGAAAAGGCCGGCATCGCCACCGATCGCGGCATCCTCGTCGACGAATACCTGGAAACGGACAAGACCGGCATTTTCGCCGCCGGCGACGCTGCCCGCTGGCACGACCTCACCAGCGGCGAGCGCAGGCGTGTCGAGCACTGGGTGATTGCGGAGCGGCAAGGCCAGGCAGCAGCCGAGAACATGCTCGGCCTTCGCCGCCCCTTCCTCGACGTGCCGTTCTTCTGGAGCGCGCATTACGACATGACGATCCGCTATGTCGGCCACGCGACGAGCTGGGACAGGATCGAGATCGACGGCAGCCTTGCCGCGCGCGACTGCATGGTTGGCTACAAGAAGGACGGCCACGTCGTCGCGGTCGCCGCCATCGGCCGCGACCTCCAGGCGCTGGATTGCGAGGCCTCGATGGAGGCCGAGGGCAGGCGCCGGGCCGTCAGCTAGCCACGCGCGGCCGGCCCGACGCCGTCGCGACGACGAAGGCCTCGACGAAGGTGCGTTCGTCCTCGACGGTGGCGACACGGATATCGCGGGTGATCTCGACCCGCGCCTGGTCGGTGCCGGCGCGCTCGGCCAGTTCGATCGCCGCCGCCCGCACATGCGTCTCGGCGGCCTGCATCGCCTCTTCCTCGGTCTCGAAGTCGTCCAGCCGCTCGCCGGCATTGAGCCGGAACAGGCCGGGCTCCGGCTGGCTGACGCGCGCCTCGCTCGACATGCGCACCTGGCCGACCACCGCGCCCAGCGCGTTGGCGACATCGGCGTCGGCGGCCACCTCGCACTCGTTGCCAAGCAGGCGCGGCAGGCCGACATAATGCAGGTGCGCGGAGGCGCCGAGGCCGATCACCGGCCGGTCGAGCGCGATCGCAAGCCGGGCCATGCCGTCGCGCTGGCTTACCGCGCGCTGCACCAGCGGGCTGGCGACGGATTCCTCGCCTTCCAGCCCGTCCTCGGAAAAGACGGTCTCCAGGATGACCTCGGCCGAGCGGCGGGTCACCGCCGTCAGCACCATCTGGCAGAAATCGTCGGCGCTTTCGGCGATCAGGCGCCCCTGTCCGTCGCGCCGGCGGCAGAACGCTTCCGCGCCGAGACGGGCGGCGCCAGCCGTCCAGTTGGCCTGCCGGCCGAGCGCATGGGCGGCATCGGAGGGAGTGAAGCCGATGATGTGCACCAGCCCGCGACCGACGAGGCGGTTAAGGGTCGCCACCTGCGCGTTGGAGGCAAGCAGGCGATCGAGCGGAGCCGGAACCGCGCCGATCTCGGTATAGAGGCGCGCCTCGGTATGGCTCATGCCGGATTCCAGCCGCTGCGGCACGCCGGTGCGCATGGCAAAGCGACCGTCCAGCCGGCTCGGAACCGGGCTGAGCAGTTGCCGGTTCAGGTGCTTCTCGATGATCTCGCCATGCTTCATGGCCGCCAGCGACAGCGGCACCAGCCGGCGCGGGCCAAGGATGAGGGTCGGGGTCAGCGAACGTTCGTGCAACGCCACTTCCGAATCCCCACCCAATCCGAAGGTGCGCATGGCGACCGCCTCGACCATGGTCCTCATGCCGCCGACGGTCGCGCCGTCCGGATCGAGCCGCAACCGGCCGCCGTCGAGCACCGCGATATCGGTGGTGGTGCCGCCGATGTCGGAGACCACGGCATCGTCGAAGCCGGTAAGATGCCGCGCGCCGACCAGGCTCGCCGCGGGGCCGGACAGGATGGTCTCGATCGGCCGCGAGCGGGCGAACTCCGCGGTAATCAACGCGCCGTCGCCGCGCACCACCATCAAGGGCGCCGCAATGCCACGCCTGGCCAGGAAGCCTTCCGTGGCATCGATCAGCCGGTCGATCATCGAGATCAGCCGGGCATTGAGAAGCGTGGTCAGGGCGCGCCGCGGCCCGCCGAGCTTCGACGTCAGTTCATGCGAACAGGTGACGGGCAAGTTGGTGCGCTCGCGCACGAGCGCGCGCGCCGCGATCTCATGCTCCGGGTTGCGCACGGCGAAATAGCCGGCGATGGCGACGCCGGACACGGTCTCGGCCAGTTCCGGCAGCGCCGCCTCCAGCGCCGAAAGGTCGAGTTCGCCGGCATTGCCGTGAACGTCGTGCCCGCCGGGGCAGAACACGACCGGGTCGGAACCGAGCGCCTTGGCGAGGCCGCTACGATCGAGATCGTCCTCGGAAAAGCCGATCATGACCAGCGCGACGCGCCCGCCCTGCCCTTCGACCAGCGCGTTGGTGGCAAGGGTGGTCGACATCGAGACAAGCTTGATCACGCCGGGCTTTATATCCGCCTCGCGCAGGACGGCGTCGGCCGCCCCGGAGATGCCTTCCGCAAGGTCGTGTCGGGTGGTCAGCGACTTTGCCTTGGCCACCACGCCCGCCGCCTCCGACCACAGCACGGCGTCGGTATAGGTGCCGCCGGTGTCGATGCCGAGATAGAGCGAAGAGCCATGGGTCACAGTCACTGTCATTTCTATCGCCTGAAAACTATTGGCGGGATGCGAGACGGGCAGGCATCATCCGCGGACCTGAGGAAAGGCTGGCGCGACCGGCGCTAGAACGGTGCCCACGGGTTGGGCGGCATGATTAGGCAGAGGCATTGCCCTTGTCCCAATAAAAAGCAAGCCAGCCAAGCTTAGCGGTGCCACGGCTGAACGCCACCGTACCGTTAATGCCAGACAAGCATGGTTCATATAGAGTTCGATGCAACTATTTTGCGTGGAGGATTGCGACGTAAGATGGCGCATCCTTGCTTTTGCGGCTGCCGATTTCATGCTTTCCTGCCGAAAGCACGCGGCGGCGACGCCTGCCGCCCCGCGTCTTGCGCAATTTCACGGAAATTCTCGACCGATGGTAGCCTGGAACGAATTGACGAAGGACGAGCAGACGGCGCTCAAGCGCATGAACCGCGGTCCCTACCCCGAACTCGAACCGGCCATGGCCGAACGGCTGATCGGGCTGGGGCTGGCGGAAGCGCGTCCGCGCGGCGTCGGCATCAACCGCGCCGGGCGCGACCTCGTCATCACCACCTTGCTCGCCGCGCGCGAAAACCTGTCGTCGCACGGCTGACACGGGCCCCGCTGCGGCGGCCGGCCCTAGCCGACCACTTCCTTGAGGCCATCCAGCGCATCCTGCACATCGGGGCGACCGTCGTTGTTTTCGGGATAGACGGCATAGGCCGGATAGGTGAACTCCGGCGCGCCCTCTACCAGTTCCAATTCGCCATTGGCTATATGGGACGCCACCGAACTGCGCCGGAAATAGCCCATGCCGCCGGCGCGCAGGATGTAGCTCAGCGCCAACGGGCCAAGCCCGATCAACAGGCCGGATTCGCCGACGGCGGCAGAACTCGCCTCGTGCTGGGCGGCGAAAAGCGGCCCCCAGTCGACATAGACGTAGCTCTTCTTCTCTTCGCCCGCATTCTCGCTGCCGTCCGCCCGCACCAGCACCAGTTGCTCCTCCTGCAACAGTTCCACCCTGAAACCAGGCAAAAGCTTGGGCGCGTAGAGCACCGCGATGTCGAGGACGCCTGTGCGGAGCTGGTCGATAAGCTGATCGGGCACGCCGACATGGGCATGGATGGCGATTTCGGGCTTTGCCTTCTTCATCCACACCAGCCAGTCCAGCAACAGCGGATTCCACAGGCTCAGTTCCCCGCCGACCGCGACGACGCCCGTCCGGCCGAGGGGGATGGCGAGTTGATGGCGCGCACGCTCCCAGATCTGGACGAAGGACTGCGCGAACCGCACGAATTCCCGCCCCGCCGGCGTCAGGTGGGCACCGTTGCGGTTGCGCACGAACAATTGCCGGCCAAGTTCGTCCTCCAGCGTGCGCACGCGCGCGCTCACCGTTGTCTGGGTGACGTGAAGGCGTTCCGCCGCCCGTAAAAAACTGCCCGAATGCACGATTTCCAGAAAAGTCCGGGCGCGGTCGATATCCAAGAAAGTCTCCAATCAATGCAATAAATTTGCACTAACGCTGCATTTAATTCCATTTGTCTTCCCCTTTCAAGCGGAGCACGGTCGCCGAAAGTCGGGTGCGGAGTCTGTCCGTCACCACGGCTCACAACGGTTTGCTGATGCAGAAGAGGGAAATTCCAGTCCGATGAGCGGCGAATACGCCTCGCCTCCATGCTTCATGCATGAGCTGGAGCCCGGCCGCGACCATGCGCCCGCGCCTCGGGATGCGTGGGCCGACGTCGCGCGCTGGCGCCAGGCAGAGCGCAAGCGCCTGCTCGACGCCCGCCTCGCCCTCGATGTCGCGGCGCGCCATGACAGCGCGAACCGCATCGCTGCGGCATTGGATCGCACCATCGGCAAGACCGGCGGCCGCACCGTCAGCAGCTATTGGCCGTTCCGCGGCGAGCCCGACCTGCGCAACTGGTCGATCCGGGTGATCGAGCGCGGCGGCCGCATCGCGCTGCCGGTCGTCATCCGCAAGAACTGGCCGCTGGAATTCAGGGCGTGGACGCCGGGCGACCCGCTGGAGCGCGGCATGTGGAACATCCTGGTGCCGGCGCGCGGGCCGTCCGTGCAGCCCGACATCGTCATCGCGCCGCTGGTCGGCTTCGACGCCGCCAACTACCGCCTCGGCTATGGCGGCGGCTTCTTCGACCGGACGCTCGCCACGCTGCCGCGGCGGGCATTCGTCATCGGCGTCGGCTACGCCGCTTCCAGGGTGGCGACCATCTACCCGCAACCGCACGACATCGCCATGGACGCAATCGTGACCGACGCGTGAATTCAACAGAAAGGCAGGCCGGCCCTGCCTGCGGCAACGATCACCGATCGGTGCCCGTCTCCAGGACCGGAACTTCCCGCAAGAAGGACAAGAAGAAGGCAGGGCTAAAGATATGTCTATTTCCGCAACCGTTCCCGAGGAACACAAGCCCACATTCATGAGAAGGTGGCTGTTCTCGACCAACCACAAAGACATCGGAACGCTTTATCTGGTCTTCTCGATGATCGCCGGCATCCTGGGCACGGGCCTGTCCGTGCTCCTGCGCATGGAGTTGCAGGAACCCGGCTTGCAGATTTTCTCCGATCCTGCGGTCTATAATGTCATCGTCACCTCGCACGGCCTGGTGATGATCTTCTACGTCATCATGCCGGCGCTGATCGGCGGCTTCGGCAACTGGTTCGTGCCGATCATGATCGGCGCGCCGGACATGGCCTTCCCGCGCATGAACAACATCTCGTTCTGGCTGCTGGCGGTATCGTTCCTGCTGTTCATCCTGTCGCTGTTCGTTCCCGGCGCGCCGGGCGTCGACGGACATGGCGGCGGCTGGACCATGTATCCGCCGTTCTCCGAATCCGGACAGCCCGGCCCCGCGGTGGACTTCGTGATCTTCGCCATCCACCTGTCGGGCGCATCCTCGATCCTCGGGGCGATCAACTTCATCACCACCATCTTCAACATGCGCGCACCGGGCATGACCATGCACAAGATGCCGCTGTTCGCGTGGTCGATGCTGGTCACCGCCTTCATGCTCCTGATGGCGCTGCCGGTCCTGGCCGGGGCGATCACCATGGTGCTCACCGACCGCAATTTCGGCACCACCTTCTTCATCCCCGACGGCGGCGGCGACCCGATCCTCTACCAGCACCTTTTCTGGTTCTTCGGCCACCCGGAAGTCTACATCATGATCCTGCCGGGCTTCGGCATCGTCAGCCACGTCATCTCGACCTTCTCCAAGAAGCCGATCTTCGGCTATCTCGGCATGGCCTATGCGATGGTGGCGATCGGCCTGATCGGCTTCGTCGTGTGGGCGCACCACATGTTCACCGTCGGCCTGTCGGTCGACACCCAGCGCTACTTCGCCTTCGCCTCGATGGTCATCGCGGTGCCGACCGGCGTGAAGGTGTTTTCGTGGCTGGCCACCATGTGGGGCGGTTCGATATCCTTCAAGACGCCGATGCTGTGGGCAACGGGCTTCGTGCTCCTGTTCACGATCGGCGGCGTCACCGGCGTCCAGCTCGCCAACCCCGTGCTCGACCGCAACATGCAGGACTCCTACTACGTGGTCGCGCACTTCCACTACGTGCTGTCCCTTGGCGCCGCCTTCGCCATCTTCGCGGGCTTCTACTACTGGTTCCCGAAGATGACCGGCTACATGTACAGCGAGGCGCTGGGCAAGCTGCATTTCTGGCTGATGTTCGTGGGCGTGAACCTGGTGTTTTTCCCGCAGCACTTCCTCGGCCTGGCCGGCATGCCCCGCCGCTATGCGGACTATCCCGACGCCTTCGCCGGCTGGAACTTCATCTCCTCGATCGGTTCCTACATCTCGACGCTCGGCCTGGTGGTGTTCTTCATCATGATCGCCGAGGCCTTCGCCCGCAAGCGCATCGCCAGCGCCAACCCGTGGGGTGTCGGGGCAACGACGCTGGAATGGACGCTGTCTTCGCCTCCGCCCTACCACCAGTTCCAGTCGCTGCCTTATATCCGCTGACGGCTCGGCCCCCAGCGGCCAGCCTCCCCGGAAAGGAAAAGCCCGGCCAGCCCGGGCTTTTCCTTTATGGATCGAGCCTTTTCCGGTCGGGCCGAGCGCCACCCAACCGTTTCTTAAGGGCTCCCCTGCTAGACCTCACTCCCGAAAGAAACCAGACGGAGTCAGTCCGGTGCGGCTTTCCGCAACGATCGCAGTGCAGCCCCCGAGGCTGCACCATGCAGCCGTTTTCCGCCCCTGCCTCCAATCCGGACAGGCCGCGTAATGGCAGCAATTCCCCTGATCGAGGAAACCAGTGGCGGGCCGGCCGGCGCGATGGTTTCGGGCCTTGCGGGCCTCACGCCCGACAGCGCCGAAAACGCGCATATCGAGCTTCTGGCTGGCGAGCGGCCCGAGCGCAAGCTGGCGATCTACCCCGCCTCGGCCGGCTTCGACCTCGTCGAGGAACTCGACCACCTGTGCGCCCGCACGGTCGAGCCGAATGTCTTCTTCAACCCGCGTTTCCTCGCCCCGGCGATGCCGCGCCTGGAAGACCGCGAAGTGCGGCTCGCCGTCATACGCGACGGCGGCGACAGCCGCAGCCGCCTGCGGCTGCTGGTGCCCTTCTCGGTCGAGCGGCCGGTCCTGCCCATAGGCACGCCAATCATGCGCACCTGGGCGAATCCGTTCGGCCCCAGCGGCACGCCGCTCCTCGACCGCGACGATCCGGTCGGCGTGATCGAGGATTTCTTCGCCATGCTGTCGCGCTCGCACCTCAACCTGCCGAAGGTGCTGGCCCTGCCCGACATGCGCCTGGACGGGCCGACCGCGAGCCTGCTGCGCACCGCGGCGGAAGCGCGCGGCCTGATGCTGATCACGACCGGCGAAGTCGAACGTCCCGTGCTGCAAAGCGATCTCGATGGCGAGGACTACCTGAAGAATGCGCTGCGGCCGCACCACTACCGCGGCTTCGGCCGCCTGAAGCGCCGCCTCGGTGAAACCGGCCATCTCGAGCATACCGTGGCGCGCGGCCCCGAGCAGATTCGTCACGCCATCGAAAGCTTCCTTTCCCTCGAGGCCGCCGGCTGGAAAGGCCGCGAACGCACCGCCATGGCGATCGACCGTTACCGGGCGGCCTTCGCCCGTGAAGCCGTGCACAGGCTCGCCGAGCGGGATTTGTGTCGCATCCACTCGCTGGAACTCGACGGGCGCACCATCGCCAGCCTGATCGTCTTCGTCGAACAGGGCGTCGCCTATACGTGGAAGACGGCCTATGACGAGTCGCTGTCGGCCTATTCGCCGGGCACGCTGCTGATGATCGAGGTGACGAAGCAGCATCTCGACGATCCCAACATCGTGGTGACCGATTCCTGCGCGGTGCCGGACCATCCGGTGATGAGCCGGCTGTGGACGGAGCGGCGGCGGGTCGGCACCTTCATCATCGGCCTGACGCCCGACGCGGACCGCCTCGCCCGCCAGGCGGCGTCGCAGCTTCACCTTTATCGCGAAACGCGCAACGTGGCGCGCATCGTGCGCAACCGTGTGAAAGCGTTGCTTCGCAGGCGCTGACCGCCCCCCCCCCGGCCGGGGTCCGCCGGGCTTAACCGATTTGCATCGCGAGCGCCGGCATTCTCTCCTTGAAGCCTCTTGTGCAACGCGATAGGCCGTTCCCATCTTTAGCATGGAGACAGGCCGTGAGCGCTGAGAAGACCAGGACAGAAACCGATACGTTCGGCCCGATCGAAGTCGCGGCCGACCGCTACTGGGGCGCGCAGGCGCAGCGTTCGCTGGGCAATTTCAAGATCGGCTGGGAAAAGCAGCCCACGGCCATCGTGCGCGCGCTCGGCATCGTCAAGCGAGCCGCCGCCGAGGCCAACATGGATCTGGGCAGGCTCGATCCGGCCCTCGGCAAGACCATCGTCGAGGCCGCGCAGGAAGTCATCGACGGCAAGCTCAACGAGCATTTCCCGCTGGTGGTGTGGCAGACCGGTTCGGGCACGCAGTCCAACATGAACGCCAACGAGGTCATCTCGAACCGCGCCATCGAGTTGCTCGGCGGCGTCATGGGCTCGAAAAAGCCGGTACATCCCAACGACCACGTCAACATGAGCCAGTCGTCGAACGACACCTATCCGACGGCCATGCATATCGCCGCCGCCGAGCGCATCGTCCACGACTTGATCCCGGCGCTGAAGCACCTGCATGCCGCGCTCGACGCCAAGGCGAAGGCCTTCGACCATATCGTCAAGATCGGCCGCACCCATACGCAGGACGCCACGCCGCTGACGCTGGGGCAGGAATTCTCCGGTTATGCCGCGCAGGTCGCCTCCTCGATCAAGCGCATCGAACTGACGCTGCCGGGCCTGCAGGAACTAGCGCAGGGCGGCACCGCCGTCGGTACGGGCCTCAATGCCCCGGTCGGCTTTGCCGAAAAGGTGGCCGAGCGTATCGCGAAAATCACCGGCATCGCTTTCACCTCGGCGCCGAACAAGTTCGAGGCATTGGCGGCGCACGATTCCATGGTGTTCACGCACGGCGCCGTCAACGCCACGGCCGCTGCGCTGTTCAAGATCGCCAACGACATCCGCTTCCTTGGCTCCGGCCCGCGCTCCGGCCTCGGCGAACTGGCGCTGCCGGAAAACGAGCCGGGCTCGTCCATCATGCCTGGCAAGGTCAACCCGACCCAGTGCGAGGCACTGACGCAGGTCTGCGTGCAGGTGTTCGGCAACAATGCCGCGCTGACCTTCGCCGGCAGCCAGGGACATTTCGAACTCAACGTCTACAACCCGCTGATGGCCTATAATTTCCTGCAATCGGTGCAGTTGCTGTCCGACGCGGCGGTCTCCTTCACCGATAATTGCGTCGTCGGCATCGAGGCGCGCGAAGACAACATCAAGGCCGCGCTCGAGCGCTCGCTGATGCTGGTAACGGCGCTGGCGCCTACCATCGGCTACGACAACGCGGCCAAGATCGCCAAGACGGCGCACAAGAACGGCACCACGCTGCGCGAGGAAGCGGTCGGCGGCGGCTATGTCAGCGAGGCGGATTTCGACCGCCTGGTGCGGCCGCAGGACATGACGCACCCCGGCTAGGGCGTTTTACGAGCGGCTGGATCACCCGGAACCGCACACGCGGTCGAACGGCCGCCCGGATTTTTCCGGGCGACCGCTGCCTTACGCCCATCTGATCCAAGGGGCGCGCCTATTGTGAACGATCCGTTTTCGGAATCGCATCTTATGTGAACAATCGATTCGATGTATATGGCTCTCATTCAACCTTGGAGAGCCAAAATGTCCATTTCCGTTTCCACTGCCGGTTCCGGCACTTCTTCGAGCGCTCCGGTCGCCGTGCTGGCCGGTCGCGTACTTCTGTCGATCCTGTTCATCATCGCCGGCTACAGCAAGCTGACCGCGATCGGCGGCACCGCCGGCTGGTTCGCCTCGATCGGCCTGCCGATGCCCACCGTTACCACCGTCGTCGTCGGCCTGGTCGAACTGCTGGGCGGCCTCGCCATCCTGGTCGGTTTCAAGACCCGGATCGCCGCCATCGTCCTGGCCGTGTTCACGCTGGCCGCCACCGCTGCCGCCCACCTCGACTTCTCGCAGGCCGGCAACGCCCTGATGCTGCAGAAGAACCTCGCCATCACCGGCGGCTTCCTGCTGCTGGCCGTGCTCGGCGCCGGTTCGCTGTCGATCGACGGCCGCCGCGGCTGATCCCAGCCTTCCCCGCATGAGAAAAGCCCGGAGCGATCCGGGCTTTTTTGATTCTGCCTGCGAGACGAGGCCGCCTAGTCTTCCACCGCCAGCACCAGTTGACGGTTGGCGATCTTCGCCAGTTGCGCCAGGCGGCCGACCGGACGTTCGCCGTACAGTCCGGCGAGTTCGCGCGGCAACACGAGCGCAAGCACGCCGTCGTCCTGCTTTTCCCATTTCAGCCGGGGAATGACGCCGGGCATCGCCGCCGACAGAATGTAGACGACGCGCATCGAGGCCGCCAGCAGGCGGGCGCGTTCCAGATAGCGCGGCGTCGCCAGCGATTGCAGTTCGGCGGCGGAATCGTTGAACAAGCCTTCATGACGGAACAGGTTGGTCAACGCCAGGAAGGCGCGGCCGGGGTGGTCCACGCCGGTGAAGGAAGCATGGGCGATGATGTTGAGCGATTGCTTGCCCCGATATTCCGGATGGGCGCGCCAGCCGATATCCGCGAGCAGGCAGGCTGCCTGCCGGTAGCGCGCCTCGTCCTCCGTCTCGTCGATGCCGAACGCGGCGAAGGTCGTGCCGGTCCACGCCGCCAGCTCGTGGGCGTGGGTGGTGGAACGCGAACGCAGACGGGCAAGTTCCTCGGCCGCCGAGATCAGCGGGTCCGCCTTCTGCAGTTCCGCATCCAGCAGGGAGTACAAAAACCCTTCGCGCACGCCGAGCGCCGACACGATGATCTTCGACGGCTTCATCGCCGCCAGCACTTCCTGCAGCACGATCGCACCATAGGGCAGCAGCGAGCGGCGGTTCTTCGAGATGCCTTCGATGCCCTTGGTCTTTTCCACGTCGCCCTTGGCGACCTGGCGAAGGAAGCTTGCCGCGCTGTCGATGCCGATCTCGTAGTGATGCATGACGCCGAGCGGATAGTTCGTCATCTCCATGTGGAGCCGCGCGAGGTTTCGCCAGGTGCCGCCGACGGCGTAGAACGGCCGGCCCTGCCCGTTCTTCAGCAACCCCGCCCGCGCCACTTCCTCGCGGGCGATGCGGGTCGCCTGGGCAAGAGAGTTTTTGGCCATGTCCTGCAGTCGAAGGCCGCCCAGCGGCAGGGTGATACCGACATCGCGGATCTCGCCCTTGATGTCGACCAGTTCCAGGCTGCCGCCGCCCAGGTCACCGGAAATGCCGTCGACCGGCGTGAAGCCGGAAATGACGCCCAACCCGGAGAAATAGGCTTCCTCATGCCCGCTCAGAACCCGGATTTCAGTGCCGAGCACCTCCTCGGCACGGGCTATGAAATCGGGGCCGTTGACCGCCTCGCGCGCGGCCGCGGTCGCCAGCACGAACATGCGTTCAGCGCCGGCCTGCTCGGAAAGGCAGCGGAAACGGCGGAATTCCGCCATCGAGCGCGTCACCGCCTCCGGGTCGAGCCTGCCGGTCGAAACGATGCCGCGGCCAAGGCCGGCCAGCATCTTTTCGTTGAACAGGACGGTCGGCGAGCGCACCAGCCCCTCATAGACGACGAGACGGATCGAGTTCGAGCCGATGTCGATGACGGACACCGGCAGGCGGTCCTGCAACCGCCCTTGCGATACTGAAATCATTCGCCTGCCGCTGCTTCGATCTGCTTCTTGCGCCGCTTGAACTGCGCAATCCGCTTGGGCGCATGCGATTTCAGCGCGTCTCCCCTGCCCGAGAGGCTCGGATTGGTCATGAAATATTCCTGCGCATTGAACGGCTCTTCGCCGTCTTCCAGAACCACCCGTCGCGAGGTGCCATCCGCCAATACTTCGAAACTCTGCTGGTTGTCCACGATGTTGCCCAGCATGATCTGGCCCAGCACCTGCTCATGCACGGTCGGGTTGGTGATCGGCACCATGGTCTCGACGCGGCGGTCGAGATTGCGCGGCATCATGTCGGCCGAGCTGATATAGACGATGGCCTCGTCGGACGGCAGGCCATGGCCGTTGCCGAAGCAGTAAATGCGGCTGTGCTCGAGAAAACGGCCGACGATCGACTTGACGCGGATGTTTTCCGAAAGCCCCGGCACCTGCGGGCGCAGGCAGCAGATGCCGCGAACCACCAGGTCGACCTCGACGCCGGCTCGGCTCGCCTCGTAAAGCGCGTCGATGATCGCCGGGTCGACCAGCGAGTTCATCTTCATCCAGATGCGGCCTTCCCGCCCCTCGCGCACATGGCCGATCTCATCCTCGATATGCTTCAGGATGCGGCTTCGCAGCGTGAACGGCGACACCGCCAGCAGCATCTCCTGGGTGGGCTCGGCATAGCCGGTGATGAAATTGAATATCTGGGCGACATCGCGCGCAATGGCGGCGTCGCAGGTGAAGAACGACAGGTCGGTATAGATGCGCGCCGTCACCGGATGGTAGTTGCCGGTGCCGAGGTGGACATAGTTGCGCAGCTTGCCTTCCTCGCGCCGCACCACCAGCGACATCTTGGCGTGCGTCTTCAGTTCCAGGAAGCCGAAAACGACCTGCACGCCGGCCCGTTCCAGGTCACGCGCCCAACGGATGTTGGCTTCCTCGTCGAAACGCGCCTTGAGTTCCACCAGCGCCGTCACCGACTTTCCCGCTTCCGCCGCGTCGATCAGGGCGCGCACGATCGGGCTGTCGTTCGAGGTGCGGTAGAGCGTCTGCTTGATCGCCACGACTTCAGGGTCGGCCATGGCCTGGCGCAGGAACTGCACCACCACGTCGAAGGATTCGTAGGGGTGGTGGACGACGATGTCCTTCTCGCGGATGGCCGCGAAGCAGTCGCCGCCATGTTCGCGGATGCGTTCGGGAAAGCGCGGGTTGTAGGGCACGAACTTGAGGTCGTCGCGGGCGATCGCCACGATCTCGGAAATCTGGCTGAGCGCCAACGGCCCGGTCAGCACGCTGATGCGGTTGGAGGCGACGCCGAGCTTGCCGGCGACGAAATCGCGCAGTTCCTCCGGCATCTGGTTGTCGAACTCGATGCGGATCACCGAGCCGCGCCGCCTGCGCTTCAAGGCGGTCTCGAACAGGCGCACCAAGTCCTCGGATTCCTCCTCGACCTCGATATCGCTGTCGCGGATGATCTGGAACGTCCCAGCCCCCTTCACCTCGTAGCCGGGGAACAGCCGGCCGATGAAAAGGCCGACGGCTTCCTCCAGCGGGATGAAGCGGATGTGGTCCTTGCGGTCCGGCAGGCGGATGAACCGCTTCAGCGCCGGCGGCAGGCGCAGCAGCGCGCTCATCTCCTCGCCGTTCTTGCGGTGGCGCAGATCGAGCGCCATCGAGAAGCCGAGGTTGGGAATGAACGGGAACGGGTGCGCCGGATCGATCGAAAGCGGCGTCAGCACCGGAAACACCTGCTCCTGGAAATGCTCTTCCAGCCAGGCTTTTTCGTCCTTGGTCAGCGCATCGCGGGAAATGCTTTCGATCCCCTGCTTGTCGAGCAGTTCCATCAGCACCGAGAGGCTCTTCTGCTGGTCCGCCTGCAGGCGCTCCACTTCGCGCAGCAACTGGTCGAGCTGCTGCTGCGGCGTGCGCCCGTCCGGGCTTTTCAGGGCAATGCCCTGCCGCACCTGTCCGGCAAGGCCGGCCACGCGCACCATGAAGAACTCGTCCAGGTTGGCGGCCGAGATCGACAGGAAACGGACGCGCTCCAGAAGCGGGTGATTCTCGTTCAGCGATTCTTCCAGCACTCGCCGGTTGAATTGCAGCCAGGAAAACTCCCGGTTGACGAAACGGTCGGGATTTCCGTCCTCCGCCACCTCGGTGGCCTTGATGTCGAATTCTCTCTGAACCGGCTTCAGCTCGTTCATGTCCCTGCTCTTGGTTCTCGCGCCCGATGCTGCTTGCCGGCTAACCGGCTCAATCTACCCTGTGCCATGGTTTTGCGACAGTTTCATTTCATCGAACTTGCAAATGTCGGCCTTATGCTCCAAACGCAGGAAGTCCGATCGAATTGAGACGGAGACGAAGATGGCAGGCCACTCCATTCCCCATTTCCAGAACGATGCCGGCCATCCGGCCATCGACATCGGCGTCAAGGAATTCATGTGCGTGGGCGCCAATCCGCCGTTCGACCATCCGCATGTCTTTCTCGATCTCGGCGACGACAGCGAAAAAGTCTGCCCCTACTGCTCGACGCTCTACCGCTATTCGCCCGAACTGAAGCCGACCGAGACGCGGCCGGCCGGCTGCCTCTACATCAATCGGGCCGCCTGACCAGCCATATCCGACCGATCCCGCCGTGACCCGCGACCACGCCCGGCAGATCCTGATCGCCGGAGCCGGCATCGGGGGACTGGCGGCGGCGCTCGCCTTTGCCCGTCGCGGCTTCGAGGTGCGCCTGTTCGAGCAGGCCGCGCAGATCGAGGCCATCGGCGCCGGCATCCAGCTTTCTCCCAACGCCACCCATATCCTCGACCGGCTCGGCGCGCTTGACCGGCTGCTGTCCTGTGCGGTGCAGCCGCAGGCGGTCGTGCTCAAGGAGGCCGGCCGGCTTTCCACCCTGGCCAAGGTCCCGCTGGGGGAGAGCGGAAAGCGGCGCTGGAAAGCCCCCTATCTGGTCGCCCATCGCGGCGATGTGCAGGAAGCCCTGCTGGAAACGGTGCGGCATACGCCGCAAATCGAGCTTTTTACCGACGCCCGGGTCGAGGCCGTGACGCCGGAAGCGCAGGGCGTCACCGCAACGCTGTCGCTTAATGGCCAGAAGGTGCGGGAAAGCGGCTCGCTGCTGGTCGGGGCCGACGGCGTATGGTCGACGGTCCGCGCCCTTGCCGGGGGCCCCGAGAGCCGGTTCACCGGCGAACTCGCATGGCGCGCCACGCTTGCCGCCGAAAGCCCGGCCGGCGCGGCCTTTGCCCGCATCGCCGACCCTTTCTGCGTCACCGCGTTTCTTCATGCCGGCTTCCACCTCGTCGCCTACCCGATGCGCGGTGGTGAGGCATTCAACCTCGTCGCCTTCACCAAGGGCGAGAAAATGGCGCAAGGCTGGTCCGGAAAGGCCGATATCGGCACGCTGCGGCGGGCCATGCGCCATACGGCGCCGGCGCTCGCCGGCCTCGCGGACGAATCCGGGCCGTGGACGGCGTGGCCGGTCCATACCGTCGACCGGCACCGGGCCTGGGCGTTTTCCCAAGGCATCGCCCTGATCGGCGACGCCGCCCATGCGATGACGCCGTTTGCCGCTCAAGGGGCCGCCATGGCGATCGAGGACGCGGCAACGCTGGCGGCGCAGATCGACCGTGCGGGCGTCAATCTCGCCGGCGCGCTGGCTTCGTGGGAGGCGGAGCGCAAGGCGCGGGTGGCCAAGGTCGCCCGGCGCGGGTCGCTCAACCATCTCGCCTGGCATGCGGCCGGCCCGGTGGCGCTGGCGCGCAACCTGATGCTGGCGCTGCGGCCCGGCGACAAGCTTGCCGCCGATCTCGACTGGCTCTACGGCTGGCGCGCGCCGGAATAAACCCGGCGCGCCTCGTTTCTCAGTGCAATATCTGCGACAGGAACAGCTTCGTGCGCTCGTGCTGCGGGTGGTCGAAGAACTCGGCCGGCGTGTTCTGCTCGACGATCTGGCCCTGATCCATGAAGATCACGCGGTTGGCCACCTGCCGCGCGAAGCCCATTTCGTGCGTCACGCACAGCATCGTCATGCCTTCCTCGGCAAGGCTCACCATCGTCTCCAGCACTTCCTTGACCATTTCCGGGTCGAGCGCCGAGGTCGGCTCGTCGAACAGCATGATCTTCGGCTTCATGCACAGCGAGCGTGCAATCGCCACGCGCTGCTGCTGGCCGCCCGACAGCTGCCCCGGATATTTATGCGCCTGCTCCGGAATCTTGACCCGCTTCAGGAAGTGCATGGCGGTTTCCTCCGCCTCCTTCTTCGGCGTCTTGCGCACCCAGATCGGCGCCAGCGTGCAGTTCTCCATGATCGTCAGGTGCGGGAAGAGGTTGAAGTGCTGGAACACCATGCCGACCTCGCGGCGCACCTCGTCGATCTTCTTGAGGTCGTTGGTCAGCTCCTTGCCATCGACCCGGATCGAGCCCTTCTGGTGCTCCTCCAGCCGGTTGATGCAGCGGATCATCGTCGACTTGCCCGAGCCCGAAGGCCCGCAGATGACGATGCGCTCGCCCCGCATCACCTTGAGGTTTATGTCCTTCAGCACATGGAACTCGCCGTACCATTTGTGCATGCCGGTGATCTCGATGGCGACATCGGTAGCCGATACCTGCATCTTTGCGGCATCGACCTCGATCTCTTCCGCGCTGACTGCGTTTTCCGTAGCCATAAGCCGGTTCCCTTTTTCGTTTTATCTGTGGCCGGTATCGAGCCGGCGTTCCATGAACATCGAATAGCGCGACATGCCGAAACAGAACAGCCAGAACACCAGCGCCGCGAACACGAGACCCGAGATCGGCGTCTGCGGCGAGGCCCAGGTGGCGTCGGAAAAATTCTGGCGGACCACGCCGAGCAGATCGAACATGGAGATGATGTAAACCAGACTGGTGTCCTTGAACATGCCGATAAAGGTGTTGACGATCCCGGGGATCACCAGTTTCAGCGCCTGCGGCAGAATGACCAGCACCATTTTCTGCCAGTAGCCAAGGCCGAGCGACTCGGCGCCTTCATATTGCCCCTTGGGGATCGCCTGCAAGCCGCCGCGTACGACCTCGGCCATATAGGCGGCCGCAAACAGCGTCACGCCGATCAGCGCCCTGAGCAGCTTGTCGAAGGTGACCCCCGCCGGCAGAAACAGCGGCAGCATCACGCTTGCCATGAACAGTACCGTGACCAGCGGGATACCGCGCACCGTCTCGATGAAGATGACGCAGACGAGCTTGACCACCGGCATCTCCGAGCGCCGGCCAAGCGCGAGCACGATCCCCAGCGGCAGCGAAATGGCGATACCGACGAAGGACAGCACCAGCGTTACCAGCAGGCCTCCCCACAGCGGCGTCTCGACATGCGTCAGGCCGAACCAGCCGCCGGTGAGAAGCACGAACGCAAAGATCGGGAAGACGAAGAAGAACAGCACCGCGTTCAGGCCCTTGCGCGGCGCTTTCGGGATCAGCAGCGGCACCAGCAGCAGCACGAACATCACCGCCACCAGGATCGGGCGCCAGCGCTGGTCGATCGGGTAGCGGCCGAACATGAACTGCCCGAACTTCGCCTGGACGAAGGCCCAGCAGGCGCCCGACCAGCCGTCCGGCTGGATGCCGCCCTGCGCGGCCGTGGCGCAGAAGGTGCGGTCCGTTCCCGTCCACTGGGCGTTGACGAAGGCCCATTCGAGGAAGGGCGGCAGGAGATAGGCGACCAGTAGCAGGCCGAGAATGGTCAGGACCGAATCGCCCACCGAGGAAAACAGGTTCTTGCGCAGCCAGGCGCCGGTGCCGGCCTCGCTCTTGGGCGCGGCCTGCGCCACCACCATTTCGGCCCGGACGAAGGAAAGATCGTGTTCCTGCACCTTATCTCTCCACCAATGCCATCTTGGCGTTGAACCAGTTCATGAAGGCAGAGGTCACGAGGCTGATGGCGAGATAGACCACCATCCAGATGACGACGATCTCGATCGCCTGTCCGGTCTGGTTGAGCACCGTGCCGCCGGTGGCCACCAAGTCAGGGTAGCCGATGGCGATGGCGAGCGAGGAGTTCTTGGTAAGGTTCAGGTACTGGCTGGTGAGCGGCGGAATGATGATACGCATCGCCTGCGGCACCACCACCAGCCGCAATGTCTGCCGCGCCCGCAGACCCAGCGATTCCGCCGCCTCGGTCTGTCCCTTGCTGACGCCGAGGATGCCGGCGCGCACGATCTCGGCGATGAAGGAGGCCGTATAGAAGGACAGCGCCAGGTAGAGCGACAGGAACTCCGGCTTGATCTGGAAGCCGCCGGTCAGGTTGAAGGTCGACTGCTTGGGCACGTCGAAGCTCAACGGAAAGCCGCTCAGCACGAAAGCCAGGACCGGAAGGCCGACGATGAGCGCCAGCGCCGTCCGGAAGACCGGAAAAGTCTGCCCGGTCGCCATCTGCCGCTGGCGTGCGCGTCGCGCCATGAAAAAGGCGAGTATGACGCCGATCGCGAGCGCGAGCAGGATCAGTTCTGAGCCCTCCCCCCACACCGGGCGCGGAAAATAGAAGCCGCGGTTGTTGAGGAAGCTTTCGAGCGGCAGGTGGATGCTGTCGCGCGCGCCGGGCAGCACCGACAGGACCCCGAAATACCAGAAGAAAATCACCAGCAACGGCGGGATGTTGCGAAACACCTCGATGTAGACGGTGCAGATCTTGCGGATCAGCCAGTTGTGCGACAGCCGGCCGATGCCGACGATAAAGCCGATGATGGTGGCGGTGACGATGCCGGCCGCCGCCACGATCAGCGTGTTAAGGAAACCCACCAGAAGCGCGCGCCCGTAGGTCGAATCCGACGAATAGGCGATCGGGCTTTCGGCGATGTCGAAACCGGCGCGGCTGTTGAGGAAGCCGAACCCCGAAGCGATGTTGGAGCGCCTCAGATTGTCGATGACGTTGTTGACGATCCACCAGCTTGCCGCCACGAGCAGAACGACGACGAGAAGCTGAAAGAATATACCGCGGACCTTCGGGTCATTGATGAAGGAACCGCGACTGGCCTTGCCACCGTCAAGAATCCCTTGCGATGCCATGCACTGGCCTCCCTGTTACGAGGGGCCGGAAGGCGACAGTGTCGCCTCCCGGTGTGCGTTCCGTCCGCGGTCAGCGGATCGGCATGGCGTATTGCAGGCCGCCCTTGGTCCACAGCGCGTTCAGGCCACGCGCGATCTTCAGCGGGCTGCCCGAGCCGACGTTGCGCTCGAACATCTCGCCGTAATTGCCCACAGCCTTGACGATATTGACGACCCAATCGTTGGTCAGGCCGAGGTCCGTACCGATCTTGGTGTCGGCCTCGGTGCCGAGCACGCGCTTGATCTCGGGATTGGGCGAATTCTTCATTTCGTCGACATTGGCCTGGGTGATGCCCAGTTCTTCCGCCTGCAGCAGGGCGTAATAGGTCCAGCGCACGATGTGGAACCACTGGTCGTCACCCTGGCGCACGGCCGGGCCGAGCGGCTCCTTGGAGATGATCTCCGGCAGCACGACATGATCGTCCGGCGCCGACAGCGTCAGGCGAATGCCGTAAAGGCCCGACTGGTCGGTGGTGTAGACGTCGCAGCGGCCCGAATCATAGGCGGCGTTCACCTCTTCCAGCTTTTCGAAGACGACCGGGTTGTATTCCATCTTGTTCGACTTGAAATAGTCGGCAAGGTTGAGTTCGGTCGTGGTGCCGGCCTGCACGCACACCGCCGCGCCCGAAAGCTGGAGCGCCGAGTTCACGCCGGGCAGTTTCTTGGCGTTGATCATGAAACCCTGGCCGTCATAATAGGTGACGCCCGCGAAGTTCAGCCCCAGCGCGGTGTCGCGGTTGATGGTCCAGGTCGTGTTGCGCGACAGGACGTCGATTTCGCCCGACTGCAGGGCGGTAAAGCGTTCCTTGGCGCTGAGCGGCGTGTACTTCACCTTGGTGCCGTCACCGAAAACGGCAGCCGCGATGGCGCGGCAGAAGTCGACGTCGAGGCCCTTCCACTCCCCCTTGTCGTCAGGCGCGGAAAATCCGGCCAGACCGGTCGAGACGCCACACTGGATGAAGCCCTTGGCCTTAACATCGTCAAGTGTGCTCGCCGACGCGGAAGCGGCCATCACTCCAAACGTCGCGGCACCAAGGATGCCGATTGCAATGTGTTTCATGACCCTCTGACCCTTTTCTATAATTATCCAGGCTAACGCCCGAGCTTTATTTCCCACATGAACGCAAGAAGCGTGCCGGCCCACTTCCGGCACGCGGCATCGGGTTGGATGCGCTGGCAGTTCACGGGACGCATCGAAAGCGATTATTTTCGTGAGGTCAAGGAAAATGACCAAATCGCGAAGCGTTTGGAAATCGAATCTACTATCGCCCCAAGGCGTAGCCATCGAGGCCTGTCGGGCAGGAAAACCGGCAAGCGCCATGCTCCCCCGCTTGGCCTAGGCAAAGCCCGATCCTGGCGGCCGGGAAAGGTTGCGTTGGCCAAAAGGCGGCCCTATGCCTAGCCTTGTATCCAACCGAAATTTTTCTTACCGATCGGCACAATAATGGCAAAGAACGGCGCAGACAGCGAAACGGAGATGGGCGTCAACACGCGCCTCGCCCACATCGGCTACAACCCGCGCGACTACCACGGCTTCGTCAACCCGCCGGTGGTGCACGCTTCCACGGTGCTCTATCCCGATGCCGCCACGCTGGTCTCGCGGGGCCAGAAATACACCTACGGCACGCATGGCACCCCGACTTCGGATGCCCTCGCCAAGGCCGTCGACGCGCTGGAAGGCTCCGCCGGCACCGTCATGGTGCCGTCCGGGCTTGCCGCCGTGACCCTGCCGCTGCTCGCCTTCGCCTCGGCCGGCGACCATGTGCTGATCGTCGATTCCGTCTATGGGCCGACCCGGCATTTCGCCGACACCATGCTCACCCAGCTCGGCGTCGAGGTGCAGTATTACGATCCGCGCATCGGCGCCGGCATCGAGGCGCTGATGAGGCCCAACACGACGGTGGTGTTTACCGAGTCGCCCTGCTCCAACACCTTCGAGATGCAGGATATCCCTGCCATCGCCAAGGCCGCGCATGCCGGCGGCGCTGTCGTCATGATCGACAACACCTGGGCGACGCCGCTCTATTTCCGCCCGCTCGAGCATGGCGTCGACATCTCGATCCATGCCGCAACGAAATATCCGGCCGGCCATTCCGATGTCCTGCTCGGCACCGTCTCGGCCAACGAGGCCTGCTGGCCGAAGCTCGATGCGGCCTTCAGCGCGCTCGGCCTGTGCGCCGGGCCGGACGACGTCTACCAGGTGCTGCGCGGCCTGCGCACCATGGGCGTGCGGCTGGAGCATCACCGCAAGAGCGCGCTCGAGATCGCCACCTGGCTGGAAGGCCAGCCGGCTGTCGCGCGCGTGCTGCACCCGGCTCTCGCCAGCCACCCCGATCACGCGCTGTGGAAGCGCGATTTCTCCGGCTCCAGCGGGGTCTTCTCGATCGTATTGGCTGGCGGCGGCCAGAAGGAGCAGCACGCCTTCCTCGACGCGCTGACGATCTTCGGCCTCGGCTATTCCTGGGCCGGCTACGAAAGCCTGGCGGTGCCCGTATTCCTCGGTGACCGCACCGTCATGAAGGAAAAATACGAGGGGCCGCTGATCCGCCTGCAAATCGGCCTTGAAGACGTCGAGGACCTGAAGGCCGACATAGCCAGGGGCCTCGCCGCCATCGCCTGAAAAGGAAATGCGACATGAAGCCGGTGTCCTTTCCCGGCTTCATTTGCTTTAGCGCAAAGAAGGACGCGGCCATTTCGTATCACCTTCGGTGCGGCTGTTCGTTTCGGCTGGCTGGAGAATAGGCAAATGGCTGAAGACGCCGACAAAAAGCGACCCGTCGTAAGCACCGCCCAGGCGGCGAGCGGCGCCGACGAGGACAATACGCTTCTGCCGATGCTGATCGGCGGGCTGATCATGATCATCATCGGCGCCATCGTCCTGATGATGTTCGTGTAGCGCGGCTTGCGCGAAAGCCGCACCCGCGCATGAAAAAAACCCGGCCACCGGCCGGGTTTTTCTTTTCCTGTCCTTGCGGAAGAAGGCGGGCCGCGCGGGCCCGTGCGCCCTTATCCGAAGACGACGGTCTTGTGGCCGTTCAGCATGACGCGCGCCTCGACGTGGGACTTCACGGCGCGGGCGAGCACGCGGCTTTCGACGTCGCGGCCGGCGGCGACGAAATCCTCGGCGGTCATGGCGTGGGTGACGCGTTCGGTCTCCTGCTCGATGATCGGGCCTTCGTCGAGGTCGGGGGTGACGTAGTGCGCCGTGGCGCCGATCAGCTTCACGCCGCGCTCGTAGGCTTGGTGGTAGGGCTTGGCGCCCTTGAAGGACGGCAGGAACGAGTGGTGGATGTTGATCACCTTGCCGTAGAGCCGCTTGGAGATGGTGTCGGACAGCACCTGCATGTAGCGCGCCAGGATAACCAGGTCCGCGTCGGTCTCGCGCACGAGGTTGAGCAGCTTCTCGTCCAGTTCCGGCTTGTTGTCCTTCGTGGCCTTCCAATAATGGTACGGCACGCCTTCCAGCTCGGCGGTGGCGCGGCTGTCTTCGTGGTTGGAAACGATGGCGACCACCTCGGCGTTCAGCCAGCCGACCTTCACCTGATAGAGCAGGTGCAGCAGCGCATGGTCGAACTTGGAGACCATGATGATGAGGCGCGGCTTGCGCGAGCGGTCGGTAAGCGCCGCCTTGATCTCGAACCGGTCGAGCGCCGGCTTCAGCGCCCGATTGATCTCCTCGCCGGTCTTGTCGGAATTGACGGTGAAGGCGATGCGCATGAAGAACTGGCCGGTCTGGCGGTCCCAGTACTGGTTGCTCTCGGCGATGTTGGCGCCGATCGAGGCCAGTTCCGTGGTCACGGCGGAAACGATGCCGGGTTGGTCGACGCAAGTGAGCGTCAAGATGAAGGCGCGATCAGTCATGGGCTACTCGTTCGGTTGAATTCGGAATGCGGGCGGGCTGCCGTCCGACCCGGGACGACGCGATTCCTATACCATGACCAAAAGCGCCGTGGTGACGTTGGCGACACTTTAACGCTGCTTTGCGCCGGGTTTCCGCTAATTGTTCGCCGCAAAACAAGGGCACCGGATTCGTTCGCAACCCGGTGCCCTCGACGCGCCTTGCGTCGGTATCCGGTCTCAGCGCCGGCTGAGCAGGGTGGCGGCGAGCAGGCCGACCACGGCCAGGCCGATGGCGGCGGTGGTGGCGGGGTGCCGGCGGGCCGTGCCTTCGATGGCCCTTGCATGGCTGCGCAACGCCGGCAGATGTTCGCCGATGCGCCCGGCGAGGTCCGAATAGGCATCCTGCGCCGCCTGCCTGCCTTCCTCGTAATAGGCGCCGCCCCGCTTCGCCGCGGCTTTCTTAAGGGCCGCCAGTTCCCTCGAAAGGGACGAAATCTGCCGGTCGAGGTCCAGATCGGTCATGTCGGAGAACGATGCCATGCTTGCCTTCCTTCGTTGCGAGAAGGAAGCCTAACGGCTGGTGGACCCGATGGTTCCAGCCGCCACGGCGAAGGGTCAGCGCACCTGGTCCAGCAGGCGCTTGCACTCCAGGAGATCGAACAGCGCTTCCTGCAGCAGCGCGCGGTTGTCGCGGGAAAGCCTGCCCTCGTCGGCCTGGACCGGGCCTTCCTCATCGCTCTTGCCGAGGCCGAAGAAGCGCCGGCTCGGCTTGACCTTGGGCTGGCCGACCAGCATCTCGTCGTCGGCGCCGCGAGGCTGGGCTGCCGGCGTCAGCGGCACCGCATCGGCCTGCTTGCGCTGGGCGATCGCCTCGACGGCCGCCATGTCGCCATTGCCGATCGCCACCAGGAACTGGTTGCCGTTTTCGCGCAGCAGCTTCTGCACGCCCTTGATGGTGTAGCCCTGGTCGTAAAGCATGGTGCGGATGCCCTTGATCAGTTCGACATCCTGCGGCCGGTAATAACGGCGGCCGCCGCCACGCTTCATCGGCTTGATCTGGGTGAAGCGCGTTTCCCAGAAGCGCAGCACGTGCTGCGGCAGGTCGAGTTCCTCGGCAACCTCGCTGATGGTGCGGAATGCATCCGGGCTCTTGTCCATGGGCGGAATCCTCACGCTGGACGACGACCACACATGATGGTCGAATCGAGCTTTATTTCAACCGTTTGCGTGGCAATATTCAAGCCTCGCATCGCTTGAGCGGCGCGTTATCAACCGCAAGCGGACGCCATGCCTACCCAGACCTACTTGGCGGTCTTGGCCTTGTTGTTCTGATGCGCGCGCAGAATGCGGCTCTTCAGCACGTTGGATGCCTTGAAGGTCATCACCCGGCGCGGCAGGATCGGCACTTCCTCGCCGGTCTTGGGGTTGCGCCCGATGCGCTCGTTCTTCGAGCGGACGTGAAAGGTCGCGAACGAGGACAGTTTTACGGTCTCGCCGCGCACGATGGCCTCGCAAATCTCGTCGAGGACCGCTTCCACCAGTTCAGCCGACTCGGTACGGGACAAGCCTACCTTGCGGTAGACGGCTTCAGCGAGGTCGGCGCGCGTAAGTGTCTTTCCCCCCATGCAACCGTCCCATCCGCATAAAACAAACTATTCAGGAAACGCTACAGCGTAAGTAATTGATCCGGCAAGGTCAAGGACCGAACCGACGGGTTCTGCCCCCTACCAGCGAACCAGCACCGCGCCCCAGGTGAAGCCGCCGCCCATCGCCTCGAGCAGCACCAGGTCGCCCTTCTTGATGCGGCCGTCGGCCACGGCCACCGACAGCGCCAGCGGCACGGATGCCGCCGATGTATTACCGTGCAGGTCGACCGTCACCACCACTTTTTCCTCGGCAATCCCAAGCTTCCTGGCCGAAGCGTCAATAATCCGTTTATTCGCCTGGTGCGGCACGAACCAGTCGAGGTCGTCGGCGGTGATGCCGGCCTCGGCGAAGGTCGCCTCGATGACGTCGGTGATCATGCCGACCGCGTGCTTGAACACCTCGCGGCCTTCCATCCGCAGATGCCCCACGGTGCCCGTGGTCGAGGGACCGCCGTCGACATAGAGCTTGTCCTTGTGCACGCCGTCGGAGCGCAGGCTGGCGGCCAGCACGCCACGGTCGGCAACCGTGCCGGCGCCCTCGCCCGCCTCCAGCACCACAGCGCCGGCGCCGTCGCCGAACAGAACGCAGGTCGAACGGTCGCTCCAGTCGAGAATGCGCGAAAAGGTTTCGGAGCCGATCACCAGCGCGCGCCTAGCCAGGCCGCCGCGAAGATAGGCATCCGCGGTCGCCATCGCATAGACGAAGCCCGAGCACACCGCCTGCATGTCGAAGGCGAAGCCATGGTGCATGCCGAGCCGGTTCTGGATTTCGACGGCGGTCGCGGGAAAGGTGTTGTTGGGCGTGGAGGTCGCCAGCACGATCAGGTCGATGTCGGCCGGCGTCAGGCCGGCATTGGCAAGAGCTCCCCGCGCCGCCGCCTCGCCCAGCGAGGCCGTCGTCTCGTCTTCGGCCGCGATATGGCGCTGGCGGATGCCGGTGCGCTGGACGATCCACTCGTCCGACGTCTCCACCATGCCTTCGAAATCGGCATTCTTCATGATGCGGCGAGGCAGCGCAGCACCAGTGCCTCGCACAAGCGATCTGATCAAGGGTCTGTCCTATTCTTCTTCGGTCTCGGCCCCGGATCTCTGGAGCGAGGCGGCCTTGGGATTGCGTGCGTGGAACAAGTCGAGGTCGGCTTCGATGCGGTCGAGCAAGCGGTTACGCACCATGTCGTAACCTAGTTCCACCGCCGCGGCAAAGCCGTTCGCATCGGCGCCGCCGTGGCTTTTCACGACAATGCCGTTGAGGCCGAGGAAGACACCGCCGTTGGAGCGGCCGACATCGAGCTTCTCGCGCAGCCGGTTGAAGGCGCTGCGGGCCAGGATGTAGCCGAGCCGCGCCATCAGCGTACGGCTCATCGCCTCGCGCAGGTACTGGGCGAACTGGCGCGCGGTGCCTTCGGCGGTCTTGAGCGCGATGTTGCCGGAAAAGCCTTCCGTCACCACCACGTCGACGGTGCCCTTGCCGATATCGTTGCCCTCGACGAAGCCGCGATAGTCCATCGAAGCCAGGTTGGCCTCGCGCAGCATGCGCCCCGCGTCCTTGACTTCCTCCTGCCCCTTGATCTCCTCGACGCCGACATTGAGCAGGCCGACCGTGGGGCGCTCGACGCCGAACACGGAGCGCGCCATGCCGGTGCCCAGGATGGCGAAGTCCACGAGTTGGTGCGCATCGGCACCGATGGTGGCGCCAACGTCCAGCACCACGCTTTCGCCGCGCAGCGTCGGCCAGATCGCGGCGATGGCCGGACGATCGATGGTGGCCATGGTGCGCAGGCAGAATTTCGACATCGCCATGAGCGCGCCGGTGTTGCCGGCCGAGATACATGCGTCCGCCGTGCCGTTCTTCACCGCCTCGATCGCCTTCCACATCGACGATTTCCAGCGGCCGTTGCGCAGCGCCTGGCTGGGCTTGTCGTCCATGCGCACGGCGACTTCGCAATGGATGAGTTCGCTTACCCCGGCAAGCTTCGGAAAGCGCGCAAGGATGGGCCCGACGATCTCTTCGCGGCCATAAACGATGAAACGAATATCGGGGCGGCGTGTCGCGACGGTTGCCAGAGCCGGCACGACCACGTCCGGGCCGTGATCGCCGCCCATGGCGTCGATGGAAATCCTGATCACTCGAAATTCATCTCACGGTTTGCCCCGGCCCTCGCGGCGATACCGCGAAAATAGCGGTTTTGCGCCTCCACACAACCGGCATTCTCTTCCATCTTCCAGCTTTCAGGATTTTCCAAGCAGCGAGCGCAGCTTTTTCTGGAATTCGTTCTCCACCGGTTCGGCGTCGTCCGCGGCCTCGCCAAGGCTGACGCCCGGCTTGCGCGGATAAGGATCGATCGCAAGCGCAAAGAACTGCTCGGCGAGCGCGCCGGCGTCCACCGTATCGCCGGAAAAGGTTTCCGGGCTGTCCGGCCCGTCGGCATCGAGAAGAATCTCTCCGGCGTGGCCGAATCCCTCGCGGCCGAGCTTGGAATCCTCCGGCAGGAAAAGCCCTTCGACTGCCTCGTCGATATGGGCGTCGAGCGGGTCGAGCGTGACGACGCAGGCCTGGACGATGTCGGCACGGACGCGGCCGGCGATCTTCACGCCGTTGCGCTTCCACGGCTTCACTTCCAGTTCGGCGCGCCAGTCCTTCACGGAAAGCAGGCCATGCTCCTCGGCCAGCGCCGCCAGTTGGACAGAATCGGCCTCGATCGTCAGCGACACGCCCTTTTGCGGCAGCCGCGCGACATGGACGGGGAAGGAAACCGGGCTTTTTATCGGTGTTTCGTGCATCGCAAATTCCTCCTCATGCCGCATGGGCGGCAGGAAAGGACAGTTTCCCGGCCTGGATTTGCGCGGACGGCTGCGAGGCCAGGTCCTTTTCAACCCGCAGCACGTAATCGGCAAGGGCGCCGGCCTCCGGCCAGGCTTCGGTATCGGGCCGGACGTTGCGGGTCAGCGCCGCGGCCAACGAGGCGACATCGCCACGGTCCAGCGAATCGCTGTAGGCGGCCGTGCGGCCGTAATACATCTTGGCGAGTTTCTTCATGCGCTTGGGCACGCCGATGTCGCTTATGCCGAGTTCGCGCAGCGAATGGTCGATATCGAGGAAAAACTCGTCGATCAGGATCTGGGCGATCGCCTGCGAAGCCCCTTCCTCGCCGCGCATGCGATGCTGGAACAGGAACATATGCAGCGACAGCATCTCGAAACGGCCGAGCGGCGTGTCGGGGACGCCCCAGTCCGAATAAAATGGGCTTTGCCGCGCCGCTGCCACGATCTCCCCGTACAGGGCCTCGGTGATCGCGCGATTGGCTTGGCGTTCGCGGCCAAACAGGCGCTTGAACATGGGGAACGAACTCCCGAGGGGGTCTTTGTTACGGTGGTGTTGTTGCATCGGCAGCTAAGCTGGTTTACCGGTTTTGCGGCGCCGTGCAAGCCGGCCAATCTGATGGAGTTGTTGTTGCGCGAGCAAAATTTCAAGCCAAGCCGTCCAGCGAAACCCGTTTTGGCGCTGAAGGCCCGCTCTCCCCTGTCGTTGGGAATGGTGTCGATGCTGCTTGCGGCATCGGTCCTGACCGCCTGCAATTCGTCCAAGACGTTCGGCGACCTCAACCCGAGCCAGACCCTCACCCAGGGCTACATCGTCGACCAGGAGACGCTCGACCTCGTTCCGGTCGGCTCAAGCCGCGAACAGGTGCTGCTGGCCCTCGGCACGCCCTCGACCACGGCCACCTTCGACAACGAGGTGTTCTACTACATTTCGCAGACGCGCAAGCGCCCCGTCGCCTTCGCCAAACCCAAGCTTGTCGACCAGAAGGTGCTGGCCGTCTATTTCGGCCCCGACAACCGCGTCACCCAGATCGCCAATTACGGCCTGAAGGACGGCAAGGTCTTCGATTTCGTGTCGCGCACGACGCCGACCGGCGGCAAGGACCAGAACTTCCTCGCGCAGGTCATCAAGGGCGCCGGCAGCCTCGCCCCGAGCCTGCCCAGCGGCTGATACGGGTCGGCCAGCCAGCCCCACACAAGAGCGATCACCGTCATTCCGGAGCCGCGCGCAGCGGAACCCGGAATCCAGCACGCCTACCTTAACCGCTTGAAGCGCATCGCGATCTTTCAGATTCGCTCCATACGCTTTGGGCTGGTTTTGACCCGAAACAGAGACCCCTTCGGGAGACCGCCAGCGTCTCCACTCTGGATTCCGGGTTCCGCTGCGCGGCCCCGGAATGACGGCCCCTGTCGCACGGCCTGAAACGTTTCATCGCTTGACTGAACCGGAGCGATTCCCCTCGGAGTCCTTTCGTGGGCAAGCCAGGGATCGCCCGGCGGCCGAACCCCCCTGCCCCCAAAGAAAAACCCGCGGGATCGCTCCCGCGGGTTTCTGGTTTCTACCGGCCTTCGATCAGGCGGAGTGCGCCAGCACGGCAAGGAGCAGCAGCGCGACGATGTTGGTGATCTTGATCGCCGGGTTGACGGCGGGGCCGGCCGTATCCTTGTAGGGATCGCCGACGGTGTCACCAGTCACCGAAGCCTTGTGCGCTTCTGAGCCCTTGAGATGCTTGACGCCGTCCTTGTCGGTGAAGCCGTCCTCGAACGACTTCTTGGCGTTGTCCCAGGCACCGCCGCCGGATGTCATCGAGATGGCGACGAACAGGCCGTTGACGATGACGCCGAGCAGCGAGGCGCCGAGCGCGGCAAAGGCGGATGCCTTCGAGCCCGAGATAAGCAGCACGCCGAAATAGACGACCAGCGGCGCGAGCACCGGCAGCAGCGAGGGGATGATCATTTCCTTGATCGCCGCCTTGGTCAGAAGGTCGACGGCGCGCGCATAGTTCGGCTTCGACGTTCCCTTCATGATGCCGGGGTTCTCGCGGAACTGCTTGCGCACTTCCTCCACGATCGAGCCCGCCGCGCGGCCAACCGCCGTCATGGCGATGCCGCCGAACAGGTAGGGGATCAGGCCGCCGAAGATCAGGCCGGCCACCACATACGGGTTCGACAGGTCGAACGACACGGTGCCGAGGTCGGAGAAGTACGGGTACTGCGCCGCGTTGGCGGCAAAGTACTGCAGGTCGTTGGAATAGGCGGCGAACAGCACCAGCGCGCCGAGGCCGGCGGAACCGATGGCGTAGCCCTTGGTCACGGCCTTGGTGGTGTTCCCGACCGCGTCGAGCGCGTCGGTCGAATGACGCACTTCCGGCGGCAGACCCGACATCTCGGCGATGCCGCCGGCATTGTCGGTGACCGGGCCGAAGGCGTCGAGCGCCACGATCATGCCGGCAAGGCCGAGCATGGTGGTGACGGCGATCGCCGTGCCGAACAGGCCGGCGAGCTGGTAGGTGGCGATGATGCCGCCGACGATGACGATGGCCGGCAGAGCCGTCGATTCCAGCGAAACCGCAAGGCCCTGGATGACGTTGGTGCCGTGGCCGGTTACCGACGCCTGGGCGATGGAGTTCACCGGGCGCTTGTCGGTGCCGGTGTAGTACTCGGTGATGACGACGATCAGCGCGGTCACCACGAGGCCGATCAGGCCGCAGATGAACAGGCTGGTGCCGGTCAGCGTCATGCCGTTGGCGGTGCCGATGTCGCCCCAGCCGATGGTCATCTGGTTGGCGATCGCCAGGCCTGCGATGGACAGGATGCCGGTAACGATCAGGCCCTTGTAGAGCGCGCCCATGATCGACCCGTTCGAGCCGAGCTTGACGAAGAAGGTGCCGACGATCGACGTGACGATGCAGACGCCGCAGATGACGAGCGGGTAGAGCATCATTTCGGCGAGGTTGGGCGCCGTGGCGAAGAAGATCGCCGCCAGAACCATGGTCGCGACGACCGTCACGGCGTAGGTCTCGAACAGGTCGGCCGCCATGCCGGCGCAGTCGCCGACATTGTCGCCGACATTGTCGGCGATGGTGGCGGGGTTGCGCGGATCATCCTCCGGGATGCCGGCTTCCACCTTGCCCACGAGGTCGCCGCCGACATCCGCACCCTTGGTGAAGATGCCGCCGCCGAGACGGGCGAAGATGGAAATCAGCGAGGCGCCGAAGCCCAGCGCCACAAGCGCGTCGACCACGTCGCGGCTGCCCGGCGCGTAGCCGAGCCCGCCGGTAAGGATGAAGTAGTAGACGGAGACGCCGAGCAGGGCGAGGCCGGCCACCAGCATGCCGGTGATGGCGCCCGACTTGAAGGCGATGTCGAGGCCGGCGGCGAGGCTGTTGGAAGCCGCCTGCGCAGTGCGCACATTGGCGCGGACCGACACATGCATGCCGATGAAGCCGGCGGCGCCCGACAGCACCGCGCCAATCAGGAAGCCGATCGCGGCGACACCCGAAAGCAGCCACCAGGCCAGCAGGAAGACGACCACGCCGACGATGGCGATCGTGGTGTACTGACGTGCAAGGTAGGCTTGCGCACCTTCGCGGATGGCCGCGGAAATTTCCTGCATGCGTGCATTGCCCTGGTCGGCAGCAAGTACCGACCGTGTCGCCCAGATGGCGTATAGGACTGAAAGCAGGCCGCAGGCGATGACGACGTAAAGCATGGTCATGGCCTAGTTTCCTCGATTGACGGTCCGAAGAACCCCTCTCCGGGCCAGTGAGACACGGCTTCGTTTTCCCCAAGGGAATCCGAACCTCCCCTGCGACTTATCGAAACAGGCAGCCGAACGTCAAGAAATTGTTGAGTTTTTGCCCGGCTTTCACCCGAAAGCGCGGGCTTCGACGCGCTTTTCGCAAGCGGTATTTCTTTAGATCGATTGAAAGCCGAGAATGCGCGCCAGGTGATTCGGTCGGCGGTTTTTTGGCCGGCGCATCAGGAAGGTTTGCGGGCGTCCGCCAGGCGCTGCGCGCCGAGCAGCAGCAGGCACAGCCCCGTCACCGGCAGGACGATCGCGGCCAGCATCTCCCAGCCCCAGGCATTATAGACGGCGCCCGACATCAGCGAGGCGAAGGCGACCGTCGAGAACAGCACGAAATCGTGGAAGCCCTGAGCCCTGCCCTTCTCCTCCGGGTGATAGGCCGCTGCCACCATCGAGGTCGCACCGATGAAGGCGAAATTCCAGCCGAGGCCGAGCAGGATCAGCGCCGTCCAGAACTGCCACAGCGCGATGCCCGACAGCGCCACGGCCGAACAGCCGACCAGCAGCGCAAAGCCGCAGGTGACGACAGCCGGCGCGCCGAAGCGGTGGATGAGCCGGCCGGTGAAGAAACTCGGCCCGAACATCGCCATCACGTGCCACGAAATGCCGAGCGTCGCCTCGTCCGAGGAAAAGCCGCAGCCGACCATGGCGAGCGGCGCGCCGGTCATGACGAAGGTCATCATGGAATAGGAGCCGACGGCGCACACCAGGGCGACCGCATAGCGAGGCTGCATGACGATCTGCAGCAGCGGGCGGCCGGCATCCTTTACAGCCTCGTGCGCCTTCACCGCCGAGCGGGCGGGCAGCAGGAACAGGATCGCGCCGCCGACCACCGCCAGCACCGCGATGGCGACGAACGAGCCGGCAAACGGCACCGGCGCCAGGAGATCATGGGTGTAGATGACCGTCTGCGGCCCGAGCACCGCGGTGATAATGCCGCCGGCCAGAACCAGCGAAATGGCGCGGGCCTTGAATTCCGGCGGCGCGCTGTCTGCCGCGGCGAAGCGGAACTGCTGCACGAAGGCATTGCCGAAACCGACGATCGACAAGCCGAAGGTGAAGCCCCAGAAGCTCATATGGAACAGGGCGATCGCCGCGATCAGCCCGCCTACGGCCGAAATCCCTGCCCCCGAAAGGAAGCCGTCGCGATGGCCGAGCTTGCGGATGACCCAGGCTGCGGGCAAGGCGCCGACGGCCAGGCCGACGCTGTAGCCGGTGAGCGGCGCGGTCGCCAGCGACTTGTCAGGCCCCAGCATGAGGTGGCCGGCCAGCGCCCCGAGCGCAAAGCAGATAGGCCCGGCGGAGCCCAGGACGGCCTGTGCCGCGGACAGGACGAAGGCTACACGGCGGGCCTCGCCCTGCGCCCCGGCCTTCACGCGCCCTTGCCCCGCCCTTCTCCGCGCACCCGGCGCGCAACGCGGTCGAGCACCGCGTTGACCAGCTTCGGCTCGTCCTCGGTGTAGAACGCCTTGCCGATATCGACATATTCCGAAACGATGACGGCGGTCGGCACGTCGGCGCGCTTCATGAGTTCGTATACCCCGGCCCGCAGGATCGCGCGCAGGGTGGAATCCAGCCGCGACAACGGCCAGTCTTCCGTCAACGCCTGGCGGATGACGGGATCGACCGTCTTCTGGTTCTCGACGACGCCCGACAGGATGGCGCGAAACCACTGCGCGTCGGCCTCGCGGTAAAGCGCGCCGTCCACTTCCTTGCCGAGCCGGAAGGCCTCGTATTCGGCGGCGATCTCGAGGACGCCGCTGCCGGCGACATCCATCTGGTAAAGCGCCTGAACCGCGGCAAGCCGCGCGGCCCCGCGCTTGTTGGCCTGGCGGGGCGCCGGACCGGACGATGCGGGCTCCTCGCTCACGCCTCTTCTCCAAACCGTTCCCTGAGCGCGATCATGGTCAGCGCGGCGCGCGCGGCAAAGCCGCCCTTGTCGCCCTCGCTGCGCCTGGCGCGCGTCCATGCCTGCTCGTCGTTTTCCGTGGTCAGGATCCCGTTGCCGATGGCGACTGCTTCCTGCACCGAAAGATCCATCAGGGCGCGGCTCGATTCATTGGCGACGATGTCGAAATGATAGGTATCGCCGCGCACGACCGTGCCAAGCGCCACGAAGCCGTCGTAGACGGTGCCACCGTTCGCCGCCGCGTCGAGCGCGAAGGTGATGACAGCCGGAATTTCCAGCGAACCCGGCACCGTCGCCACCTCGTAGGTCGCGCCGGCTTCCTCCAGCGCATGGGTCGCGCCGTCCAGCAGCGCATCGGCCAGTTCGTCGTGGAAACGGGCCTCGACGATGAGCAGGTGCGCCTTCTTGCGCGGGCGAATGAACGCCTTGCCGTGTTGGGATGTGCCAGCCATTGATGCTCTCCGAAAGAGCGGGTGACTTAAGCCGAAGCCGCGCGGTGCGCAAGCGCCGCGAACGGAGACAGTGCGTCAAAACGACTGCCCGGCTCAAAAGCCCTGTGCGGCGGCTTCCGCCAACCGTGCGGCATAACGCGCCATGGTGTCGATTTCGAGATTTACGCGGTCGCCCGCCTTGCGCTCGCCCCAGGTGGTGACGGAGAGCGAATGGTGGATCAACAGCACGTCGAAGCGCAGGCCATCGACCTTGTTGACCGTCAGCGACGTACCGTCCAGCGCGACCGACCCCTTCGGCGCGATGAACCGCGCCAGTTCGCGCGGCGCTTCCAGCGTGAAGCGCACGGCGTCGCCTTCGTCCTTGCGTTCCACGATCGTCGCCATGCCGTCGACATGGCCGGAAACGATATGGCCGCCAAGTTCGTCGCCGATCTTGAGCGCCCGCTCGAGGTTGATGCGGGTGCCGGCCTGCCACCCCGCCGCCGTCGTCAGCCTCAGCGCCTCCTCCCAGGCCTCGACCTCGAACCAGCGCGCATTCGAGCCTTCCTCCGGCAACGCGGTGACGGTCAGGCAGACGCCGCCGCAGGCGATGGAGGCGCCGATGGCGATCGTCGCCGGGTCATAGGCGGTTTCGACGCGCAGGCCGACGCCTTCCTTCAGCGGTTTCACCTGCGCGACCTTGCCGATGTCGGTGACGATCCCGGTAAACATTACAAAGCCCTCACCCATTCCCTGCAGATGTCGTCGCCAAAGCGCATTTCGCGTGTCGCCGTGAACCCGGACGGGATGCTTCCTTCATTGATCGGCGAAGCGATGCCGTCGGCCCCGATCTCGTCCACGCCGCGAAACAGCACGATGCGGTCGACCAGGCTGTCGGCGAGAAAGGCGCTGGCGGTTGCGGCTCCGCCCTCGACCAGGACGGTCGCCATGCCGAGCGCGGCAAGGTCTTCCATCAGTTCCGGCAGGGCGATGGCGCCGTTATGCGTATCGGTGCCGATGAAGCGCACGCCACGACGCTCGAACGCCGCCTTGCGCTGCAGGTCGACGCCCTCGCCGACGGCAAGGTGAAGCGGCACGCGATCGACGTCGGCGACCAGCTTCGCCGTTTCCGGCAGCCGCAGGTCGCGATCGAGCACGATGCGCGCCGGCGACCGGTTCTCCAGACCCGGCAGCCTTACCGTCAGCGCCGGGTCGTCCTCCAGCGCGGTGCCGATGCCGATCAGGATCGCATCCGCCTCCGCCCGCATCATCTGCACCTCGCGGCGCGCGATCTCGCCGGTGATGGTGACCTGCCCCTGGCCACGCCGGCCGATCTTGCCGTCGCTCGAAAGCGCAAGCTTCAGAGTCACTTCCGGGCGCTTCCTGAGGGATCGAATCAAATAGCCGGCCAACTGCGCGTTGGCTTCCGCGGCCAGTACCTTCTCCACCACCTCGACGCCGGCGGCGCGCAGGATGGCGTAGCCCTTGCCTGACACGCGCGGATCGGGATCGCTGGCAGCACCGACCACCCGCGCGATGCCGGCGTTCACCAGGGCGTTGGCGCAGGGCGGCGTGCGGCCGTGATGCGCACACGGCTCCAGCGTCACATAGGCTGTCGCGCCGCGGGCGAGTTCGCCGACCCCGGCCAGCGCCTCCGCTTCGGCGTGCGGCCGGCCGCCGATGGCGGTGACGCCGCTGCCGACGATCATCGGCCCGGCGCCGTCGTCGCGCACGATCAGCGTGCCGACCGAGGGATTGGTGGCGGTGCGGCCGAGATTCCTGCGCGACAGCCGGAGCGCCGCCGCCATGTAGCGGCGGTCGATGGCTTCCTGAACCGGATTGCTCGCAGCCGCCATTCAGCCGGCGTCCTCGTCTTCGCCCTTCAACTCGCCCAGGACATCGTGAAAATCCTTGGCCTCGCGGAAATTACGATAGACCGATGCGAAGCGCACATAGGCGACGTCGTCGAGCGACTTCAGCGCCTCCATCACCAGCCGGCCGATCTCGCCGGTGGTCACCTCGGTTTCGCCGGAACTTTCGAGCTGGCGCACAATGCCGGTGACGGCGCGGTCGATGCGCTCGGGGTCCACGTTGCGCTTGCGCACGGCGATCTCGACCGACCGCAGCAGCTTGTCGCGGTCGAACGGCACCTTGCGGCCGGATTTCTTGACGACGACGAGGTCGCGCAACTGCACCCGCTCGAAGGTGGTGAAGCGGCCGCCGCAATCGGGGCAGACGCGCCGGCGACGGATGGCAGCCCCATCCTCGGCGGGGCGGGAATCCTTCACTTGCGTATCTTCGGACTGGCAGTAGGGGCAGCGCATGGCGGTCGGTCGTCTCGCGATTCTTTCAACACCGAAGGCTTATAGCATGTCTCCCGAAAGCGGTCCCGATTTCGGGATAAAGACATGCTTGAAATCAAGAACTTAAAGCGCCCGCAGCGAATCTGGAAGATCGCGACACGCTTTAAGACCCTTCGGCACGGGTGCAAACATGAGAACGGCCCCGCTACCCGGAGATAGCGAGGCCGCCCGGAAATTTCTATAGGTCGGCTCAGCCGAGATACGGATAGAGCGGGAAGCGATCCGTCAGGGCCACGACCTTGGCCTTCACCGCAGCCTCGACGGCGGCGTTGCCCTCGTCGGAGTTGGCGACCTTGAGCCCATCCAGAACCTCGGCGATCAGCTTGCCGATCTCGCGGAACTCGGCCTGCCCGAAGCCGCGCGTGGTGCCGGCCGGCGTGCCCAGGCGGACGCCGGAGGTGACGAACGGCTTTTCGGGGTCGAAGGGAATGCCGTTCTTGTTGCAGGTGATGTTGGCGCGGCCCAGTGCCTGCTCGGCGCGCTTGCCGGTGGCGTTCTTCGGGCGAAGGTCGACCAGCATCAGGTGGTTGTCGGTGCCGCCCGACACGATGTCGAGGCCGGTTTCCTTGAGGCTCTCGGCCAGCGCCTTGGCGTTGGCGGCGACATTCTGCGCATAGAGCTTGAACTCGGGCTTCAGCGCCTCGCCGAAGGCCACGGCCTTGGCGGCGATGACGTGCATCAGCGGGCCGCCCTGCAGGCCGGGGAACACGGCCGAGTTGATCTTCTTGGCGATCTCCTCGTCGTTCGTCAGCACCATGCCGCCGCGCGGGCCGCGCAGGCTCTTGTGCGTGGTGGTGGTGACGACGTGGGCATGCGGCAGCGGCGATGGATGCACGCCGCCCGCCACCAGGCCGGCGATGTGGGCCATGTCGACCATCAGGTAGGCGCCGATCGAATCGGCGATCTCGCGGAAGCGCTTCCAGTCCCAGATGCGCGAATAGGCGGTGCCGCCCGCCAGGATCAGCTTCGGCTTGTGCTCGTGCGCTAGTCTCTCGATCTCGTCCATGTCGAGCAGGTGGTCGTCCTTGCGCACGCCGTAGGAAACGACCTTGAACCACTTGCCGCTCATGTTGACCGGCGAGCCGTGGGTCAGGTGGCCGCCCGAATTGAGATCGAGGCCCATGAAGGTGTCGCCCGGCTGCAGCAGCGCCAGGAACACGGCCTGGTTCATCTGGCTGCCGGAATTGGGCTGCACGTTGGCGAAGTTGCAGTCGAACAGCTTCTTGGCGCGCTCGATGGCCAGCGTCTCGGCCACGTCGACGAACTGGCAGCCGCCGTAGTAGCGCTTGCCCGGATAGCCCTCGGCATATTTGTTGGTCATGATCGAGCCCTGCGCTTCCAGAACGGCGCGCGAGACGATGTTTTCCGAGGCGATCAGTTCGATCTCATGGCGCTGGCGGCCGAGCTCGTCGCGGATGGCGCCGAAGATTTCCGGATCGACATCGGCGAGAGGCGTCTCGAAGAAGGCTTCACGTGTCGTTTGGGCTGCCGCTGAACTGGCCATGCTTGGTGTTCCTCACTGTCGGGGTGTTGCGCGGCAATTAACACAGATGTTGCGACGCCGCCACGCTTGCGGCGCGAAATTTGCTGGCCGAAATGCGCCAAGGAGCGCGGCGCCATAAGAAAAGGCCGCCCCTGACAGGCGGCCTCTTTCATGATCGGCGAAAAGGCGCTCAGAGCGCGGACGTGATCTGCAACTCGTCGACGCCGTCCCAGCCGTAGACGTCGTCGCGGAACTGGACGACGCCGGGGCCGGTCGACCAGGCCGAGACGTAGAGGAAATGCACCGGCACCGGATTGGTGACGGCGACCGGCTGGCTCTCGCCGGTCTTGATCGCCGCCTCGAAATGCTGGCGATCCCAGCCGGGCGTGTCGCGCAGGATCCAGGTGACGAGGTCGCGCACGTTCTGCACGCGCACGCAGCCCGAGGAATCGAAGCGGATCAGGTTGTTGAACAGGCTTTGCTGCGGCGTGTCATGCATGTAGACGCCGTCCGGGCTCGGGAAGTTGATCTTCACCGTCGCCATGGCGTTGTTGGCGCCCGGGTCCTGGCGGAAGCGGTACTTGGCGGCCTCCTCCGTCGACCAGTCGACGTTCATCGGATCGACCTCGCTGCCGTCGGGCGCGAACAGGCGGATATGGCTGTCCTTGAGGTAGTTCGGGTCCTTGCGCATCAACGGAATGATGTCCTTGCGCACGATGGAAACCGGCGCATTCCAGTACGGATTGACGATGATCTCGTTGATCTTGGAATTGACGATGGGGGTCTGGCGGTCGATCTTGCCGACGATCGCGGTGTGGCGAAGCACGACGCGGTTGTTCTCCACCGCCTCGATCTGGGCGGCGGGGATGTTGACCAGCACGTAGCGGTCGCCGAGCGTGCCGACCTTCTCGCGCAGGCGACCCAGGTTGGTCTGGAGCTGACCGAGGCGCGTCTGGGCGCCCACGTTCATCGCCAGATAGGAATACTTGCCCAAAACGCCGTCCGCCGGCAGGCCATGGCGCGCCTGGAAGCGCTTGACGGCGGCATCGACGTAGGAATCGAAGGACGGCGAAAGGCCGGCGTTCTGCGGCAGGTCGCCCGACACCATCAGCCGCTTGCGCAGCGGCACCACGTCGGCATCGACGACGCCGAGCTGAAGCTTCTTGGTGGACGGCACTTCGCCCCAGCCGCCCTGGCTGACGATGCCCTGGTACTGCGCGATCGCCTGCTCGGTGTAGGAAACCGTCTGCGGGCTGAAGATCGGCAGCGTCGAGGCTACCTTGGCACCGCTGTTGCTCGAGCGGGCGTCGAAGGTATCGTCCCAGCCGCGGCCCGACGATTTAAGGATGTCATCGATGACGTTCTGGGCGCGCGCACTGCCGGCGACGAGGGTCGCAGCGAGGGCGGAGGCTCCGGACAAGAAAAAACGACGGCTGGTGATCATGGACGTTCCAGACTATCCCTTACAATTTTTCCGATGGCCGGAATGCTCACGGCCACTCAAGCGCAACCCGGAGGGCGACCTCATTTTCGGCCGGCAATCTTAACAATATGCCAACCATGCCCATGCGAACCGCAAACAACGCCATTTTTGGCCAAGGTCCGGTCCGCCCAGGTTTTTCGTCCTGTTTGGTCAGCTTCCTCGCTTCCACCTGAATATGGCGGCAACGTGGCGCGGCCCGCCCCGCCGATGCTCGGCCGGCCAAGAAAAGCGGGCCAGTGCTTTTTATGCACCGGCCCGTGACTGGAGTCTCATGCCGCGAACGGGTGGTCCCGTCCTGCCGTGTTTTTCCCCGCGGAGCGCCGCCTACATGCGGTAGGCGATGGTGTCGTTCCAGAAGCGGTCCAGGCGCTGCAGGGCGCGGTTCATCTGCTGGAACTCGTCGGTGTTGATGCCGCCGACCTGCTCGATCGAGCCGATATGGCGTTCGTAGAGCCCGGCGACCACCTCGGCCACCTCGGTGCCCTTCTCCGTCAGGCTGACCCGAACCGAGCGGCGGTCGATGCGCGAACGCTGGTGGTTGATGAAGCCGAGGTCGACCAGCTTCTTCAGGTTGTAGGAGACGTTGGAGCCGAGATAGTAGCCGCGCGACCGCAGTTCGCCGGCGGTCAGTTCGGCATTGCCGATGTTGAACAGAAGCAGCGCCTGGATGGCGTTGATGTCGGAGCGGCCGTTGCGGTCGAATTCATCCTTGACCACGTCAAGCAGACGGCGGTGCAGCCGTTCGACCAACTGCAGCGATTCCATGTAAAGCGAACGGATTGCCTCGCGACGATCGTCGGATACGGGGGCGGACTTCTGCGCCTGGCGGGAATTGTTCATTGTCTTTGCCTCTCGTTTGTCGCCTGGTGGTTTTTTGTTTTTCACCTTGATCGCGACACTATCGAATACTCATAAAATTCGACTTAAACGCCAAGGCTAACAAGGCCTTACCGGGACCCACCTTGGTAAGAGGCTTAATGAAGGGTCACCCCGAACGGGATGATTAACCTAAACATTTAGCGACCGGATCGCCGGCGCCGTTCAGGCCTGCTGCGCCTGCCGCCGCTGCCAGTGGAGAAGCAGCCGGAAGACGATGTAGACAAGCGCCACCGCCGCATGGGTGGCCACGATCTGCCAGCGTTCGCCGAAGAGGCGAGGCAGGCCCGCATACATCACCGTCTCGGTGGCGGCGCACAGGAACCAGATCACCGGCCCCCAGGAGGCGAGCATCCACAACCCGGCCGCCGCGAAGGGAAACAGCACCGCAAGCAGTGAGGAAGCGATCTGCCAGTGCACCGGCATGGTATCGAACCGCCACAGCGGTCCTGAGTAGAAGCCGAGCAACCGCACCCAGTAAAGGGCGCCGAATATGAGGCAGTAGGCGGCGACGACGCGCTGGAACCAGGCAAACAGGACATCGGCCAGCGAAGGGCCGAGCGTCACGCGGCCGGAGACGGCGTCATCGCTCACAACGCCAGTTCCCGGTCGCCGAGCGGCGCGAAATAGGCATCCACCTCCGCGCCCCGTACCGCCTCGAGGCTCGGCGGATGCCAGGTCGGCCTGCCGTCCTTGTCGATCAGCGCAGCGCGAATGCCCTCGTAGAAGTCATGCCCGGTGAGCATCCGGCAAAGAATGCGAAACTCCATGCGCACGCATTCGGCCATCGTCAGCGTCTGGCCGGCGCGGAGTTCGCGGAAGGTGACGGCAAGGCTGGTGGGCGAGCGCTTGCGGATCGTCGCCAGCGTGGCGGCGGCGAACTCGTCTTCCGGCGCAGCCCGTTCGAGGCTTTCGACAATGGCCTTCAGGGAGGGTTGCGAGAAATGCCGGGCGATCGCTTCCAGCACCGGCCGCTCGGTCTCGCGACGGGCCGGCGTGAAGAAGCCGCGCAACACCTGCTCCGGGTCACCGACCTCGGTCAGCCGTTCGATGAGGCCGGCCTGGTCCGCCGCCTTGATGGTGTGGGTGGCAAGGCCCGACCACAGCGCATCGCCGTAACGGATGCGGTTGCCGGTCAGAGCCAGATAGAAGCCGAAGCAGCCGCCGAGGTCCGGCAGGAGATGGCTGGCGCCGACATCGGGGAAGAAGCCGATGCCGACCTCCGGCATCGCGAACTGGGCGTTTTCCGTCATCACCCGGTGCGAGCCGTGGCAGGAAATGCCGACGCCGCCGCCCATGACGATCCCGTCGATCAGCGCCACATAGGGTTTCCTGTACCCTTCGATCAGGGCATTCATCCGGTACTCGTCGGCGAAGAAATCCGCCGGCGGCGCCCCTGCCCGACCGGCATGATAAACCTGGACGATGTCGCCGCCTGCGGAGAACGCCCTGCCCTCGGCCTTCACCAGCACAAGCGCGACGTCGGCATCGTGCTCCCAGGCGTGCAGCGCCCTGGTCAGCGCCGTGACCATCCTGTGGGTGATGGCGTTGAGCGCCTGCGGCCGGGTCAGCGTCACCACCCCGGCACGGCCGATGCGTTCGAAGCGGATCTCGTCGCCACCACCAAAATCCATGCGCAGGGAATCCTCTAAACCGCGTCCTCCACAAGTGCTAAAGGCTCGCGCATGGCCGCGTCAATGCTGACCGGCCGATCCCGGACGACCATGTCGCATTGGTCTTGTCGCTGGCATCGTGGTAGAAGCCCGGCCATCCGGAGATTTCGCCATGAACAAGTTCACCCCCGCAAAACCCGCCGGCGCGCGCAGCGTCGATGACATCACCGGCTCGCGCCGCCTGCGCCGCATGCGCAAGGCGCCCTGGTCGCGACGGCTGGTGCAGGAGAACCGGCTGACGGTGGACGACCTGATCTGGCCGATCTTCCTGATCGACGGCGACGGCCGGCGCGAGCCGATCGAGGCCATGCCTGGCGTCTTTCGCCTGTCGGTGGACATGGCGGTCAAGGAAGCCGAGCGCGCCGCCAGGCTCGGTATCCCGGCCATCGCCACCTTCCCCAATGTCGAGATGAAGCTTCGCGACCAGACCGGCTCGGCGATCCTCGATCCCGACAACCTCATCAACCGGGCGACGCGCGCCATCAAGAAGGCGGTGCCGGAGGTCGGCATCATCACCGACGCGGCGCTCGACCCGTTCACCAGCCACGGCCATGACGGCATCTTGCGCGACGGCATCATCGTCAACGACGAGACGGTCGAGCAGGTGACGGCCGCCGCCGTGCTGCAGGCCGCCGCCGGTTCCGACATCATCGCCCCTTCCGACATGATGGACGGCCGCATCGGCGCCATCCGCGACGCGCTCGACGCCAACGGCTTTGCCGAGGTCGCCATCATGTCCTACGCGACCAAGTTCCATTCGGCCTTCTACGGCCCCTATCGCGACGCCATCGGCACTGCCGGCCTGCTGCAGGGCGACAAGAAGACCTACTATCTCGACCACGCCAATTCCGACGAGGCGGTGCGCGAGGCCGAGCAGGACCTGGCCGAGGGCGCCGACATGCTGATGGTCAAGCCCGGCCTGCCCTATCTCGACATCATCCGGCGGGTGAAGGACGAATTGCAGATGCCGACCTTCGCCTACCAGGTGTCGGGCGAGTATTCGATGATCAAGGCCGCCGGCACCAATGGCTGGATCGACGGCGAGAAGGCGATGCTGGAATCGCTCCTGTGCCTCAAGCGGGCCGGCTGTGACGGCATTCTGACCTATTTCGCGCCGACGGTCGCCGAAATGCTCAAGGGCTGACGCGCGGGCGCTCCTCCGCCCTTGCCGGGGCGGCGCGAGGCCGGTCGGTTATGAAGCGCCATATCTCGTCATCCGGCTCGACCTGGCCGCTCAGGACAAAATACTTGTAGAGGACGAGCAGCGAGATCGAGCGGTCCAACTGCTGGTCGCGGAACGGCCGGCAGTAGGCTTTCGCGGTCGCGATGATTTTCTCCGCCTCCTGCGGATGCCGCTCGTAATGCGCCACCTTGTCGGCCAGGTCCGAAAAATCAGGCGCCAGCGGCACGTAATGGACACCGGGCTTGAGCCATCCTTCGCAGAACCATGTCTCGAAGGTCGGCTCCGGCATCAGGCACAGCGAATTGGAACTCATGATCCATTTGAGGTTCGTGGCGACATCGTTGCCTTCCAGGGAAACGATGTAGCGGTAGCGCCTCTGCTGGTCGATGCTCAGATACGGCTTGCGATACTGCTCCTCCGCCTTCGGCGACGGCGTGCCCGCATCGCAGAAGTCGAGACCGTGGACGGCCTGCATGAAGCGCTTGCGGATCGGGCTGTAGAGACCACCGCGCCAGACCACCTTCGGCATCTTGTCCGAGAACGGCACGCTGTCGGCCGGCATATGGAAGTGCCGGAACTTGTTGAGGTTGAGAACGACGCTGTTGGCATTGTCGCCGGCGATCGGCCGGCTCTTGAGGATGGACGGCACCGGCGGCACCACCCGGACGTCGCCGAACTTCACATCCAGCCGCAGGCCGGGATCGAAGAAGCGGACATATTCCTTGAAGTCGTAGTAATAGCGGCTGCGGCGCCACGGCACGTTGTCGACCGTCACCGCCTCGCTGCCGGGCGTGAAGGATGTGGTCAGCTTATTGTAATAGTCGAGCCTCTCCCGCACCGGTGCGCCGCCCTCTATGGCGCGTTCCAGCAACCCGTCCAGTTGGCGGCGAAACAGGCTCTTGGGCGCGATGTCGCGCACGGCGTTGCGCGCATAATAGAAGACCCTGCGCGCCGTCCGATCCAGATTTGCAACTGTCAGGCGATGAGAAAGCCCCATTTCGCGGCTCATATCATCGGCCGCGCGGGTTGTCGTCACAAATTGTTGATGGGCGCGAGGCGGCGCAAGCCCTCGGCGCCGCGCCATCAGCCGCGCCAATCCGGGCGGACGATGCCCGGGCCGATTGGAATCGCGCCCGGACGCTCCTAGGATGACCGCGAGTCGTAGCCGGCGGAAACCCGTCGGTTCATCGCGAGGACCCGCAAATGGAATATCGTACCCTTGGCCGCTCCGGCCTGAAGATTTCCACGCTGACCATGGGGACCATGACCTTCGGCGGTCAGGGCGCTTTCGCCAAGGTCGGCAACACCGATCTCGCCGAGGCGCGACGGCAGATCGACCTGTGCCTCGATGCCGGCATCAACCTCATCGACACCGCCAACATGTATTCGGCCGGCCGCTCGGAGGAGATCGTCGGCGAGGCGCTCGGCGGCAAGCGCAAGAACGACGTGCTGATCGCCACCAAGGCGCGCATGAAGATCGGCACCGGCCCCAATGACGAGGGCCTGTCGCGCTACCACCTGATCCGCGAATGCGAGAAGAGCCTGAAGCGGCTCAAGACCGACGTCATCGACATCTACTTCATGCATGAGTGGGACGGCATAACCCCGCTCGAGGAAACGCTGTCGGCGCTGGAAATGCTCGTGCGGCAAGGCAAGGTGCGCTATGTCGGCTGCTCCAACTATTCGGGCTGGCACATCATGAAGGCGCTGGGCATCGCCGAGCGCGAGCACTATCCGCGCTTCGTCACCCAGCAGATCCATTACACGCTGGAGGCGCGCGAGGCCGAATACGAGCTTCTGCCGATCTCCGTCGACCAGGGGCTTGGCGTGCTGGTGTGGAGCCCGCTCGCCGGCGGCCTGCTTTCCGGCAAGTACACCCGCGACAAGGCCACCGCGCGCCAGCTTGCCGGCTGGTCGGAACCGCCGATCCGAGACGAGGACCGGCTGTGGCGCATCGTCGACACGCTGGTGGAAATCGGCAAGGAACGCGGCGTCTCGGCCGCGCAGGTGGGGCTCGCCTGGCTGCTCGGCCGCCCGGCGGTCGCCTCGCTGGTCATCGGCGGCCGCAACGAGGCGCAGTTCAAGGACAACATCGCCGCCGCCAACCTGACGCTGTCGCTGGAAGAGCGGACGCGGCTCGACACCGTCAGCAAGCCGCCGGTGCTCTATCCCTACTGGCACCAGCAGGCGACCGCGAAGCGCAGCTTCGGCCCCGCCGATCTCGTGCTCGACCGCTCATGACGCCGTCGAGGCGCTGCCCGTGACGGCGACGCAGGACGACAGCGAAGCGGGAAATCCCTACTGGCGGCGCAACCTCGCCGTCAGCCTGGTCGGTTCGTTCACCACCATCGTGGCGATGACGCTGTTGTTGCCGTTCCTGCCGCTCTATGTCGAGGAACTGGGCGTCAGCGGCCATGCGGCGATCGTGCAATGGTCGGGCATCGCCTATGGCGCCACCTTCTTCGCCGCCGCGCTGGTGGCGCCGCTGTGGGGACGGCTCGGCGACCGCTACGGCCGCAAGCTGATGCTAGTGCGCGCCAGCTTCGGCATGGCGGTGGCGATGTCGCTGACCGGCATGGTGCAGGACATCTGGCAACTGGTGCTTCTGCGCGTGCTGATCGGCCTTGCCGGCGGCTATTCGTCCGGCTCCACCATCCTGGTCGCCATGCAGACGCCGAAGAACCGCTCCGGCTGGGCGCTGGGCACGCTCGCCGCCGGCATCATGGCCGGCAATCTGGTCGGGCCGCTGGTCGGCGGCGCGCTGCCGCCGCTGATCGGCATCCGCAACACCTTCTTCCTGGCCGGCGGCGTCATTTTCCTGTCGTTCCTCGCCACCACCCTGTTCATCAAGGAAGACCCGCAGCGCCGCCCTGCGGCTGCCGGCGACGCCAAGGCCAAGCGGCAAAGCGGCGCCTGGGCGCGCATTCCCGACAAGGGCCCTGTCGCCGCCATGCTGTTTACCGGCACGCTGCTCATGTTCGCCACCATGTCGATCGAACCGATCCTGACCGTTTATGTCGGGCAACTGATTGAGCGGCAGGAAAGCGTTACGCTGGTCTCCGGCATCGTCATGTCGGCGGCCGCCCTCGGCTCGATCCTGTCGGCCTCGCGCCTCGGCAAGCTTGCCGACCGCATCGGCCACTGGAACGTGATTACCGGCGCGCTCGCGGTTTCCGCGCTTCTGCTCATCCCGCAGGCTTTCGTCAGCCAGAGCTGGCAGTTGGTGGCCCTGCGCTTCCTGATGGGGCTGGCGCTCGGCGGGCTCCTGCCCTGCATCACCACCGTGATCCGCCACAACGTGCCCGACGCCGTCGGCGGCAACGTGCTCGGCCTGTCGATTTCGGCGCAATATGTCGGCCAGGTCGCCGGTCCGCTCGCCGGCGGCTTCGTCGGCGGGCACTTCGGCATGCCGGCCGTATTCCTGTTCACCTCGGCGCTGATGGCGCTGGGCGCCGCCTACAACTGGCTTACCCAGCAACGGCGCGCACGAACGCTGCCGCAAGGACAATCCCGATGACTTCCAACGACAATCCCCTCGACCGTATCCTCGTCCTCGCCGGCGGTCTGTGCGGCGTCTTCGGCGTCGCGCTTTCGGCGGCGGCAGCGCACCGCGGCGGCACCTTCACCGCGACCGCGGCCTCGTTCCTGCTCATGCACGCGCCGCTGTTCGTCGCCGTCGGCCTTCTTGGCGGCAACCGCCTGCTCAGAGGCGGCAGCTTCGCGCTTCTTGCCGGGCTCGTCGTCTTCAGCGGCGACCTTCTTGCCCGCGACGTTCTCGGCTTCCGGCTCTTCCCTTTCGCGGCCCCGACCGGCGGGACGCTGCTGATGGCGGGCTGGCTTTGCATCGCCGCCTCCGCCTTGGCACGGCCGCGCCGAAATTCTTGATTTCGCTTCCACGCTCCCCATTTGAGCGGGAAAGGCCGATCACCGGCCTGCAACGAGGAATAGAATGAACACACGTGTTCTCGACGGCGAAATCCTGACCACCGGTCTCGACGATGCCCGCCTCTACGAAGGGGTGCGCACGAGGCGTATCGTCGCCGTCGTCATCGACTACCTGATCGTGGCGCTGCTCACCATTCCGGTCGCCATCCTGGTCTTCCTGCTCGGCCTGCTGACGCTCGGCCTCGGCTGGGTGCTGTTTTCCGTGCTCGTGCCTGTCGTGGCGCTCACCTATGTCTGGTTCACGCTGGGCAGTTCCGACCAGGCGACCATCGGCATGAAGCTGCTGGGGGTTCGGCTGGAACGGCTGGACGGCAGGCCGGTCGACGGCGTGCTGGCGGTGGTGCATTCCGTGCTTTTCTGGGCCGGCAACGTCATCCTGACGCCGCTCGTGCTGCTGGTGTCGCTGTTTGCCGACCGCAAGCGCACGCTGCACGACCTTCTGCTCGGCACGGTGGTGAGGCGCAGCTATCGCTGACTACGCCTTTCGCCGCGCCATTCGGCAATTCGGCGCAAAATGACGGCGTCCCGGCGCCGCTCCCTTCACAATCCTGTTGAAATTTTGGCCGCCGGGTCCAAAGGTATGTCGATTCGCAGGAGTCGCTTCCGGTTTCGATGACGCAGCACCCGACCCAGTCGCCGCAGTTCTTCCTGACAGCACCGTCGCCGTGCCCGTATCTCGACGGCCAGTTCGAGCGCAAGGTGTTCACGCATCTCGTCGGCGACAAGGCGCCGGAGATGAACGACCTGCTGACGCAGGGCGGTTTCCGCCGTTCGCAGAACATCGCCTACCGGCCGGCTTGCGAAACCTGCCGCGCCTGCGTCTCCGTGCGCATCCTGGCGCAGGAATTCGCCCCCAGCCGCAACATGCGGCGCGTCATGCAGCACAATAGCGACCTTATCGGCACCATGCACGACGCCGAGCCCTCGACCGAGCAGTATTCGCTGTTTCGCGCCTATCTCGATGCCCGCCACCGGCGCGGCGGCATGTCGGACATGACCGTGCTCGACTACGCCATGATGGTCGAGGACACCCATGTCGACACCAAGGTGATCGAGTACCGGCGGCGCGGGCCCGACACGTTCATCACCGGAAAGGGACAGGGCGAACTGATCGCGGTGGCGCTGACCGACCGCATGGCCGACGGCCTGTCCATGGTCTATTCCTATTTCGATCCCGATCTCGCCGACCGGTCGCTCGGCACCTTCATGATCCTCGACCACATCGAGCGCACCCGGGCGTTGGGGTTGCCCCATGTCTATCTCGGCTACTGGGTCAATGGCTCGCGCAAGATGGACTATAAGATACGCTTCATGCCGCAGGAGCACCTTGGCCCAAAGGGCTGGGAGCGATACACAGGCGAACCCTGAATAATCGGCCCGTACCTCATACGCTGCCGTTGAACCTTGCAACGGAGGCTGTGTTTCGCCGTGTCCGCTGAGAACAACTACAAGAAGGGGCTGCTGCTGACCGCCTTGGGCGGCATGGCGCTGACCATCGACATCCCGCTGATCCGCCTCGCCAACGGCGAACCGTGGACCATTCTCCTGCTGAGGACGGGCATGACCTTCCTGTCGGCGCTGGTCGTCTGGGCGATATGGCGTTCGTTCTCGCCGAAGGCGCCGCAGCTCGTTCCCGGCCGGACCGGCCTCATCGTGGCGGCGCTGTACGGGATAGGCTCCATCACCTTCGTCACCGGCGTCTTCAACACCTCGACGGCCAATCTGGTCTTCATCCTAGCCTTCAACACCGTTTTCGCGGCGGCGCTTTCCTGGATTTTCCTGAAAGAGCGGCCGCAGACCGTAACCCTCGTCACCATGGCGGTGATGATCGTGGGCGTGCTGATCATCGTCGGCAGTTCGCTCGGCACCGGACACCTGTTCGGCGACCTGATGGGCCTGTGCTCGGCCTTCTTCATCGCCTGCGCCATCACCATTTCGCGCTCCAGCGGCAAGGACATGGGCTTTACCGCCCTGGTCGGCGTCATCCTGCCCTGCATGGTCGCGGCCTTCATGGTGTCCAAGGGCGGGTTCCAGGTCGAAGCGCCGTGGTGGATCCTCTTCAACGGCGCCGTCATCATGCCGATTTCGTTCTTCTGCCTCGCCAACGGCCCGAAATACATCTCGGGAGCCGAGGTCGCCATGTTCTACCTGCTGGAAACGGTGCTGGCGCCGGTGTGGGTGTGGATGATCTTTTCAGAAGTGCCGTCGCGCAACAGCCTGATCGGCGGCGTGATCCTGATCACCGCGCTGGTTTTCCACTCGGTGTGGCAACTGCACCAGGGCCGCAAGCGCCGCATGGCGCGCGCGGTTCGTCATCCGGCCTGACTGAGGTCCTTGGCGGGCTCGACGACCGCCTCGATCTCCATGGCGCCGGGCGCGTCCGCGACCGGGGCGTCGGCGGCTTCCTCCGCCTCGTGCAGCCATTCGCGCCAGATCGCCACCAGCAGCGCCATCAGCACCGGGCCGATGAACAGGCCGAGGAAACCCATCGTCTTGACGCCGCCGACCAGGCCGAAAAAGGTCGGCAGGAACGGCAGCTTGATCGGGCCGCCGACCAGTTTTGGCCGCAGCGTCTTGTCGACGATGAAAAGCTCGACCGTTCCCCATGAAAACAGCGCGGCACCCGCCAGCACCGAGCCGCTGGAAACCAGGTAGATCGACACCAGCGTGAACGACAGCGGCGCGCCGCCGGGAATGAGCGCCATCAGGCCGGTGAGCACGCCCAGCGTCACCGGCGAAGGCACGCCGGCCAGCCAGTAGGCGATGCCGAGCACGACGCCCTCGCCGATGGCGATGATGGTCATGCCGGTGACGGTCGAGGAGATCGTTGCCGGGACGACGCGCGAAAAGCGCTCCCAGCGCGTCGGCAGGATGCGCTCGCCGAGCCGGTCGACCTGGGCGGCGAATTCCTCGCCGTTGCGATAGACGAAGAACAGCGCGATCAGCATGAACAGCAGCGTCAGCAGCAGGCTGAAGGCCTTGCCGCCGGCCGTCAGCGCGCCGCGGTAGATGCTGCCGATATTGGAACCACTGACCAGTTGAATGAGTTCGCCGATACCGCCGGGGTGGCCGAAGGCCCTCTCCCACTGCTCGTTGAGCCAGGCGCCGATGACCGGCAGGGCGGCGATCCATTCCGGCGTCGACGCACCCTCATGGTTGGCCTTTATCAGCCAAGCCACCCATTCGCGGCTCTCGTTGACGGTATAGCTGGCGGCAAACGAGATCGGCACCACCAGGAACGCCAGGATGAACAGGATGGCCAGCGTCGCCCCGATGGTGCGGCTGCCGCCGATGGCGCTGAGCAGCCGGCGATAAAGCGGCCAGCTGGCAAAGGCGATGACCAGCGCCGCCAGAACCGGTACCAGGAAGCCGTGGAAAAAATAGACGCCGGCGGCGAAGACCAGGAGCAGCAGCCAGCGCGCCGCCGAGATCGGCGGCACGACTGCCGAGCGGAGCGGCACCGCCGCCCCCATCAGGCGCAGCGGCTTGACCGGTCGTTTGAACTCATTCTGCTTCAAATGACCTGCGCCTCTTTCTGGTTTCGCCAAGCCCGACTATCGGCGCAAATAGTGCAGTAAACGTGGCTGCCTGCCAACCGGCCATTTGCCGGCGGCATCGTTGCGGGCCGGCCCGCGCCGGATCACCGCTCAACCGAACTTGCCGGTGCGCGGAAAGCCCTTCGGCACCATGCGGCCGGCGGCGGCGCGATTGCCGATCCATTCGAGCAGTTCTTCGCGGGTCCTGACGAAGGTGCGGTCGGCCGAATCCTGCCAGGACAGGCCGCTTTCCAGCGCGAAGGTCTTCAGGTCGAGAACGCCGCCGTCCTTGTATTTCTGTAGGCGCACGCCCTTGCCGCGCGTCATTTCGGGGATTTCGGAGAGCGGGAAGACCAGCATCTTGCGGTTCTCGCCGACGATCGCCACGTGGTCGCCCTCGACCGGCAGACACATCCTGGCCTCGTCCGGGGTCTTCACGTTCATCACCTGGCGCCCCTTGCGGGTGTTGGCCACTACCTCGGTCTCCGGCACGACGAAGCCGTTGCCCTGGTGCGAGACCAGCAGCAGCTTGCGGCCCGCGTCGTGGACGAAGGCCGTGACAATGTCCTGGTCGTTCTCCATGTCGACGATGATGCGCACCGGCTCGCCATGGCCGCGCCCGCCCGGCAGGCGGTCGGCGCCAATGGTGTAGAACTTGCCGCCGGTGGTGAACAACAGCAGCTTGTCGGTGGTCTGCGCATGGAAGGCGAGCTTGAGCGCGTCGCCCTCCTTGAAGGAAAGCGCGGACGTGTCGGAAAGGTGGCCCTTCAGGGCCCGCAGCCAGCCCTTCTCGGACACCACGATGGTCACCGGCTCGCGCTCGATCATCGCCTGGGCGATGTCGTCCAGGTCGACTTCCGGCGCGTCGGCGAACTCGGTGCGGCGCCGGCCGATGTCGGTTTCCGGGCCGTATTCCTCGCGAACCTTGCCGATCTCCCACTTGATCGTCGCCCATTGCTTCGCTTCGGAAGCAAGCAACGCCTCGATTTGGCTCTTTTCCGCCGAGAGGCCGTCGAACTCCTTGCGGATCTCGAATTCCTCCAGCTTGCGCAGGGCGCGCAACCGCATGTTGAGGATGGCTTCCGCCTGCGTGTCGGTCAGGTCCCAGCGGGCCATCATGACCTGCTTGGGCTCGTCCTCCTCGCGGATGATGCGGATCACCTCGTCGATGTTGAGATAGGCGATGAGGTAGCCGCCGAGGATTTCCAGCCGCCGCTCGATCTCGCCGAGCCGATGGCGGGAACGGCGCACCAGCACCTCGCGCCGGTGCTCCAGCCATTCGCGCAGGACGTCCTTCAACGACAGCACGTTCGGCACCTTGCCGCGCGACAGCACGTTCATGTTGAGCGGGAAGCGGCTTTCGAGCTCGGTCAGCTTGAACAGCGATTCCATCAGCAGGCCAGGATCGACGGAGCGGCTTTTCGGCACCAGCACGATGCGGATGTCTTCCGCACTCTCGTCGCGGATGTCCTCCAGCAGCGGCAGCTTGCGCGCCATCAGGAGTTCGGCTGTCTTCTCGATCAGCCGGGCCTTCTGCACGCCATAGGGAATCTCGGTGACGACGAGGTGCCAGGTGCCCCGGCCCTGATCCTCCTGATGCCACTTGGCGCGCACGCGGAAGGATCCGCGCCCCGTCTCGTAGGCCTCCAGGATGGAAGCGCGGCTATCGACGATGATGCCGCCGGTCGGGAAGTCCGGCCCCTGCACGAATTCCACCAGCCTGGCGACCGTCGCGCCGGGGTTTTCGATGAGGTGTAGGGCGGCGTCGCACAATTCGGCCGCGTTATGCGGCGGGATCGAGGTCGCCATGCCGACAGCGATGCCGGAGGAGCCGTTGGCGAGCAGGTTCGGGAAAGCGCCGGGAAGGACCGACGGCTCCTCGTCCTCCTCGTTGTAGGTCGGGCGGAAGTCGACGGCGTCCTCGGTGATGCCTTCGAGCAGCAGCACCGACACATCCGTCATGCGCGCTTCGGTGTAGCGCATGGCGGCGGCGTTATCGCCGTCGATGTTGCCGAAATTGCCCTGCCCGTCGACCAGCGGGTAGCGAACGGAAAAATCCTGCGCCAGGCGCACCAGCGCGTCATAGATCGACTGGTCGCCGTGCGGATGGAACTTGCCCATCACCTCGCCGACGATGCGCGCGCATTTGGCGAAACCCTGGTCCGGGTTGAGCCTGAGCAGGCGCATGGCATGGACGATGCGGCGATGTACCGGCTTCAGCCCGTCGCGAACGTCGGGCAAGGCGCGGTTCATGATCGTGGATAGCGCGTAAGCCAGATAGCGCTCTTCCAGCGCCTTCTTCAGATCTACCGGCTCGATATTGTCGTCATCGCCACCCCCCGGCGGCACAAGGCTCTTTCCCATGGGGTTGACCTAGCCGAGCGGCTGATTCGCGGCAAGGGCGAAGGCAAAAATGCGCGGAGACAAGCACAAAACAAAACCCCGCCGGCATGGGCGGGGTTCTGGCTTGAACGGCTGCAATCGCCGCAACGGCTTATTCGGCGTCCTTGGCGGCGGCCTTCTTCTTGGGCGCGGCCTTCTTCTTCGGCTCGTCGGCGCCGGCGGCGTCGTCCGCCTTTGCCTCATCCGCCTTGGCGGCGGCCTTCTTGGAGGTCGCCTTCTTCGCCGGCTTGGCCTTGGTTTCGGCTTCCTCGTCGTCGGCCATCAGTTCTTCCTTCGACACCTTCTTGTCGGTGACGGAAACCTGGCCGAGCAGATGGTCGACGACCTTCTCCTCGAACATCGGCGCGCGAAGCGTGTTCACGGCCTCCGGGTTGCTGCGGTAGAACTCGAACACCTGCTGCTGCTGCTCCGGCGGGAAGCGGCGCACCTGCTCGAACAGGCCGCGCTGCAGTTCCTCGTCGGTGACGGTGACGGCCGCCTTCTCACCAATCTCGGCCAGAACCAAGCCAAGGCGCACGCGGCGCTCGGCCAGGCGCAGATATTCGGCGCGGGCCTCTTCCTCGGTGGTGTCCTCGTCGGCGAAAGTGCGACCGGCCGCTTCCAGGTCGCGGTTGACCTGCGCCCAGATGTTGTTGAACTCGGCGTCGACCAGCTTCGACGGCGCTTCGAAGGAATAGGCGCTGTCCAGCTGGTCGAGCAGCTGGCGCTTGACCTTCTGGCGCGTCACCGAGCCGAACTGGTTCTCGAGCTGGCCGCGCACGATCTCGCGCAGCTTGTCCAGCGATTCGAGGCCGAGGCTCTTGGCGGTTTCGTCGTTGATCTCCAGCGGACCGGGCTTCTCGACGCCCTTCACGGTGACGTCGAAGGTCGCTTCCTTGCCGGCCAGGTGCTCGGCCTGGTAGTTTTCCGGGAAGGTCACGGTGACCAGCTTCTCGTCGCCGGCCTTGGTGCCGACCAGCTGGTCCTCGAAGCCGGGGATGAATTCCTTGGAGCCCAGCACCAGCGGCTGGTCGGTGCCGGCGCCGCCGGCAAAGGCCTCGCCGTCGATCTTGCCGACATAGTCGATAGTGACGCGGTCGCCGTCGGCGGCCTTGCCGTCCTTCGGCTCATAGGAGCGCGTGGATTCGGCGACGCGCTTGACCTGCTCGTCGATCTCGCTTTCCGGCACGTCGTAGACGGGACGCTCGACCTTGATGTCGGAGAATTCCTTGATCTCGATGGCCGGGATGACCTCGTAGTTCAGCTTGAACTCGAAATCGACGCCGCCGGCGAGGATCTTCTCGGCTTCCTTCTCGTCCTCGGTCATGATGACCTCGGGCTGCATGGCCGCCTTCTCGCCGCGGCCGGTGATGATGGTGCGGCTGTCGTTGAGGATTTCGTTGACCACTTCGGCCATGAACGACTTGCCGTACATCTTGCGCAGATGCTGCATCGGCACCTTGCCGGGGCGGAAGCCGTTGATGCGGGCCTTGCCCTGCGCATCCGAAAGCCGCGCTACCAGCTTGGCTTCCATGTCGCTGGCCGGCACGACGACCTTGATCTCGCGCTTGAGGCCGGAGTTGAGCGTTTCGGTGACCTGCATCATCAAACCTTTGTCTTCGCCAATGAGGCGCTATACGGTCGCGCCGTACAATGCCTTTTATGTCTTGCCGGGAGTGGCTTTGTCGCGGAACCGGGAAATTCGGTCGCAGCAGCGGCTCAAATTGCCCAAAACACGCTCCAAAATGTGAATAAGTCTTTGTTTTTCCTACTTCTTATCACATCTTGCAGAAGCGGATCGTCGCGTCCCGTCACATTCGACACGCCTTTTGTCACAGGCGAGGCTAATTTTCAACCTTCTTCGCAATCCCGGCAGACGCGCCATTTTGATGGCGAGATTGACAGAAAGATGGCGGCATGGGATTGGCGGGCAGCGCGGATGTGGCGGAACTGGTAGACGCCCTGGATTTAGGTTCCAGTGCCGAAAGGCGTGGAGGTTCGAGTCCTCTCATCCGCACCAGTTTCCTTATCTTTGTCCCACGGCAGTTCGCTTGCGCTCACGCCTGCGACGGGGCGGCCTGACCGGCCGGCGGGCCGTCGCCCGCTCGAACCGAAGGGTTCGCAAGAACTCGCCAAAGTTCGGTTACGCTATCGAAATCCATAGGGCGCCCTGTCGGTAGCTCGCAGCGGTCCCCGTCTCGGTTTCGCAAGCATCGACGGGCACAAAATTACCTTAATTTCTTTTGGAACGCATCGGGCGCCGGTCCAGTTCTTACCCCGTCGACAGGTTCTGCTGAACGTTCTGCTGACAATTCCTGCTGAAAGGAGAGAACAAATGAAAACCCTTGTTCCTATTGCTGCGGCAGGTGCGCTGGTCGCACTGACAGGTGCTGCATTCGCCGATACAGCGGTTTCCGCGACGACCGACCTCAACGTCAGAGCCGGCCCCGGTTCCCAGTATCCGGTCATCGGCGTGCTCAGGGCCGGACAGCAGGCCACGCTCAGCGGCTGCCTGCAGAATGGCAAGTGGTGCACCATCGCCGAGGCCGATGGTCAGGGCTGGGTCTACTCGGACTATGTTACCGGCGATTTCGGCGGGACCCGGGTCGTGCTGAGCCAGCGGCCGGCTGATTCCGGCGTTGCCGTCGTCGAAGCCCCGCAGGTCAAGGCCGGCGATGCCGGCGCCTTTGCCGGCGGTGCCACGGGCGCCATTGCCGGCGCCATCATCGGCGGCCCTGTCGGCGCCGCGGTTGGCGGAGCGGCTGGCGTCGTAGCCGGCGGCGCGGCTGGCACGGTCATCACGCCGCCCGAAACGGTCCGCACCTATGTCTCCACGCATGAACCGGCGCCGGTCTATCTGGACGGCGAGGTGGTGACGGGTGCGGCGCTGCCCGAGACGGTCGAACTGCATTCGATTCCCGACTACCAGTACCGCTACGTCAACGTGAACGGGCAGTCGGTCTTCGTCGAACCGAACAGCCGCAAGATCGTCTACGTCATGCGTTAAAAGCAACCGGCTCCCGCCTGCCCCATGGCCGGCGGGGCCGAACTTCCGTCAGTAAAGCGGCTCCTCGAACAGCGTCTTGTCGCCATCGACCAGCGCCTTGATCTGGGCGGTGCCGTCCTTCGCGATCGCCGCGCGGATACCGAACGGGCGCACCCGCATGTCCCGCTCGATCACCCCGCCCTCGCCTTCCGGCAAATAGAAGCGCTCGATGCCATAGTCGGGCGACACCGTCGCCTCCGGATCGTCCCCAAGGTTCCAGCCGGCGAAGATATGGCCGGCGATATCCACTTCGCCAGGCGGCGCGGCTTCCGGTGCCTTGTCGAGCCAGGCTGCGGCCGGACGCCAGTAGCCGTCCGCCTCCTGCTTCAAGCGCACGACGAGCGGGCCGTCGTGGCTGGTTTTGCGGTCGGCCGGGATGTTGGCGATCAGCCGCACCGGGATGCGCGAAATATCGTAGCTCAGATAGACATAGTCGCCGCGCAGCAGGTCGCGCGGGTCCACCGGCTCGACCCTCAGCAGCACTTCCGCGCCGTTGCGCAGGATCGCCGCGCGCCCGGCGATGATCCAGCTCAGGAAAGCGATCTGGACGAGCGCCAGCACCAGCGCCGAGACGATCAGCCGCTTGTCGGGCATCATGGCGCGGCTCCTTCGGCGGATGACCTCTTCATGTGCTTTTCGACGCGCACGATTATAAAGGCGAGGATCGCCAGCGTGACGGCGGCCGCGAGGAAGAAACCCGCCGTTCCCAGCATCGTCTCCATGGTCACGGCATAGATCAGGCAAAGCTCGAACGCGAAGCCGATATAGGCGAGCCAGCGCAGCCCTCGGCTGACGCGACCGCCAAAAACGATGGCAAGCGCTATGCCCGCGAGTGTCACGGCGGCCGCAACGGCAAAACCCGGCCCGTTCACCAACTCGATCTGGATGATGGCCATGGCGGTCAGGAACCCGATCAGCGCGTGCAGCGGCAGCCGTCCGCCGACCTGGACCATCCGGTCGACCGGCCCGGGAGCCAGCACGGCAACCGCGAAGACGCCGGCGCAGACCGCCGCCATCAGGGTGGAGAGGCCTGCCGCATCCCTGTCCACTGCGAGCGCCGCGCCATAGAAGATCAAAGAAAGAAGAATGAGATGCCGCGCCGGCTGGCTGCGCGTCCAGAGCGACAGGCCGAACAGGACAAGCAGGGCCGCGACGAAGGCCGACGGAACATGGATGCTGCGGAAGAAGATATCGAAACTCCCGGTCAGCGACAGCACCAGCCACGCATCGGCGATGCCGACGGCCGCCACCGTCAGCGGGCCGGAGCGCAGCGCCAAGGCCGCCAGCGCGGTACCGGCTCCCCAGGTGACAAGCGCCGAGGCCTCGCTGCCGGCGAGATGGTACATCTGGCCGATCAGCGCGATGGCGCCGCCGAATGCCGCCACGGCGACGATCCACAGCGCCTCGCCGATGAAGCCGTGGCCACGCGCCTTGGCCAGCGCGCCGCCGACATAGCCGCCGAGAATAAGGACGAACAAGCCCGCCACCCGGCCGAGGCGCGGGATCGCTTCCCAGTTGGCGGCGACGAAGATCAGGATCGCGGCGGCGAACAGCAGCGCCGCCATCATCGAAAGCACGGCGCCGAAGCTCAGCGACCGGCGCTCGTTCTCATCCACATCGCTGGCAAGCCGCTCGGCGAGCGCGGCGTCGATCAGGCCCTTGTCGAGCCACCGCGCTATGTCTCGCCTGACCCGGGTCGAATAACCTGCCATGCGCCCAGCCCATCCCTCTTCCAGCCATTTTGCGGCTGTTAGCCGACTTCAACAACCCTTTGACGCAGCGTCATTTTCCGACTCGGGCGACATTGTGTCAAAATCGGGTGACTTTTGCCATGTTGCATTGCACAAATGCATTGCTGCTATGCACCGATAGCTCTTCCAAATCGATTTGGGCCGGCCTATCTAGGCTTCGTACACAGCGACGGAATGGTCCGAACTAAAGACGAAACGAGCAATATCATGAACTTGATCCGCAACTACCGCAACTGGCGCCGCTACCGTGAAACCGTCACGGAACTGAGCCGCCTTTCGAACCGCGAACTCACCGACCTCGGCATCAGCCGCAGCGACATCCACTCGGTGGCCCGCAAGTCCCTCTGATTTAATCGGACCCGAAGGGTCCGTACTTTGAAAGAGAACGACGATGAACCTGATCCGCAACTTCCGTAACTGGCGCGCTTATCGCGACACGGTAAACGAGCTGGGTCGCCTTTCCAACCGCGAGCTTGCCGACCTCGGCATCAACCGCGGCGAAATCGCCGCCATCGCCCGCCGGTCGGTCTAACGAATTTCGCCAAGGGTCGACCTCCTCCCCGACCCTGGCGGATACGGTCAGTCTTTTACCTCCTCCCAAGAGGCTGACCAGCTAAACGGCGCCCGCCGCACCTCCTCCCGCGGCGGGCGTTGTTTCCCCCTCCCGGCTCATGCCGGAAACCAAGGGTCCCCGCCCCCTTAAAGGCGAGGCAGAATTTCGCCAAAGCCGACCTCCTCCCCGGCGATGGCGAATAGGCCAACCTTCTCCTCCTCCCAAAAGAGGTTGGCCCCCAAAACGACACCCGCCGGTCCTCCCCCGGCGGGTGTTGTCTTTTGAGCCCCCTGAACGGGGTCGATTGCATTCCCCCGGCCAAGCGATTATCCCGCACCATCATGAGCACCAGACCCATTCATATCGTCGGCGGCGGCCTCGCCGGTTCGGAAGCGGCATGGCAGGCCGCGCAGGCCGGCGTGCCCGTCATCCTGCATGAGATGCGGCCGGTGCGCGGCACCGAGGCGCACAAGACCCAGGGGCTGGCCGAACTCGTCTGCTCCAACTCGTTCCGCTCCGACGACGCCGAATCCAATGCCGTCGGGCTGCTGCACGCCGAGATGCGGATGGCCGGCTCGCTGATCATGGCGGCCGGCGACGCGCACCAGGTGCCGGCCGGCGGCGCGCTGGCGGTCGATCGCGACGGCTTCTCGCAAGCCGTCACCGAAAAACTGGAAGCTCATCCGCTCATCATCATCGTGCGCGAGGAAGTCGCCGGGCTGCCGCCGGAGGACTGGGACCAGGCGATCATCGCCACCGGCCCGCTGACGGCGCCCTCGCTGGCGCAGGCGATCGCGGACGCCACAGGTGCCGATGCGCTCGCCTTCTTCGACGCCATTGCCCCGATCGTGCATTTCGATTCGATCGACATGGATACCTGCTGGTTCCAGTCGCGCTACGACAAGGTCGGCCCCGGCGGCACCGGCAAGGACTACATCAACTGCCCGATGGACCGCGACCAGTACGCCGCCTTCATCCAGGCCCTGCTCGACGGCCCGAAGACCGAATTCAAGGAATGGGAAGGCACCCCCTATTTCGACGGCTGCCTGCCGATCGAGGTGATGGCCGAACGCGGCCCCGAGACGCTGCGCTACGGGCCGCTGAAGCCGATGGGCCTGACCAATGCGCATAACCCGCAGGTCAAGGCCTATGCCGTGGTCCAGCTTCGACAGGACAACGCGCTGGGCACGCTCTACAACATGGTCGGATTCCAGACCAAGCTGAAGCATGCCGAGCAGGTGCGTGTCTTCCGTACCATTCCCGGGCTGGAAAACGCCGAATTCGCGCGCCTCGGCGGCCTGCACCGCAACACCTACATCAACTCGCCGACGCTGCTCGACGGCTCGCTGCAACTGAAAAGCCGGCCGGGCCTGCGCTTCGCCGGGCAGATCACCGGCTGCGAAGGCTATGTCGAATCGGCCTCGATCGGGCTTCTCGCCGGGCGCTTCGCCGCGGCCGAACGGCTCGGCCGGGCGCTCACGCCGCCGCCGCTCACGACCGCGTTCGGCGCGCTGCTCAACCACATCACCGGCGGCCACATCGTTTCCGACGACGAGCCGGGCAAGCGTTCCTTCCAGCCGATGAACGTCAATTTCGGCCTGTTTCCCCCGGTGGAAGTTCCGAAGGAAGAAGGCAAGCGCCTGCGCGGCAAGGAAAAGACGGCGGCCCGGAAGAAAGCCCTCACCGCCCGCGCGCTGGCCGATTGCCGGCAGTGGCTCGACGGGCAGTCGTAAAGCGCGAATCCATTAGCTTTCGTGGGCTTCGGTACCCCCACCCCTGACCCTCCCCACAAGGGGGAGGGGAAACGGAAGCGCGGCGCCAGAATCCCCCCTTGTGGGGCAGTGTTTACATTGGACTCGTGATGAGGTGTCTGTTGAAGAACAGGGCGAGGGTTATGTC
>NZ_JBHRTK010000015.1:0-224215 GCF_042646345.1 Aquamicrobium soli | reverse complement strand
GACGATCGAGCCGCCGTCCTCACCCGTCGATGGCGTCGCGCTCAGCTTGACCGTCACCGCGTCGACCGTATCGGTGACAGCAATCGCTACCTGCTCTGTGCTGGTGTCTCCGTCGCCATCCGTTACCGTGAAGGAGAACTGGTCGTTTCCGCCCGTCTTGTAGACGTCGTTAGGCTGGGCGACATATTCGTAGCTGCCGTCAGCCTTGACCCGCAGCATCCCGTGCTCTCCTGCAAAGGGCTGCGACCAGCCGTCAACGTCGAAGTTCAGTTCAATGTCGTTGATGTGGGTGACGGTGGCACCGTCGGCGCCAGACGTGAAGTCGAGATTACCGGTGATCGCCTGGGCCTCGGACGCGCCGGCGCTGGTGCCGTGCGCGGTCGGGCCATCGTCGTTGACGGCAATGCCCAATTTCCCGGTCGCCTCGCTGCCGTCGCTGTCGACGACAGTGACGCTGAAGGAGCCGCCGACGATCTGGTCGGCCGCGCCGCGGTCGGGATCGCCGTCGCTGCCGGCAGCCGTGCCGGGATCGTTGTCCGGGTGCGTGGCAAGGTTTTCGGTAAGCGTGAAGCGGTACTGAACCGTGCCGCCCTGAGCGCTCGCCGTATAGCCGATGATTTCGAGCGTGCCGAAGGTCGGCTCGCCCGGCAGCGGCGCAATCGAGATCGATTGGCCCGCGCCCGCACCTGCCGCCAGCAGTTCCGCCACCATTATCGTGGTTCCGCCGATGGTGATCGACTGCAACCCGTCCGGAGCATGGAAGGAGAACGAGCCCGTGGCGACATCGCCGTGGCCGGCATCGGAGCCGAAGGACAGGCCCTTCTCGTCGACCACCACGTCGCCGCCGGCAGCATCCAGGCCGCTGGTGATCGTCACCACATCATTGGCGCCGTCGATCCGAATCGTCAGCTTGGCCTGGGAAGTGTCCCCATCGCCGTCGGCAAGAATGTAGTCGAAGACCTCATCGAGCGAATGGTCGGGCGTAAGCGCCTGCACCGCAGCGTAGGCCTCGGGATTCTCTTCGTTCGTGTACAAGCGATAGCTGTAGCCGCCATGATCGTCGACGGTGAGCACGCCATAGAGGCCCTTGACCTCCGCGCCGTGAGCGCCAACCCAATCGATGCCGCCAAAGCCATCGGTGCCTGTGGCATCCTTCCCGTCGCCGTTTTCGGCACCGGCAACGACATTGCCGGTCACCGCGCCGGCCGCATCCTCGCCGATAGAGTTGAAATCGTCGATCGCCTTCGGGCCATCGTCCTGGAATTCGACATGAAGGCCGACCCCGGAAACGACGCTGGCCGAATCGCCGTCGCCGTCGGTGATGGTCGCCTTGACCCGAAGATCAGCGGAAATGGCGGCGACATCGTCGTGGGCCGAAGCGCTGTCGCCCTGGATGGCATGGGCGATCGGCTTGTACTGCGCAACCCAGACAAAGCCCTCGCCGTCGACGAAAACCTTGAACACCACATTGCCGTCGGCCCGCCCTTCAAGGGCGCCATCGTCGTTGGTGAACAGAAGAATAGCCTTGCCGTCGAGGGTCTTGAGGCCGGAATCCGTGCCGTTCAGTTCGGCGCCGTTCTTGTCGGTCAGTGCAAAGCTGTAATGGCCGCCATCCTTGTCGGCGCCGAAACTGCCAGAAAACAGCGGCTTGTCGCCGCCGAGCACACTCACGCTCGACTTCGCGTAGCCGATCGAGTCCGCCTCGGCAATCTGGCTCGGCGGCGCGGCGGCGGTGTCGTCCGATCCGTTGGGGTCGGGATCGACATTGACGCCGTCCGTTTCGTCGTGACGAACGACGAAGGTCTCCGTCGTTATCGTCGTTTCGGTGATCGTCGATTCGATCCCGAAAATCTTGAACGCGTTGCCGCCGGAAACGGTGCTCGTGCCACCGCCGGCATCCGACGAGAAAGCGTAGCCGTTGTAGTTGCCGACATTGAGCGTATCGAAAGGCGTCTGCCCGGTCACCTCGAGGATCGCGCCGTCGGGAATCTTGTCGAACACATAGCCGACCAGGTTGCCGCCTTCGTAGACCGGCTTGGCAGTGCCCGCATAGGCTTCGCCATTGACCTTGAGCGATACATCGACAAAGGCACCGCCGCTTGTCGCCGAGATGAAGACCACGGAATGGTCGACCCCTTTGCCCTCGCTAACGTCGATGGTGAAGCGCGTCGACGAAACCGTATAGGCGTCGCCCTGGCTGACCGTTGGCGGATTTGGATTATTCGCTGTGATCGTCAGGCTCTTGACGAATTCCATGGTCAGGATTTCAGGGCCGGTAATGTTGCCCTTGGTATCGTAGCCGTCAATGCGCTGGCCATCTCCGACACCAATCTTGGCGCCGGTGGTGTTGACCGAACCGTCGCTCGCATCGTTGAGATCCCGGCCGCTCAGCTTGATGTCGTGGTCGCCTATTCCGTCCATGCCGCGAATGGCCACGTTGCCGGCCTGAAGCGTGTAGCTGACGGTGTAGGAACTCGTGCTTTCGCCGGTCTCGGCGTCGCGGGCCGTGATGACGGGAATGTCGTCCATCACCTGCACGGTGAAGGCACCGCTCGACAGTTCGACGGTATCGCCGTCGCCATCCTTGGCGACGATGAAGTCCGACAGGTCCATGGCGCCGGACAGCAGGTTCTCGCCGTCGTCGCCGGTCTGGCCGTCGAGCGAGGGATGATCAATCTGGCTATGCAGCGTGAACGAATAAGAGCCGTCAGCGCCCACCGTCAGGTCGAACACCGCCCGGTCCTTCGCTGCATCGAACGAGCCGTCTCCATCGACATCGACATAGCCATGCAGCGTCGAGCCGTCGGAAACGACGAAAACCTGCTCACCGCCCGATGTCCAGTTCCCGAACTCCGTCGAGGCAACTTCCTTGAGCGAGAAGGCCTCGGTCGCATGCGCGCCATCGGCGCCAAAATTGACGAGCGCGTTCAGCGCGCCGGCATCCCCGGTGACCGTCCGATTGCCGCTGCCCGTCTCCTCGCCGTCCCGTCCATCATCCTGGTTGGCCCAGCCGAGCCCGTCTTCATCGACCGCGATCGCGATCGACTGATCCCCAGCAGAAACCGGAATGTCATCCAGCACCTGAACGGTAAAGGAGCCACCCGCCAGTTCGACGGTGTCGCCGTCGCCGTCCTTGGCAACGATGAAGCCCGACAGGTCCATGCCGCCGGTCAGTTCGTTCTCTCCGCCAGCTGCAGGATGGTCGATCTGGCTATGCAGCGTGAAGGTGTAGGAACCGTCCGCCCCCACGGTCAGGTCGAACACGGCCCGGTCGGCCCCGCCGTCACCGTCAACATACCCGTGCAGCGTCGAACCGTCGGAAACGACGAAAACTTGCTTGCCGCCCGAGGTCCAGCTGCCAAAGGCCTCCGGCTCAACGACCTTCAGCGAGAATGCTTCCGTCGCATGCGCGCCATCGGCGCCGAAATTGATGAGCGCGTTCAGCGCGCCGGCGTTCCCGGTGAACGTCCGGCTGCCGCTGCCGGCTTCCTCGCCGTCCCGCCCATCGTCCTGGTTGGCCCAGCCGAGCCCGTCTTCATCGACGGCGATCGCGATCGACTGATCCCCGGCCGCAACCGGAATGTCATCGGCGATCGAGGCGTTGATGCTGCCGGGAACGACATCGCCGCTTTTATCCGTGACGGTGAAGGCTATGCCGTTCAGTTCGACAAAATCCTCCCCCGACACGCCGTGCTGGACGGGCCCAAGAATCTTGAGTTCAAGTTCATAGACAACCTGGGACGTGCCGGGCGTAGTCGTGGCGCCCTTGACAGAGATTTCGATGATCGGATCGCCTTCGCCGCCGGCCCGGCCGACTAGAACACCGTTCTCGAGCGTGAATTCGATCGGCTCGCCGCCGATAGCGAAAAGCTTGCCGCTCAGTTCGTCCGGATTGGTGAAAGCAAACGCGCCCGGAAGATTCGCCGGCGCGTCGTTGCCGAAGTCGACGACCACCTGGGCGGTCGCGGACGCCATGCCGCCCGCATCCACTTCCCCGGCGCGCGCCGCGTCGTCGTTGGCGTTCGGCAGGCCGTCCTCGTCGACCCGCTCGAATCCCGTGACCGAAAGGATGACGGGCGCATCATCCTTGAGGGTCTGCGCCGGGAAAAGCTCGCGCTCTTCCAACGTGCCGAACTGCAGCGCGGTCGGCGGCAGAAGGTCGATGATCGGGCCGGCGTCGCCGATGCCGGGGAACGGCTGGTTGAAATTGCCGCCGGCGCTTTCGCTGCCGGCCGCCACCGCCGTCAGCGAGCCGTCGGGGCCGGCCGCCACGTCGATCTGGTTGGCCTGCAGGGCGGCGACCAGCGCCTCCTGCGGGATCTCGACATCGTCGATGACGAAGGTGGGAACATGCAGGGCCGCATGCTCGATGACGATGCGGGTGCCATCGGGCTGCACCAGCACAAGGCTGTCGCCGTCGATTTCGATCTTTTCGATCGACGTGCCCGCCGGCAGCTTGACCGTATTGTCCTGCGCCACCTCTACGACCTTCGTGTCCGCCTGCGATGCGGCGGCGACAGGTGCCTGTTGTGCGACGGCGGCAGGGGCTTGCGGTGCCGTGGCCGGCGCCGGCGCGGCTTCCGCCTGCGCCATAAGCTGTGCCTGGAATTCCGCCGGATGCTCCACGCCGTGCCGTTCGGCAAACACGTCAGCGTTGTCAATAATGCCGTTGGTAGCCATAGCCCTGCCCCCAATTTGAATTTGCCGCCAGCAAAGCCATGAATTGTGCCGGCGATCAATAGGGCGGCTTTGTAGATGATATATCCAGATATGCTATCTATACATTATTTTGTCGTTGGTTAACTTTATAAATATACATAATTATATAATCCAGAGGAAAACCAGACGCCTGGGCCGTCTGCCGAAAGGGATTTTCGGCACCTCCGGCCGGCTAAAAAAGCCGTCGCCTTCCCATGTATAAAATTTTAATCAAACGCGGCGTTTCAAGTACATCCATAACTTACTACACCTCTTAGGCGTATCTACAATCGCTTCATCTAGGCTGCCTCCGAATTGCAAAGGGCAGTCTTATGAGTGCTGGATATCTTGCTTTATCGAAGCCGCGCCACGCCGCCATCGCGGCCGGGCTCGCGCTGGGTTTTTCGCTGTTCGCCGGCCCGGCGGGGCTCCAGCAGGCGCGCGTGGCCGCGGCAGCGCAGGCCCGGCCGTTCCATTCGCAGCAACGCATTGCCGGCGACAGCGACAAGGCACGGGATGCCGCGGCCCCGGTCGGTCTCGACCGCATGAGCACCGGTTCCGTCCCGACCGGCGTGTTCGGATCGGTGGCCTTCCCTTTCAAGCCTGATGCGCTGGCCCAATGGCAGCACATGCAGCAGGCGCTCGACCGGCTCAGGCGCGAAGACTGCGCCGGCAGCACGACCTGCAGGACCCGGATGGGGTTGCTTCAGGAAACGGTGGCCGCGATTGCCGATGCGCCGATCGCCAAAAAGGTCGACGCCGTCAATCTCGCGGTCAACAAGCTGCTCCGCTATGACACGGACGCCAACATCTATGGCACGCTCGATCATTGGGCGACGCCGGTCGAGACGCTGACCACCGGACGGGGCGATTGCGAGGACTACGCGCTGCTGAAGCTCGCCGCCCTCCGCAGCGCCGGCCTGCCCGCCGAAAGCCTGGCGCTGGTGGTGGTACGCGATGCCAAGCGGAACTTCTTCCATGCCGTCCTGGCGGTCTCGACAACCAGCCAGACCTACATACTGGACAACCTGCGCGACACGGTGCTGCCGGACAGCGCGCTGCCGCAGTACCAGGCCCTCTACTCGCTCGGCGCACAGCGCGCCTGGGTGCACGGCTACAAGCGAGGCTCTGAGTTCGCCATGCAGAAGCGCCCGGCTTCCCTCGACAAGGTGCTGCCGGGCGAAGGCGTGGCCAATCCGTCCTGACCGTGGCCCCGCCCCCTCAAGGCAGGACGTAGCAGAGGATGATGTCCTGGTCGGCGACCGGCGCCAGCACGGCGTTCAGTTTTCCTCGCAGCCGCCGATCGGAAAGGGCGACCACGAAACCGATTTCGAGCGGCACGTTTCCGTTGGCCTTCAGCGCATCGGCAAGGGTCACCAGGTGGCCGTCGAGTGTCAGGCGAAGGTCGCGGCCGACCGGTTCGGTTCCGGTGTGGGACAAGCGGGCCTGGACGAAGTTCAGGAAAGACTGATTATAGGCCACGATCCGCTTGTCCAGCCCGAGCGCAAAGGCCGCACCGGGCGAAGCCCTGACCAGGTTGGCCACGACGGACGGGTCGCTCACCTTGCGCGCGGCGGCCAGCGCATCGACCATCCACCGCAGGCAGTATACCCGCAGCAGTGACGTGGCGTTGGCCGCCGTTGGCGCCTCCTCCAGGATCGACTGGACCAGCGTGCCCGGTCGTTGCTTCCCGGCCTGCGCGATTTCACGCAACACCTGCCAGTAGGCCCGCTCCAGGCGAATGCCGCGCCGCGAACTTCCGCCCTCCAGCACGCGGAAGACGGGCTCCGCATGATGCAGCAGGGAAGGCTCGTCGCTGGAACCGTTTTCCATGCGTCACCGCTCCCGCATGGCTTCGGTGCGAGCCTTGTTGATCGGCTTCAGCAGATATTGAAGGACCGTCTTCTTGCCGGTCATGATATCGACCGACGCCACCATGCCGGGAATGATGGCGTGCGATTTGCCGTCATGGACGATCTCGGACCGATCCGTTCTCACCTGCACCAGATAGTAGGTCTCGTTGGATTTCTCGTCGAAGATGGAATCCGCCGACACGTTGGACACCTTGCCCTGCAGGCCGCCATAGATCGAGAAGTCGAAAGCGGTGATCTTGACGAGCGCCGGCTGGCCGACGCGGATGAAGGCCACGTCCTTCGGCGAAATGCGCGCTTCCACCAGCAGGATGTCGGAGGTCGGCACCACCTCCGCCACCACCGTGCCCGGCTGCACATACGCCCCGATGGTCGTTATATCGAGCCGGTTGACCACGCCGTCGACGGGAGAGCGCAGGTCCGTGCGCTGCACCCGGTCGGAGGCGCCGCGCACCGTTTCGGTGACGACGGAAAGATCGGCGAGCGCCTTGGTCTTTTCGGCCAGCGCTTCCTGCTGGAAGGACAGCGACAGTTCGTCCACCTGCAACGCGGCTTCCTTGATGGCGGCGCGGATGCGGTCGAGCGTTTCCTTGATCAGCTTCAACTGACCGGTCGAATCGGTCAGTTCCTTCTGGATGCGCAGCAGGTCCGTCTGCGGCGCCAGCTTGCGGTTCACCAGCGGCTCCAGCAAGGCGGCTTCCTTCTTGGAAACCGCGATATTGGCTTCCAGCCGCTCGATGCTCACCAGCGCCTCGTCCAGTTCCTTCCGGCGCTGCAGATGGCGCTCCTGAAGAACCGAAAGCTTGTTCTGGAAGGCGTCGCGCCGAGCTTTCAGCAACTGCGCCTCGTTGTCGCAAATCTCCGGGCTCACCTTGCTGATCTTCTCGGGGCAATGCATCGGCAAGGTCATGTCGCCGGTCTGCTCCAGTTCAAGCCGCGCGATCTGGGCGAGCAGCGCCCTCTCCCGGGCCTCAAGCTCGCCCAGGGTCGAGGTGGTCGCGGTATCGTCCAGCCGCACGATCAGGTCGTTCTTCTTCACGATCTGCCCGATCTGGACGGCGATCTCCTGGACGACGCTGGCTTCGCTGGCCTGGATGACCTGGGTGCGCGAAACCGGCACCACCTTGCCCTGGCCGCGGGCGATCTCGTCCACCTGGGTGATGGCGGCCCACGCCACGAAGGACAGGATCAGGAGGGCCACGACGACGAGGCCGATCCGGGCCCAGAAGGGAGGCGCGTCGGTCATGCCGGCCTCGCCGCGTTTTTCTGGAGCTGCTCGATGACCGCCTTCTTGGGCCCGTCCGCGATGACGCGGCCGTTGTCCAGCACGATCAGGCGATCGACCAGTTCCAGCATGCTGTAGCGGTGCGTGGAAATGACGATGGTGGTTTCAGGGCCGAAGGCGGTCGCCAGATTGTTGATCAGCCGGCGTTCCGAGGCGAGGTCCATCGCCCCGGACGGCTCGTCGAGGAAAATGATCTTCGGCCGGGCCAGAAGCAGGCGCGCGATGGCGACCGACTGCCTTTGCCCGCCCGAAAGGTTGCTGCCGCGCTCGCCCACCGGCATGTCGTAGCCACGCGGATGGCGCGAGACGAACTCGTCGACGCCGGTGCGGCGCGCGACGTCGATGATCTCCGCATCGGTCGCCTCGGGGTTGGCCATCATGAGGTTTTCCTTGATGGACCCGGAGAACAGATCGGCGGATTGCGAGGCTACCGCCACGGCCGAGCGGACCACGGCGGGGTGGTATTGCCGCACGTCGATGCCGTCGATCATCAGGCTGCCGCCGCTCGGCGGATAAAGCGCGCCGAGCAGGCGCCCGATCGTCGTCTTGCCGGAGCCGATGCGGCCGATGATGCCGACGCGTTCGCCGGCATTCACCGAAAACGACAGGCTGGCCAGCACCTTCTGGTCCGAACCGGGATAGGCGAAATCGACGTCGCGGAAGGCAAAGCTGCCGGCGCCGATGTCGCGGTTGACGAAGCCGGTGGCGCTCGGCAGGTCCTCCGGCTGCGACATGACCGAGTTCAGGATGCGCAGCGAAAGGATCGCCTGGCGTAGGCGCGCCAGCGTCATGGCGATCTGCCCCATCGGCGCGACGGTGCGGCCCGACAGCATGACGGCGGCGATGATAGCGCCCGACGACATGCGCCCTTGCGAGAATTCATAGGCGCCGGCGATGACGATGACCACCGAGACGAGTTGCGACACGAACTGCGTCCAGTGCGCGGCCGATGCCGAAAGCTGCTTGATCTCTTCCGATGTCAGCGACGACTTCTTGGAGAGTTCGTGCCACTTGCGCAGCAGGCTGCGCTCGGCCTTGAGCGACTTCACCGTCTCGATGGTCGAGATCGTCTCGACCAGCAGCGCCTGCTTCATCGTCGACTCGTTGGCCGCCGCCGCCACCCGGCGGCCGATCCGGTGCTGCGCGATCAGGCCAATCGCCAGCGAGAGGATGAAGGCGACGACCGGCACGACAACGACCCAACCGGCCACCAGATAGATGACGATCAGGAACACGAACACGAATATCGTGTCGATGAGGACGCTGATGGTGTTGGAGGTGAAGAACTCACGCACGAATTCGTACTGCATGACGCGGCTGGCATAGTCGCCGGTCTGCATGGGACGCGAGGCCATGGTCGCGTTGAGGACTTTTTCGAACAGCAGATAGGACAGTTTGAGGTCGGCGCGCCGGCCCGCATAGTCGATCAGCGCGGCGCGCACCGACTTCAGGATGAGATCGAAGAGAACGGCGCCGCCGACACCGAGCGCCAGCACCCACAACGTCGCCTTCGCATCGTTCGGCAGGATGCGGTCATACACGTTCATGGTGAAGAGCGGCGAGGCCAGCGCCAGGAGATTGATGAACAGCGCCGCCATCGCCACCTGGGCATAGGAGCGCCAGAACGGAATGAGGGCGCTGACCAGCCAGTGCCGGCGCACGATATTTCCATGCTGTCCGGTGACGGCCGAATGCATCGTATCGGCGCTGACGGTGCTGAAGACCAGCACCGCCCTGACCTCGTCGCGGCCGATGGGGCGTCCGCCGATCTGCGCATCCACCGCATCGAGAAGCCGGGAGCGGCCGGCCTTGCCACCTGTCTCATGGATCTCCAGCAAGGAGACCGCCGAGCCGTCGTTCAGCAGCACCATGGCGGGAAGGTCGAGATTGTCGGAGGCGAGCTCGCGCCAGCCCGAGCCATGCGCCTCGAGCCCGATGCGCTCGCTGAGGCGCTGGATGTCCTCTATCGAGGGCAGTGCCTCGTTGAAGGGAACGCCGGAAAACAGCACGACATCGGACCCCGGCCGGCCAAGGAAGATGGCGACCCGCCGAAAGACGGCCCTGAAATCCTGGCCCCTGAGGCTGCGCGGCGCAGCCTGCCCCGCCTGGTCGGCGGAAGCTGGCGTATCGGGGAATTCGAACGTCGACGTCATCTGGGATACCCGCCCCGCCATGCGGGACGTTCAGGACAGGCCGGCGCCCGGGCGCGCACGGCAAACGGCCGAGGATCAGTGCTCAGGCTGATCCATTCACCGCGGGACAAACGCTTCTCCCCGGACTAGTTGAGCGGTGCCAGAAGATCCAACGGCAGTTCGTTCACCTGCTGGGACGGAGCGCGCGTATAGGTTTCCGTCGGCGGCGTCTCGGGGACCTTGAACTCGGTGCGCGCATAAGCCGTGGATTGCTTGGCGGCCTGCAGATGCATCGTGCTCAGCAAGGTGCCGGTCGCGGCGAGCAGCCGGTATTCCGCGAAGCGCGAGGCATACTCCGCCGTCTTGGCCAGCACGTTGACGGTATAGCGGGAATTCTGCGCACCGAGAACGTCGAGCAGCGAGCGCCGGCCGACCGCCATCTGCTCGCGATAGGAACTCACCAACTGGCTGTTCTGGGTGGCCTGCTGGCGCAGCGTGGCCGCAAGGTCCGATTGGCGGATCCGCCTGTCCCAGGAAATCCGGACGGCTTCCTCGACCTCGCGGTAGTTCTGGTGGAGCACGAGCCGCTGCTCGCTGGCGCGCCTGATCTGCTCCTGCTCGTTGGCGATGTCGATACCGCCGCGATAGAGGTTCCACTTGGCGACGACGCGGGCCTGCAGGTCCGACGTGCGCCCGACGCTGCCGTCGATATCGTTGCCGGTGCGCGCGCGGCCTTCCAGATAGACCTCCGGGTACATGTTGGAGCGCGCCGCATCCACCATGGCGTCGGCGACGTCGATGTCAGCATTGGCGACCTTGATGCGCGGATTGCTGGCTCGCGCCAGGCCGATCGCGGCATCGAGGGACTTCGGCAAGGCGCCGGCCACCGACGCGGGCATGGTGGCGCCGCCGAACGGCTTGCCGACCAGCGTGAGGAAGCGGGTCTTTGCCGCTTCCATTTCCTCTTCGGCTTCCTTGGCGCGTGCCTGCGCCGCAAGCAGGCGCTCACGCCCCTGCTGCCGGTCGGCCTCGGTCAGGGTTCCGCCCGAAATCAGCGACCCGATATCCGAAAGGACCTGCTGGTGGAAAGCGATGTTGCGGCGCGATTCCTCGATGATCTGCCCCTGGAGCAGGACTTCGAGATATTCCCGCACCACCTGGAGGCCGATGGACTCCGAGCGCTCGAGGACCCGGAACGAGGCGCTGTCGACGCGCGCGGCCTGCCGCTCCAGTTCCGCCCGGCGGCCACCGCCGTCGAACAGCTTCTGCGTGATGGTGATGCCGGCTTCGGACGGATAAAGGGGATCGTCGTCGATGCCGCGCCGGCGGGACGGGTTATCGAGGTCGCGGGCGCCAACGGACGTCTCGAGGTCGACGCTGGGCAAATAAAGCCCCCGCGCCTGGCGCAGTTCGAACTCGATCGCCTCGCGGTTTTCCGACGCCTGCCCGATTTCCGGATTGGATTCGAGCGTTACCGCCATCGCCTCCTTGAGGGAAAGCGCGCTGGCCGTGCTCGGCACGAAGAACACGCTGGCGAGTAACGCCGCCGACGCGACGCGAAATAACGATTTACCCAACTTCCCGTCCCCTTGCAGGCGGATCGAGAATCCGCGCCCCATTAGAACCCCAGTGGTTTCTTATGCCCCGGCGGCGAAAAGCGTTCAACTCAATATAGTATTTTTAGCAGAATTGCATCGCAAAGAATTGATTCTGTGACGATTCTGCCACACGCCCCGGTTGAAAGTCTACCGAACTAACACTGAATCGCCGATCCTTACTTTATTATACAAATCGATGATGTCGTCGTTTGCCATTCGTATGCAGCCAGAAGAAACCGCGCCCCCCAAAGTCTGCGGTTCATTGGTTCCATGAATTCGATAAAGCGTGCTTCCAAGGTATAATGCGCGCGCGCCCAGAGGGTTTTCCGGCCCACCTTCCATGGTGGCAGGCAGAATGCGGCCTTTTACTGCCTCGCGGCGAATCATCTCCTGCGGAGGCGTCCAGGAAGGCCACTCGGCCTTGCGGCTGACTTTTTCACGCCCCTTCCAGGCGAACCCCTCGCGCCCGACGCCGATCATGTACTCCAGCGCGGTGCCGTCGCCCCGCACGAGCAGCAGACGGCGGCGCGCCGTATCGACGATGATCGTGCGCTCGCGTTCCTTTCCCGCATAGGCCACTATCCTGGGAGGAATCGGCGCCGCATTCAGCCGCCGCGCAATCTCGTTGTTGTCCACGCGCTGCCTGACCCATTTTCCGGTCCTGACGTCGAACTGTCGAACCTCCTGCCCGGCCTGCGAGGAATCCGCAGGCGCCAGGGCGAACAGTCCCGCCGCTGCGAGAGCGACGTGAAGGAGACGGCGAAAGGCGCGGAACCACGGCATGGAAAACCCCCTCAGACTTGCTTACCAAAATTATACTGCGATTGATCAAAACTTCCCGGCGACCGCAACGTCAATTTCACGACCCATGGGGTATTGGGTCAAGCATCGATATAACGGGGATTTGAAATGGCGACGGGCGCACCTGATTCGAGAGGCGTTTTCTTGCAGCACAAACTGACGCTTTCGGTAGCCCTCGGCGGCGCACTCGCTTCCCTGGCCGTTGGGCTGGCGGCCTATGCGATCCTGAACGTGGTCTCGCCGGCGGCCGGTTCGACGCGCGAGATGGGGCTCGCCGCCGTCGTGGCGCTCGTGGTCGGCGCGCCGCTGTCGCTTGCCTTCGGCATCGCCCTTTCCAGGGCCCGCAGGCTGCGCACGCAAATCCAGCGCATCGCGCAGAACGACGGGCTGACGGCCTGCCTCAACGAAACCACCTTCTCGGCGCTGGTCGATTCCTACTCCAACCGGGCTGCGGTATCGGACCCGACGCGCGGCACCATCCTGCTCATCAATGTCGACGACCTTGCGACCGTCAATGATCGTTTCGGCTATAGCTGGGGCAACGAAGCCCTGACCCGGGTGGCCGCGGCCATCAAGAAGACCATTCGGGGCGGCGATATCGTCGGCCGCGTTTCCGGCACGCAGTTCGGCGTGTTCCTGCCCGGCGCCGACGAAGCCAACGCCAAGCGCGTCGCCGACCGAATTTACGAGAACGTCAGCAAGCTGGAATTCTTCCCCACCGGCACGCAGTTTCCCCTGTCGATCCGTGCCGGCGCCGTCATCGTCTCGGACCGGGTTGGCTTCGACGACCTCCTGCACAAGGCCAAGGACGCGCTGGCAAGCACCGAAGGGACCCGCCAGGACTGGATCCAGTACGAGTCCCTGGCCGGTTGGCAGCCAGGCACGCCGTCCTCGAAGCTCCAGTAGGGCCGGCGCCTCTTTCCCCCTCTCGACACCGCCCGGTCGCTCATGCGCCTGCCGGGCGGTCGGCGGCAGAAGCCGCCTTAGGCTATGTCCGGCCATCTTTCCGCCGCCGGTAAGCGCCGAAAACTGCCTGACGAACTGATGAAGGAAAAAATGGTCGGAGTGGCGGGATTCGAACCCACGACCCCTTGACCCCCAGTCAAGTGCGCTACCGGGCTGCGCTACACTCCGAACCGCGCAAAGCCCTATATTCTCGCAGGTAGAGAAGCAAGCCCCCAAAATCGCAAAAAGAGCGCGAGCGGCCGCGTCGCCCTCCCCCGAGCGCCCGCAGCCGTTATGCAGCCCGGCGCTCCGCGGCCTCCCCGTCGTTCAGCAAAGGCCGGTGGCCGCGCAGGTAAAGAACGCAGGTCGTGCGCAGCATGGAGGCGAAATTGGGGATTTCGCCGTTGATCTCGATAGCCTCCTCATAGAGCTTCGAAATGAATTTCGGCGTCGTCAGGTCCTGGCTTTCGGCGATCTCGTCCAGAAGTTCCCAGAACGCGGCTTCCAGTTGGATGCTCGTCGAATAGCCCGCGATACGGATCGACCGGTTGATCTGGCGATAGCCTTCCGGATCCTGCCCGGCAAACACCCTGCACATGTCGATACCCTCCGTGGTCGCACCGCCATGGCGGCCAGCGCCGGCGCAAGGCACGCACTGCCGCCATCCGCCGCATAATCGGAAAAAAATACCGGAACGGCAACCGGACTTTGGTGCGGGAACGTCCTTGCAGGCGGCGCGTGGTAACCGGCTGCCACCCCCAGCCGGAGATTGCCGATCATAGTGCCGTCAGCAGCATGGCCGACGGAGTCTGATTTGGCGAAAGCAATTCATTCCATGATCCGGGTCCTCGACGAGGCCCGTTCCATCGATTTCTACCGCAAGGCCTTCGGGCTCGAGGTGGCCGAACGGCTCGACTTCGAGTCCTTCACGCTCATTTATCTCAGCAACGCCGAAAGCGAATTCGAGCTGGAGCTCACCGTGAACAAGGGGCGCACCGAGCCTTACGCCCTCGGCGACGGCTACGGCCATCTCGCCGTTTCGGTCGCCGATCTCGACGGCGAGCATGACCGGATCGGCGCGCTCGGCCTCAAGCCCAAAGACATCGTCGAGTTCAAGCGCGACGGAACTCTGCTCGCCCGCTTCTTCTTCATCGAGGACCCGGACGGCTACAAGATCGAGGTCCTGCAGCGCGGAGGTCGCTTCAAATAGGGAGTCCGGCCGTGCCGGGCAGGCACGGCGCCAGCCAAAGCGCCCACGCGGCGCCTGACAGCAAGCCAGGGAGGAAAACATGGTCACGATCTACGACGGCAAGCCAGGGCCGTCCCGACGCGAGATTTTGAAACGCGGCGGCATCGGCGCTTTGCTGGTGATAACCGGCGGCGCCGTCATCAGCCCGCAGCATGCCTGGGGGATCGAACCCTCGGCGCTGAAGCCGCAAACCATGGCCACGCTGATCCAGATGGCGCGCGACATCTATCCGCACGACCAGCTCGCCGACAAATTCTACGCCATCGCCGTCAAGACCCATGACGAGCAGGCCGCCAAGGACCCGGCCTACAAGGAACTCATCGAAAACGGCATCGCCGACCTCGACCGGAAAGCCGGAGAGAACGGCTACAGCGGCCTCGGCTGGGAGGACGAGCGGGTCGCGGTCCTCAAGCAGATCGACACGACACCCTTTTTCCAGACGATCCGCGGCGGGCTGGTGGTGGGCCTCTATAACCAGAAGGAGATCTGGCCGGTCTTCGGTTACGAGGGCGAGTCCTATTCCAAGGGCGGCTACATCGAACGCGGCTTCGACGACATCGAGTGGCTCTGAAGCCCGGCCCGCACCGACTGAATTCGCACATCATGGGAGGAAACCATGGCAGCACCCTTTGACCTCAACGACGACGGCGTGGTCGTCATCATCGGTTCCGGCGCCGGCGGCGGCACGCTCGGCAACGAACTGGCCCAGAAAGGCATCGATGTCGTCATCCTCGAGGCTGGCGGCCGTCACGAATATGAGGATTTCATCAACGACGAGTGGGATTCGTTTGCGCAGCTTGCCTGGAAGGACAAGCGCATCGCCTCCGGCGACTGGCGCGTGGCCAGGGATTTTCCCAACCTGCCGGCATGGATCGTGAAGGCGGTGGGCGGCTCCACCGTCCACTGGGCCGGCGCATCGCTGCGCTTCCAGGAGCACGAATTCAAGACGCTTACGACCTACGGCAAGCTGGACGACGCCAACCTGCTCGACTGGCCGATCACGCTGGCCGACCTCGAACCCTACTACGCCCGGGCCGAGGACAAGATGGGCGTGACGCGCACCAACGGCATTCCCGGCCTGCCGGGCAACAACAACTTCAAGGTGTTGAAGGCGGGAGCCGACAAGCTCGGCTACAAGGAATGCCACACCGGCCGCATGGCGATCAATTCCGAGGAGCGCGACGGGCGCATGGCCTGCCAGCAGACCGGCTTCTGCTTCCAGGGCTGCAAATGGGGCGCGAAATGGTCGACCCTCTATACGGAAATCCCGAAGGGCGAGGCCACCGGCCATCTCGAAGTGCGCCCGAACTCGATGGCGGTGAAGATCAACCACGACGACAGCGGCAAGGTCACCGGCGTCGTCTACGCGGACAAGGACGGCAAGCTGCGGGAACAGAAGGCGCGCATCGTCGCCGTCGCCGGCAATTCGATCGAAAGCCCGCGCCTGCTGCTCAACTCGAACTCGAGCAAGTTCCCGGACGGGCTCGCCAACTCTTCCGGCCAGGTCGGGCGCAACTACATGCGCCACACCACCGGCTCGGTCTACGCCATTTTCGACAAGCCGGTGCATATGTACCGCGGCACCACGATGGCCGGCATCGTCCGCGACGAGGCGCGCCACGATCCGTCACGTGGCTTCGTCGGCGGCTACGAGCTCGAAACGCTGTCGCTCGGCCTGCCGTTCATGGCCGCCTTCCTCGATCCGGGCGCCTGGGGCCGCTCCTTCACCACGGCGCTCGACCATTACGACCACATGGCGGGCCTGTGGATCGTCGGCGAGGACATGCCGCGCGAGGACAACCGCATCACGCTGCATGCCGAGGAGAAGGACGAGCACGGCATGCCGATCGCCGATGTCCACTTCGACGACCATGCCAACGACACCGCCATGCGCAACCACGCCTACAAGCAATCGATGGCGCTTTACGATGCGGTCGGGGCAACGCGCAGCTTCCCGACGCCGCCCTACCCTTCGACGCACAATCTCGGCACGAATCGCATGAGCGAGAAGCCCGAGGACGGCGTCGTCAACAAACACGGGCAGACCCACGACATCAAGAACCTGTTCGTGTCCGACGGCAGCCAGTTCACTTCCGGTGGAGCCGAGAATCCGACGCTGACCATCGTCAGTCTCGCCATCCGCCAGGCTGAGTTCATTGCCGGGGAAATGGCCGCCAAGAACATCTAAGACGTACCGCAGTTAAGGCATCCTCCCACCGGCAAGTCGGCTTCAAAGCCGGCTTGCCGGCCACTTTTTGGACCGGTCAGGGCCAAGTCACGCGGTACTGCCGGCAGCGGCCAATTCGCCGCGTTCCGTCGATCCTTCTTGTCTTTCCGCCGGCTTTGCGGTCCCTATGTTAAGGATTCGCGATGTTTCCCGGAGAACGACAGTCCATGTATCGGCTCGCCCTGGCGGTGTTCTTGTTGGCCGTCCCCACGCTCGCCCATGCGACGGATGCCGGCTGGGCGCTGCTGCGCCAGGGTGGCCATGTCGTGCTTTTGCGCCATGCGATGACCAACGGCACCACCGATCCGGCCAATTTCGATATCGCCAAGTGCAACACGCAGCGCAACCTTTCGGAGCGCGGCAAGCAGCAGGCGCGCAAGATCGGCGCCTTGTTCGGCGCGCGCTCGGCGCCGGTGGAAAAGGTCCTGTCCAGCCGCTATTGCCGCTGCCTCGACACCGCGCGCATCGCGTTCGAGGCCGAACCGGAGCCGTTCGAGCCGCTCGATGTGCCGGGCAGCGACGAAACCGAACGGGCCAGGCAGATGGCGGCGATCGTGGATGCGGTGCGAGACTATTCCGGCTCGGACATTCTCGTCATGGTCACCCATCTGGAAAACATCAAGGAACTGACCGGGGTGTCGCCGCGCGAGGGCGAAGCCGTCATCGTCGGCGTCCAGGGCGACGGCCTGCGTGCGCTCGGCCGCGTCACGTTCTGACGCTTCGTTCGCCTGGCGTTCCAGCCCGCGCAGAGCCGGATCGGCGCTGACGGTTGCATCCGCGGGCCGCTCTGCCATATTCAGCCTTTTCCTGCCCGCGAAAACCGATTAGACAGCGCAAAAGCATCTGCGGCCACCCTCCCCCCGCATTCGAAGGAAAAGCCCTTGTCCAGCACATTCGACAAAGTCGCCAAGATCATTGCCGATACCAGCGAGATCGACATCGACACGATCACGCCGGAAAGCCACACGATCGACGACCTCGGCATCGACAGCCTCGACTTCCTCGACATCGTCTTTGCCATCGACAAGGAATTCGGCATCAAGGTGCCGCTCGAGAAGTGGACGCAGGAAGTCAACGACGGCAAGGCCTCGACCGACGAGTATTTCGTCATGAAGAACCTGTGCGCCAAGATCGACACCCTGATCGCGGCCAAGAATGCCTGATGGGCCGAAGCGCCCTGCTGCCTTGACGGGCCGCTTCCGCTGACCCAAAAAGCCTCCATGAACGCCCACGACGTCGTCATAACCGGCATCGGCCTCGTCTCCTCGTTAGGCGAAGGTCCCGATGTCCACTGGCAGAAGCTGACGGATCCCGGCCTCAGGCCGGTGCTCGATGCCGAGCGCTTCGCGCCCTATACGGTCCATCCGCTGCCCGAGATCGACTGGAACCAGCAGATCGCCAAGCGCGGCGACCAGCGGCAGATGGAGACCTGGCAGCGGCTCGGCACCTATGCCGCGGGCCTGGCGCTCGACGATGCCGGCATCAAGGGCAACGACGCGCTGTGCAGCACGATGGACCTGGTGGTCGCGGCCGGCGGCGGCGAGCGCGACATCGCGGTCGACACCGACATCCTGGCCGCCTCGGCCGACCGCAGCGACCGCGACGTGCTTCTCAACGAGAAGCTGACGACGGAACTACGCCCCACCCTTTTCCTTGCCCAGCTTTCCAATCTTCTCGCCGGCAATATCTCCATCGTCCACAAGGTGACCGGCTCGTCGCGCACCTTCATGGGCGAGGAAGGCGCCGGCGTTTCGGCGCTGGAGACGGCGGCCGCGCGTATCGGCGCCGGCCAGTCCACGCACATGCTGGTCGGCGGGGCTTTCCAGACCGAGCATGTCGACATGCTGCTCGGATACGAACTCGGCGGCTACCTGCATCGCGGCCCATGGCAATCGGTCTGGAACCGCCAGGGCGGCCAGGGCGGCGGCGTCGTCACCGGCTCCGGCGGGGCCTTCCTGGTACTCGAGCAACGCGAACATGCCGAAAAGCGTGGCGGCCGCATCTACGCGACGCTCGACGGTGTCTTGTCCGCCCGCGCGCGGCGGACCAAGGGTGAACTGGAAGGCTCGATCGCCGGCCTGTTCGACAAGGCCGACCTGCCGGAGGGCGACCTTCTGGCGATTTCCGGCGCTTCCGGCGCCCACAAGGCGACGGCGGCCGAACAGGCCGCCCTGGCGGCCCATCCGCAAATCGCCGCGCGTGGTTTTTCGACGCTGACGGGCCATATGAAAGAGGCCCAGTTCCCGTTCGCGGTGGCGCTGGCGGCACTCGCCGTCCACCACAAGGCCGGCTACCCGGCTTTCGACCCGGCCGAGCGGAATTTTGCCGGCACGCCGCAAAAGGTTCTGGCAACGGCGGTCGGCTATCACCATTTCGAGGGCTTGGCGCTGGTTCGCGCCGCCGATTGAGAGCAGCAAGCATGGCCACGATGAAGGACCATATGGGCAGGCCGGTGGTTGCCGTCACCGGCATCGGCATCGTCACTTCCCTTGGCATCGGCAAGGCCGACAACTGGGCGGCGCTGACGTCGGGAACCTCCGGCATCCGCTCCATCACGCGCTTTCCGGTGGAGCAGCTCAGCACCCGCATTTCCGGCATGGTCGATTTCCTGCCCTCGAGCAGCAAGGGCGCCAGCGCCCTCACCTACGAACTCGCCGAAAAGGCGGCGCACGAGGCGGTCGCCGAATCGGGCTTCGGCCTGGAGGACTTCGGCGGCCCATTGTTCCTCGCCTCGCCGCCGATGGAACTGGACTGGCACGACCGCTTCGCGCTCTACAACAGCGGCGAGGGCGACGGCGAGCCGGACCGCCTGCTTGAAGTGGCGCGCGGCCTGAACTCGTTCGACCTGTTCGAAACCGCGCAATTCGGCTCCATCGCCGACCGCCTTGCCGATCGCTTCGGCACGCGCGGCCTGCCGATCACGCTTTCCACCGCCTGCGCCTCGGGTGCTACCGCGATCCAGCTCGGCGTCGAGGCGATCCGGCGCGGCGAGGCCGACCGCGCGCTGTCCATCGGCGCCGACGGTTCGGCGACCGCGGAGGCGCTGATCCGCTTCTCGCTGCTATCGGCGCTGTCGACCAGCAACGACAATCCGGCAAAGGCCTCGAAGCCGTTCTCGAAGGACCGCGACGGCTTTGTGCTCGCCGAAGGCTCGGCGGCGCTGGTGCTGGAATCGCTGGAGAGCGCAAAGGCGCGGGGTGCCGCCATCCTCGGCATCCTCAGCGGCTGCGGCGAAAAGGCCGACGACTTCCACCGCACCCGCTCCAAGCCCGACGCCTCGCCGGCGATCGCGGCGGTCAAGGCAGCCCTTGCCGATGCGGGGCTCGCCGAAGACAGGATCGAATACATCAACGCCCACGGCACCTCGACGCCGGAAAACGACAAGATGGAGCATCTGGCGCTTTCCACCGTGTTCGGCGAGGCGCTCCGCTCGATCCCGGTTTCGTCGAACAAGTCGATGATCGGCCACACGCTGTCGGCGGCCGGCGCGATCGAGGCGGCGTTTTCGCTGATGACCATGCGTGAAGGCGTCCTTCCGCCGACCATCAACTACGACAATCCCGATCCGGCGATCCCGCTGGATGTCGTGCCGAACACCAGCCGCGCAGCGCAGGTCGAAACAGTGCTGTCGAACTCGTTCGGCTTCGGTGGCCAGAACACCTGCCTTGTCATGGCGCGGGAACCCGTTTAAGCGACCCCGTATCGCTTAAACGGAACCGAAATACTGGCCATGCGCGCACTGCAACTCATCGAGGACCGCCGGCTCGAAACCGTGGACCTGCCGCCGCCGCCGCCGCCCGCGCTGGGCGAGGTGACGCTGAAGATCAAGGCGGTGGCGCTCAACCACATCGACGTCTGGGGCTGGCGCGGCATGGCGTTTGCCAAGCGCAAGCTGCCGCTCGTGGTCGGCGCCGAGGCTTCCGGCGAAGTCGAGACGGTCGGCCCCGGCGTTGCCAACCTCCTGCCCGGCCAGCTCGTGTCCATCTACGGCGCGCGCACCTGCGGGCTCTGCCGCCCCTGCCGCGAGGGCCGCGACAATCTGTGCGAGCACGTCTCTGGCGTGCATGGCTTCCATCTGGACGGCTTTGCGCAGGAAAAGATCAACCTGCCGGCGCGCCTGCTGGTGCCAGCCCCGCCCGGCGTCGACGCCATCGGTGCCGCGGTCGCGCCCGTTACTTTCGGCACGGTCGAGCACATGCTGTTCGACAATGCCAAACTTGAGCCGGGAGAGACGATCCTCATCCATGCCGGCGGCTCCGGCATCGGCTCGGCGGCCATCCAGCTTGCCAAGAAGATGGGCTGCACCGTCATCACCACCGTCGGCTCCGACGACAAGGTGGAAAAGGCGAAGGCCCTTGGCGCCGACCACGTCATCAACTATCGCGAGGACCGCTTCGAGGGCGTCACCCGCAAGCTGACGAAGAAGAAGGGCGTCGACGTCGTCTTCGAGCATGTCGGCGCCGATACCTTCGCCGGCTCCATGCTGGCGCTGAAGCGCGGCGGCCGCCTGGTCACCTGCGGCTCCACCTCGGGCGTGTCGACACAGGTCAACCTGATGCAACTCTTCCAGCAGCAACTGAAGCTGCTGGGCTCGTTCGGCTGCCGCATGGAAAACATGGCCGACGCCATGCAGAAGATGGCGGCCGGGCTGGTCCATCCGGTCATCGACACCGAGATCGGCTTCGACGGCATCGACACGGCGCTGAAGCGCATGGAAAGCCGCAACGTCTTCGGCAAGATCATCCTCACCGTCGGCTGAAACGATCTTGGCACGGCGTCGCCTTCCGAAACCGGGCTTCCGGTTCGCCCTCGCGCTCAGGCTGCGCAAGCTGAACTACTGGCTGATCGCCCGCGCCGCGATGGCGGCGATGGCGCTGCTGCGGCACCTGCCTACCGACACCGCGCTCAACTTCGCCGACCGCATGGCACGCCGCCTCGGCCCGCTGGTCGGCCGCCACCGGGTGGCGCTGGACAACCTGCGCCAGGCCTATCCGGAAAAGTCGCAAGCCGAGATCGAGGCCATCGCTTCCGACATGTGGGGCAACATGGCCCGGCTCGCGGCCGAGTACATCTTCCTCGACCGGCTGTTCGACTACGATCCGAACGCGGCGACGCCCGGCCGCATCGAGGTCAAGGGCGCGGAAAACTTCCTGCGGATCGCCGGCGAGGCAAGGCCGCATATTCTGTTTACCGGCCATCTCGGCAATTTCGAACTGCTGCCGGTGGCCGCCGCTACCTTCGGCATGAAGATCACGGCGCTGTTTCGCCCGCCGAACAACCCCTATCTGGCCGACTATATCCAGTCGACGCGCAGCGCCACCATGGGCAACCTGCAACCGTCCTCTACCGGCGCCTCCTTCGCGCTCGCCAGCATCCTGGACGAAGGCGGCAATGTCGGCGTGCTGGTCGACCAGAAATTTTCGCGCGGCGTGGAAACGACGTTTTTCGGCCGCCGCTGCCTGAGCAACCCCGTGCTGGGCATGCTTGCGCGCCATTATGATTGCGACGTCTACCCCGCGCGCTGCGTCCGCCTGCCCGGCAACCGCTTCCGCCTCGAGGTCGAGGACCGGCTGGAACTGCCGCGCGACGGCTCCGGCAATGTCGATGTCAGGGCGACCACCCAGCTTCTGGCCGATGTCGTCGAGCGCTGGATCCGCGACGACCCCGGCCAGTGGATGTGGTTCCACAAGCGCTGGCAGATCAGCGGCCACCCCCGCAAGCTGCGTGGCTAAGGCTTAGCCGCCGTAATAGTTCATCACCGCGTGCCGCGCTTCGGCAAAGAACAGCCAGCGCTCCACCAGCATTCCGAGCAGGTGGAAAATAATCGCTAGCCCGGCCAGCATCGCCGCGAACAGGCTGGGCCCGCCCGCCAGCGGCAGCAACGCCAGCATCAGCACAGCCGGGATCACGCCGCCGGCGGCGAACGCGAGTTTCCACAGCTTGGCGGCATGCTTGCGCGCGACCTTGAAGCCCATTTCGCGGGTCAGGTAGTTTTCCATGGCGTGCGGCCGCTCCAGCAGGCGCACGCGGCCGATGTTGCCGAGGCCGGTGGCGCTTTCGGGGCTCGACAGCGGCGGCGCCTGCAGCATGTTCCGGCGCCAGAAGACCTTGGCCACCCACGCGGCAATCAGGAACAGCAGGGCCAGGAGGCACATGGCAACGCCGTTGCCGCCGCCGCAAAGCGCGAAGAAAGCAGCCAGGACAAAGCCGCCGGCGATGGAGAACAGGCGGTAGCAGAGCGGCGTCAGCTTCGTGTGCCAGGCCTGGACCGATCGCAGCGAGGCGTAGATCATCGCCGTGCAATAGACCGTCACCATGCACATGACCGTGCCGACGATACCGACCGTCGGCAAATAGCGCCCCTCGAACAGCGAGGCCCAAGCCGAGACGACCAGCGGCACGAAGGTGAGGATCGCCATCACCCCTTCGCGCGACAGCCAGCTCGAGCGCCATTGCGACAGCGCCCGCCAGGCGCGCTGCGGATTGCCGAGGTGCAGGGTGGACGCCGACAGGCCAGCGGCGATCAGCGCCAGCGCAAGCACATGCGCCACCTTGGTCGCCAATGCCGATGGATCGACAAGCCCCAGCCCGAGCACTGCCGCAAAGCCGTAGCCAAGCCCGGACAGCGTCGTGAAGACGATGATGGAAGGCGCTGGATGCATCGGCTCAGATCCTGTCCAACATGCCGTCGAGCCAGGCGAAGAAGCCCTTCGCGCCTTCGGTGTTTTCGGCTAGCGGCAGCGAGGGGGCGCTGTCGGCCAGCGGCTTGCGCGCGCGCGGCGGCAGATACTTGTTGACCGGCCGCGTGCCCTGCTCCGGCATCAGGTCGACGCCGCCGCGCTCGGCCACCATGATCGATACAGCCGATTGCGGGTCGGCCAGGTCACCGAAATGGCGCGCATTGGCCGGACAGGTGCGCACGCAGGCCGGCTGGCGGTCGGCTTCCTCGAAAGTCTCGTTATAGATGCGGTCGATGCACAGCGTACATTTCTTCATCACGCCGGCGGCAAGGTCCATCTCGCGCGCACCGTAGGGGCACGCCCAGGCGCACAGACCGCAGCCGATGCACATATCCTCGTCCACCAGCACGATGCCGTCGTCGGCCCGCTTGTAGGAAGCCCCGGTCGGGCACACGGTGACGCAAGGCGCATCCTCGCAATGCAGGCAGGATTTCGGGAAATGCACGATGCGTGCGTCGCCTGCCTCGCCAACCACCTCGCCGCCGTCTGGCACCACCTCGAAGGTGTGCACGCGGTTCAGCCAGGCACCGGAAACATCCGCGCCGTAGGGGTCCTGGTCCGACAGCGCCGCGCCATAGCCGCCGGTGTTCCACTCCTTGCAGTTGACCACGCAGGCATGGCAGCCGACGCAGACGTCGAGATCGATGACGAGGCCGAGCTTCTTCGGCGTAGGCAGGGAAGGAAGCGAGGTCACTTCGTCCACTCCTGTCCGTAGCGCAGCACGGCGGGGTGCGGCTCGGGCCGCCCGGGCTGGGCGAGCGGCGCAAACTGCGGTTCGCTCTCCTCGCCGGCGTCCGCCTTCTCGATGCTGACCCGGAGATCGTACCAGGCCGCCTGTCCCGTCACCGGATCGGAGTTGGACCAGCGCAACCCGTCCTTCTTCAATGGAAGAAGTTCATGGATCAAGTGATTCATCAGAAAGCCTTTTGTGGCTTCGGGCGCCTGCCTGTCCAGGCCCCAGGCGCCCTTGCGCTTGCCGATCGCGTTCCACGTCCACAGCGTGCTCGAATTGACCGCCTCCATGCGCGCGACCTGCACCTTGATGCGGCCATGGTGCGAGGCGATCCATGCCCAATCGCCATCGGCCAGCCCGAGTTCGTCGCAGATCGGCCCCGGCACATAAAGTGGGTTCTTCGTATGTATCTGGCGCAGCCACGCATTCATCGAGCCCCAGGAATGGTACATCGCCGCCGGCCGCTGGGTGATGGCGTGGTAGGGGTATCGCTCGCCGTCGACCAGCGCCTCGCCAAGCGGTTCGTACCAGTCCGGCAGCGGATCGAAGGCTTCGAGGATACGGGCGGCGTGCGTTTGCGGCGCCACCGGCTGGCGCAGCCCCTGCGCCGACAGGCGGAACTTCTGCAGCGTCTCCTGATAAAGCTGGAACGTCACCGGCTGCGGCGTATCGAAGAAGCCCATACGCACGGCAAAGTCCTGATAGGCCTGATTGGCGTGCTTGAAGAACTGCGCCTCCATCGGGATATGCGCGGAAAAGAACGAGCCGTTCTCGATATAGCGGCGCAACTGGTCCGGATTGGCAGCCCCGCGCCCGGTGCGGTCGCCCTTGGGGCCGCGAAAGCCCGCCAGCGGGCCGATGCCCGGCCGTCGCTCGTGGCGCACGATATAATCGGCATAGTCCTTGTAGAGCGCCTTGCCATGGCCATCGGTGAAGCCCGGCAGGTCGAGCCGCGCGCCGAGGTCCAGGAGCACGGTCTGGAAGCCGCGCACATCGCGATCCGGCTCCACGACCGGCCAGCGGATGGCGTCCTGCACCGCGTCGGGCTCGGAGATCGGCCGGTCGAGCAGCGAAATGCAGTCGTGCCGCTCCAGATAGGTGGTGTCGGGCAGCACCAGGTCGGCATAGGCGACCATTTCCGAGGCATAGGCGTCGGAATAGATGATTTTGGGGATACGATATTCGCCGGTGGCGGGGTCCTTGTCCTCCAGCATCTTTATGGTGCCGGCGGTGTTCATCGAAGAGTTCCAGGCCATGTTGGCCATGTAGAGGAACAGGACGTCGATCGGGTACGGATCGCCCGCATGCGCGTTCGCGATCACCATGTGCATCATGCCGTGCGCGGAGATCGGCGCGTCCCACGAGAACGCCTTGTCGATGCGGGCCGGCCGCCCGTCCTCGTCGACCAGCAAATCCTCCGGTCCGCGCGGAAAACCCAGATGCGGCCCCGACAGCGGCTTGTTGGAGCCGAAATGCTCCGCCCGGCCATGGGGCGTCGGATGCGCCGCCAGCGGCTTCGGATAAGGCGGCTCGAAGCGGAAGCCGCCCGGACAGTCTATCGCGCCGATCAGCACCTGTAGGAGATGCAGGGCGCGCGTGGTCTGGAACCCGTTGGAATGGGCGGAAAGGCCGCGCATGGCATGGAACGAAACCGGCCGCCCTATATAGGCCTGATGCCGTTCGCCGTTCATGTCGGTCCAAGGCTGGTCGATGCTGATCGGCTCGTCGAAGGCGACGCGTGCGATCTCGCCGGCAAGGCCGCGAATGGTATCGACAGCAAGGCCTGTCTGCTTCGCTACCTTTTCCGGCGCGTATTTCTCGTCGAGGTACTTTTCTGCGAGCAACTGGAAGGAGGGCACGGCAAAGCGCCCGTCCTGAAGCTGGACGCGCCCCGAAAGCCCTACCCGCGCGCCCTTGGTGCCGACCGGTACGACCCGCTCGGTAACCGTCTCGTAGACCTGCGCCCTGCCCTCGCCGTCGCGCGCGAACAGGCCGTGCTCGGCCGTGCCCGGCGCGTCGATCACCAGCCACGGCGCGTTGGTATAGCGCGCCAGGTAATCGACATCGATCTTGCGCGCCTTCAGCAGTTCGTGGATGACCGAGAGGATCAACAGCCCGTCCGTGCCCGGGCGTATGCCGATCCAGTTGTCGGCTACGGCCGAATAGCCGGTGCGCACCGGATTGACCGACACGAAGCGCGCACCGCGCTGCTTGAGCTTGGCGATGCCCATCTTGATCGGGTTGGAATCGTGGTCCTCGGCCACCCCGAACATCACGAACAACTTCGTCCGCTCCCAATCCGGCGCACCAAACTCCCAGAACGCGCCGCCGATGGTCATGATGCCGGCGGCCGCCATGTTGACCGAGCAGAAACCGCCATGGGCGGCGTAGTTGGGCGTGCCGTATTGTTGCGCCCAGAACCCGGTCAGCGATTGCGACTGGTCGCGCCCGGTGAAGAAGGCGAGTTTCTTCGGGTCGTTCTGGCGCACCGTGCCCAGCCAGTCGGTGGCGATGGCGAGCGCTTCGTCCCAGGAGATTTCCTCGAACTCGCCCGAGCCGCGCGGTCCCACCCGCTTCAGCGGCGCGTTGAGCCTCGCCGGCGCGTAGTGCTGCATGATGCCGGCCGAGCCCTTCGCGCACAGCACGCCCTTGTTGACGGGATGGTCGCGATTGCCCTCAATGTACCGGATCTTGCCGCCCTTGATGTGGACGTTGATGCCGCAGCGGCAGGCGCACATGTAGCACGTGGTCTTGCGGACCTCGTCGGCCCTGGGCTCGGAAAGCGCAACCCGCTGTCTCGGACTCATCGGCACAACTCCTCACCTCCTACTCCTATCGGGGCGAAGGCAGAAAAGAAATGCTTTTACAAGGCATTTGACAGCAAAATTCATGCGCGCAGACGGCTGCGCCGAGCAAGAACGCCCGGCGACCGCCAACGAGGCCGCAGCCGGCCGCTTGCGCAAAAAATCAGTTGGTGACGACGATCCTGGTGTTCGCCGGCCCGACTTCCTTGACCAGTGCGTAGAATTTGGCCGCGTTGGCGGTGTGAAGCCGCACGCACCCGTGGGAAGCCGGCGTGCCCAGCCGCCTCACCGCATTGGTGCCGTGGATGGCATAGCCGCCATGGTAGAAGACCGACCACGGCATCGGCGACATCTCGTATTTGCGCGAGTACCACATGCGGTGCAGCCGTTGCGGCCGGTAGGTGCCGCGCGGCGTCACATAGCCGTTGCGTGCCGTCGATACCTTCCACCGGTAGAGAACCTGGCCCTGCCTGGATACGGTCATCGTCTGCGATCCGACATCGATGCGCGCGACGAGGCTCGCCGCGTCGGCCTGTGGCGCACCGAGGCAAAGCCCCGCCAGCATGGCCGCCATGAGCATGGTCTTCCTCATGAGATCAAACCCCTCGTTTTCCCTGCCTGCTCACTTTCCCATTCCTTTTCAATTTTTGGAACGGGTTTGTCCGTGATACACGCAAGACTTGAAAAACTGGCCACCCCGGCCCGTAAAATTTGAACGATTCCAGGGTGAGGCCGGCGGCAGCCATTCCGGGATGGCGACGCGACAGGCTTGCAATGCTTGCCGCTTGGCCCTCAAATCAGGCATGACGCAAAAACTGCTGGAACTGATCGACAAGCGCGTGGACGATCTGGTCGGACTGACGGTCGATCTGATCCGCTTTCCCACCGCCAATCCGCCCGGCGAAGCCTATCGCCCCTGCGCCGAATATCTCGGCGAGCGGCTGAAGCGGCGGGGCTTCGAAATCGAGTTCATCCGCGCCGAAGGCGTTCCGGGCGACAGCGAGCGCTATCCGCGCGTCAATGTCGTGGCCCGTTTCGACGGGCGCTCGCCCGGTCCCTGCGTCCATTTCAACTCGCATATCGACGTGGTCGAGGCCGGCGAAGGCTGGAGCGTCGATCCCTTTGCCGGCGTGGTGAAGGACGGGCGTGTCTACGGCCGCGGCGCCTGCGACATGAAGGGCGGGCTCGCCGCCTCCGTCATCGCCGTCGAGGCCTTCATGGAGGCCTATCCCGACTTTCCCGGCGCCATCGAAATATCGGGAACGGTAGACGAGGAATCCGGCGGCTTCGGCGGCGTCGCCCATCTGGCGAAGCTCGGCTATTTCTCGCAGCCCCGGGTCGATCACGTCATCATTCCCGAACCGCTCAACAAGGACCGCATCTGCCTCGGCCATCGCGGCGTCTGGTGGGCCGAGATCGAGACCGGCGGTGAGATCGCCCACGGCTCCATGCCGTTTCTCGGCGACAATGCCGTGCGCCACATGGGCGCGGTGCTGCAAGCCTTCGAGGACGAGCTTTTCCCGGCGCTGGACCGGAAGCGGACCACCATGCCCGTGGTGCCCGAGGGCGCGCGGCGCTCGACAATGAACATCAATTCGATCCATGGCGGCCAGACCGAGGATTTCCGCCCCGGCCTGCCCTCGCCCAACGTGCCGGACCGCTGCCGGCTGACCATCGACCGCCGCTTCCTGCTGGAAGAAAAGATCGAGGACGTGAAGCGGGAAGTGACCGGCATCCTTGACCGGCTGGCCCGCAAGCGGCCTAAATTCCGCTATGAAATCCGCGACCTGATGGAAGTGCAGCCGACCATGACCGAGCGCGACGCGCCCGTGGTCAAGGCCGTGGCGCGAGGCATCATGGAAATCTTCGACCGCGAGCCGGATTACGTCATTTCTCCCGGCACCTACGACCAGAAGCATATCGCCCGCATCGGCCATTTGTACGATTGCATCGCCTACGGCCCCGGCATTCTCGACCTCGCCCACCGCCCCGACGAATGGGTCGGCATCGCCGACATGTTGCAATCGGCCAAGGTGATGGCCATCGGCCTCAACATCCTGCTGCGGGGCGGCCGGGAGTGACGGAGAGCCGCCGTTTCCGCTGCATGGCGGCGCCGATTGCCAGAAAGTCGATTTACTCGATGTCGTTTTCACGCTTCTATCCGCCCGGGATTTGAAGCACCGGCCGGATTTCGGGAGGCAGTCATGAGAATTTGGAAAACCCTGGTCGCGGCATCGGTGCTGGCCCTCGCTTCGAGCGCCGCCGCCATGGCCGCCCGTACCGACCTCGTCCTCGGCGTCGTACTGGAGCCGCCGCATCTCGACCCGACCGCGGGCGCCGCCGCGGCCATCGACGAAGTGGTCTACGCCAACGTGTTCGAGGGCCTGACCCGCATCGGCCCCAATGGCGAAGTGCTGCCCGACCTCGCCGAAAGCTGGACGGTTTCCGACGACGGCAAGGTCTACACGTTCAAGCTGCATACCGGCGTCAAATTCCACGACGGCACCGATTTCGACGCCAACGACGTGAAATTCTCGCTCGACCGCGCCCGCGCCGACAATTCCGTCAATGCCCAGAAGGGCCTGTTCTCGGCCATCGACACCGTCGAGGTCGTCGACCCCGCCACCGTCAAGGTGACGCTCAAGCACCCGCAAGGGTCCTTCCTCTACAACATGGGCTGGGGCGATGCGGTGATCGTGGCGCCCGAATCGGCCGACACCAACAAGGAAAAGCCGATCGGGACCGGGCCGTTCAAGTTCCAGAACTGGGCGAAGGGCTCCTCGATCACGCTGGTGAAATCGGACGGCTACTGGGGCGACCCGGTGTTCCTCGACAAGGCCGAGTTCCGCATCATTCCCGATGCCGCAGCGCAGGTGCCGGCGCTGCTGTCGGGCGACGTGCAGGCGTTCCCGTTCTTCCCGCCCGACGCGGTGGCGCAGGTGAAGGATAACCCGAACCTGAAAGTCGTTATCGGCTCGACCGAAGGCGAAACCATCCTCGCCATCAACAACAAGAAACCGCCCTTCGACAATCTCAAGGTGCGGCAGGCGATCTCCTATGCGCTCGACCGCAAGGCGATCATCGACGGCGCGACCGGCGGCCTGGGTGTCCCGATCGGCTCGCATATGTCGCCGTCCAACAAGGCCTATGTCGATCTCACCGGTGAATATCCGCACGATCCCGCCAAGGCGAAGGAACTGCTGAAGGAGGCCGGCTTCGAGAACGGCATCAAGGCGACGCTTAAGCTGCCGCCGCCCGACTATGCGCGTCTCGGCGGCGAGATCGTCGCGTCGGAACTGCGCGACGTCGGCATCAACCTGGAGATCATTCCCGTCGAGTGGGCGCAATGGCTCGACCAGGTCTTCACCCGGAAAGACTACGACCTGACCATCGTGTCGCACACCGAGCCGAGCGACATCGATATCTATTCGCGCAAGGATTATTACTTCAACTACGACAACCCGGCCTTCGACAAGGTGATCGAGGAACTGAACCTGACCTCGGACGAGGCCAAGCGCGACGAGTTGCTGGGCAAGGCGCAAATGATTCTCGCGGATGACGCGGTCGTCGGCTTCCTGTTCGAATTGCCGAAGGTCGGCGTCTGGGACGCCAGGCTGGAAGGATTCTGGCAAAACGCCCCGATCCAGGCCAACGACCTGACCAAGGTGAAGTGGTCGGAGTAGCCCTTGCGCCAACCGGTCACCCCTCATCCGCCTGCCGGCACCTTCTCCCCGTGAAGAACGGGGAGAAGGGACAAGCGGTGACGTCGACGCCCCCCTCTCCCCGTTCTTCACGGGGAGAGGGTAAGGGTGAGGGGCAAGCTCTATGACGGCCTATCTCGCAAAGCGCCTTGCCGTCGCCGCCGCCACGCTGGTGCTGGCTTCCATCATCGTTTTCGCGGTGCTGGAAATCGTTCCGGGCGACCCGGCACGGCTGATGCTCGGCATGAACGCCAGCGCGGAACAGGTGGACCTGTTGCGCGACCAGATGGGCCTCAACGCGCCCGTCCTCATTCGCTACCTCCACTGGGCAGGCGGACTGCTGGCGCTCGATTTCGGTCGCTCCTATACCTATTCGGTGCCCGTCATCGACCTCGTAGCCGAGCGCACGATCGTCTCGCTGCCGCTGGCGTTGATGGCGCTGTTTCTCGCCACCGCCATCGCCCTTCCGGTCGGGCTCTATTCGGCGAGCCGGCGCGGCCAGGCCGGCGACACGATCTCGATGGGGGCAGCCCAGCTCGGCGTCGCCATTCCGAACTTCTGGTTCGCGCTGATGCTGATCTACCTGTTCGCCGTGTGGCTGAAACTGGTGCCGGCCGGCGGCTTTCCCGGTTGGGGGGCAGGCCTGTGGCCCGGGCTGAAGGCGCTGCTCCTGCCGGCGATCGCGCTCGCCCTGCCGCAGGCGGCGATCCTGGCGCGCGTGGCGCGCTCGGCGCTGGTCGAGGTGCTTTCCGAGGATTATATCCGCACCGCCCGCGCCAAGGGCATGCCGCGCCGCGCCGTGTTGTGGCGCCATGCGCTGCGTAACGCGATGATCCCGGTGGTGACCATCATGGGCCTGCAATTTTCCTTCCTGCTTGCCGGCACCATCATCATCGAGAACGTGTTCTACCTGCCCGGCCTCGGCCGGCTGGTGTTCCAGGCCATCACCCAGCGCGACCTGATCGTGGTCGAAAGCGTGGTGATGCTGCTGGTCGCCAGCGTCATCGTCGTCAACCTCCTGGTCGATCTCTCCTATGCGATCGTCGACCCGCGCTTGCGGGGGCGGTCATGAGCGCGGCTTTTTCCAACCGGTCCTTCCTCACCGGCTTCCTTATCACGCTGGCCGTGGCGGCGATGGCGCTCGCCTCCTATGCGTGGACGCCCTATGACGTGACCAGGCTGGTCATTTCCGACAAGACGCAGGCGCCCTCGCTGGCACACTGGTTCGGCACCGACCATTTCGGCCGCGATATCCTGTCCATGATCATGATTGGCGCCCGCAACTCCATCGCGGTGGCGCTGGTGGCGGTCGGCATCGGCATGGGCATCGGCGTTCCGCTCGGCCTTTGGGCCGCGGCGCGGGGCAACTTCGTCGACGAGGTGCTGATGCGGCTGAACGACCTCGTCTTCGCCTTTCCCGCCTTGCTTTCGGCGATCATGATCACCGCCATCTTCGGGCCCGGCGCGGTCAATGCCATCATCGCCATCGGCATCTTCAACATTCCCGTCTTCGCCCGCGTGGCGCGCGCCGGCGGGCTCGCCATCTGGCCACGCGAGTTCATCCTCGCCGCCCGCGCCGCCGGCAAGGGCAGCGCGCAGATCACGCTGGAACACATCCTGCCCAACATCGCCACGCTGCTTCTGGTGCAGGGCACCATCCAGTTCGCGCTGGGCATCCTGGCGGAAGCCGGCCTGTCCTATCTCGGCCTCGGCGCGCAGCCGCCGATGCCGAGCTGGGGCCGCATGCTGTTCGAGGCGCAGACCCGCATGGTCATCGCGCCGTGGATGGCGATCTTCCCCGGCATGGCCATCGTCGTCACCGTGCTCGGGCTGAATCTTCTCGGCGACGGGCTTGCCGACGTCCTCGACCCCAAATCAAGGCGGCGCGCATGAACCTGCTCGACATCGAAAACCTGTCGCTGGCGATCGGCGACGCCGCGATCCTCGACAAGGTCAGCCTGAGCGTGGCGCCGGGCGAGGTCATGGGCCTCGTGGGCGAATCCGGCTCCGGAAAGTCGATGACCGCGCTGACGGTAATGCAACTTTTGCCGCATGCCGCGAGGGCCAAAGGGCACGTGATGTTCGAGGGCGTAGATATCCTCAAGGCCGGCGAAGACAGGATGTGCGCCTTGCGCGGCGACGATATCGGCATGGTGTTCCAGGAGCCGATGACGGCGCTCAACCCGGTAAAAACCATCGGAGAACAGGTCGCCGAGGGCATCCGCTGGCATACGCGGGCGAGCCGTGCGGAAGCTGAAGAACGGGCGGCACAAATCCTCGACCGCGTCGGCCTGCCGCCGCAAAAATTCCCGCTGACGCGCTATCCGCACGAACTTTCGGGCGGCCAGCGCCAGCGCGTCGTCATCGCCATCGCCTGCGCGCTGAAGCCGAAGCTGTTGATCGCCGACGAGCCGACGACGGCGCTCGACGTGGTGTTGCAGGCGCAGATCCTCGATCTGCTGCGCGATCTCGTGACGGAAAGCCGCATGGGCCTGCTGCTGATCTCGCACGACCTCGCCGTCGTCACCGAGATGGCCGACCGCATCACCATCCTTCGCCACGGCGAAGTGATGGAAGCCGGCGACACCGCCCGCGTGCTTTCCGAACAGCTCCACCCCTATACGCGCCAACTGGCCCAAGCCTCGATGCATGTGCCGGCACGAAGGCAAGAGAGGACAGCGGCGGTACTCTCCCCACCCCCGCCCCCTCCCCACAAGGGGGAGGGGAATGAAGCGCTCCCCGCGTCCCCCGCCCCCTTGTGGGGAGGGGCTAGGGGTGGGGGTGAACATATCCACGGCCGCTCTGCTTCCACAGAAGACGCCTCCCCCCTCCTCTCCGTCCAATCCGTATCGCGCCTGTATCCTGGCCGCCGCACCTCCCTGTTCGGCCGCGAGGCCCCTGCCCGCGCCGTCGACGACGTTTCCTTTTCCATGCAGGCCGGCCAGTCGGTCGCGCTGGTCGGGCGCTCAGGCTGCGGAAAGTCGACGCTGGCGCGCCTTATTCTCGCCCTCGACAAGCCGACCTCCGGTGAAATCGGCTTTCTCGGCGAAACGATCACCAACCGCAGCGAGGCAGACCTGAAGTCCGCGCGCCGCAACATGCAGGTCGTGTTCCAGGACCCCTACGGCTCCTTCGACCCGCGCCTGAAGGCCGAGCGGCTGGTGGCGGAGCCGCTGCACGTGCTGGAGAAAAAGCCTTCGCCGGCTGAGCGCCGCGAGGCCGTCGCACAGGCCCTGCACGAGGTTGGCCTGTCGTCGTCGGACATGGAGAAATACGCGCATCAGTTCTCGGGCGGCCAGCGCCAGCGGCTGTCGATCGCGCGCGCTATCATCACCCGCCCGAAACTGGTCATCGCCGACGAGCCGGTGTCGGCGCTCGACGTCTCGATCCGGGCACAGATTCTCGACCTGTTCGCGGACCTCAATGGGCGGCTGGGCATCGCCTATCTGTTCATCACCCACGACCTCACGGTCGCGCGCGCTATCACCGACGAGGTGATGGTAATGCACGAAGGTCGGATCGTGGAGCGGGGGAAGACCGCGGACGTGCTCGAGCACCCGCAATCGCCGGCCGCGCAGGCGCTGGTCAGCGCCGCCCCCGATCTCCACCGTGCCATCGCCAAACGCCTGCGCGAGCAAGGCTGACGCGGTTGGACTCCGGCCCGCGGCGCCTGCGATTGGCCTTGCATAAGGCAGGCGCCTGTGATCGAACGCGTGATACCCTCCGGATTTCCCGCCCGCCATGCTTGATCTCACCGCCGAAACCGTTGCCATGCTGGCGCTCGCCGGCTTCGCCGGCGGCTTTGTCGATTCCATTGCCGGCGGCGGCGGGCTGATCACGGTTCCGGCCCTGCTTCTGGCCGGGCTGCCGCCGGTCGAGGCGCTGGGCACGAACAAGTTGCAGGGCCTGTTCGGGTCGGGTTCGGCGACTCATGCCTACGCCTCGAAAGGCCATGTCGACCCGCGCCGGCAGCTGCCTTCCGCGCTGATGGCATTTGCCGGCGGAGCGCTCGGGGCAGTGGTGGCGACGGTCGTGCCGGCAGACATCCTCAGCGCGGCGCTCCCCATCGTGCTGGTCGCCATCGCGCTCTATTTCGCCATCAAGCCCAGCATGGGCGACGTCGACCGCGCACACCGACTGTCGCCGTTCCTGTTCGCCCTGCTGCTCGTTCCCGCCATCGGCTTTTACGACGGCATCTTCGGGCCCGGCGCCGGTTCCTTCTACATGCTCGCCTATGTCGCGCTTGCAGGCTACGGCGTCCTGAAGGCGACGGCCCACACCAAGCTGCTGAACTTTTCCTCCAACGCCGGCAGTTTCGCCGTGTTCGTGGTGGTGGGCGCCATTTCCTGGAAAATCGGGCTGTTGATGGGGGTGGCGCAGTTCCTCGGCGCGCGCACCGGCGCCTGGCTCGCCATCCGCAACGGAGCCCGGCTGATCAAGCCGCTTCTGGTCGTCGTGTGCGTGGCGCTGGCCGCTAAACTCCTGGCCGACCCGGCCAATCCGCTGCGCTTAATTCTAAACGTCTGAGAATCAGCTTAAACCACTGATCAGAAACGGCTACTCTAGATTTTCATCGAGCAGGCCGGAGACGAAGTCGAACAGGCCTGGACGGCGATCTCGCCGTAGCCGCTCGGCGACGACGATGGCCTTCACCTGGCTGAAGGCCCGGTCGAGATCGTCGTTGACGACGACGAAATCATATTCCGTCCAGTGCTCGATCTCGGTGCGCGCATTCTTCAACCGCGTCTCGATGGCAGCTTCCTGGTCTTCGGCGCGCCGCTTCAGGCGTGCCTTCAGTTCCTTCATCGACGGCGGCAGGATGAAGATCGAGACGATGTCGCCGCGCATCTTCTCCTTGAGCTGCTTGGCGCCCTGCCAGTCGATGTCGAACAGCATGTCGCGCCCCTCGGCCATCGCCTTCTCGGCCGCCTCGCGCGGTGTGGCGTAGAAGTTGCCGTGCACCTCGGCCCATTCCAGCAACTCGTCATTGTCGCGCATGATGTCGAACTCCCGCTGCGTGCGGAAGTGATAGTGGATGCCGTCGATCTCGCTGCCACGGCGCGGCCGCGTCGTCACGCTGACCGACAGTTCGAACCCCGGATCGGTTTCGATCAGATTCCTGGCGATAGTCGACTTGCCGGCCCCGGAGGGAGACGACAGCACGAGCATCAGCCCCCGGCGGCGGATGCGGGACCCGGCATCTTTGGCAACCATCGGTTACTCCAGGTTCTGGACTTGTTCGCGAAACTGGTCGACGACGGCCTTCAGTTCCAGCCCGATGGCCGTCACCGTCGCCGCATTCGACTTCGAACAAAGCGTATTGGATTCGCGGTTAAATTCCTGTGCCAGGAAATCCAGCTTGCGGCCGACGGCTCCACCGCCCGACAGGAGCGCGCGGGCCGACGCCACATGCGTCTTTAGCCGGTCGATCTCCTCGCGGATGTCGGCCTTGGTGGCGAGGAATGCGGCTTCCTGGTGCAGGCGCGCCTCGTCGAGGTTGGCGGCGGCATCAAGCAACAGGCGCACCTGCCCGGCGATCCTCTCGCGGATCGCGGCCGGTTCGCGTGAAGGGTCGGCCTCGGCCCGAAGCGTCAGCGCCTCGATGGCGTCGAGATGGCCGCCAAGCAGCGTGCGCAACGCCTCGCCCTCCGCCCGGCGCGCCGCCTCCAGCCCGGACAGCGCTTCGTCGAGGGTCGCAAGGATCGCCGCATCGAGCTCATCTCGCGTCTCGCTGGTCTCGACCGCTTCCGGCATGTCGAGCACGCCGCGCAGCGCCAGGATGCCGTCGGCGGTGGCCGGCGCCACGCCGAACTGCTCCTCCAGCCGCTTGGCGAGGCCGGCGATATCCTTCAGGAATGCCTCGTTGATGACGGGCTGAACCGGCGCCGCGGCGACGCGGCTAACCGTCAGCGCCGCCTGGAAATTTCCGCGCGAAAACCGCTTCTGCACGGTCTGTCGGACCACCGGCTCCAACCGCTCGAACCCCTGCGGCACGCGCAGTCGAAGTTCGGTGCTCTTGCCGTTGACGGACTTGACCTCCCACGCCAGCACCGCGCCCTCGTGCTGGGCGGTGGAGCGGGCAAACCCGGTCATACTCTGAACGCTCATACGCCCCGCCCCCCAGCGGCTTTACTGCTCGGTGCTCTCACCGGCGTTTTCGGAAGCCTTCGCCGCCTCTGCTGCCTGCTGCTTCTGCCACTTCCGGTAACGGGCGACGTTTTCGTTGTGCTCTTCCAGCGTGGAGGCGAATACATGGCCGCCGGTGCCGTCGGCCACGAAATACAGATCCTTGGTCTTCGACGGATTGGCGACGGCCTCGAGCGCGGCACGGCCGGGATTGGCGATCGGCGTCGGCGGCAGGCCGTTGATCAGGTAGGTGTTGTACGGCGTCTGCTTGGCGATGTCCGACTGGTAGATCGGCCGGTCGGCTGGCTTTCCCTTGCCGCCGAAAAGGCCGTAGATGATGGTCGGGTCGGACTGCAGGCGCATGCCCTTGGCCAGCCGGTTCAGGAACACGGCCGCCACCCGCGAGCGTTCGTCGCCCCGGCCGGTTTCCTTCTCGACGATGGAAGCCAGCGTCACGAATTCCTCGATATTGGCCAGCGGCAGGTCGGGCGAGCGGCGCTGCCATACGTCCTCGACCAGTTGCTTCTGGTCGGCCAGCAGCTTGTCGACCATCTGCTGGCGGGTCGCACCGCGCGTGAAGCGTAGCGTGTCGGTGGCGAGGCTGCCCTCCGGCGGCATCGTCGCCGGCATGTCGCCGGTCAGCGCTTCCTGTTCGGAGATGCGCTGCCACGCCTGTTCCACCGTCAGCCCCTCGGGGATGGTCAGCGAATAAAGGACCGACTTGCCGCTCTTCAGCAGTTCCATGATGTCGCGCATCGAGGCCTGCGGCTTGATCTCGTACTCTCCGGCCTTCAGCGCCGTCTCGTTGCCGTAGGCGCGCACGCCGAGGCGGAAGATCCGTGCGTCGCTGATCAGGTTGCGCCGCTCCAACTGGTCGGCGATGTCGGCCACGCCCATTTTCGGCTTGACCAGGAAGGTGTCGCCGGCAGCCGACGGCCCGGGCTCGAGAAAGGCCTCGCGGCCGAAATAGACCCCGATGCCGGCGCCGAGCACGACCAGCATGATCAGCGAAACAAGGAAGTTCAGGAACACGACAAACTGGCTGCGCGAGGCGCGCGAACGCTTCGGCGGCGGCGTGCCGGCTTCCGGCCGCAGCGCCTCGTTCGCCGTCTTGGGGATGATAGGCCCGGACGCTGCTGCGCGCGGGGCGAATTCTCCAGGATTATCCGGCGTATTGCTCATGAGGGTCTATCGTTTGATCTCGCGACGAATCCATGCCGGAACAGTAGAGGCGAATATGGCAAAATTGCCGGAACGGTCGATCACGGCCGTGGGCGGAGGCCCGCCCGGTCAGCCGTTGAAGCGTTGGAAAACAAGCGACGCGTTGGTGCCGCCGAAGCCGAAGGAATTGGACAACGCCACGTCGATCTTGCGCGCGCGCGGCGTGACCGGCACGAGGTCGATTTCCGTCTCCCGTTCGGGATTCTCCAGATTGATCGTCGCCGGCGCGATGTTGTCGCGAATGGCCAGAATGGAAAAGATCGCTTCCGCGGCGCCCGCGGCCCCCAGAAGGTGGCCGATGGACGACTTGGTCGACGACATCGAAACCTTCGAAGCGGCATCGCCGACGAGGCGCTCGACCGCGCCGAGCTCGATCGTGTCGGCCATGGTCGAGGTGCCGTGGGCGTTGATGTAATCGAGATCGGCCGGCTTCAGGTTCGCGCGCTTCAGCGCCGCCGTCATACAGCGGAAGGCGCCGTCGCCGTCTTCGGCCGGAGCCGTGATGTGGTAGGCGTCACCCGTCAGGCCATAGCCCGTCACCTCGGCATAGATCCTGGCACCGCGCGCCTTGGCGTGCTCCAGTTCCTCGAGCACCACCACGCCGGCGCCCTCGCCCATGACGAAACCGTCGCGGTCGCGGTCATAGGGGCGCGAAGCCTTCTCGGGCGTGTCGTTGCGGTCGGTCGAAAGCGCCCGGCAGGCGGCGAAGCCGGCCAGCGACAGGCGCGTTACCGGCGATTCGGCGCCACCGGCCAGCATCACGTCGGCGTCGCCGAACATGATCAGCCGCGCGGCGTCGCCGATGGCGTGCGCCCCGGTGGAACAGGCCGTCACCACCGCATGATTGGGGCCTTTCAGCCCATGGCGGATGGAAACCTGGCCGGAAACGAGATTGATGATGTTGCCGGGGATGAAGAACGGGCTGATGCGGCGCGGTCCGCGTTCCTTCAGGATGATCGCGTTTTCCGCGATGCCTTCCAGACCGCCGATGCCGGAGCCGATCATGACGCCGGTGGCGCAGCGCTCGGCCTCGCTCTTCGGTTCCCAGCCGGAATCCTTCAACGCTTCGTCGGCGGCCGCGATCCCGTACAGGATGAAGTCGCCGATCTTGCGCAGTTCCTTCGGCTCGAGCACGGCCTCGGGATTGAAGGTGCCGTTGCTACCGTCGCCGCGCGGAATGACGTGAGCGATCTGGCAAGCCAGATCGTCCACCTCGAACTCGGTGACACGCTTGGCGGCGCTACGGCCGCTCAGCAGTTCCTTCCACCCGTGCTCGAAGCCCATTCCGAAGGGCGAAACCAGACCGAGGCCTGTGACGACGACGCGCCTCATCGCAGGTCCTTCCTGTCAGAAGCGTAGTTTAGGCCGAAGCCTTGTCGATGAACTTCACGGCGTCGCCGACGGTCAGGATCGTCTCGGCCGCGTCATCGGGAATCTCGACGCCGAATTCTTCCTCGAAAGCCATGACCAGTTCGACCGTGTCGAGGCTGTCCGCGCCCAGATCGTCGATGAAGCTCGCCTGGTCCGTTACCTTCTCGGCATCGACGCCGAGGTGCTCGATAACGATCTTCTTGACGCGCTCTGCGGTGTCACTCATGTGGGCATCCTCGTCTTCATGTTTGTCTGTCTTCGTTAGCGGTCGCAATGCCGCTAATCAAGCTGAAAGATGGTCCTGCCGAAAACACGACGGCAACAGGACGGTCATATCCCCAACCGCCGGGGTCTGGGCCCGCATACACGAGAATCGGCCGGGGTCCAACGCGAAATGGGGATTTTCCCCATCCCTCAGATCATCGCCATGCCGCCGTTCACGTGCAGCGTCTGCCCCGTGACATAGCCGGCCTCGTCGGAGGCCAGATAGGCCACGGCCGAGGCGACTTCGGCGCTGGTGCCCATGCGCCGCGTCGGGATCGCGGCCATGATCGCCTCTTTCTGCTTGTCGTTGAGCTTGTCGGTCATCGCCGATTCGATGAAGCCCGGCGCCACGCAGTTGACGGTGATGCCGCGGGTGGCGATTTCCTGCGCCAGCGACTTGGAAAAGCCGATCATGCCGGCCTTGGAGGCGCAATAGTTCGCCTGCCCGGGATTGCCGGTGACGCCGACGACGGAACTGATGTTGATGATGCGGCCATGCCGGCGGCGCATCATCGGATGGGTGAGCTCGCGGGTAAGGCGGAAGACGGCGGTCAGGTTGACCTCGATGACCGCATCCCAGTCGGCGTCCGACATGCGCACGAACAGCCCGTCCTTGGTGATGCCGGCATTGTTGACGAGGATGTCGACGCCTTCCAGTTCGGCTTCCGCCTTCTGGCCGAGCGCCTTGACTTCGTCGCGGTTGGACAGATTCGCGGGAAACAGCTTGACCCTGTCGCCCAATTCGCCCGCCAGCCCCTCGAGTTTCTCGACCCGCGTGCCGTGCAGGCCGACGACGGCCCCCTGCGCGTGCAATATCCGCGCGATCGCCTCGCCTATTCCCCCCGATGCGCCGGTGACAAGCGCCTTGCGGCCGGTCAGATCGAACATCTTTTTCTCCTTGTTGGAGCACTCCCTTCGGCAGGGAGCGTTCAAAATAGCTTTCTTACGACAACGCCGCCAGCGCGGCCTCGATCTCGGCCGGCGTACCGATGTTGGCGGTGGCGATGTCGCGGTTGATGCGCCGCGCCAGGCCGGACAGGACCTTGCCGGCGCCTACCTCATAAAGCGTGGAAACGCCATTGCCGCCGAACCAGTCGACGGTTTCGCGCCAGCGCACCCGGCCGGTGACCTGCTCGACGAGTTGGCGCGTGATCTCCTCGACGTCGCTCGACGGCTTCACCGAGACGTTGGCGACCACCGGAACGGCCGGCGCGTGCCGCTCTACCTTGGCCAGCGCCTCGCGCATCGCCTCGGCCGCCGGCAACATCAGCGCCGAATGGAAGGGGGCCGACACCTGCAGCATCAGCGCGCGTTTGGCGCCTTTTTCCGTGCACAGCTTGGCGGCGCGCTCGACGGCGGCCTTCGCCCCGGAGATCACCAGTTGCCCGCCGCCATTGTCATTGGCGACCTGGCAGACCGACCCGGCCGCCGCTTCGGCACAGGCAGCCTCCACGTCCGCCTGCTCCAGGCCGATGATGGCCGCCATGGCGCCCTCGCCCGCCGGCACCGCCGCCTGCATGGCGTTGCCGCGAATGCGCAGCAGGCGCGCCGCGTCGGCGACGGAGACGAAGCCAGCTGCGGCCAAGGCCGAATATTCGCCGAGCGAATGCCCGGCGACATAGGCCACCTTGTCCTTCAGCGAAAAGCCCCGCGCTTCCAGCGCCCTTACCGCCGCCAGCGACACCGCCATCAGCGCCGGCTGCGCATTGGCCGTCAGCGTCAGCGTTTCTTCCGGCCCTTCCCAGATCAGCGTCGACAGCTTCTCGCCGAGCGCCTCGTCGACTTCCTCGAACACCCTGCGCGCCTCGGGAAAAGCCTCGGCCAGGTCCTTGCCCATGCCGACGGCCTGGCTGCCCTGCCCCGGAAAAGTGAATGCGACGGCCATGTCCTGTGCTCCAGCGTAACTTCTTCCCGCCTGCTGTTGCGCAAGCCGCCAGTTCAAGTCAAGTCATCCGACGCGCCGGAACCCGGCATGAGCGAGGCCAAGCTTCGGGTTTTAGACGGTTTTTGCCGATCACTCCTGGTTAAAACCGCACACGATTCGTTCGCCGGCTCTTCCTATTTTCGCCACACGCGATAATTCAACATGACATTCCGATGACAGTTCCATGACTGCAGGCCCTGGCCTGCGCAGACCGGGGAAGTTCGAGTGGTGAAGAGTATCGCAGGCACCGCCCGCGAGGTGCCGGATCAGTTTGGCAAGGCAAGGCGACCGGTCGGCCGCGCCGGCGCAGCTTGGCATGTGGCCGGCTACGGGCTCGTCTCGCTGGTGAGTGCGGCCGTCCTCGTGTTCGCCATCGAGCTCATCTTTCGCGGCGACCTCGCCGCTACGACCAATTTCTTCTCGCAGCCCTTCAAGCCCGGCTGGACCACGATCATCCTGTTCGCGCTGATCATGATCGGGCTCGACGCCGTTTTCGGCCGCAGGCACCAGAGCCTGATGTTCGTCGCGCCGCTGACGCTGGGGCTTGCCTTCGTCGGTCACCAGAAGTCGCTTTATCTCGGCGACCCGCTCTACCCGACGGACTTCCTCTACGCCCGCCAGATCATCGAATTGATGCCGCTTCTGGTGCGCGAGCGCCCGATGACCGGCATCGCCCTGGTCGTCGGCATCGTCCTTGCGGCCGCGCTGCTGGTCTATGGCTGGCGCCTGTGGCGGCGCCTTGCGCCGGCACTGACCTACAAGGGGCGTCTCGCCCGGCTGGTGCTGACCCTGCCGCTGCTCGCCTTCTTCGTTTCCCTGATGGACTACGCGAGCTTCTCGTGGACGCGCGATCGGTTGCAGATCATCCCGATGATGTGGGACCAGAAGGAAAACTACAATTCCAACGGCTTTGCGCTGGCGTTCGCACTCAACGTGCCGATGGCGCACGTCACCGCGCCGAAGGGCTATTCCGAAAACGCGATCGCTGCGATCAAGAAGCCGACCGTCACCACCTCCCTCCCGCCGGAAAAGCCCGACATCATCGTCGTGATGAGCGAATCGTTCTGGGACCCGACCGTGCTGCCCGGCGTTTCCATCAAGCCGGACCCCATCCCCACGGTGCGCGACCTGCGTTCCGGCTCGGTATTCTCGCCCGAGTTCGGCGGCATGACCGCCAATGTCGAGTTCGAGGCGCTGACCGGCTTCTCCAACGCCTTCCTGCCGGCCGGCAGCATCCCCTACCAGCAATATGTGCGCGCGCCGATCCCCTCGATGGCGACGTTCCTGAAGAACGAAGGCTATGAGACGCGCGCCATCCACCCCGGCACGAACTGGTTCTGGAACCGCACGCCGGTCTACGCCGATTTCGGTTTCGACAGCTTCCGCTCGGAAGAAAACATGCCGCCGATGCAGAAGCGCGGCCCGCTCGCCTCCGACGCGGCGATGACCGACGAAGTCATCCGCGAGGCGGACGAGACCAGCGATCCGTTCTTCTTCTTCGTGGTCAGCCTGCAGAACCACGGCCCCTACGAACCGCAGCGCTACCCGGACGCGAAACACACGGTGGACGCCCCGACCAGCCAGTGGGCGCGCGATTCGCTGCAAAGCTATGCCGAAGGCGCCGCCGACGCCGACCATGGCCTCCAGCGGCTGCTCGACTGGGCCAGGCAGCGCGAACGGCCGACGGTCATCGCCTTCTTCGGCGACCACTTGCCGCCGCTGGGGCCGGTCTATGTCGAGACGGGCTTCCTGAAGAACAACGTCGCGCCGCGCAAGGAAGCGCCGGAAAAGATGCTGGAGCATCGCGAGACGCCGCTCGTCGTCTGGTCCAACAAGACCGGCCCGGTGAAGGACATGGGCGCGATCAGCCCTGCGTTCCTGCCCTACCACGTGCTGACGGCGGCCGGCATCACGCATCCCTACTACACCGGCTTCCTGGGCGAGCTGAACGAGCGCTACCGGGTGGTCGACCGCAGCCTGCTCCTGTCGACTTCCGGCGAGGCGACGCCCGACTGGGCGCGCGCCAAGGAAATCGATCCGGCGATCCGCGACTTTCGCTTCCTGCAGTACGACATGATGTTCGGCAAGCGCCGCGCCGCCCCGAGCTTCTTCCCGGAGACGATCAACAAGCTCGTCGCCCATACGAGCTGACCGGAACGCCCGATTCCGCGGCCGAATGCCGGATTAGACCGATCCGGCGCCGGCTGCGGACTTGACTTTCCAGGCGTCTCCTTTATGTGTCGCGCCAAGTTTCCCGCGTCCGGGTGTTTTCCCGTGCTCAAGCGGCGCGAACCCCACGACAAAAACGGACGAATATCATGGCCAAAGCCGCAAACATCAAGATCAAGCTCCTGTCGACCGCCGACACCGGCTTCTTCTACGTGACCAGCAAGAACAGCCGCACCAAGACGGACAAGCTGTCCTTCCGCAAGTACGACCCGGTCGCCAAGAAGCACGTCGAGTTCAAGGAAACCAAGATCAAGTAATCCGGTCACGCCGGAATGTCTGAACGCCGCCTCCGGGCGGCGTTTTTATTTGGCGCGCCACCCAGGGGTCATGCCCTGTGGGCCACTCTCGATCGCAACGGTTCTGGAAATTGGGGGTCGGCCGGCGTTTGGCAGCGGTACGAGGAGGCCACTATATGCCAGTGCCGGCCGACCGACCCCACGGACCCAGGAGATGCGGCGGACCTGAGCATCATGGGGTATGCTGGAAACGTCCCGGCAACTGGCCGGTGGACGTTTTGGAGCGTTGGTCCGAGGAAACTCCCCGGATCCTTCCAATGCCCAATCAACGTATCGGAGCATCCGTGGCGCGTCCCTGAAGCACATGATCTTCTTGCGCCGCCAATCCGCTATTGCGCGTGCGGCGCGCCTTGATGCTGCTTTCGGACGCCCACCCTGTCGCGAAAACCGCTTTCACTCCAGGGAGACATGCTCTGGAATGACATTTGCGCAAAGGCTTATATAAATCAACACTTTCTTAACCACGGCGGCCGAATCGCTTGGGTTAAGGTAAATCGCTAACCTTACGCGCTTGACAGGCCGGGCAGCAGCGAAGCGTTCAGGCCGCCTTGGCGACCACCCGGTTGCGGCCCCCGCTCTTGGCCTCGTAGAGGGCAAGGTCCGCCCGCTTCATCATCGCTTCGACGGTGTCCGGGCCCTTCAGTAGCGAGGAAACCCCGACGCTGACCGTAACCTCGATCGCCTTGCCGTCATGGCCGATCGCGAACGGCTCGCGCGCGATCTCGGCGCGGATGCGCTCCGCCACCTTCTCCGCCACGAAACCGTCGGTATCCGGCATCACCACGACGAATTCCTCGCCGCCGAACCGGCAGGCGAGGTCGATGCCGCGCACGTTCTTGCGCAGGCGCTGCGCGAATTCGCGCAGCACGTCGTCGCCGCCGTCGTGGCCGTGCGTGTCGTTGATCGCCTTGAAGCGGTCGAGGTCGGTGATCATCATCGACAGCGGCCGGCGGCGCGCCACCGCGCGCTCGAACAGCGTCTGCAGGTGGCTGTCGAGGTAGCGGCGGTTGTGCAGGCCGGTCAGGCCATCGGTTACCGCCATTTCGATGGTCTGGGTGACGCTGGCGCGAAGCTGGTCGTTGTAGCGCTTGCGCCGCACCTGCGTGCGCAGCCGCGCCGTCAGTTCGTGCGGATCGACCGGCCGCACGAGATAATCGTTGATGCCGAGTTCAAGGCCGCGGATGATGCGCTGGTCCTCGCTCGCCTCGGCAAGCAGGATGATGGGCAGGAAGCGGGTACGGTCGAGCGAGCGCAGTTGCGAGCACAGCCTGAGCGGATCGAACTCGTCGAAGCCCGTCGAGATGATGACGCAGTCGTAAGGCGCCTCGGCAGCCTGGAACACCGCCGTATGCGGGTCAGTAGACACGTCGAGCTCGACACTGCCGCGCAGCATTTTCTGGATACGCTCAAAGGACGACTTGCGCTCGTCCACCAAAAGCACCTTCGGCGTGGTGTCGGCCGGCGTGAAGGTCCGGTTCAGCAGTTCCTCGATCCCGATGTTGCGCGTGGTGGAGGCGCGCAGCCGCAACTCGTCGGTCAGCGACTTCAGCCGCACCAGGCTTTTCACGCGCGTCATCAGTTGCAGGTCGTTGACCGGCTTGGTGAGAAAATCGTCGGCCCCGGCCTCCAGGCCGCGCACCCTGTCGGCGACCTGGTCGAGCGCGGTGATCATCACCACCGGGATATGCGAGGTCACCGGATCGCTCTTCAGGCGCCGGCAGACCTCGAAGCCGTCCATTCCCGGCATCATCACGTCGAGCAGCACCACGTCGACCTTGCCGTTCTCGCAGGTGTCGATGGCGTCCGGCCCGTTGGTGGCGGTCAGCACCTCGAAATATTCGGCCAGCAGCCGGACTTCGAGCAGTTTCACATTGGCCGGGATGTCATCGACGACCAGGATGCGAGCAGTCATGTCAGCGAACTCCGGGGCAGGACCTGGTGACCATCAGGCATCGCCCAGATAGGACTTGATGGTCTCGATGAAGCGCGGCACCGAGATCGGCTTGGAAATGTAGGCTTCGCACCCGCCCTGCCGGATGCGCTCCTCGTCCCCCTTCATGGCGAAGGCGGTAACGGCGATGACGGGGATGACGTGCAGTTCGTCGTCCTCCTTCAGCCATTTCGTCACCTCCAGGCCGGAAACCTCCGGCAACTGGATATCCATGAGGATGAGATCCGGCTTGTGGCGGCGGGCGAGTTCCAGCGCCTCCAGCCCGTCGCGCGTGCGCACCGTTTCATAACCGCTGGCCTCGATGAGGTCGCGAAAGAGCTTCATGTTGAGCTCGTTATCCTCGACGATCATGACCTTTTTTGACATATCGCTCCCGTCCGGGCAGCGTCCGTAGCTGGCCGCTGCAGCCGTGCGTTCCTTCGCGAACGCGCCAAACCCGAGGGCTACCCTACACCGATATCCTTGACGAAACGGTAACCCGAGGGTCGAAAACCGCCCGGTTCCGCCCGTTCGGCACAGTTGTCGGGCCGACGGCTTGCCGCCGCCGTCCCAAAGCATTACTTCGGGGTCGCAATCCGGGAGTTCAAGGCAGAAGGCAGCAATGGCCGAGCAAACGTCGACACGCGAGAATGCCGAGGCGCTGGCCATCGGCGCGCTCGGCTTCATTGCCGGCGACCCCGAGCTTTTGCCTCGTTTCCTCGCCATCACCGGCATCGAAGCCGGCGCCATCCGCCAGGCCGCGCGCGAACCCGGCTTCCTGGCCGGCGTGCTGCAGTTCATCCTTGCCCACGAGCCGACGCTCCTGCGCTTTGCCGAGGAAACCGGCACGCCGCCGGCCGCCGTCGGCGCCGCGCTGCGGGCCCTTCCCACCGGCAACGACACTTACGAGGCTTCCACATGAGCGACGATCCCGAAACAGCGCGCCAGATCGAGGAACTGGCGCACGACGACCGCCCCTTGCTGGTGCTCGATGTCGATGACGTGGTGCTGGAATTCATCCGCCCCTTCCCGAACTTCCTCGAGAAGCGCGGCCTCCAGTTGACGCTGAAATCGTTCCACCTGACCGGCAACGTCGCCGAGACGGCGACCGGCAGGCTGGTCGAGCAGGCGGAGGTGACGGCGCTGCTCGATGAATTCTTCGACGCCCAGGCCGAGTGGCAGAGCGTCACCATCGGCGCCGCCGACGCGCTGGCCGAGATCGGCCGGCATGCCGAGATCGTGCTGCTGACGGCGATGTTCCACCGTCATCGCGCGGCGCGCCGCGCGCATCTCGACGCGCTCGGCCTCGCCTACCCGCTGCTGACGACGGAGATGGCCAAGGGGCCGGCCGTGGCCAAGCTGCGCGGCGCCACCCGCCGCCCGGTCGCCTTCGTCGACGACCAGCCCGCCAACCTTCTGTCGGCGCGCGAGTCGGTTGCCGATGCCCATCTGTTCCACCTGATGGCGGACAATTCACTGCGCGACTTCCTGCCGCCGATCCCGGACGACATTACCGTGGTCGAGGACTGGGACGACGCGCTGCCGAAGATCGTCAAGGCCCTCAGCATCTGACCTCGGCTAGCCGGCGTGCGAAAGCACGTTCAGCACCTTGCCGAACGGGTCGCGCATGTAGAAGCGGCGTACGCCCCAGGGCTCGTCGGCGACGCCGTACAGGATTTCGTGTCCGGCATCGGCGGCGCGCCTAAACGTCTGGTCGACGTCCTCCACCTCGATCGAGACATCCGGCACCGGCGTCCCCGAACCGCCTTCGCTGGCGACGCTGATCTGGGGCCGCATGCCGGCATCGGAGGCGAAAGTGACGATCCAGCCGAGGTCCATCGCGATATCGAGGTCGAAAACCTCCCGATAGAACGCCTTCGCCTGCTCCAGGTCGGCCCCCGCTATGTTGGGGACGATGCGCAGAACACCCATATCCACAGCCTCTCGTTCGCCGCCTTGCCGCCCGTCGCGCCCTGACGTAGGATAACGATCGTTCTCTTTACGTTCGCAGACCATGGCAGCCCCTGTCAACGATCCCGCTCACGGTTTCTGCCGCGACTGCCTGACCCTTCAGCGCGGGCCTGCGCCGCGTTGCGAGCGCTGCGGCAGCCCCCGGCTGGTCCGCCATCCCGAACTCTACCGACTGCACCTCGCCCATATCGACTGCGACGCGTTCTACGCCGCGGTGGAAAAGCGCGACAACCCGGCGCTGAAGGACAAGCCGGTCATCGTCGGTGGCGGCAAGCGCGGCGTGGTCTCGACGGCCTGCTACATCGCCCGCATCAACGGCGTCCGCTCGGCGATGCCGATGTTCAAGGCGCTGGAGGCCTGCCCCGACGCCATCGTCATCAAGCCGGACATGGAGAAATACGCCCGCGTCGGGCGGCAGGTGCGCTCGATGATGCAGGCGCTGACGCCGCTGGTCGAGCCGATCTCCATCGACGAGGCGTTCCTCGACCTCGGCGGCACGGAAAAGCTGCACGGCCTGCCGCCGGCGCTGGTGCTGGCGCGCTTCATCCGCACGGTGGAACAGGAAATCGGCATCACCGCCTCGGTCGGCCTCTCCTATTGCAAATTCCTCGCCAAGGTGGCGTCCGACCTGCGCAAGCCGCGCGGCTTCTCGGTCATCGGCGAGGCGGAGGCCCCGGACTTCCTGGCCGGGCAGCCGGTGACCATGATCTGGGGCGTGGGCAAGGCTTTCGCGGCCACGCTGGAGCAGGACGGCATCCGCACCATCGGCCAGTTGCAGAAGATGGAACGCGGCGATCTCCTGCGCCGATACGGCAGCATGGGCGACCGTCTTTACTATCTGGCGCGCGGCGAGGACGACCGCCGGGTGACGGCGGACCGGGATTCCAAGAGCGTATCGGCCGAAACCACCTTCGACACCGATCTTGCCGGCGCCGCCGACCTGGTGCCGGTGCTTCGCGCCCTGTCGGAAAAGGTCTCGGCCCGGCTGAAGAAGGCGAACCTCGCCGGCCGCACGGTAGTGCTGAAGCTGAAGACGCAGGATTTCAGGATCAGGACCCGCAACCATCAGTTGGACGACCCGACACGGCTTGCCGACCGCATCTTCCAGACTGGCCTCCACCTCATCGGCAAGGAACTCGACGGCACGAAATACCGGCTGCTCGGCATTGGGGTCAGCGACCTGTCGGATGCCGGAAAGGCCGACCCGCCCGACCTCGTCGACGTGCAGGCGAGGAAGCGCGCGCTGGCCGAAGGCGCCATCGACGCCCTGCGCGACAAGTTCGGCGGCAAGGCGGTCGAGACCGGCTATACGTTCGGCAAGGGTCACCGCGGCCGCCCTACCCGCCCCGACGAGGACGAAGGGCCGGAAATCCGGCATCCGTGGGAGCGCATCTGAGGCCGGCGGACCCAGATTGGCTCCGCCGGCTACATCGCGTCAGGCGAAAGGTTGGTCGCTCTCGCCTTCCTTCACCCGGGTCGGAAGGCCGATCCGGCCGAGCAGGTCGAGGAACGGGCGTGGCGGCAGTTCCTCGACATTGACCATTTTTTTGGCGTCCCACTCGCCCGAGGCGATCAGCATCGCGGCCGCGACCGCTGGAACGCCGGCGGTGTAGGAAATGCCCTGGCTGCCGACCTCTTCATAAGCCTCTTTGTGATCGGCCACGTTGTAGATGAAGACCTCGCGCGACTTGCCGTCCTTCGTGCCCTTGACCAGGTCGCCGATGCAGGTCTTGCCGGTATAGCCGGGCGCCAGCGACGACGGGTCGGGAAGCACGGCCTTGACCACCTTGAGCGGCACGACTTCCAGCCCCTCGGCGGTCGTGACCGGCTGCTCCGACAACAGGCCGAGGCTGTTCAGCACCGTGAAGACGTTGATGTAGTGATCGCCGAACCCCATCCAGAAGCGGATGGTCGGCACGTCGAGGTGCTGGGACAGGGAATGGATCTCGTCATGCCCGGTCAGGTAGGACGGGCTCTTGCCGACGACCGGCAGGTCCCAGTCCTTGCGAACCTCGAACATCTTGTTGATCTTCCATTCCCGGTCCTGCCACGTCATCACCCGGCCGGTAAACTCGCGGAAATTGATCTCCGGATCGAAATTGGTGGCGAAGTAGCGGCCGTGGCTGCCGGCGTTGATGTCGATGATGTCGATCGAATCGACCGTGTCGAAATAATCGTCCACGGCAAGGCGCGCATAGGCGTTGACGACGCCCGGGTCGAAGCCGGCGCCGAGAATGGCGGTGACGCCTGCCTTCGCGCACTCCTCGCGCCGCTTCCATTCGTAGTTGGCGTACCAGGGCGCGGACTCGCACACTTTCGCCGGATCCTCGTGGATGGCCGTGTCGAGATAGGCTGCACCCGTCGCGATACAGGCCGAAAGCACCGTCATGTTGACGAAGGGCGAGCCGACATTGATGACGATGCGCGAACCGGCCTTCTGGATCAGGGCCTTGGTCGCCTCGACATCCATGGCGTCGAGTTCATGCGCCTCGATCACGCCCGGCCCTTTCAGGCTCTTTTTCTCGTGCACCGAAGCGACGATCTGACGGCATTTTTCAGCCGTCCGCGACGCGATATGGATATCGCCGAACACATCGTTGTTTTGCGCGCATTTATGCGCCACGACCTGCGCCACACCGCCGGCGCCGATAACGAGCACGTTCTTCTTCATTCCCTGTCAAGCATCCTTTTGCGATGGGTGGCAGTTGGCGCAGAGCTCAGGACAGGCTCTGCTCATAGTCCGCATAGGTGAACTCGCGGACCAGGCGAACCGATCCGTCGCGTTGACGGATCGCAATGGCCGGCATCTTGACGCCGTTGAACCAGTTCTTCTTGACCATGGTATAGCCGGCGGCATCCTGGATCGAAATCCGGTCGCCGACCTTCAGTTCCCGCTCGAAGCGGAAGGTGCCGAAAATATCGCCGGCAAGACAGGATTTTCCGCACAGCATCACTTCGTGCGGGCCCGTGTTCGGCTCCACCCGCGCGCTCTCGCGATAGATCAGGAGGTCGAGCATGTGCGCCTCGATCGAGGAATCGACGATGGCGAGATGCTTGCCGTTGAACAGCGTATCGAGAACCGTGACCTCGAGCGTAGTGGACTTGGTGATGGAGGCCTCGCCCGGCTCCAGGAAGACCTGGACGCCGTAGCGGCCGGCAAAGGCCTTCAGCCGTTCGGCAAAGGCGTCCAGCGGATAGTTCTCGCCGGTGAAATGGATGCCGCCGCCGAGGCTTACCCACTCCGCCCGCTTGAGCAGCGAGCCGAACCTGTCCTCGATCTGCGCCAGCATGCGGTCGAACAGCGAAAAATCCGAGTTCTCGCAGTTGTTGTGGATCATGAAGCCGCTGATGCGGTCCATGACCGTCTCTACGCGCGCCACGTCCCATTCGCCAAGCCGGCTGAACGGCCGGGCCGGATCGGCCAGGTCGAAGCTGGAGGAACTCACCTGCGGATTGAGCCGCAGGCCACGGCGGATGCCGGACGCCTTGTCGGCGAAGCGCTGCAACTGGCCGATCGAGTTGAAGATGATCTTGTCGGCGTGGGAGACGACCTCGTCGATCTCGTCGTCGCCATAGGCGACGCTGTAGGCATGGGTTTCGCCGCCGAATTTCTCGCGCCCAAGCCGCACCTCGAACAGCGAGGACGACGTGGTGCCGTCCATGTAGGGGCGCATCAGGTCGAAGGCCGACCAGGTCGCGAAGCATTTCAGGGCGAGCAACGCCTTGGCGCCGGATTTCTCGCGCAGGCGGGCGATCTTCTCCATATTTTGGAGAAGCCGGGCCTCGTCGATCAAGTAATAGGGGGTGGAAAGCACGGTCATTGGCTTCGGCGCGTTCATTGAAGGGAACGCGCCTTATAGGCAACGTGGCCGAAATGGCAAATCCCGCACCCGGACGCCGGCGGAATCAGTCGTTGTCGTCGGGGATATTGAGCAGGTAGCCGCAGGCCTTGCAGTGCACCGCATCCGGCTCATGGCGTTGCAAGCCGCATTGCGGGCAGGGAAAAAACACCTTGTTCGGCCGGAACACCGACTGCGCCAGCCGCACGAACAGCGAGATGCCGATGATCATGGTGACGATCGCCGTCAGCTTGCCGGCAATGCCCGGCAGGACGATATCGCCGAAGCCGGTGGTGGTGACCGTCGCGACGGTGAAGTACAGCGCATCGACATAGCCGGCAAAGCCGGAACCGTCGCGGAAGAAGAAGGTGTAGACGAAGCCGGCGACGACCAGCAGGAAGGTCAGCAGGTTGACCACCGCCTGGCTGGCGTCGCGCCAGACTTTAAGGCGCCGCATTTCGAGGTGCCGCCACAGGGCGCCGCTGCGCGACAGCGACCACAGCCGCAGGATGCGCAGGAAGCCGAGATTGGCGAGCGCGGTCGGAAACAGCAGGGTCAGCAGGATGAAGAAATCGACCAGGAAGGTCGGCTGCCGCATCAGGCGCGGCATGTCGGTGGAAGCGAGAAGCCGCGCGGTCATGTCGGCGGCGACGAGCGCGGCGACCGCATAGTCCAGCCACAGGAAGGTCGGCGTCTCCTGCAGGACCGGCGTGGCGATGAAGAAGGCGATGATGGCGATATCGACGACCATCGTCGCCAGCCGGAAGCGGAACGCCAGCGGCGTCGTGCCGTGATAGATCCGGCGCAGCCTGTCCCTCAGCGCGGCGAACCCGGTCGGCTCCGCCGCTTCGGCGTCCTTGCTCATACCGCTCCTATACCAGTTCCACCTCCACGACGCCCGGCACGGCACCGATGGCGGCGGCAATGCGATGGTCGATGCGATAACGGCTGGGCAACGCCACCTCGACCTCACCCTGCCCTTCCTCCTTCAGCACGACAATGCTGACCTGGCCCTCGCCGCTCTGCCCGAGGCGGGCGGCGACCGAGTCGACCGGGGCGGCCCCGCGCACGAAGATACGCAACTGCTTCTCCACGCGGCCGGCGGCATCGTCCAGCGACTGCACGCTGTTGATGCGAAGGTTGACGCCTTCCGGACGATCCTCGGCCGAAACGGTGATCACCACCGAGCGGCCGGGCTCGAGCAGGTCGCGATACTGCGCCAGCGCCTCGGAAAACAGCACCGCCTCGTACTGGCCGGTGTTGTCGGAAAAGACCACGACGCCCATCTTGTTGCCGGTACGCGTCTTTCGCTCCTGCTTGGTGGAGACGGTGCCCGCCAACCGCCCGGCCGAAGCGCCGCGCTTGACGGCGGCGGAAAACTCCGCCCAATTCTGCACCCGCATCTTCTGCAACGCCGCCTTGTACTCGTCGAGAGGGTGCGCCGAGAGATAGAAGCCCACCACCTGGAATTCCCGGTGCAGCCGGTCCGCCGCCAGCCAAGGTTCGGTGGCAGGCAGGTGCAGCGCCTGCGACTGCGCCCCCAGCGACGCGCCGAAAATGTCGGCCTGCCCCGAGGTCGCGTTCTGCTGGGCGAGCGCGGCCAATCCCATCATGCGCTCCACCCCGGCCATCATGGTGGCGCGGTCCTCGCCGAAGCAGTCGAGCGCGCCCGCCATGATCAGGCTTTCGAACACGCGCTTGCCGACGATCTTCGGGTCGATGCGCTCGCAGAAGTCGGCGAGGCTCTTGAACTGGCCGTCCTTGCGCTTTTCCACGATGTGCTCGACGGCCGCGTCGCCGACGCCCTTCAGCGCGGCCAGCGAGTAGAAGATGCGGTTCTCGCCCACCTCGAAGGCACGGAAACTGGTCTGCACCGAGGGCGCGACCACCTCGATGCCGAGGCGCATCGCGTCCTGCCGGAAGTCGGCCAGCTTGTCGGTATTCGACATGTCGAGGGTCATCGACGCGGCGAGAAACTCGACCGGGTAATGCGCCTTGAGATAGGCCGTCTGATAGGACACCACGGCATAGGCCGCCGCGTGGCTCTTGTTGAAGCCGTAGTCGGCGAACTTCGCCAAGAGGTCGAAGATGAAATCGGCCTGCGGCTTGGTGACGCCGCGCTCGACCGCGCCCGAGACGAAGCGCTCGCGCTGCTTGTCCATCTCGGCGCGGATCTTCTTGCCCATGGCGCGGCGCAGCAGGTCGGCTTCGCCCAGCGAATAGCCGGCCAGTTCCTGCGCGATCTGCATCACCTGTTCCTGGTAGACGATGACCCCTTGAGTCTCCTTCACCAGATGGTCGATCTTTGGGTGGATCGAGGCGATCTCCTCCTCGCCGTGCTTGCGGGCGTTGTAGGTCGGGATGTTCTCCATCGGCCCCGGCCGGTAGAGCGCCACCAGCGCGATGATGTCCTCGATGCAGTCGGGCTTCATGCCGAGCAGCGCCTTGCGCATGCCCGCACTTTCCACCTGGAACACGCCGACCACCTCGCCGCGCGACAGCATGGCATAGGTTTTCTCGTCGTCGAGCGGGATGTGCGCCAGATCGATGTCGACGCCGCGCCGGGCGATCAGCTTGACGGCGGTGTTCAGCACCGTCAGCGTCTTCAGTCCGAGGAAGTCGAACTTCACCAGTCCGGCCTGCTCGACATATTTCATGTTGAACTGGGTGACCGGCATGTCCGAGCGCTGGTCGCGATACATCGGCACCAGTTCCGAGAGCGGCCGGTCGCCGATGACGATGCCGGCGGCGTGCGTCGAGGCATGGCGATAAAGCCCCTCCAGCTTCTGCGCCACGGTAAGCAGCGTCTGGACGATCGGCTCCTTCTCCACCTCCTCGGCAAAGCGCGGCTCACCCTCGATCGCCTGCCCCAGCGAAACCGGATGCGCCGGGTTCTGCGGCACCATCTTGCACAGCCGGTCGACCTGCCCGTAGGGCATTTGCAGTACGCGACCCACGTCGCGCAGCACCGCGCGGGCCTGCAGCGTACCGAAGGTGATGATCTGGCCGACCTGGTCGCGGCCGTAGCGGCCCTGCACGTAGCGGATCACCTCCTCGCGGCGGTCCTGGCAGAAGTCGATGTCGAAGTCCGGCATCGAGACGCGCTCGGGGTTGAGGAAGCGCTCGAACAGCAGCGAGAAGCGCAGCGGGTCGATGTCGGTGATGGTGAGCGCATAGGCGACCAGCGAGCCGGCGCCCGAGCCACGCCCCGGCCCGACCGGGATGCCGTGCGCCTTCGCCCATTTGATGAAGTCCGAGACGATGAGGAAGTAGCCCGGAAACTTCATGCGCTCGATGATGCCGAGTTCGAAGGCGAGCCGCTCGCGGTATTGCTCCTCGGTATGGCCGGCGGTCGGGCCATGGACGGCAAGGCGCTTGTCCAACCCTTCCCACGCCTGCCGGGTGAGTTCGGCGGCTTCCGCCTTGACGACGGCTTCCGCGTCCTCGACGTCGCCGCCGGTAAAGCGCGGCAGGATCGGCTTGCGGGTTTGCGGATAGTAGGAACAGCGCAGCGCGATCTCGACCGTATTGTCCAGAGCTTCCGGCAGGTCGGCGAACAGCGCGACCATCTCTGCCTGGCTGCGGAGATAATTGTCCGGCGACAGGTGGCGGCGGTTGTCCGCGGCCACAACCGAACCGTCAGCGATGGCGAGCAGCGCATCATGCGCCTCGTAGTCCTCGCGCGACGAGAAAAAGGCCTCGTTGGTGGCGACCAGCGGCAGTTCGTGCTTGTAGGCGAGGTCGATCGACGCCTGCTCGATGGCGCGGTCATAGGCGCCGACGCGCTCCAGTTCGACATAGAGCCGATCGCCGAACATCGCCTTCAATGCAAGCAGGCGGGCCTCGGCGAGATCGCGCCGCTCCTGCTTCAGCGCATGGCCGATCGGCCCGCGCGGGCCGCCGGTGAGGCAGATCAGGCCCTCGCAGCTTTCCTCCATCATGGAAGTGGTCAGGTGAACCGGTTCGCCGGGCGGCGTTTCCAGGTAGACGCGGCTGACCAGCCGCACGAGGTTGGCATAGCCCGTTTCCGTCGCCGCGATCAGCACCAGCGGCCGCAGTTCCGGCCCCTGCCGGCGCCGGTCGCGCTGCCCCTCGGCTTCCTCGCCCGAGAAGGCCAGGTCGACCTGGCAGCCGATGATCGGCTGGATGCCGTCCTTGACTGCCTTCTGCGCGTATTCCAGCGCGCCGAACAGGTTGTTGGTGTCGGTGATGGCGATGGCCGGCGCACCGTCCTTCACCGCATGGCCGATGATCTTGCCGAGTTGCAATGCGCCTTCGAGCAGCGAATAGGCGGAATGGACGCGCAGGTGGATGAACGCGCGCCCGCCGGGCGCTGCCGCCTGGGGCGGCGTGTCGTTCTGAAATCCGTCTTCTGCCATCGTCAATCGCTCGCGGGACTCGGGGGAAAGATCAGGCCCATTGTCCGGAACCCTGCCCCATCCGTCCAGCAAAATGACCGCGTTAGCCCAATAGCCTGTGGGTTATGCGAATTCCATGATGACTGCATCGACCGCGAGGCTGTCGCCCGGCTTGGCGGCAAGCTTCGCCACCGTCAGGTCGCGCTCGGCGCGCAGCACGTTCTCCATCTTCATCGCCTCGACCACAGCCAGCGTCTGGCCCGCCTTGACCTCCTGCCCCTCGGCGACGGCGATCGAGACGATCAGCCCCGGCATCGGGCACAAAAGCAGCTTCGAGGTATCGGGCGCCACCTTCTCCGGCATCAGCTTCTCGAGCTCGGCGGTGCGCGGCAGCATCGCATGGGCATCGACCGCCATGCCTTTCCAGGCGATGCGCACACCGTTGGGCACCGGCCGCAACTGCGCCGAAACAGCACGGCCGCCCACGGTACCGCGCCACACGGCGTCGCCCGGGCGCCAGTCCGACAACACCGTCAGCGCCTTGCCCCCGGCGATCGACAGGTCGACCTCCATGGGGATCGAAATCATGCCTTCGAGGATTTCGGCCGAAAGATACTCCTCGCCGAGCTTCACCACCCAGTGGCGCTTCAGCGCGCCCGAATGCGGCGCAAGCCGCCCGCCGAGCCGGTCGAGACGGTCCTTGCGCAACAGTTCCACCGCGATCGCAACCGAGGCCAGCACCGCCTTTTCCTGCGCGTCGGGAACGATCGGCGAAAACCCTTCGGGATATTCTTCGGCGATGAAGCCGGTCGAAAGCCGCCCTTCGCGCCAGCGCGGATGCTGCATCAGCGCCGACAGGAACGGGATATTGTGCTCGATGCCTTCGACGACGAACTCGTCCAGCGCCTGCGACATGGCGTCGATGGCGGCAAGCCGCGTCGGCGCCCAGGTACACAGCTTGGCCAGCATCGGGTCGTAGAACATCGAGATTTCCGACCCTTCGGTAACGCCCGTGTCGTTTCGCACGACGATGTCGCCTTCCCCGCCTTCCTCCGGCGGCCGGTAGCGCGTCAGCCTTCCGATCGAGGGCAGAAAGTTGCGGTACGGGTCCTCCGCATAGAGGCGGCTTTCGACGGCCCAGCCGTCGAGCTTTATGTCGGATTGCTTGAGCGCCAGTTTCTCGCCGGCCGCGACACGGATCATCTGCTCGACCAGGTCGATGCCGGTAACGAGTTCCGTCACCGGATGCTCGACCTGCAAACGGGTGTTCATTTCAAGGAAATAGAAGTTCTTGTTGGCATCGACGATGAACTCGACGGTGCCGGCGCTCTGGTAGTCCACCGCCTTGGCCAGCGCCACCGCCTGCTCGCCCATGGCCTTGCGGGTCGCGGCATCGAGGAACGGCGATGGCGCCTCCTCCACGACCTTCTGGTTGCGGCGCTGGATCGAGCATTCACGCTCGCCGAGATAGATGCAGTTGCCATGAGCGTCGCCCAGCACCTGGATCTCGATATGCCGCGGGTCGACCACGAATTTTTCGATGAAGACGCGGTCGTCGCCGAACGAGCTCTTGGCCTCCGAGCGGGCGCGGTCGAAGCCGTCGCGTACTTCCGTTTCGCTCCAGGCGATGCGCATGCCCTTGCCGCCGCCGCCGGCGGAAGCCTTGATCATCACCGGATAGCCGATCTCGCCCGCTATTTTCTCCGCATGGTCGGCATTCTCGATGACGCCAAGAAAGCCAGGCACCGTGCTGACCTGTGCCTCGCTGGCGAATTTCTTGGATTCGATCTTGTCGCCCATGGCGCGGATCGCCTTGGGCTTGGGGCCGATGAAGACGATGCCCTCGGCCTCGAGCGCCTCGCAGAAGGAGGCGCGCTCCGACAGGAAGCCGTAGCCGGGGTGAACGGCCTGCGCACCCGTCTCCTTGCAGGCGGCAATGATCTTTTCGGCGACCAGATAGCTCTGCGCCGCGGGCGCCGGCCCGATATGCACAGCCTCGTCGGCCATGGCGACATGCACGGCCTGCCGGTCCGCATCCGAATAGACCGCGACCGTGGCTATCCCCATCTTGCGCGCGGTCCTGATGACGCGGCAGGCGATCTCGCCACGGTTGGCAATCAGGATTTTCGAAAACATGCCGGCGATATCCCCTCGAAAGCTCTTCTTGTATGGGTTCCCGCAGCAACGCTCAAGCAGGCAATAAGCCGGCAGCGTCATCGTGTCGTGTGGACAGGGCCTGCCCCGGGTTCCCGCTGGCGCCCTTGGCTGCTAGCCTTGCGGCCAACCGACCGTTTTCTCGAATCGTACTGGAGAACTGCCTGATGAAGACTCGTGCCGCCGTAGCCGTGGGCGCCGGAAAGCCGCTGGAGATCATGGAGGTCGACCTCGAAGGCCCGCGCGAAGGCGAAGTGCTGGTCGAGGTCAAGGCGACCGGCATCTGCCACACCGACGAATTCACCCTGTCAGGCGCCGATCCGGAAGGCATCTTCCCCGCCATCCTCGGCCATGAGGGCGCCGGCATCGTCGTCGACGTCGGCAAGGGCGTGACTTCGCTGAAGAAAGGCGACCACGTCATCCCGCTCTACACGCCCGAATGCCGCCAGTGCCCGTCCTGCCTGTCGCGCAAGACCAACCTGTGCACCGCCATCCGCGCCACGCAGGGCCAGGGCCTGATGCCGGACGGTACCAGCCGCTTCTCCGTCGGCGGCGAAAAGCTGTTCCATTATATGGGCTGCTCGACCTTCTCGAATTTCACCGTGCTGCCGGAGATCGCGCTGGCCAAGGTCAATCCGGACGCGCCCTTCGACAAGATCTGCTACATCGGCTGCGGCGTCACCACCGGCATCGGCGCGGTCATCAACACCGCCAAGGTGGAGATCGGCGCGACGGCAATCGTCTTCGGACTGGGCGGCATCGGCCTCAACGTCATCCAGGGCCTGAGGCTTGCCGGCGCCGACATGATCATCGGCGTCGACCTCAACAACGACAAGAAGGAATGGGGCGAGCGCTTCGGCATGACGCATTTCGTCAACCCGAAGGAGGTCGACGGCGACATCGTCCCCTACCTCGTCAACATGACCAAGCGCGGTGCCGACCAGATCGGCGGCGCCGACTACACGTTCGACTGCACCGGCAACACCAAGGTCATGCGCCAGGCACTGGAAGCCTCGCATCGCGGCTGGGGCAAGTCGGTGGTCATCGGCGTCGCCGGCGCCGGCCAGGAAATCTCGACGCGCCCGTTCCAGCTGGTCACCGGCCGTAGCTGGATGGGCACGGCCTTCGGCGGCGCGCGCGGGCGCACCGACGTGCCGAAGATCGTCGACTGGTACATGGAGGGCAAGATCCAGATCGACCCGATGATCACCCACACCATGCCGCTGGAGGACATCAACAAGGGCTTCGACCTGATGAACCAGGGCAAGTCGATCCGCTCCGTCGTCGTCTACTGAGGTTACTTGCCCGTGGCGCTGCCCACCATCTTCGTCGATGCCGACGCCTGCCCGGTGAAGGCCGAGGTGGAGAAGGTGGGAGAGCGCCACGGCATCGCCATCACCTATGTCGCGAACGGCGGCCTGCGACCGTCGCGCGATCCGATGATCCGCAACGTCGTCGTCTCGAAGGGTGCTGATGCGGCCGACGACTGGATCGTCGAAAACGCCCGGGAAAACGATGTCGTCATCACGGCCGACATTCCGCTCGCCGCCCGCGCGGTAGCGCTCGGCGCGCATGTGCTGGGGCCGACCGGACGCCCCTTCACCCCGGAAACCATCGGCATGGCGGTGGCCATGCGCAACCTGAAGCAGCATTTGCGCGAGACCGGCGAGAGCAAGGGCTACAATGCCGGCTTTTCCCCGCAGGACCGCTCCCGCTTTCTCGGCGAACTGGACCCCATCTTGCGGCGCGCGCTGAAATCCGCCACAGCTTCGTGACCATGGTTGCGGCGCCGCAAAAGAAACCATTGCATCGCCACATGCAGTTCGCCGTCTCGGCCTGCATCGGCGTGCTTGCACTGCTGGTGGCGCTGCTTTTCCACGCGCCGCTCGCCTATTCGATCGGCGCCAACGCCTTCTTCCTCGCCTATATCGTGCTGGTCCTGTGGCACATGCCGCTGCTCAGCGCCGACTATCTGAGCCGCAACGCCCGCGCCACCGATCAGCCGGTCATGGTGATCTTCCTGGTGACGCTGGTCGTCGTAGGCGTAGCCACCGTCTCGCTGTTCCAGCTGATCAACAGCAAGGAAAGCGCCGGCGCTGTGGCGCTCACCTTCGCGCTGCTTTCGATCCCGCTTGGCTGGTTCACCATCCATACCATGGCCGCCCTGCACTACGCCCATATCTACTGGATGGACGGCGAAAAGGCGGCCACGCAAGGCAAGCCGGGCAGGAAGGTTCCGGTCGGTGGCCTCGAGTTTCCCGGAACCGAGCGGCCGAAGGGATGGGATTTCCTCTATTTCTCGACCGTGATCGGCATGACGGCCCAGACCGCCGACACCGCGATCACCACGACGCGGATGCGCCGAATCGCGCTGCTGCACTCCGTCGTCGCGTTCTTCTTCAACACCGTGATCGTGGCCGCTGCCGTCAACCTCGCCGTCAGCCTGGGCGGCTGAACGGCCCGAAACGGCATTTACTTGCAAGCGATTCCAACAGCTTAGGGAAAACCCTTGACCTGAACCTTGCACCTGGGGCCCCCGCCCTTATGCTTATCCGCTCGGCGGGGTCAATCAAACACAAGCCATCAGGAGGTGCCTCGGGTGTCCGACACACCGAATATTTTCGAACAAAAGCCGGATAACGATACGTTCGGCGGCCGTTTTTCGCGAGCCCGCGACGCTGCCGGGCTAACCACCAAGGAACTGGCCTGGCGTCTCGGCGTAAAGAGCGCAACCATCAATGCCTGGGAAACCGATCGTTCCCAGCCCGGGTCGCGGCGGTTGTCGCTGCTGTCCGGCATCCTGGGTGTCAGCCTGTCCTGGCTGCTCCATGGCATCGGCATAGGCCCGAAGGAAACCGAATCGAGCGCCTTCGACGACGCGTTCGAGAATCGGTTGACCCGCCTCAAGCAGTTGCATGTCGAAACTGGCCATCTGATCGGCCAGATCGAAAGCGAACTGGATCGGCGAGTCCCCGCCTACGGCCGCTGAAAGCGTGCTCTCCATAGCTTCGTGAATAATTTTCGCCGCCCGTGTCGCCCCTAGGTGACAAAGCGTCGCCCCTGGGCTATGGAGAGCGCGTCAGGGGCCTTCACCGGCCCTACCGTTTGCGGGAGAGAGCAGCGAAAGCTGCCGCCGAAGGGGAAATCGCCCGAAATCTCTCAGGCAAAAGAACCGTCGACGGGAAACGACGCTCTGGAAAGTCGAGGCGCGAATGCCTCGCGCCGAAGGTGTAAGCGCAGCCGGATTTCCGGCAGTGCCAGTCTCTCAGGCTTCAGACAGAGGGGCACGAACCGGTCGCCACCGTGCGGCTGATCACGTGCTTTTTCTGGAGACGACATGACGGGCGATGACGCAAGACACCTCCCCCTAGAAGATATCCACAAAACCGCCGGCGCCAAGTTCGGCCCGTTCGCGGGTTGGTCGATGCCGCTGACCTATCCGGCCGGCGTCATGAAGGAACACCTTCACGTGCGCGAGCACGCCGGCCTGTTCGACATCTCGCACATGAAGCTGTTCGAGGTGGAAGGGCCGGACGCGGTTGGCCTGCTCGACCGCGCCTGCCCGCTCGATGCCGGCGCGCTCGCGCCTTCGCAGTCCAAATACACGCTGCTTCTGGACGAAAAGGCCGGCATCCTCGACGACCTCATCGTCACCCGGCTTGGCGACAACCGCTTCATGGTGGTGGCCAATGCCGGCAACGCGGTCGCCGACGAGGCGCATCTGAAGGCTGTCGCAGCTGGCTTCGACGTACGTATCACCCCGCTCGACCGCGTCTTCCTGGCGCTTCAGGGGCCGGATGCGGCGGCCGTGCTTTCGCACGCGGGCATCGACGCGGGATCGCTGGTGTTCATGCACGGAATCGAGCCGAAAAAGGACTGGTTCCTGACCCGCTCCGGCTACACCGGCGAGGACGGCTTCGAGATCGGCCTGCCGGAAGCCGACGCCCGCGAGCTGATCGCCAGGCTGTTCGAGGACGAGCGCGTGCAGTGGATCGGCCTTGCCGCCCGCGACAGCCTTCGGCTGGAAGCCGGGCTTTGCCTGCACGGACAGGACATCGGCCCCGACACCAACCCGGTCGATGCCGGGCTGATGTGGGCGATCCCAAAGGAAATCCGCGCTTCCGGCACCTTCATCGGCGCGCCGGCCTTGCGTGCGGCCATTGCGGCCGGGGCGGCCCGCAAGCGCGTCGGCCTCAAGCCCGAAGGCCGTCAGCCGGTGCGCGCCGGCACCCCGCTTTTCGACGCCGACGGCAGCGCGGCAGGGACCGTCACTTCCGGCGGCTTCGGCCCCTCGGCCGGCCATCCCGTCGCCATGGGCTATGTCTCGGCTGCTTTGGCCTCGCCCGGCACGCCGCTGTTCGCCGAAGTGCGCGGCACGAAAATTCCCGTTGCCATCCACCCTCTGCCCTTCACGCCACACCGCTATCGCAAAGGATGAATTCGATGACCAAGACCTATTTCACCGAAGACCATGAATGGATCCGCGTCGAGGGCGGCGTCGCCACCATCGGCATCACCGACTACGCGCAGGAACAGCTTGGCGATATCGTCTTCGTCGAGCTGCCGGAAATCGGCAGGCAGCTCGCCAAGGGCGACACCGCCGTCGTGGTCGAATCGGTCAAGGCCGCCTCCGACGTGTACGCGCCGGTCGACGGCGAGATCACCGAGGCCAACGAGGCGCTTTCCGCCGACCCGGCGCTGGTCAACTCGGCCGCGGCCGGCGACGGCTGGCTGTGGAAGATGAAGCTTGCCGACGAAAGCCAGCTCAACGGCCTCATGGACGAAGCCGCCTACAATTCCCATATCGGTTGAGATCAAGGCACGAAAACATGACTACGGCACCTAACCCGTTCCTGGCACGCCACGTCGGCCCCTCTGCGGCCGACACGCGCGCCATGCTCGCCACGCTCGGCGTCCCCTCCCTCGAAACGCTGGTTTCCCAGGCGGTGCCGAAGTCGATCCGGCTCGATCGCGCGCTCGCTCTGCCGGCCCCCGCCACCGAGGCGGAAGCGCTCGCCGAACTTTCGGCGCGGATTTCAAAGAATACCGTGCTGAAGAGCTTCATCGGCACCGGCTATCATGGCGTCAACGTGCCGCCGGTCATCCAGCGCAACCTGTTCGAGAACCCTGCCTGGTACACGGCCTATACGCCCTACCAGGCCGAGATCAGCCAGGGCCGGCTGGAACTCCTGTTCCATTTCCAGACATTGGTGACGGAACTCACCGGCCTGCCCGTCGCTTCCGCCTCACTGCTGGACGAGGCGACCGCCGTGGCCGAAGCGGTCGGCATTGCGGTGCGCCACCACCGCGACAAGCGCAACAAGATCGCGCTGGCCGGCACGCCGCACCCGCAGACGATCGACGTGCTGCACACCCGCTCCGAGCCGCTCGGCATCGAGATCGACGGCGACAGCATCGATGAGAACACCGCCGCCCTTCTCGTCTCGTGGCCTGACACCTTCGGCGTCTATGGCGACCACAAGGCGGCCATCGAAAAGGCACACGCGGAGGGCGCCCTGGTCGTCTTCGTCGCCGACCCGCTGGCGCTGACGCTTACCGACGCGCCGGCAAAGCTCGGCGCCGACATCGCCGTCGGCTCCATGCAGCGCTACGGCGTGCCGATGGGCTACGGTGGTCCGCATGCCGCCTATTGCGCGGTCTCCGAAAAGCTGACCCGGCTGATGCCTGGCCGCCTCGTCGGCCAGTCCATCGACACCATGGGGCGCGCCGGCTACCGCCTTGCCCTGCAGACGCGCGAGCAGCACATCCGCCGCGACAAGGCCACCTCCAACATCTGCACCGCGCAGGCGCTGCTGGCCAACATGGCGGCCGCCTATGCCGTCTGGCACGGTCCGGAAGGCCTGCAGGCGATCGCCGCGCAGGTCCACGCGCTGGCCGGCCGCCTCACCGAAGGCCTGCGCGCGGCCGGCCTCGCCGTCGAGGGAACGCAGCGCTTCGACACGGTGACGGTCGATACCAAGGGCAAGGCTGCGGACATTGCCGCGGCTGCCGAGAAGGCCGGTCTGCTGTTGCGCCTGATCGACGCCGACCGCATCGGCATTACTTTCGACGAAGCCTCGAACGAGGCCGATCTCGAAGCCATCGCCGCGCTTTTCGGGGCCAAGGCAGGCGCCAAGGCGGCACGGGCGATGCCCGGCAAGCCGCGCGGCAACGAGTTCCTGACGCAGCCTGTGTTCCACGAGAACCGCTCGGAAACCGAGATGATGCGCTTCCTGCGCCGGCTGGCCGACAAGGACCTGGCGCTCGACCGCACCATGATCCCGCTCGGCTCCTGCACCATGAAGCTCAACGCCGCCGCCGAGATGATGCCGGTAAGCTGGCCGGGAATCGCCAACCTGCATCCGTTCGCGCCGAGAGCCCATGCGGCCGGCCTGCGCGGCATGATCGACGAACTGGAAGGCTGGCTTGCCGAAATCACCGGCTTCGACGCCGTGACCTTGCAGCCGAATGCCGGCAGCCAGGGCGAATTCGCCGGCCTGCTCGCCATTCGCGGCTATCACCGCTCGCGCGGCGAAAGCCACCGCAACGTCTGCCTCATCCCCTCCTCCGCCCACGGCACCAATCCGGCAAGTGCGGCCATGGCCGGCATGAAGGTGGTGGTGGTGCGCTGCACCGAGGACGGCAACATCGACATCGACGACCTGAAGGCGAAGGCTGCAGAGCATGCCGCCGAACTGGCGGCGCTGATGTTCACCTATCCCTCGACCCACGGCGTCTATGAGGAAGGTGCGAAAGATATCTGCGCCATCGTCCATGAACAGGGCGGGCAGGTCTATTTCGACGGCGCCAACCTCAACGCGCTGGTTGGGCTGGCGCGGCCGCGCGACATCGGCGCCGATGTCTGCCACATGAACCTGCACAAGACCTTCTGCATCCCGCATGGCGGCGGCGGCCCCGGCGTCGGGCCGATCGGCGTCAAGGCGCATCTGAAGCCTTACCTGCCCGGCCACGTCGCCGAAGGCACCGCACATGCGGTGGCGGCGGCCCCCTTCGGCAGCGCCTCGATCCTGCCGATCACCTGGATGTATATCCGCATGATGGGGGCGGACGGGCTCAAGGAAGCGACCGAAACCGCAATCCTGTCGGCCAACTACATCGCCCACCAGTTGGAGGCGCATTACCCCGTTCTCTACAAGGGGCGCGGCGGGCGCGTGGCGCATGAGTGCATCCTCGACACCCGCGTGCTCAAGGAAAGCGCCGGCATCGGCGTCGAGGACATCGCCAAGCGGCTGATCGACTACGGCTTCCATGCCCCGACCATGTCGTTCCCGGTCGCCGGCACGCTGATGGTGGAGCCGACCGAATCCGAGCCGAAGCGCGAACTCGACCGCTTCTGCGAGGCGATGATCGCGATTGCCGGCGAGGCGGCGAAGGTGGCCGGCGGCGAATGGCCGGCCGGCGACAACCCGCTGGTCAATGCCCCGCATACGGCCGCCGAAACGCTGGCGGCGGAATGGGCGCATCCCTATTCGCGGCTGGAAGCGGCCTATCCCGCCGGCAATGTCGATACGGCCGCCAAATACTGGCCGCCGGTCTCGCGCATCGACAATGTCGCCGGCGACCGCAACCTGATCTGCTCCTGCCCGCCGCTCAGCAACTATCTGGGCGCGGCGGAGTAAGGGCCAGTCTTTCAAACCTCGACGCAAGGCCATCGCCTATGGTGCGGCAGACCCCCACTCCGGGTTGCTCCGCAAACCACCTCTCCCCCTCAAAAGGGTAGAGGAAGGGCGCTGTGCTTGCAGCCAGTGTTTCCTCTACCCCACGCATGTGGGGAGAGGTGGCGCGCGAAGCGCGGCGGAGTGGGGGGCGAGCCGCATAAACAATAGCCCTACCCTTCGGTGGGGGCCGGTGCCGCAAGCGCCGGCTCCCGTTTGTGTATCTCCGCCAACGCCCGCTCGATGGTCGGCGCGAGATGCACCAGCGGCGGCCTTATGCCGTGCGCAGCCAGTTCCCTTTTGACGTTGGCCGAGGTGCCGGTCAGGTAGACACCGACATTGCGGCCGGCAGCCTTGCGCGCCAGGTTCTCGATGGTCTGAGCGCCGGTGGAATCCACGAACGGCACGGCGGTGAAATCGACCACGAGGTTGCGGTGGCCTTCGCCGATCCGCTCCAGCACCGCACCGATGGACGATGCGGCGCCGAAGAAGAAGGCGCCCGAAATCCGGTAGACGACGACGCTCGGGTCCTGCTGCGCCCGCTCGTCATAAGAGCCGCGCGAGCCGTCGTCCGGCGTGTCCTCGCCCACCAGCGGCAGGTTGGCTTCCACCGCCGTTGTCTGCGACATGCGATGGATGAACAGCACCGACCCGAGCGCGAAACCGACGATGATCGCCTCGGTCAGCCCGCGGAACAGCGTGATGCCGAGCGTCGCCAGGAGAACGGCGGCGTCGCCGTGCGAGGCTTTCAGCAGTGTTGCGAAGGCGTGGCGCTCGACCATGTTCCAGCACACCACCGCCAGCACCGCCGCCAGCACCGCCAGCGGAATGTAGCTGGCCAGCGGCGCGGCAACCAGAATGAACAGGAGCAGGAACACCGAGTGCATCATGCCCGAGATGGGGCCATGTGCGCCGGCCCGCACATTGGTGGCGGTGCGCGCCACCGTGCCGGTCACGCAGATGCCGCCGAACAGGCCGGACATGATGTTGGCAACCCCCTGCCCGACCAGTTCGCAGTTCGAGCGATGGCGCCGTCCGGTCATGCTGTCGGCGACCACGGCCGACAACAGCGACTCGATGGCTCCGAGAAGAGTGAAGGACACCGCATTGGGCAGCACCGCCTGCAACTTCTCCAGGCTGACCGCGGGCAGAGCCGGCAGCGGCAGCGAGCGCGGGATGCCGCCGAACTGCGTGCCTATGGTCTCCACGGGAAGCTTGAGGACGGCCGTCACAACCGCCGCCAGCGCCACGACGATGAGCATGCCCGGCCAGCGCGGCCGCACCATGCGCAGCACGACGAGGGCGACGATGCTGGCCACCGAAAGGGCGAGCGTGGCCGGCGAGAACGTCGGCAGGTGTTCCCACAGGAAAGGGATCTTCTGCGTCAGCGGCCCCGGCTCCGTCCCGCTGAAGGAAAGGCCGAACAGATGGGTGATCTCGCCCGAAAAGATCGTCAGCGCGATGCCGGCGGTAAAGCCGATGGTGACCGGATAGGGAATGAACTTGATATAGGTGCCGAGCCGCAGGTAGCCGATGGCCATCAGCATGAAGCCCGCTATGATCGTGGCCAGGATCAGCCCGTCCGTGCCGTGCTGCTGCACGGTGGCCGCCACCAGTACGATGAAGGCGCCGGCCGGCCCGCCCATCTGGAAGCGGCTACCGCCGAGCAGCGAGACGAAGAAGCCGCCGACGATCGAGGTATAGAGTCCCTGCGCCGGCGAAGCGTTGGAGCCGATGGCAATCGCCATGGACAGGGGCAGCGCCACGATCGCCACCGTCAGCCCGGCCATGACGTCGGCGCGGAAGTGACCGAACGTGTAGCCCTCGCGCAAGACGGTGACGAGCTTGGGCGTATAGAGCTCCGCAAAGCTCGGCCGCGCCGACTGCGAGGAAAACGTCTGTGTGGTCATTTGAGCTCTGCTACCTCATCGGAGGCGGCGGATCGTCGGCACAGGTCGGCGCTCGCCGTCAGGAAAAACCGCGGCTCAACCACCCGGCGTCGGTGCCGGTTCCTTCAGCCGCACGCCGCGCCCGCCGCCGGTGCTGGCGGCCCCCTCGCCGATCAGGTCGACGCCGGCGCGGCTGAGCGCCTCGACGACCCTCGTCAGGCTCTCGACGACGCCGCGAACGGTGCCTTCGCTGGCTTCCATGCGCTGGATGGTCGGCACCGAAAGCCCGGCGAGTTCCGCCAGTTGCTTCTGGTCGATCCCCAACAGCGCGCGAGCCGCCTTCATCTGGCCACCGGTAATCACGAGATTGAACCGCTTTCAATTATCAGAACGATCATTATCACCTCCATATTGATGTGTCATCTATCAAGAATGCCGCACCATATATTCAAAGTAACGTTTCAAACTCGGCGCCTTGGGCGAGCGGTGGGACCACCGCCGCGTGCCGCATCGGCCACAAAGCGGGACAAATCCCCCGATAGGGCTTGACCCGCCGCTCTCCCATGAACAGAACACGAACCCGGATGCCTTGCCTTGCAAAGCATGGCAGTATCGGCAGTGATTCGAAATATTGGAAATCTGATCTCGATGGATGACGCCAACGATCTTTTCGGCAGTCTCGACAAGCGGCCGCAGCCGGCCGCGCGCCCATTGGACCCGATGGTGCTGGCGCTGCAGAAGTCGACGCTGAAGAAAACCGCCCCCGTCGCCGATGGCAGCGACGGCTACAGCGCCGCCGACATCGAGGTTCTGGAAGGGCTGGAGCCGGTGCGCCGCCGCCCCGGAATGTATATCGGCGGCACCGACGCCAAGGCGCTGCACCACCTGTTCGCGGAAGTCATCGACAACTCGATGGACGAGGCGGTGGCCGGCCACGCCACCTTCATCGAGGTCGAGCTTTCGGCGGACGGCTTTCTGTCCGTCACCGACAATGGCCGCGGCATCCCGGTCGACATGCACCCGAAGTTCAAAAAGCCGGCGCTCGAAGTCATCATGACGACGCTGCATTCAGGCGGCAAATTCGATTCCAAGGTCTACGAGACGTCCGGCGGCCTGCATGGCGTCGGCGTTTCCGTGGTCAACGCGCTGTCCGACAGCCTGGAAGTGGAGGTGGCGCGCGGCCGCAAGCTCTATCGCCAGAATTTTTCGCGCGGCGTCGCTACCGGCGGGCTCGAACAGCTCGGCGAAATCCACAACCGGCGCGGCACGAAAATCCGCTTTCACCCCGACGAGCAGATTTTCGGCAAGGGCGCGGCCTTCGAGCCGGCGCGCCTCTACAAGATGACGCGCGCGAAAGCCTATCTGTTCGGCGGCGTCGAAATCCGCTGGGCCTGCGACCCCTCGCTGCTCAAGGAAAAGGACGAGACGCCGCCCAGGGCGACCTTCCACTTCCCCGGCGGTCTCAAGGACTACCTCGCCTCCTCGCTCGGCAGCGAATTCCAGGTCACGCAGGAAATCTTTGCCGGCAAGACGGAAAAGCAGGGTGGCCACGGCTCGCTCGAATGGGCGGTGAGCTGGTACGGCGGCGACGGTTATCTGCTTTCCTACTGCAACACCGTGCCGACCGGCGAAGGCGGCACGCATGAGGCCGGCTTCCGCAACGTGCTGACGCGCGGATTGCGCGCCTATGGCGAGTTGATCGGCAACAAGCGCGCCTCCGTCATCAGTTCGGAAGACGTGATGATCTCGGCGGCAGGCATGCTGTCGGTGTTCATCCGCGAGCCGGAGTTCGTCGGCCAGACCAAGGACCGGCTGGCGACCATCGAGGCGGTACGCATCGTCGAGAACGCCATCCGCGACCCGTTCGACCACTGGCTGGCCGCCAACCCGCAGGAAGCCTCGAAGCTGCTCGACTGGGTGGTGGCGCGCGCCGACGAGCGGGTGCGCCGGCGCCAGGAAAAGGAAGTGTCGAGGAAGAGCGCGGTGCGCAAGCTGCGCCTGCCGGGCAAGCTCGCCGACTGCACGCAGAACGCGGCCGCCGGCGCCGAACTGTTCATCGTCGAGGGCGATTCGGCCGGCGGCTCGGCCAAGCAGGCGCGCGACCGCGCCAGCCAGGCGGTGCTGCCATTGCGCGGAAAAATCCTCAATGTCGCCAGCGCCGGCCACGACAAGCTGACGGCCAACCAGCAGATTTCGGATCTGATCCAGGCGCTGGGCTGCGGCACGCGCTCCAAGTACCGCGACGAGGACCTTCGCTACGACCGCGTCATCATCATGACCGACGCCGATGTCGACGGCGCGCATATCGCCTCGCTGCTCATCACCTTCTTTTATCAGGAGATGCCGGCGCTGATCCGCGGCGGCCACCTCTACATGGCGGTGCCGCCGCTCTACTCGATCCGCCAGGGCGGCAAGATCGCCTATGCGCGCGACGACGCCCACAAGGACGAATTGCTGCGCACGGAGTTTACCGGGCGCGGCAAGGTCGAAATCGGCCGCTTCAAGGGCCTCGGCGAAATGATGGCCGGCCAGCTGAAGGAAACCACCATGGACCCGAAGAAGCGCACGCTTCTCAGGGTCGACGTGATCGACGCCGAAAAGGAAACCAAGGAAGCGGTGGAAGCGCTGATGGGCACCAAGCCGGAAGCGCGCTTCCGCTTCATCCAGGAACGCGCCGAGTTCGCGGAAGCCGACGCGCTGGACATCTGACTTTCTGCAACCCCGGATGCGGAGCGGGCGCGTGGGCTTTGCGTGGGTGCGACAACATCTAGCCGCCCGCGCGGCCAGCCTTCCGCGCCCGACGCGCAGCGACTGGATTTTTGCGCTGCGTACCACCTCGGCCGGGCTGATCGCCCTTCTCGCGGCCTACGCGCTCAACCTCGACCACCCGCAATGGGCGATGATGACGGTGTTCATCGTGGCCCAGCCGGTCGCCGGCATGGTGCTGGCCAAAGGCTTCTTCCGGCTGCTCGGCACGCTGGTCGGCGCGGTGGCTGCAATCGGCCTCACCGCCCTTCTCGGCACCGATCCCTGGCTGTTCGTTACCGCGCTCGCCCTCTGGATCGGCCTTTGCACCTATGTCTCGTCGCTCCTGCGCAACCCGGAGGCCTATGGCGCGGCGCTCGCCGGCTATACGGCAACCATCATCGCCCTGCCCGCCTTCGGCCATCCGCACCTTGTGCTCGAACTGGCAATGGCGCGCTGCGGCGAGATCATCATCGGCATCGCCTGCGCGGGGCTGACCAGCCGGCTGCTGCTGCCGCAGCTTGCGCGCGATGCGATGCATTCGCGGCTGGAACGCTGCATCCTCGATCTTGCCGCCTATGCGGGCGGAGCGTTCGGCGGCGACCCGGCTCCGCTCGACATGCAGTATAGCAAGCTGGTCGCCGAGACGCAGGCGCTCGGCGAGATGCGCACCTATGCGCGGCTGGAAGCGCCCAGCATGACGACGCGCGCCCATCCGCTGCGGCGCACCATCGGCTACCTGCTGTCGGCTCTCTCGGCGGCGCGCGTGCTGCACACCTACACGGCGCCGCAGAACCTCGCGCTGATGCCGGTGCGGCGCGAATTGAAAACCGTCGTCGACGAGATGGCAGCGGTGCCGTCGCTCGACGACATCCGGCCGTGGGTTGCGAAATTCGACGCCATCTCCAGCCATGCGGCGCAGACCGCCACCGAACACGCCGACAGCGTCGATACGCTGACCCGCGTCACGATCGCCGGCGAGTTCGCCGACGCCATGAACCAGGTCCTGCGCGGCCTCGATGCGTTGCGTGCTCCCCCGGCGGGGCGGGCGGATTCACGGCGCCAGCCGGCGCTTGTCATCCACCGCGACGGCCATGCGGCGTGGCGCAACGCCCTGCGGGCGGCGATCGCCACCATGCTGGTGGCCGCGTTCTGGCTGGCGACCAAATGGTCGGAGGCCGCCGGCATCGTCATCATCGTGGCGGTGGTGGCGAGCCTCTTTGCGCCACGCCCCTCGCCCGTGGAGATCGCCTGGGGCTTCTTCAAGGGAACCCTGCTGGCGCTGCCCTTCGCCTATCTCGTCGGGCAGATCGCGCTGCCGGCCCTGCCCGGCTTCGGCTGGTTCATCGTCTTCGTGGTGCCGATCCTCGTTCCGGCCGCGCTGGCGATGGCCAATCCGCGCCTGGTGGGCGTGGCAACGGCGTTCGCCATCAATTTCCTCGCCTTCCTCAGCCCGCATCAGGTCATGACCTATAACCCGGCCGAGTTTTTCGGCAGTTCGGCTTCGATCCTGGTCGGCATCCTGCTTGCCATCGGCGTCTACCTCGTCGTCCTGCCGGCCGATCCGTGGGCGACCGCAAACCGCATCGCAGCGGCGATGCGCCAGGACCTCGCCCGGCTTTGCCTGCACGAAAGAATTCCGCGCCGCTCGGCTTTCGAAAGCCTGGCCTATGATCGCATCAACCAGCTGATGCCGCTCGTTCGCCGGTTGGGGCGCCGTGGCGAGGCTTTCCTCGGCGGCGGCATTGCCGCCGTCACGCTCGGCCTCGAAATCCTGCGGCTGCGCAATCTCCAGCGTGCTTCAGCGACACCGGTCGATGTCTCGCAGAAAATCACGGATTTCCTGGCAAAACTGACCCGCGATCTCCTCGGCGGGCATCCGGCGAAAAGCTGGGCCGCCGCCATCGCCGGGATACGGAACGATGCCGCGGCGCTGGCCGCCGCAGGCAACGACGCGAACTCCCTGAACGTCGCGGTATCGCTGCGCATCATCGCCGCCGCGATCGAAAACTATCCGGAATTCTTCGAGGGACCGGCGTAGCTACCGCTCGTATTTCTCGACCGTCTGCTCGATGGCGCCGAAGATGGAGCGGCCGGCGGCGTCCTTCATCTCAATGCGCACCTTGTCGCCGAAGGACAGGAACGGCGTTTTCGGCGCGCCACCCTTGATCGTCTCGGCGATGCGCTGCTCCGCGATGCAGGAAAAGCCTGCGCCGCCAGCCGAAACCGGCTTGCCCGGCCCGCCGCCATGGCGGTTCGACACCGTGCCCGAGCTGACGATCGTGCCGGCGCACAGCGACCGGGTTCTCGCGGCATGGGCGATCAGCGCCGGGAAATCGAAATTCATGTCGACCCCCGCATTGGCCCGACCGAACGGCCTGCCGTTGACTTCCACCAGTAGGGGAAGGCTGAGCTTGCCGCCGTCCCAGGCCACGCCCAGCTCGTCCGGCGTGACCGCCACCGGCGAAAAGGCGGTGGACGGCTTGCCCTGGAAAAAGCCGTAGCCTTTCGCCAGCTCGCCCGGAATAAGTTCGCGCAAGGAAACGTCGTTGGCGAGCATGACCAGACGGATCGCCGCGCGCGCCTCGTCGAGGCTGGCGCCCATGGGTACGTCGCTGACGACGACGGCCACTTCCCCTTCCATGTCGATGCCGTCAGCCTCGTCGGCGGCGAGCAGCGCGCCACGCGGATCGATGAAGGAATCCGAGCCGCCCTGATAGAGCAGCGGTTCGGTGAGAAAATTTTCCGGCGCCTTGTCGCCCTGCGCCTTGCTCATCTGCTTGACATGGCTGCCATAGACCGAACCGCCGACCCATTGATAGGCGCGTGGCAAGGGCGAGCGCGCGTCGTTCTCGTGGAAGCGCCCCGATGGCACCGCATCCGCCTCCAGAGAATGCCCGAGCGCTTCGAGGTGGGGCGCCAGCCTTTGCCAGTCGTCCAGCGCGCCTTGCAGGGTCGGCACGAGGAAGGAGGCGTCGGTATAGCGCGTCAGGTCGCGGGAAACGACGACCAGCCTGCCGTCGCGCTTCCCGTTCTTCAAGGTTGCAAGCTTCATGCGGTTTCCCCTCGCGACGCGACTCCGGCGTCCGGCTCCACCACAAGCCCATCGCGCGCGATCGTCAAGGCACCCGACCAGCTTTTTCGCGCGGCGGCGATCCAGTCCGCCTCGCCGATTGCCGGATCGTCGGCCGGAATCAGGTGATTGAGCACCAGCCGCCCGACGCCGGCCTCGGTGGCGACGCGGCCGGCTTGCTCGGCAAAGCTGTGGCTGGCAACGAGGTGCTGGCGCAAGCGCGCGCCGTTGCCTGTACGGGCCACCAGCCGTTCGATCCCCTCTCCCAGCATCGCCTCGTGGACCAGGATATCGGCGCCGCGTGCGAAATCGGCGAGCGGCGGGAAGAAGGCGGTGTCAGACGAGAACACCACGCTCAGCCCCGGATATTCGAAACGCAGCGCAAAGCAATCGGTCACCGGCGGGTGGTCGACGCGCAGGGCCGAAACGCGCAACCCGCCCTCCTCCATCACCATGCCCTCGCCGAATTCGCGCACGCGCACGAGATCCCGGAGATCCGGCCGGCCTTCGTCGGCAATGCGGGTATCGATGTCGAACGCCAGCGAACGGGTAAAATGACGCCAGTAGTCACCGGTTCCGACAGGGCCGAACACCGTGACCGGGCGCGACAGGCCAGCGGTCCAGGCCGTATGCACGAGCGGCCCCAGTTCCAGCACGTGATCGGAATGCAGGTGGGTGATGAAGACGAGGTCGAGCGACTTCAGGTGCAAGCCGGCATCGACCAGGCCGCGCGTGACCCCGAGGCCGCAATCCACGACGACCCGGCGGCCGGCGATTTCCAGCAGCGAGGATGTCGGCGAGGGACCGCCCGGCCGAATCGCCGGGCCGCCCTTGCATCCCAGAAGCACGAGCCGGTCGCCCGATGGCATGTCACTCACCCTGAGCCACCCTCAAAAACCGCTGGCATTCCTGCGTGTGGCGGCAGGCGAGCCCGCTGCATTGCCTCGCTTTACATTGAATATCTTTCCTCGGAACCCATGGGAATCGTTTCCTTGCGACTCTCGCCGAGCCGGGCGTATCCTATACCATTTCGCGCAGGAGGGCGCGAAGGGAGGACAAGGGGAGAACACGATGACCATGCAGGGAGCTTCACCGCGCCTATACAATGAGGACCTCGCGCCCGCGACGGTCCGCAATTGGGGGCCGTTTTCCATCTTCAACGTCTGGACATCGGACGTGCACAGCCTGTGGGGCTATTATCTCGCCGCCAGTCTCTTTCTGTTCTGCGGCGGTTTCGTCAATTTCATCATCGCCATCGGCATCGGTTCGCTCATCATCTACGCGCTGATGAACATGGTCGGCTACGCCGGCGCGAAGACCGGCGTGCCCTTCCCCGTGCTGGCGCGCGCCTCCTTCGGCACCTTCGGCGCCAACATCCCGGCGCTGGTGCGGGCCGTCGTCGCCTGCTTCTGGTACGGCGCGCAGACGGCGCTGGCATCGGGCGCGCTGGTGGCCCTGCTCGTCCGCACGGACTGGTTCCTGCAGTTCCACCAGAACTATCACTTCCTCGGCCATTCCACGCTCGAGGTGATCTGCTTCCTGCTCATGTGGGGCGCGCAGTTGCTCATTATCCAGCGCGGCATGGAAACGGTGCGCCGGTTCCAGGACTGGGCTGGTCCCGCAGTATGGATCATGATGCTGATCCTTGCCGTCTACCTGTGCGTCAAGGCAGGTAAATTCGCCTTCACCAGCGACATCCCGATGGACGTACTGCTGGCCGAAACCAAGGACGCCGGCGTGCCCGGCCTGCCCGGCTCCTTCGAGGCCCTGGCGGCGGTCGCGGCGATCTGGGTGACCTATTTCGCGGCGCTCTACCTGAACTTCTGCGATTTCTCGCGCTACGCGCCGACCACGAAGGCCGTGCGCACCGGCAACATCTGGGGCCTGCCGATCAACCTGATCCTGTTCTCGCTGGTCGCCGGCGTAACCACGATCGCCGCCTACGACGTCTATGGCGAGGTCCTGCTCCATCCCGAGCATATCTCGGCCAAGTTCGATAGCTGGTTCCTGGCCCTGCTGGCGGCGCTGACCTTCGCCGTGGCGACGCTCGGCATCAACGTCGTCGCCAACTTCGTGTCGCCGGCGTTCGACTTCGCCAACGTGTTCCCCCACCAGATCGACTTCAAGAAGGGCGGCTATATAGCGGCGCTGATCGCGTTGGTGCTCTATCCGTTCGCGCCGTGGGAAACCGGGGCTGCCGCCTTCGTCAGCGCCATCGGCGCCACCATGGGCCCGATCTTCGGCGTCATGATGGTGGACTACTACCTGATCCGCAAAGGCGAGATTAACGTCGAGGCGCTCTACAACGAAAACGGCGAGTTCCGCTTCCAGAGCGGCTGGCACGTCAACGCCTTCATCGCCGCCGGCATCGGCGCGCTGTTCTCGTCGATCCTGCCGGCCTTCACCAACTGGCTGCCGGCCTGGTGGGGCGTTTACGGCTGGTTCTTCGGCGTCGCCATCGCCGGCGTCATCTACTATGCGCTGCGCTCGGCCGCCGTCGGTTCCGGCGCGAAAGCCGCGCGCGCCTGAACCGCCCATCCCGGGCCGCAAAAGACGGCGGCCCGGTTCCCGGCCTACCCGGCCAGATCCTTCTCGAACCAGAAGTCGGCATAGGGATTGTCGTTGTAGCGCGCGGTTTCAACGAAACCCTGCCTTCGATAAAGCGTCTGCGCTTCGGTGAGCGAGCGGTTGGTGTCGAGGAGTATCTTGCGGCAGCCGGCCTCGCGCGCCAGCCTTTCCAATTCGCCCAGCATGCGCCGCGCCACGCCTCGCCCGCGTGCGAGCGGCGCCGTCCACATGCGCTTGATCTCCATCGTCTCCGCCGACAGCCTGACCAACGCCGCGCAACCGACCGGCGCGCCGTCGCTGCGCGCGACCAGGAAAAAGCCGGCCGGCGGCGTCATCTCGGCATCGGACGGAGACTTGCCGAGCGCCCGGTCGAAGCCGCTTTCGAACCGCTGCGCCAACTCCTCGAAATAGCGGTCCAGGCACCAGCGCGCGTCCGGCTCCTGCGGCGGCACGACCGCGATCTCGATCGGCGCCACGGCAAGCAGGTTGCGCACCTCGTCCATCGCTGCGATCAGGCGGGACCGTTGCGCCGGGGTCAGCGGGGAAAGAAGCGACTGGGCGAGTTCGTCTGACAGCCTGTCATAGCTGTCGAACTCTATCCTGCCCTTGGCCGTCAGGGTGGCGCGGCGCACCCGGCCGTCGCCGGCCTGCTGCTCGACGGTGACGAGCCCCTGCGCCTCGAGCGAGCGCAGCAGGCGGCTGAGATAGGCGGAATCGAGGTTCAGTGCGCTGCGCAGGTCGCGCACCTCGCGCCCATCGACGCCGATCTCGAACAGAAGCCGCGCCTCGCCGAGCGGCCTACCGCGGCTGAGATAGCTCTCCTGCAACACGCCGATGCGCTGCGTGACCTGACGGCTGAACAAACGGACTTTTGTGACGTGCTCGCGATCCATTACCTGACTTTAGTCAGGCAATTTCCATCCCGCAAGAGCCGTCCTCACACAAGCCGGCTCTGGGCGATCGCCGCCTCGATGAAGGAAGCGAACAGCGGATGCGGTTCCAGCGGCCGGCTTTTCAGTTCCGGGTGATACTGCACGCCGATGAACCACGGGTGGTCCGCATATTCGACGGTTTCCGGCAGCACGCCGTCCGGCGACATGCCGGAAAACACCAGCCCGCACTCCTCCAGCCGCTTCTTGTAGTCGATATTGACCTCGTAGCGGTGGCGATGGCGCTCGTGGATATCGGTGCTGCCGTAAATCTCGGCGATCTTCGAGCCTTCCGCAAGCCGCGCTTCGTAGGCGCCGAGCCGCATCGTGCCGCCGAGGTCGCCTGCCTCGCGGCGCTTCTCCAGCATGTTGCCTTTCAGCCATTCGGTCATCAGGCCGACGACCGGTTCCTTGGTCGGGCCGAACTCGGTCGACGAGGCGTGCTCGACACCGGCCAGCGACCGCGCCGCCTCGATGCAGGCCATCTGCATGCCGAAGCAGATGCCGAAATACGGCACCTTGCGCTCGCGCGCGAACTTGGCCGCGAGGATCTTGCCTTCCGAGCCACGCTCGCCGAAGCCGCCCGGAACCAGGATGCCGTGCACCTTTTCCAGGTAGGGCGCGGGATCTTCCTTCTCGAAGACCTCGCTTTCGATCCAGTCCAGCTTGACCCGGACGCGGTTGGCGATGCCGCCATGCGACAGCGCCTCGATCAGCGACTTATAAGCGTCCTTCAGCCCGGTATACTTGCCGACGATGGCGATCGACACCTCGCCTTCGGGGTTGTGGATGCGATGCGTCACGCCCTGCCAGGGCTCCATGCGCGGCTTCGGTGCCGGCTCGATGCCGAAGGCCGCCAGCACTTCCGAATCCAGCCCTTCCTTATGATAGGCCATCGGCACGTCGTAGATGTGGCCGACGTCGAGCGCCTGGATGACGGCGGATTCGCGCACATTGCAGAACAGCGACAGCTTGCGGCGCTCTTCCTTCGGGATCGGCCGGTCCGAGCGCACCAGGAGAATGTCCGGCGCAATGCCGATGCCGCGCAGTTCCTTCACCGAATGCTGGGTCGGCTTGGTCTTGAGTTCGCCCGCCGCCTGGATGAACGGCATCAGGGTCAGGTGCACATAGACGGCGTTGTTGCGCGGCAGGTCGTTGCCAAGCTGGCGGATGGCTTCGAGGAAAGGCATGGCCTCGATGTCGCCGGCGGTGCCGCCGATCTCGCACAGCACGAAGTCGAACTCTTCATTGCCTTCACGGATGAAGTTCTTGATCTCGTCGGTGACGTGCGGAATGACCTGCACGGTGGCGCCGAGATAGTCGCCGCGACGCTCGCGCTCGATGATGTTCTGGTAGATGCGGCCGGTGGTGATGTTGTCCTGGCGGTTGGCCGAACGGCCGGTAAAGCGCTCGTAGTGGCCGAGGTCGAGGTCGGTCTCCGCGCCGTCATCGGTCACGAACACCTCGCCGTGCTGGTAAGGCGACATGGTGCCCGGATCGACGTTGAGATAGGGGTCGAGTTTCTTGAGGCGGCAGCGATAGCCGCGCGCCTGCAAAAGCGCCCCGAGGGCCGCCGATGCTATGCCTTTTCCAAGGGAAGAAACCACGCCGCCGGTGATGAATACATATCGCGCCATGGGAACCATCGCTTAACGCGGCCAGATCGATTCTGCCAGTGAAAAAACCGCCGCTCCCGGTTTTTCCCGGCTTTGCCTCGCGTTGGACAAGGCAAAACGAAAGGGCCGGCGCAAGCCGGCCCCTGGATTATGCTGCGTCAGCCCTTAGAGGACGACGACTTTGGTGCCGACTTTGACGCGGCGATAAAGGTCCATCACATGCTCGTTGATCATGCGGTAGCAGCCGTTGGAGGCGCTGGTGCCGATCGTCTGCGGCGCAATGGTGCCGTGGATACGCAGATGGGTATCCTTCTTGCCGTCGTAAAGATAGATGGCGCGCGCGCCGAGCGGGTTCATGCCGCCGCCGGGCATGCCGTCCTTGTACTGGCCGTAATGCTTCGGCTCGCGCTGCTGCATTTCCTTGGTCGGAATCCAGCGCGGCCATTCCTGCTTGTCGCCGACGGTGACGGCGCCCTTGTACTGCAGGCCTTCCTTGCCGACGGCGATGGCGTAGCGGCGGGCCGTCGAGGAGGATTCGACCAGGTAGAGGCGGCGCGCGCTGGTATCGATGACGATGGTGCCCGGCTCATAGCCACGGAACTCGACTTCCTGGGGAACGAACTCCGGCTTGACCTTGAACGGCTTCTTGGCCTCGCGCTGGGCCAGCGCGGCGTCGAGCGCGCGCGTCTCCGGCAACAGGTTGATGGACGATGCGGAGGTGGCGCCGAACAGGCCGCCAAACAGGCCGCCGCCGGTGCTGCGCGGCTTTTCGCCCGGACGCGGCTCGCTGCGCAGCTCGCCGTTGTTGCCGGTGACGGCGATGTTCATGACCTCGGCCGGAATGGGCGCGTCGTTGGCGACGACCGGATCGGCGAGCTCAACTTGCTTGACCAGCTTCTTCTTGTCGGGGGCCGCTTCGGCGACTTTCGCCTTCTGGCCCCTCTGGCTCAGGAACGCTTCGCGCGCGGCATCCGCCTTGGCCTTGGCCGCGTCCCGCATCGCCTGCTTCTTGGCCTCGATCGCCTTGGCCTTGGCGGCCGCGCGATCCGCCACGATCTTGGCTTCCAGCTCCTTGATGCGGCTCAGATCCGCATCGGTCGGCTTCTTCTTTTTCTTGAGTTGTCGCAGCTCGGCCGTGGCGCTCTTGGCCGCGACCTGCACGACATCGGTCTCGCCGACCGACTGCGGCGCGGCCGTACCCGCCGGCGTCGCCGCGATGGCGGTGGAGCTCATGGCGAGTGCCGCGCAAAATCCTACGAAAATGAAGCTGCGAAGCTGCATGTCGAAAATCCGATCATTCAAAGAAAGTTGCCCAAGGGGCCGCCCGGCATCCCCGAGAGGATACCGATATGCCGCGCCTCAGCTATAATCGATTAGCGCTGGAAGCCTCAAGCCGAGAGCCCGTCCGCTCCGGCTCGAATCTTCGTGATCGGCTACCATTTGCCACGACTGTGTCGAAACGATCACAGTCGTGGCATCAGGGCCACGAGCTTACTGGTTGGGAACCTGGGGAGCCGCGGGTTCGGTGGTGCCGTTGGCGGCCGGCGCCGTCGTGCCGGAAGCCGGCGGGTTCGCCGGCGCGGTCTCTTCCGTACCGGTCGGAACGGAAGGCGCATTCGTGTCGGCCTTCGGCGCGGCCGGCGCGGTGCTGCCCGGCAGTTGGTCGAGCACGCCCTTGCCCTGCGTCTGGCTCTGGCCCTGGTTGGTGACCGGGGCGCGGTCGAGAATGTCGATCGGCTTTTCGCCATAGCGCGCCAGCAGCGACAGCCCGAGCGAGGTTACGAAGAAGATCGTGGCCAGGATCGCTGTCACCCGCGTCAGCGTATTGGCGGCGCTGCGCGCCGTCATGAAGCCGGAGCCGCCGCCGACATCAAGGCCCCCGCCTTCGGACTTCTGAAGCAGGATGACGCCGACGAGGGCGAGCACAACCATGAGGTGGATGACGATCAGTAAGGTTTCCATTGTTTACCCTGGCAAGGCCTAGCGCGGCCTGAGGAATGGCCATCGATTGCGCGGCTCAATACATGGCTTTCTAGGCATTTCCAAGCCCACCGGCGCAATATGGGAACTGGCCGGCTGTTTGCCAACCGCGCCAGCCGGGCCTCACATCTTTTGATAGGCCTCGGCAATGCCGAGGAAATCGGCGGCCTTGAGGCTGGCGCCGCCGACCAGCGCGCCGTCGACATTTTCGACGCCGAGCAGTTCCACGGCGTTGGAAGGCTTGACCGATCCGCCATAGAGAATACGCATCTTCGCCGCAACCGGCCCGAGCTTTTCGGTGAGCCTCGCCCTTATATGCGCGTGCGCCTCGGCCACGTCGGCGGCGGTCGGCGTAAGCCCGGTGCCGATCGCCCAGATCGGCTCGTAGGCGACGATCGCATTGGCCGGCGTCGCCGTGTTCGGGACCGAGCCGGCGATCTGCTGCGACAACACGTCGAGCGCCTGCCCGCGCTGGCGCTGCTCGTTCGATTCGCCGATGCAGATGATCGCCGTCAGCCCGGCGCGCCACGCGGCGGAAGCCTTGGCGCAGACTTCGGCATCTTCTTCGCCCCGGTCGGCCCGGCACTCCGAGTGGCCGACGATGACATGGGAGGCGCCGGCATCCTTCAGCATCTCGGCCGAGATGCAACCGGTGAAGGCGCCGCTTTCGCGAACATGGCAATCCTGCCCGCCGGCCTTGACCGGCGTGCGCGACAGGATTTCGCTCGCCCGCGTCAGTAGGGTCGCGGGCACGCACACCAGCGCCTCGGTCTCCGCGTCGAGCCCGCCGAGGAAGCCGTTGCCGATCATCCTGAGTTCGTTCAGGGACGCGCCCGTGCCATTCATTTTCCAGTTACCGGCGACGAGCGGGCGAATTCCGGGGGTCATGCGTTTGTTCTCCAGATCGGCTGGGCCTCGCCCCTTCCCTATCAAAAACAGGTCACAAAGCAATCGACAGGTCGGCGGAAGGACGCTATTGCCCTTGTTCCATGTATGACGCGCGCTGCAAAGGCGCGCCTCCCAGACCGGAAGTGACGATGCTTGGTAGCTTGAGAGACGCAGCGGGATCGTGGCTGGCCAAGGGCCTGCTGTCGATATTGGTGCTGAGCTTCGCGGTGTGGGGCATTTCCGGCCGCATAGCCGGCGTTGCCGGCCACGAATCGGTCATCACCGTCGGCGGCACTTCCGTTTCGGTGAACGAATACCGCCTCGCCTACGACCGCCAGGTCAACGCCCTGTCGCAGCAATACGGCCAGCGCATCACGCAGGAGCAGGCCAAGGGCCTTGGCATCGACAGCCAGGTGCTGGCGCAACTCGTGTCGGGCGCCCTGCTGGACGAGCAGGCGCGCCAGATGGGCCTCGGCGTCTCCAAGGACAAGCTCGCCGAACTGACCCGCGACGACGACGCCTTCAAGGGCCCGGACGGCAAGTTCGACCGCCGGACGTTCGACTACATCATGACCCAGATGGGCATGCGCCCGGAGGACTATATCGCCAACCGCGCCCAGGTGGCGGTGCGCCAGCAGATCGTGGAGGCCGTTTCGGACGGGCTGAAGGCGCCGGACACCTTTCTGAAGGCGGTGGCGCTCTATCGTGGCGAGGACAGGACCGTCGACTACCTCACCTTGCCCAAGTCGCTGGTCGAGCCGATCGCGGCTCCCTCCGACAGCGTCCTGTCCAGCTATTTCGAGGAAAACAAGAAGACCTACGCGGCCCCCGAATACCGCAAGTTCAGCTACACGCGGCTCAATCCGGAAGACATCGTGGACCTGAGCAGCGTCAGCGACCAGCAGGTCAAGGACGCGTACGAGAAGGACAAGGCCCGCTTCACCACGCCGGAGACGCGCGCCATCGAACAACTGGTGTTCAAGTCCAAGGAAGCGGCCGATGCCGCGCTGGCGTCGCTGAAGGCCGGCGCCACCTTCGACAAGATCGCCGCGGCCGAGGGCAAGACCGAAGCCGATACGCAACTCGGCACGCTCGCCAAGGACAAGATCGCCGACAAGGCCGTGGCCGACGCCGCCTTCGCGCTCGCCCTCAACGAGGTCAGCCCGGTGGTCGACGGCAGTTTCGGCCCGGTGCTGCTGCGCGTGACCAAGATCAACCCGGAGGTCGTCAAGAGCGAAGCCGATGTCGCCGAGGAAATCCGCAAGGACCTGGCGCTCGACGAGGCCAACCGCATCCTGCTCGATACCCACGATGCCTATGAGGATGCGCGCGCAGGCGGCGACACTTTCGCCGAAGCCGCCGCCAAGCTGAAACTGAAGGTCGTCACCGTCGAGGCGATCGATCGCAACGGCCAGACGCCGGACGGCACCATCGTCAAGGACCTTCCGCAGTCGGCCCAGCTCATCAAGGCCGTGTTCGAGGCGGAAGTCGGGACGGAAAACGACGGCCTGCCGACGGACGCCGACGGCTACCTGTTCTACGAGGTGGAAGGCATCACGCCGGCGCGCGACCGCACGCTGGACGAGGTTCGCCCGAAGGTGGTCGCCGACTGGACCGCAGCGGAAACGACCAAGCAGCTTTCCGAAAAGGCGGACTCGCTCGAAAAGCGCGTAAAGTCCGGCGAGACGCTCGACGCGATCGCCAGCGAGCTGAAGATAGAGAAGCAGACCAAGCGCGGCGTCAAGCGCGATGCCGAGGATGCCGATTTCGGCCGTGACGGCGCTGCCGCGACCTTCGACGTCGGCGAAGGCGGCGTCGGCCTGTTCCCCGCCCCCACCGGCGACGCGGAGATCCTGTTCAAGGTCGTGGAGGCGATCGAGCCTGCCGGGGCGGACGCAAGCTCCGTTCCCGAGGGCCAGCAGAAGGCCATCGCCACCAGCATTTCGAACGACCTGCTCGACCAGCTGGTGGCGCAGCTGCAGACCCAATACAAGATCCAGATCGACCAAGTAGCCATCTCACAAGCCCTGACACGATGAATACGCTGAAAGCCCATATCGCCAAGGCCGCAGCCGGCTCCGCGCTCTCCTTCGAGGAGGCGCGCGAGGCCTTTGACATCATCATGTCCGGCAATGCCACGCCCGGCCAGATCGGCGGCTTCCTGATGGCGCTCAGGGTGCGCGGCGAGACGGTCGACGAGATTTCCGGCGCGGTCGCCACCATGCGCGCCAAGATGCTGCGCGTGGAGGCGCCGGCGGGCGCCATCGACATCGTCGGCACCGGCGGCGACGGCTCGCACAGCTTCAACATCTCCACCGGCTCGGCCTTCGTTACCGCCGCCGCCGGCGTGCCGATCGCCAAGCACGGCAATCGCGGCGCCTCTTCGCTCACCGGCACGGCCGACGTGCTGACCGCGCTCGGCGTCAATATCGAGCTGCCGCCGGAAGCGATCAGCCGCTGCATCGAGCAGGCCGGCGTCGGCTTCATGTTCGCCCCGGCGCATCACCCGGCCATGAAGCATGTCGGCCCGACGCGGGTCGAGCTCGGCACCCGCACCATCTTCAACATCCTCGGGCCCCTGTCCAATCCGGCCGGCGTCACCCGCCAGCTCGTCGGCGTGTTCGCGCCGGAATGGGTCGTTCCGGTCGCCGAGACGCTCAAAGCGCTCGGCTCCGACCATGTCTGGGTCGTCCATGGCGACGGTTACGACGAGATCACCACCACCGGCGAAACCAAGGTGGCGGAGTTGTCCGACGGGCACATCCGCACGTTTACGCTGACGCCCGAGCAGGTCGGTTTCAAGCGCTGGACGAAGCAGGACCTGCGCGGCGGCGAAGCCGCCTACAACGCGGAAGCCTTGCGCGCCATGCTCGGCGGCGCTCCCGGCGCATTCCGCGAGACGGTGCTGATGAACGCCGGCGCCGGCCTGGTTGTGGCCGGCAAGGCGGCGGGCCTCGAGGAAGGTATTGTCATCGCCGCCGACGCCATCGACAGCGGCAAGGCGACCGCGGTGCTCGACAGGCTGGTCAAGGTGTCGAACGAGCCCCTATAAAGAGCCATGGCCGACATCCTGCGTAAAATCGAATCCTATAAGCGCGAGGAAATCGCCGCCGCCAAGGCGCGCGTGCCGCTGGGCGAGATCAGGGCACGGGCGGCGGACAGCGACGCGCCCCGCGGCTTCCTCGCAGCACTCGAAGCAAAACGCCAGGCGGGCCGCTTCGGCCTGATCGCCGAGATCAAGAAGGCAAGCCCGTCCAAGGGGTTGATCCGCGCCGATTTCGACCCGCCGAGGCTGGCGAAGGCCTACGAGAAAGGCGGCGCCGCCTGCCTCTCCGTGCTGACCGATGCGCCTTCCTTTCAGGGCGCTCCGGAATTCCTCACCAAGGCCCGCCAGGCCGTCGCCCTGCCCGCCCTGCGCAAGGATTTCCTCTTCGATCCCTATCAGGTCTACGAGGCGCGCGCCTGGGGCGCCGACGCCATCCTCATCATCATGGCCAGCGTCGACGATGCGCTTGCACGCGAACTTGAAGAAACCGCTGCAACCCTTGGCATGGATTCGCTGATCGAGGTTCACGACGAGGCGGAACTGGAACGCGCGCTGAAACTGGAATCGCGGCTGATCGGCATCAACAACCGCAACCTGCGCACCTTCGAAACCAGCCTCGACGTTTCCGAGCGCCTGGCAGCCCATGTACCGGCCGACCGGCTGCTGGTCAGCGAAAGCGGCATCTTCACCCATGCCGATTGCAAGCGGCTGGAGGCGATCGGCATCGGCACCTTCCTCATCGGCGAAAGCCTGATGCGGCAGGCCGACGTGACGCAGGCGACGAGGCTGCTGCTGACCGGAGCGACCGCCGCGACGGAAAATGTCTGACCCGAAGGCACATCCGGCAGGCCCTGCCCTGACCCATCTCGGCGCCGACGGCGAGGCGCACATGGTCGATGTCGGCGAAAAGGCCGAGACGACGCGCACCGCGATCGCCGAAGGCTGCGTCACCATGCAGCCGCAGACGCTGAAAACCATCCTCGACGGCAACGCCAAGAAGGGCGACGTGCTGGCCACCGCGCGCATCGCCGGCATCATGGCGGCCAAGCGCACCCATGAACTGATCCCGCTCTGCCATCCGCTCTTGCTGACCAAGGTTTCGGTCGACATCGAGCCGGACCACGCTTTGCCCGGCCTGAGGGTCACGGCGCTGGCGCGCGTTACCGGCAAGACCGGCGTGGAGATGGAGGCGCTGACGGCGGCTTCGGTCGCCTGCCTCACCATCTACGACATGGCCAAGGCCGTGGACCGCGCCATGGTGATCTCCGGCATCCGGCTGATGGAAAAGACCGGCGGCAAGTCCGGCACCTACAAGGCGGAGCGCTGACATGGCGCTGGTGCCGGTCGCCGACGCCCTCGACCGGCTGCTTGCGGGCGCGGCACCGCTGCCGGGCGAAAGCGTGCCGCTGGCCGAAGCGATGGACAGGGTGCTGGCCGAGCCGATCCGCGCGCTGCGCACGCAGCCGCCTTTCGACGCTTCCGCCATGGACGGCTATGCGGTGCACGCCGCCGACATCGGCACGCTGCCGGCACGCCTGTCGGTCATCGGCACGGCTCCCGCCGGACATGGCTTTACCGGCACCCCGGCCGGGGGCGAGGCCGTGCGCATCTTCACCGGCGCGCCGTTGCCCGCCGGCACCGACACCGTCGTCATCCAGGAAGACACCCGCGACCTCGGCAATGGTGCGATCGAAGTGGTCGAGGCGACGGCCCATGGCGCCAATGTCCGCAAGGCCGGGCTGGATTTTGCCGAGGGCGACCTGCTTCTGGAAAAGGGCCGCCTGCTCGATCCCGCCGCCCTGGCGCTGGCGGCGTCGGCCAACCACCCCTACCTCAGCGTGGTGCGGCGGCCGCTGGTCGCCGTGATCGCCACCGGCGACGAACTGCGTACGCCCGGCAGCGAACTGGCGCCCGGCCAGATCATTTCCTCCAACGCCTATGGCGTGGCCGCAGTCGCGCACTCGGTCGGCGCTCGCGCGATCGACCTCGGTATCGCGGCCGACCGCAAGGAAGACATCGCTGCGCGCGTCAGGCAGGCCGTGGCAGCAAAGGCCGACGTGCTGGTGACGCTCGGCGGCGCTTCCGTCGGCGACCTCGATCTCATCCACGACGTGCTTACCGGCGAAGGCATGACGCTCGACTTCTGGAAGGTGGCGATGCGTCCCGGCAAGCCGTTGATGTCGGGCCGCCTCGGCGCCATGCGCTGCATCGGCCTGCCCGGCAACCCGGTGGCAAGCCTGGTCTGCTCGCAGCTGTTCCTGAAACCGTTGCTGGCCCGCCTCGGCGGCCGCCGGTACCGCCCCGACATGCGCGAGGCGCGGCTCGGCGCGGCGATGGCGGCAAACGACCGGCGGCAGGATTACGTCCGCGCCTGCGTTCGCGAGGAGGCCGGCCTTCTCACCGCCACGCCGCTCGGCCTGCAGGATTCCTCGATGCTGCGGCGCCTGGCCGACGCCGAGGGCCTGATCGTGCGCGAGCCCTTCGCGCCCGCCGCAGAGGCCGGCGCCAACTGCCGCGTCCTCATGCTACGCTGAACAAATCACCAACATATTCATTAAAATTTAAACGGTTGCGGAACACAACTGGAACAGATAGTGTCTGTTCATGGTTTGTTTTTCGATTCCGGATTCGAACGGCACCGGGGGCCGCGATGCTGACGCGTAAGCAACATGAACTGCTTCTTTTCATCAATGAACGGCTCAAGGAAAGCGGCATTCCCCCTTCCTTCGACGAGATGAAGGAGGCGCTCGATCTTGCTTCCAAATCCGGTATCCACCGCTTGATCACCGCACTGGAGGAGCGCGGCTTCATCCGCCGCCTGCCCAACCGGGCGCGGGCGCTGGAGGTGCTGCGCCTGCCCGATTCGCTGACTCCCGGCTTCAATGCGGCCCGCAAATTCTCGCCGAGCGTCATCCAGGGCAGCCTGGGCCAGCCCGCCCCGGCTTCCGCCAGCCAGCGTGCAGGCGACGCCGGCAAGCTTTCCAGGCCCTCGCGGATGCAGACGGCCGGCAATGACGACGAAGCCGCCAGCGTATCGATCCCGGTCATGGGTCGCATCGCCGCCGGCGTGCCGATCGACGCCATCCAGCACAAGACCCACTCCATCTCGGTGCCGCCGGACATGATCATGGGCGGCGAGCATTACGCGCTCGAGGTCAAGGGTGACTCGATGATCGAGGCCGGCATCTTCGACGGCGACACGGTCATCATCCGCAACGCCAGCACCGCCAATCCCGGCGAAATCATCGTGGCCCTTGTGGACGAGGAGGAAGCGACGCTGAAGCGCTTCCGCCGCAAGGGCGCCTCCATCGCGCTCGAGGCCGCCAACCCGGCCTACGAGACGCGGATCTTCGGTCCGGACCGGGTCAAGATCCAGGGCAAGCTGGTCGGGCTGATCCGCCGCTACTGACCGTTGTGCGGTTAGGCGCTGGCATCTGGCGCCGCCTTACGGTTTCTGGCTGGATCCCGTGCCTTTAATGCCTTGGCGTCGCGGCGTTTTGCGCCCGGCTTTCGCATCGTAGGGCGGCCGGCCGCGCGCCTCGCGGGAAAAAGCCCGCTGGCGATGCCATGGCCGGTAGTTTTCCTCGACCGCATAGCGGATCTCGGCGGGCGCCGCGGCAGACTGCCGATCAAGGAAAATCTCGGCGCTGCCGGAGCGTGCGAGGTCGCGCGCGGTGACGACCGCGACCAGCGGATCGCGACAGGGATCGGCGGCCGTGGCGTCGGCGATAACGATGAGCGCGGCGAAAGCGCAGGCCGGCTTGGCGGCGGCCGCACTGTCGGCATGGGCGACGATCGGGCCGTTGCCGTGCCTGGCCACGCACAGGCCGTCCGCGCACAGGAACGGCGTTCCTTCCGGCAATTCGATGCTGTCTTCCAGGTCAAAAGCTGAGGCCTTGGCCGGTGCTGGCGCAATCACGGTTTCGGCGTCGAGCGCGCGGCGCCAGTTGTCGATGGTGAATTCGCTGGCGCGCGGCCGGTTGAGCGCCAGTTCGCCGCCGCCGATCGGTAGCGCGACCAACCGGCCGTCTTCCGAAACGAGGACATCGGGCGTTCGCACGGCCGGGATCGCGAGCAAGCCGGCAAGCGCAAAGGGAAGCGCCGCCCACCTCAGCCATGTCGTGGCCATCGTGGCGATGACCAGCGCGATGGTGACGAAAAGCACCGCCTCCCCCGACACCAGCCCGACCGCATCGACGGGCGAGCGCGCCGCGATCCATTCGGCGAGAACGATCATGGCGGAAAGCCCCTTGCCCATCACGTAGAGGAACGGCCAGTCGAGCCCGAACGGCATCGCCAGCGAGGAGAGGACGGCGAACGGCATGACGACCGCCGAGACGATCGGCATGATGGCAAGGTTGGCAAGCAGGCTGAGCGGCGCCACGCGCTGGAAATGCCACATGGCGTAAAGCGTCGTAGCACCCCCGGCGACGATCGAGGTCACGGCGAGACCGGCCATGCCGCCAGCGAATTTGCGCGACAGCCAGCCGGGGAGCGAGCGGCGCGGCGGCGAAGCGGTCGTCTTGCCGGCGCGGTAATCAGACCAGCCGGCATAGGCGCCCACCAGCGCGGCCGTTGCCGCAAACGACATCTGGAAGCTCGGCCCGACCACCTCATGCGGGGATACGGCGATGACGGCGATGGCCGAGATCGCCAGGTTGCGCATGGTCAGGGCCGCCCGGTCGAACAGCACCGCCGTGAGCATGACCGCCAGCATGATGAAGCTGCGCTCGGCCGCCACCACCACGCCGGAAATCACCAGATAGGCGGCGACGGACAGCAGCGCGACGGCGGCGGCGATCTTCTTCACCGCGTGGCGCGAGGAAAAATCCGGAAACAGCGCGAACGCCCCGCGCATCATCGCCATGACGATGCCGGCCACCAGCGCCATGTGCAGGCCGGAAATCGAGATGATGTGATAGATGCCGGTCTTGCGCATCGCCTCGTTGACGGCTTCGGGAATGCCGGCGCGTACCCCGACGATCAGTGCCGCCGCAATCTCGCCTTCCGCACCGCCGACGCTTTCGCGGATATGGCCGGCGATCGCCTCGCGCGCATTTTCCACCATCGCCGACAGCCGCGCAGAAAACGGCATCGGCCGCTCCTCGGCCAGGCTGGGGTTGCTCATGAAAAACCCGCTGGCGCCGATCCCGTCGAAATAGCTCTGGAACGAGTAGTCGTAGCTTCCCGGGCGGATCGGCCCGGTCGGCGGCAGCAGCCGCACGGTGCCGCTGATCGTCGAGCCGGCGCGGGCTCCCTTGGGCAGCGCCCGCGCCGAAACGCGCACGCGTTCGGGAGCGTAGCGCAAGGTCGGCCTCGCCGTCGAAAGCACGTCGAGGGTCAGCCGCACGCGGCCGCTTTCCATGTGGTCGATGGCAACGACCCGTCCCGTCAGGCGCGTCGAGATTTCCGACCCGAGCATCGGCGTCGCCGCGCGCCAGGTCTCGGCCTTGGCCGCGAGGAAACCGAGCACGCACAGGAGAGCCGCCAGCAGGCACAGATGCGTCTTCGGCCGGTTCCGGGCAACCCAGGCCACGAGGGCCAGCAGCAGCGCCAGCGCTGCCGGCCGATAAAAATCCGGTTCGCCGGCAAGCGAAAAATAGCCGACCACGCCGACCGAAAGGAACACCGGCACCAGCAGGAAGGCGGCGCCCCGGTCGAGTTCGGTGCGGGCAGCGGCCGTGACGCCGTTTCTGATTGTGGCCGGGGAGACGCGGCGCAAGCGCTGCCGCACCGTCGCAAGCCGCGTCCGCGGGGCTTTCCCGTGTGGGGCGGCATCCCGTGTCGCGGGATTGTCTGGAGCCGTCCCGGCCGGTCGGCCCACCGGCAGCGCCTGAACCTCGGCCACAGGCGTAAACAGCGAGCGCTCGTTGACGTCGTCCCTTACGCCCCCGCCGTCGTTTTCCGCCCGGCCCGGTCCAGCCATCGGGTCTGCCCCTTGCGCCCCAGACCTCCTATGCTACATGAACGCGCGGGTTGGAAAAGCCCGCTTGGTACTCACCTCTCCGTTCGAGAAATCGCATGTCCGACAAGGTCGTCACCCGTTTCGCCCCCTCGCCCACCGGCTACCTGCACATAGGCGGCGCGCGTACGGCGCTTTTCAACTGGCTCTACTCGCACCATGTCGGCGGCAAGATGCTGCTCAGGATCGAGGACACCGACCGCGAACGTTCCACGCAGGCGGCGACCGACGCCATTCTCGACGGGCTTTCCTGGCTTGGCCTGAAGTGGGATGGCGAGGCGATCTCGCAATTCGAGCGGGCCAAGCGCCACCGCGCGGTCGCCGAGGAACTGGTCCGCGCGGGCAAGGCCTACTACGCCTACGAGACGCCGGAGGAACTGGCGGCGATGCGCGAAAAGGCGCGCGCCGAAGGCCGCCCGCCGCGCTACAGCGGCCAGTGGCGTGATCGCGACCCGTCGGAGGCGCCGAAAGGCGTTCCCGGTGCCGTGCGCATCAAGGCCCCGCTCGAGGGCGAAACCGTCGTCCACGACCTGGTGCAGGGCGAGGTGCGCTTTCCCAACAAGGATCTGGACGACCTCATCATCCTGCGTTCGGACGGGGTGCCCACCTATATGCATGCCGTCGTGGTGGACGATCACGACATGGGCGTCACCCACATCATCCGCGGCGACGACCACCTGACCAACGCGGCGCGCCAGACAGTGATCTACAACGCCATGGGCTGGGACGTGCCGAAGATGGCGCACATCCCGCTCATCCACGGCGCGGACGGCGCCAAGCTTTCCAAGCGCCACGGCGCGCTAGGCGTCGAGGCCTACCGCGCCATGGGCTACCTGCCGGAGGCGCTGCTCAACTATCTGGCGCGGCTGGGCTGGAGCCATGGCGACGACGAGGTCATGTCGGTCGAGGACATGGTCAAGTGGTTCGACATAGCCGACGTCAACAAGGGTGCGGCGCGCTTCGATTTCGCCAAGCTGGAAGCGCTGAACGGCATCCACATGCGCGCCATGGACGACCAGAAGCTGTTCGACATCTTCGTCGATACCCTGCCCTATCTCGAGGGCGGCCCGGCAATCGCCGAGCGCCTCGACGCGGCCGGCAAGGCGCGGCTCCTGGCTGCTCTGCCCGGCCTCAAGGAGCGCGCCAAGACGCTGGTCGAACTGGCCGACGGCGCCGCCTTCCTGTTCGCGCAGCGCCCGCTTGCCCTCGACGAGAAGGCCGCGACCCTGCTGGGCGGCGAGGCAAAAACGATCCTGCGCGGCGCGCATGCCGCCCTGAGCGGCGTTTCCGGCGAGTGGAACGCAGCCGGCGCGGAGGCCGCGATTCGCGAGTTCGCCACCGCCGGCGGCCACAAGCTCGGCGCCGTCGCGCAGCCGCTGCGCGCCGCCCTTACCGGCAAAAGCACCTCGCCCGGCGTGTTCGACGTGCTTGCCGTGCTCGGGCGCGACGAAAGCCTTGCACGCATAGGAGATCAAATCGATTAGGGCAGCCATGCTGCCCTAATTGTCGATTGAAACAGTTCTATTGCGGTGCAACATTGCGCGCTGACATAGTGAGGCCGGAGAGCCCTTTCGGCACAAACCCTTGCTGGCAATCCCGGTTGCCCGCCGACGCCATAAGAAGCCTGAGAACGATACGCCCGCATTTGAGAAATGAAGGAGTTTGCAATGACGGACAAAACCGCAAAACTGGAATTTGAAGGCAAAACTCACGATCTCAAGGTGCGAAGCGGGACGCTGGGGCCGGATGTCATCGACATCGGCGCGCTCTATTCCACGACCGGCGCCTTCACCTACGACCCCGGCTTCACCTCGACGGCAAGCTGCGATTCGGCCATCACCTTCATCGACGGCGACCAGGGCATCCTGCTGCATCGCGGCTATCCGATCGACCAGCTCGCCGAGCAGGGCGATTTCCTCGAGGTCTGCTACCTGCTGCTGTACGGCGAACTGCCGACCAAGGCGCAGAAGGACGACTTCGACTACCGCATCACGCGCCACACCATGGTGCACGAGCAGATGTCGAAGTTCTTCACCGGCTTCCGCCGCGACGCGCACCCGATGGCGGTGATGTGCGGCGTGGTCGGCGCGCTGTCGGCCTTCTACCACGACTCGACCGACATCTCGGACCCCTACCAGCGCATGGTCGCTTCCATGCGCCTCATCGCCAAGATGCCGACCATCGCCGCGATGACCTACAAATACCATGTGGGCCAGCCGTTCATCTATCCCAAGAACGACCTCAACTTCGCCGCCAACTTCCTGCGCATGTGCTTTGCGGTGCCGTGCGAGGAATACAAGGTCAACCCGGTGCTGGCGCGCGCCATGGAGCGCATCTTCATCCTGCACGCCGACCATGAGCAGAACGCCTCGACCTCGACGGTGCGGCTTGCCGGCTCGTCGGGCGCCAACCCGTTCGCCTGTATCGCCGCCGGCATCGCCTGCCTGTGGGGGCCTGCCCATGGCGGCGCCAACGAAGCGGCCCTGAACATGCTGGGCGAGATCGGCCATGTCGACCACATCCCGGAATACATCGCCCGCGCCAAGGACAAGAACGATCCGTTCCGGCTGATGGGCTTCGGCCACCGCGTGTACAAGAACTACGATCCGCGTGCCAAGATCATGCAGAAGACCGCCCATGAAGTGCTGGGCGAACTCGGCATCAAGGACGATCCGCTGCTCGACATCGCCGTCGAACTGGAAAAGATCGCGCTGACGGACGAGTACTTCATCGAAAAGAAGCTGTACCCGAACGTCGACTTCTATTCCGGCATCACCTTGAAGGCGCTGGGCTTCCCCACCGCCATGTTCACCGTGCTGTTCGCCGTGGCCCGCACCGTCGGCTGGATCGCACAGTGGAAGGAAATGATCGAGGATCCGCACCAGAGGATTGGCCGTCCGCGCCAGCTCTACACCGGCGCCACCGAGCGCGACTACGTGCCGATCGCAAAGCGATAAGGGAATCTAGGGGAATAGGGGAATAGGGGAATAGGGGAATAGGGGAATAGGTAACAGCACGGACAGCAGCCTGCCGCAACGGAAACCACTCCCTTACTCCCTTACTCCCTTACTCCCTTACTCCCTTACTCCCTTACTCCCTTACTCCCTTACTCCCTTACTCCCTTACTCCCTTACTCCCTTACTCCCTTACTCCCTTACTCCCTTACTCCCTTCCATCACTTCCACCACCGCACCGGCCGCCATTTCACCGGCCGGCCTTTCCGTGGCCATGCGCGCAGCCACCTCGGCGAAGCCCTGCTTCTGCCATTGCCGCAAATGGGTCTGCGACCACAGCGCTTCGAGTTCGCGCGCCAGCGGCCCGGGATCGACGAAATCGTCATAGCGCTCCGGCACCACCGGGCTGTCCAGGATGAGATTGGGCAGCGCGCCCGACCATGTGGTGATCGTGCGGCGCAAGATCATGCGGCCGAGCGGGTCCAGCTTGTAGCACGAAATCATCGGCACGCCGGAAAGCGCCAGTTCGAGCGATACCGTGCCCGACGCGATCAGCGCCGCGTCGGCCTCGCCGAAGGCCTGCCATTTCCGTTCCTGGTCCACGGTGATTTCCGGCTGCTGCTTCCAGCCGGCCACGGCCTGGCGAACCAGGTCGGCGACATGCGGCACGGTCGGCAAAAGCAGGCGCAGCCGGTGTCCGCGCTCCAGGAGCAGGGAAACGGTATCGCCGAAGGGGGCGATCAGCTTGCGCACTTCGCTGCGCCGGGAGCCGGGAAGGATGAGCAGCGTCTTTTCCCGCTCGCCGGAAAGATTGCGCGGCAAAGCCTGCGCTTTGGCGGCGGCCAGCACCCCGGCATTGTGGGTCAGGCGATGGCCGACATAGGTGCCCGGCGGCCCGCCGAGGCGGGCAAGCGCGTTCACCTCGAACGGCAGTACGCACAGGATACGGTCGATATAGGGGCGCATGGCCGCCGCCCTGCCCGACCGCCATGCCCACACGCTCGGGCATACATAGTGGACGATGGGGATGGAGGGAGCGGCGGCGCGCACCTTCTTCGCCACCCGCAGGCAGAAATCCGGGCTGTCGACCGTGACCAGGCAATCCGGCCGGGCATCGGCGATCGCGCTCGCCGCCTGGCCGATCCGGCGGATCAGCCGCGGCAGGTCGCGCACGATGGCGCTGATGCCCATCAGCGCGATCTCTCCGGCGTCGAACAGCGACTTCAGCCCGAGTTCCTGCAAGTGCCTGCCGCCGACGCCGACCAGGCGAATGTCGCGACCGGTCGACCGTTGCAGCGCCCGCACCAGGTCGGCGCCGAGCAGATCGCCCGATTCCTCGCCGGCCACCACCGCGATGAGGAGAGGACGCTGGTCGCTCACGGCGTACTTCCTTTCGCCGGCAGGCCGATCACGAAAAGGCCGAGCGCGTTGGCCCGCTCGATCATGGCGGGACCATCGAGGACGAGCGAATGGCCCGCCTCCACGGCGATCCCCGCCAGACCGGCCGCATGCGCCATCTCTACCGTGTTCGGGCCGATGGACGGCAAATCAGCCCGCGCTTCCTGGCCGGGCTTGGCGCATTTGACCAGTGCGCCGCGCATCCTGCCCGCGAGGCGGCCATGGCTGCGCAGATCCTTGACGCGGGCAAGCAGGCCGTCCGTTCCCTCGATGCCTTCCAGCGCAATCACGCGGCCGCCGATGGCGACCGCCCCCTGCCCGATGTCGAGCGCTCCGATGGCCTCGGCAGCCTCGCGCGCCGTGTCGATGTCGCGCCAGTCCGGCTTCTGCGGCTGGGCCTTGGTGAGACAGCCCTCGGCCGCTACCAGTTCCGGCACCACCTCATGCGCGCCCACGACCTTGATCCCGCGCCGCTCGATGTAGCGCAGGACGGCGCGCAGCAGGCCGTCGTCGCCCAGCGTGAGTTCGAGCGCGATGCGCGGAAGCGTGGCCAGAAGGCTGAAATTCATGCGCATCTTCGACAGACGCGGCCGCCGCTTGATCTCGCCCGCGAGCACGACATGGGTCACGCCGTTGCGCTTCAGGAGGGGAACCAGCGAGGCGAAATGCTCGAGTTCCATCGAGCTGTGGTCGTGGGCGGCAAGCGGGCCGGCGGGGTCTGCCTCGCCAGCGACGAGAACGACATACGGCCGGGCTCCCTGCGCTTCCAACGCGTCGGCGACGGCTTCCGGCAACCTGCCCCCGCCCGCAACGACGCCGACCCGCGAATCGGCCCCGAAACGGACCGGTAGCCGGCTCTCAGTCTTCGTCGTCGTCATCGTCGATCGCCGTCCCCTTCAGTCGGGGGACGGTATATTGGCGATGGCCGCGATGGGAAATGAAATCGATGATCTTCATGGCGCGCGGCAGGTCGGAAAACTCCGCCCGCGCCAGTTCGAGATTCTCCGCCACGGTGCGCGAACGGTCGAAGATCAGGTTGTAGCAGCGGCGCAGCGCATGAATCTCGGCGCGCGACATGCCCGACCGCTTCAGGCCGATGATGTTGAGGCCGCGCAGGCTGGCCCGGTTGCCGCCCGCGAACCCGAAGGGAATGACGTCGCCGGTAATCGCCGAGCAGCCGGCCAGGAAAGCGTTGTCGCCGATGCGGACAAACTGGTGAACCGCCGTCAGCCCGCCGACATAGACATTGTCGCCAAGCTCGCAATGGCCGGCCAGCGTCGCGCCATTGGCGAAGATCGCGTTGTCGCCGACCTCGCAATCGTGGGCAACGTGGGTATAGGCGAGGAAATTGCCGTTGTCTCCGACCGTCGTCGTACCGCGGCTGCCGTCGGTGCCGAGGTGCATGGTCACCCCTTCGCGGATGGTGCAGTTGGCGCCGATGACAAGCGTGGTGCGGCCGCCCTTGTGCTTGGTGTTCTGCGGCGGCGCGCCGAGCGTCGCCATCGGGAAGACTTTGCTGGAAGCGCCCAGTGTCGTCGCGCCCATGATCGAGACATGGCTGACCAGTTCGACGTGATCGCCGAGGATCGCGTCGGCGCTGACATGGCAGAACGGCCCGATCCGCACGCCGGCACCGAGCTGCGCGCCGGGCTCGATCACCGACGAGGGATGGATGGATGTCTCGATTGTCATAAGGATCAGTACTCTGAACTCAGTCGCTGCCGACCATCATCGCCGAAATTTCCGCCTCGGCAACCTTGGCGCCGTCCACCATGCCTTCGCAGACGAAGCGGTGGATATTGCCGCGCGTCTTGACCCTGCGGACGTGGATCCGCAACTGGTCGCCGGGAACCACCGGCTTGCGGAACTTGGCGTTGTCGATGGTGAGGAAATAGACCAGCGAGGGCTTTGCACCACCGGCGGCGCGAATGCAGATGGCGCCGGCCGTCTGCGCCATCGCCTCGATGATGAGCACGCCCGGCATCACCGGCTGCTCGGGGAAATGGCCGGTGAAATGGGGCTCGTTGACGGTGACGTTCTTGATGCCGATGGCGGAATCGTTGCCGTCGATCTCGACGATGCGATCGACCAGCAGGAGCGGATAGCGATGCGGCAAAAGCTTCATCAGGCCGAGAATGTCGACCGTCTCGAGCGTGGAGTGGACCGTGTCAGCCATTCTTGTCGCCCTTCTTGCTCTTGGCCAGGGAACGGATCAGCGAAAGCTCGCGGAAGAACTCCCGCGTCGGCTGCGCCGGCAGGCCGGCCCAGCGCTCGCCGGAGGGAATGTCGTGCATCAGCCCGGACGACGCCGCCACCTGGGCCCCCGTGCCGATCGACACATGGTCGGCGACACCGACGCGCCCGCCCAGCATCACGAAGTCGCCCAGGGTCACGGAACCGGAAAGGCCGCAATGCCCGGCAATGATGCAGCCGCGCCCGATGCGCACATTATGGCCGATCTGCACCAGGTTATCGATCTTGGTGCCCTCGCCGATGACGGTGTCGGACATGGCACCCCGGTCGACCGTGGAATTCGCGCCGATCTCGACGTCGTCCTGGATGACGACCCGGCCGATCTGCGGCATGCGCTCCGGCCCCTTGGCGCCGGGAACGAAGCCGAAGCCGTCCTGCCCGATCTTGGCGCCGCCGTGAACGATAACGCGGTTGCCGACGAGCGCATACTGGACGCTGGCGTTAGGCCCGATATAGCCGTCGCGGCCGATCTGGCAGGACTGGCCGATGGTCGCGTTCGGCGCGACGACCGTGCCTCGCCCGATGCCGACGCGCGGTCCGATGACCGCACCGGCCTCGATGATCGCGCCTTCCTCGATATGGGCGGTCGGATCCACATGGGCACCCGGCGAAACGCCAGTTTCCGATGTCATCGGCCCGGGCGTGGCCGCGACCGGGAAAAGCAGCCGGCCGACCAGCGCGAACGCCTGCTGGGGACGCGAGTGGACCAGCACCGCCACGTCGGCGGGGGCCATGCCCGCAGCCTCGGGCGGGCAGATGATGGCCGCCGCCTTCAGCGCCTGCATCAGCGCGAAATTGCGCTTGCCCTCGACGAAGACGAGCGCGCCCTCGCCACCTTCGCTCGCCGGAGCCAGCGTCTCGATCACGATGTGCGAATGACCGGAATCCGCCAGAACGGCCCCGGTAAGATTCGCGACCTCGCCCACCGTATACCGGCGTGAAGGCACGAAAAACACCGGATCAGTCATACCTGGGCGCTATCCAGCAAGTGAGAAAAACGTCTTGCGGGCCACTCGGGACCCGCAAGAACCGTGAGCGGCATCAGAAACGGGTCGACATGCCGAAGTTGAATTCCTGGACCTTGTCGCCCTTGCTCTTCTTGACCGGCACCGCGTAGTCGATACGCAGCGGTCCGAACGGCGAGGCCCACATCAGGCCGACACCGACCGAAGCGCGCCATTCCAGGCCAGACGAGTGAACTTGGAACTCATCTGCTTCACCGACGTGGCGGTTAATACCGCTGCCATACAGCGTCGCCGCATCGGCAAATACTGCACCGCGGAGACCGATGCTTTCGGGGATCAGCGGCAGCGGGAACTGCGCCTCGGCCGAGGCATTGAAGTAGGTGGTGCCGCCCAAATGGTCGAACTTACCCTTCGGCGTAAGCGCGTATGGACCGATGCCATTGTACTCGAAGCCACGGATCATGCGGTCGTTGCTCTGGAACTGGTCGAACACGCGCAAATCACCCGATCCGTAACTCGAGACGTAGCCGCCTCCGCCGGAAATCAGGCCGACAAGGTCAAGCTGCTCCGAAAGCATCTGGTAATAGGACGCGCGGCCGGTAACCTTCACGAACTTGGCGTCACCGCCAAGACCGGCGAACTCCGTATTGAAGTTCGCATAGATACCGCTTCGCGGGTTCTTCATGTCGTCGATGGTGTTGTAGGTCAGGCCGGCGCTGATCGACGACTTGATCCACGGGCTCTCTTCCACACCATCGATAATAGCCTGCGAGACATCGCAAGTCCCGCCATCGGACGGAGGAACGCATCCCTTGTCGAACTTATACTTCTCCCGCGAAATATTATAGGCAAGCTGCGTGGAGAGGCTGTCGGTGATCGGCAAGCCGAACCGCACGGTCGCGCCCGTCGTCTCCGAATCGTACTTGCTGTACTGGCGCGTCGACTTGAAGATATCGAAGCCGGCCGCGATGCGGCGACCCAGGAAATAGGGCTCGGTGAACGACAGGCCGTAGTCGCGCGAGCGCTTGCCGCCGCCGGCGGAGAGGCGGATGAACTGGCCGCGTCCAAGGAAGTTGCGCTCCGTGATCGAGCCCTGCACCGACGCTCCGGGCGTATCGCCGCCCGTCGAGTAGCCAGCGCCGATCGAGAATTCGCCGGTCGACTTCTCGACCACGTCCACGATCAGGACGACCTGGTCGGGCTCGGAGCCCGGCGCCGTCGAAATATCAACCGACTGGAAGAAGTCCAGGTCTTCCAGCCGCTTCTTCGCGCGCTTGACCATGACCTGGTTGAAGGCGTCGCCCTCGCTCAGGTCGAACTCGCGCCGGATGACATAGTCGCGCGTCCGCGAATTGCCGCGGATTTCGATGCGCTCGATATAGGCCTTGGCGCCCTGGTCGACGGTGTAGACGACCGAGATGGTGTGGTTTTCGAAATTGCGGTCGCCGCGCGGCGTCACCTGCGCGAAGGCATAGCCCGAATCCGCCACCTTTTCGGTGAGGTTGATGATCGAATCCTCGACATCCTTGGCGTTGTAAACATCGCCCTGATGCGTTTCGACCACCGACTGCAGCGACTTGCTGTCGACCTCGGGAATGGTGCTGTCGACGCTGATATCGCCGAAGGTGTAGCGAGCGCCCTCATCCACCGTGATGGTGATGGTGTACTGGTTGGTCGCCGGATCGAGCTCGGCCCCGGCCGAAACGATCTGGAAATCGGCATAGCCGTGATTGAAGTAGAAGCGGCGCAGCAGTTCCTGGTCGGCCTGCAGCTTCTGCTCGTCGTAAATATCGTCGCGCATAACGAACGACAGCACGTTCGAGCGCTTGGTCTTTATGATGTCGGCCAGGCGGCCGCTGGAATAGGCGTGGTTGCCGACGAAGTTGATCGCAGCGATCTTGGTACGGCCGCCCTCGTTGATGTTGAAGACGACGTTCACCCGGTTGTCGCCCAGATCCATGACCTGGGTGGTGACGGTCGCATCGTCGCGGCCGACATGCCGGTAGGCCGCCTTGATCGCCTCGACGTCGGCATCCGCCGCCGCTTGCGAGTAGACGCCGCGCGGCTTCAGCTGCACCGCGCCCGCGAGTTGCGCGTCCTTGACCTTCTTGTTGCCCTGGAAAAGGACCTGGTTGACGACCTGGTATTCCGAGACCTTGACCACCAGCGAGGAGCCGGACTGGTTGATCTGCACGTCCGAGAACAGGCCCGTTCCGAACAGGGCCTTCACCGCCGCATCGATATCGGCGCTGGAAAAAGGCTTGCCCGGCTTGATGGCGATGTAGTTGCGGATGGTGTCGGCGTCAATGCGCTGGTTGCCGCTGACCACGATGTTACGCACGACCGCGGCCTCGGCAGCGGAGGTCGCCACGAACTGAACGGCGAAAGCGGCAGGTACCACCAGCACGGCAGACAAAGCCACCGCGGACGCGGCGCTCTTGAACTTGGATGTTGCCTTCATCGGGCTACAAAACCTTTTTTCTCGAAGTCCCCACGGCGAGAAAGCCGGACCATCGGATGATTTTCTCGTACCGTATTAACCGGATTTTCCCTACACGCAAGGCTTCTGGTTAATTTGTATTTACTTCGCCCGATCGCGTGGCATTCGCGTCACGCAATTGCCCCGTCATGGTAAACGCGCTCTCAACGAGACGGTGCCTGAGCCGAATTTGTTCATGATTTCAGCACCCAAACAGATCGTTCCAGAACACGAACACCATGAAGGCGAGAACGAGGAACATCCCCGTGCGATAGAGCGCTTCCATCACCCGCTCGGATAGCGGGCGCCGCATGACGGCCTCGGCCGCGTAGAAAACCAGGTGGCCGCCGTCGAGCGGTGGAATCGGCAACAGGTTGAGGATGCCGATGCCGACCGAGAGCAGCGCCACCAGTTGCACCAGCCATTCGAAACCGAGCTTTGCGGCCTGCCCGGCCATGCCGGCGATCTTGACCGGACCGCCAAGTTGGCACTTGTCCTCGCGCCCGACCGCGAACCGCGTCAGGAACTGGCCGGTGCGCTCGATGATGTGCCCGGTTTCCTCCACCGCCGCCACCAGCGCGCCGCCGGGGCCGTAGGTGACGAGCCTCGGCTGGCCCGCTTCCTGGTTGTTGACGACGCCGATGATCGCGACCTTGATCTTGTTGCCGAGGGCGTCCTCCTGCTCCATCAGCCGCGGCGTAGCCGTCACGGTGACGTCCTTGCCGTCGCGCAGCAGGACGAAGGTGATGGCGTCGCCCGCGCGGCCCGAAACCAGGCGCTGGACATCCGAAAAGCTCTCCACCTTCGAGCCATCCACGCTGACGAAGCGGTCTCCGGGGCGGATGCCTGCCTCCTCGGCGGGGCTGCCGGCGGTCACTTCAGCCACCACCGGTTCCGACACGTAGCGGCCATAGGCTACGAACAGCACGGCAAAGACGACGATGGTCAGAAGGAAATTGAACAGCGGGCCGGCAAACACCGTGGCGGCGCGCTTCCACACCGGCTGCGTATGGAACGAGATCTTGCGCTCCGCCTCGCTCAGCGCCTCGATCGCCTGCGCATCCACCTGGCTCGAGGTCACGCTCATGTCGCCGACGAACTTGACGTAGCCGCCGAGCGGGATGGCGCACAGCTTCCAGCGGGTGCCATGCCTGTCGTTGAAGCCGACAAGCTCCGGGCCGAAGCCGACCGAAAACGCCTGCACGCCGATGCCGCACAGCCGCCCGACGAGGTAGTGGCCCATTTCGTGCACGAACACGACCACCATCAGCACGAACAGGAAAGGCACCAGCGTTCCCACGACAATGCCTTGCGGGCTGACCAGAGCGTGCAAAATCTCGTTCAATTCCTAGCCCCTGACGCCCTTGCGGTACCGCTTTCCCCGTGGCTTCGGAGCCAAAGCGGGCAAATCGATGGCCTTTGCGGCCGGGTTTCCGGCCAATCTTCCCGTCAAACCGGAAACAGTCCCTGCGCCGGATGATCGGCCGAGGCAAGGATGCCGCCGATCACGTACATGGCCAGTGCCGCCGCGACAAGCCCGTCGACCCGATCCATGACGCCGCCATGGCCGGGGATGAGCGCACCCGAATCCTTGCGGCCGTGCCGACGCTTGACCCAGGATTCGAACAGGTCGCCCGCCTGCGAAACGACGGACAGGATGAGCGCCGCCACGGCCAGCGTGCCGAGGTTCGTCGCCCCGAAGGCGATCGCCACGAGGAGCCCGGCCGCCACGCCGCCGATCGTGCCGCCCAGCGCCCCGCTTTGCGTCTTGCCGGGCGAGATCGACGGGGCCAACTTCGGCCCGCCCACGGCGCGGCCGACGAAATAGGCGAGAATGTCGGTCGCCCACACCACCGCGAACAAGAACAGGATGGCGACAAGGCCGGAATGGTCGCTGTCGCGCAGCAGCGCCAGCGTCAGCCCCGACAGCCCCGCATAGGCAAGGCCCGTCGAATCCCACTGCCCTGCCCCGCGCGCGATGCCGATTACACCGGTGGCAATGACCATGGCGAGCAGCAACGGCAAAAGAATCGTCGCCGACAGCCCGGCAACAAGGGCGACCAGGAACGCAGCCAGCAGCGCCTCGGGAAACAGGTCGAGGCCGGAGGCCGGCGCCGGCCGCGCCATGCGCGACCATTCATAAAAGACCGCGCCGGCGATCAGCGCGCTGAGCACCCTGAACGGCCAGTCGCCGACAAAGGCCAGGGAAAGCACGACCGCCGCCAGCACGATGGCGGAGACGATGCGCAGTTGCAGGTTGCTCATGACACCGCTTCCTGTGGCTCGATGCCGCCGAAGCGCCGCTCGCGCCCGGCAAAAACACGCAACGCCTCGACAAAATGCTCGCGGCTGAAATCGGGCCAGAAGCACGGCAGGAACACCAGTTCGCTATAGGCCGCCTGCCACAGGAGGAAATTCGACAGACGCAGTTCGCCGCTGGTGCGGATCACCAGTTCCGGGTCGGGAATCCCGGCGGTGTCGAGCGCCGCGGCAAAACGGTCGGAGGTGATCGCCTCGGCATCGAGCTCGCCGCGCTGCACGGCCATGGCCAGCCGGCGCGCGGCGCGCGCGATCTCGTCGCGGCCGCCATAGTTGAAGGCGATGACCAGCGTCAGCGCCCGGTTGGCGACCGTCAGCGTTTCCGCTTCCTCCAGCAGGGCGCGGATATCCGGCTCCAGGCCCTCGCGGTCGCCGATGATGCGCACGCGCACGCCGCTGCGGTGCAGGTCGGCCAGGTCGCGGCGGATGAAAATCTTGAGCAGGCCCATGAGGTCGCTGACCTCGGACTTGGGCCGCGACCAGTTCTCGGACGAGAACGCATAGACGGTCAGGTAGGAAATGCCGAGTTCGGGCGCGGCGCGAACCGCATTGCGCAACGCCTCGACGCCGGCGCGGTGGCCGGCCAGACGCGGCAGGCCCCGCGCCTTGGCCCAGCGTCCATTTCCGTCCATGATGATCGCGACATGCGCGGGCGTTGCCATCTCTTCGCTTCCGGGCCAGCCTGAAACCGAGGCTCGCGCCTAGACCTGCATGATTTCCGTTTCTTTTTCGGCGAGCAGGCTGTCGATGGTGGCGATCGTCTCGTCCGTCAGTTTCTGCACCTGGTCGGACTGCTTGCGCTGATCGTCCTCGCTGATATCGCCGTCCTTTTCCGCCTTCTTGAGGGCGTCCATGCCGTCGCGGCGCACATGGCGGACGGCGACACGGGCATTCTCGGCATAGCTGTGGGAAATCTTGACCAGTTCCTTGCGGCGCTGCTCGTTGAGTTCCGGCAGCGGTATCCGCAGCGTCGTGCCGTCCACGATGGGATTGAAGCCGAGGTTGGATTCACGGATCGCGCGGTCCACGGCACTGACCATGCCCTTGTCCCACACCGACACCGAGATCATGCGTGGTTCCGGCACCGACACGTTGGCCACCTGGTTGATGGGCATCGCCGTGCCGTAGGCCTGCACCTGGATAGCGTCGAGCAGGTTGCTCGATGCGCGCCCGGTGCGCAGGGAAGCCAGGTCGTGCTTGAATGCGGCGATCGCGCCATCCATGCGCCGTTTCAGATCGTCGTAATTGCTCATCTCGTCTCCTCGGCCCGCTCTGCCGGGCTTTTATCGTTGATCGGGTCCCGTCAGTCGTCCGCGACGACCGTGCAGCGACCGCCGCCCTTCAGGATTTCACCGAAGCCGCCCTTCTCGTGGATCGAGTAGACGATTATCGGAATGTTGTTTTCGCGCGCAAGCGCAATCGCGGCCGTATCCATGATGGAAAGGCCCTTGTTGATGACCTCGGCATGGGTGATGCGCTCGAAGCGGGTCGCGCTCGGGTCCTTCTTCGGGTCGGCCGAATAGACGCCGTCGACCTGCGTGCCCTTGAAAAGGGCGTCCGCGCCGATTTCGGCCGCGCGCAATGCCGCCGCCGAATCGGTCGTAAAGAAAGGATTGCCGGTGCCGCCGGCGAAAATCACCACTTTGCCCTCGTCCATGTAGGCGGTCGCCTGCCGCTGCGAGAAGCTTTCGCACAATTCGGGCATGGCGATGGCGGAGAGCACCACCGCATCGACGCCGATCTTGTTGAGCGACGTGCGCAGCGCCAGCGAGTTGATGACGGTCGCCAGCATGCCCATGTGGTCGCCGGTGACGCGGTCGCCGCCCTTTGAGGCCACCGCCACGCCGCGGAAGATGTTGCCGCCGCCGATGACCACGCCGACTTCCACGCCGAGCGAGCGCGCTTCGGCGATGTCGGCGGCGATGCGATCGACCACGGAAACGTCGATGCCGAAATGCTGCTCGCCCATCAGCGCTTCGCCGGACGCCTTGAGCAACACACGGCGGTAAAGAGGCTTTGACGTCATCGGTTTCTCATCGCTGTTACAGGCCGCCGACGGCCGGGAGCGCCCCACGCCTGCCCGTCCTGATCGTTCGCTGGTTGCGATACACGAAGGGCGCCGCGATGTCACGCGGCGCCCTCCCCGTTCATGTTGACCAACAGCGCCGAAGCGCTTGAAGCGCCGTTACTTTTTAACGGTAGCCGCGACTTCCGCCGCAAAGTCGGTCTCTTCCTTCTCGATGCCCTCGCCAAGCGCGAATCGCAGATAGGCGGCAATCTTCGCCGGAGCGCCGATTTCCTTCTCCGCTTCCTTCAGCGCCTGCTCGACGGTGACGTCGGGGTTGAGCACGAAGGACTGCTTCAGCAGCACCACTTCCTCGTAGAACTTGCGCAGGCGGCCCTCGACCATCTTCTCGATGATGGCTTCCGGCTTGCCGGAGGCGCGCGCCTGGTCGGAGAAGATCGCCTTCTCGCGCTCGACGGCGGCCGGGTCCAGTTCGTCGGTCGTCAGCGCCAGCGGGTTGATCGCGGCGATGTGCATGGCGACCTGGCGGGCAAAGGCGCCGGCCTTGTGCGCATCGCCGGTCGTCTCGATGGCGACCAGCACGCCGAGCTTGCCGAGGTTGTCGGCAACGGCGTTGTGGACATAGGTCGCGACCGCGCCGTTGGCGACGCTGAGCTTGGCCGAGCGGCGGAAGCCGAGGTTTTCGCCGATGGTGCCGACGGCGTCCTTGATCGTCTCGGTGACCGACTTGTCCGAACCCGGATACTGGGCAGCGGCAACCGCCTCGGTGGCACCGTAGGCCAGCGCCACCTTGGCGACGTTGCCGACGATTTCCTGGAAGGCGGCGTTGCGGGCGACGAAGTCCGTCTCGGAGTTGACCTCGACGATCGCGGCCTCGCGCACGCCGGCATCGACGCCGATCAGGCCTTCGGCAGCGGTGCGGCCGGCCTTCTTGTCGGCCTTGGAAATGCCCTTCTTGCGCAGCCAGTCGACCGCTTCTTCCATGTTGCCGTTGGTTTCGGCGAGCGCTGCCTTGCAGTCCATCATGCCTGCGCCGGTCAGGTCGCGAAGCTCTTTGACCTGTGCTGCTGTAATGCTCATCTTTTGCCTCTTTGTTCAAAACGGGCATGCGCACCACCGAAGTCTCGGTGATGCGCCATGCCGGACGCTTAGCGCGTCACGGTGTAGGAAATGCGAAGGCCGGGCCGGCCCTGGCAATTACGCCTGCGGAGCTTCGTCCGCCGGGGTCTCGTCGAGCGCCGGTTCCACCGGAGCCTCGACCGCAGCGCCGACGTCGACGCCGAGCGCGCCCTGCTGGCGGGCGATGCCGTCAATGGCGGCCTTGGCGACCAGGTCGCAGTAGAGCTGGATGGCGCGCGCCGCGTCGTCGTTGCCGGGGATCGGGAAATCGACCTTGTCCGGATCGCAGTTCGAATCGATGACGGCGACCACCGGGATGCCGAGGCGCTTGGCCTCGAGGATCGCGATCGCTTCCTTGTTGGTGTCGATCACGAACATCAGGTCCGGGGTCGAGCCCATGTCCTTGATGCCGCCCAGCGCCTTGTCCAGCTTCTCGCGCTCGCGGTCGAGGTTGAGGCGCTCCTTCTTGGTGAAGCCCTGGGCCTCGCCGCCGGAGAGCAGCTCGTCGAGCTTGCGCAGGCGCTGGATGGAGTTGGAGATCGTCTTCCAGTTGGTCAGCATGCCGCCGAGCCAGCGGGAATTGACATAGTACTGCGCCGAACGCTGCGCCGCATCGGCGACGATATCCGACGCCTGGCGCTTGGTGCCGACGAACAGCACGCGACCGCCGCGGGCGACCACGTCGGACACCTGCTGCAGCGCCTGGTTGAGCAGCGGAACCGTCTGCGACAGGTCGATGATGTGGATGTTGTTGCGCGCGCCATAGATGTAGGGCGCCATCTTCGGGTTCCAGCGGTGGGTCTGGTGGCCGAAGTGAACACCAGCTTCCAGAAGCTGGCGCATGCTGTACTCAGGCAGAGCCATCTAAAAAGTTCCTTTCCGGTTGGCCTCCACGGACAAGAGGCGAAAGGAAGGGATTTTCCGTTCGCCACCGGAGGTTTCAGCCGGATTTCTCCCGGGCAGACACCAATGTCCGTGTGTGGAATGAGCGCGCCTATAAAGGCTCGCCGCACAAAACGCAAGCCGCCGTCAGACCGAGCGCATCAGGCCGCCGTCGACGCGGATGTTCTGGCCGGTGATGTAGCCCGCCCCGTCCGACGCCAGGAAGGCGATGGTCGCGGCAATCTCGGCCGTCGTGCCGTAGCGCTGCATCGGCACCGATTCGCGCCGCTCCTCGGTCCCGGGAAGGCTGTCGATCCAGCCCGGCAGGACGTTGTTCATGCGGATATTGTCGGCCGCATAGGTGTCGGCGAACAGCTTGGTGAAGGAGGCGAGCCCGGCCCGGAACACGGCCGAGGTCGGGAACATTGGCGACGGCTCCAGCGCCCAGGCGGTGGAGATGTTGATGATCGAGCCGGATTTCTGCTTCTGCATGAGCGGGGTCACCAGCCGCGTCGGGCGCACCACGTTCATGAAATAGGTGTCCATGCCCTTGTGCCAGTCCTCGTCGCTGATCTCGAGGATCTGCGCGCGCGGCCCATGGCCGGCGCTGTTGACCAGCACGTCGATGCGGCCCCATGTCTCGACCGCGCGGTCGACCAGCCGCTTCAGGTCGTCGTTCGACTGGTTGGAGCCGGTGACGCCGATCCCGCCCAATTCCGCGGCAAGCGCCTCCCCCTTGCCGGACGACGACAGGATGGCGACCTTGAAGCCGTCGGCCGCAAGCCTTCGCGCCGCACCCGCTCCCATGCCCGAACCACCGGCGGTAATGACCGCAACCTTCTCACCCGACATCGTTCAATCTCCCGCTTAAAATATACCGATCATGGCTTTAGCACCGCAGGGAACCCAGGACAGCTTTATATCGCCCTACCCTTGCGGCACCTTGCCGTTTTTCACCCGCACCCGGCGAAACACCGCGACGATCTCCTCGCGGCTGCATTCGACCGCGCCCAGCCTCACCGCCCGGTCCCGCTCCAGCCCGGTGATGTCGTAATGCGGCGCCGACGTCTTCGGCGGCCCTTGGTAGGACGAGCGCTTGATCGCCAGCTTGTGGGCGAAACCGTGCAGTTCCTCGACCTCGTCGGCCAGCATGTGGCACCACAGCTTGCCAGCCCATTTCCAGATCGCGGCATCGACATAGACGGCCATGGCGCCGCTATTTGTTGTTGCAGGCCTTCTTGGGCGCGTTGTCGAACAGCGCCAGGTTGACCAGCTTGCCGGTCATGGAGAATTCGCCGTAGTCCATCGTCAGGTCGCGTGTCAGCCCGTTTTCATGCAGCTTGAAGCTGATGCGGTACTGCGGCACCTCTTCGCCGCTCTCCTTCTGGGAAAGGTCGAAATAGGCGATGTCGACCGGCCAGTACTTGTCCTTGCCGAGCTTGGCGAGCGCCGGCAGTTCCGGATCGTCCTTGTCGACCTCGGCCTTGTTGCCGACGACGATCGAGGTGGTCATCACCCTGTCGGCGTCCTCGGAGCCGTCGAACAGGTTCGTCTCGTAGAAATGCTCGCCCTTTTCGGCCCTGCCGATCAGTTCCTCGAGGTGCTGCGTCGGAAACTGGGTCGGGGCAAGCTGGACGACTTTTTTATCCGGCTTGTCGAGATCGACCTCGACGCCCTTATCCGTGCGCGTCGCGGTGCCCTTCACCTCCTTGTCCAGCGCCTGGTCGATGAAGGACTTGGTGACGAAGGAGAAGGTCTTGCCCTTGGCGTCCTCGTAGGTCGTCGTCTGCTGGTCGCTGACGCGGCTGCTGTCGCCGGTGGCGATCTGGGTGACGAAGCGGAAATTCACCGTGTATCCGTCGCAGGGCGAGCCGTTGAACTCGTAGACCATGCGGCCGGTGATGCCGGTGATGCCAGAGCGGTCCGACGCCTTGTCCAGCGACAGGTCGTAGACGGCGCGGTGCGCCTGGAGGATCGGAACCGCGAAGGCCGGAGCCGCCAGGGCAGTGCTTGACACCAGGACGGCACAAAATGCTAGGCGCTTGACGCGCATGGGCAGGCTCCGATCAGGAACGGCTGGGGGCAGCCGCCGGGGAAAGATGGTCCAGCTAGAAAAAAGTCGTGGCGGAAGCGAGGCAAAAATAGCACTTTCGCCCCAACCTTTCGTCACCATTCAGCAATAGGGAAATAAAATGAGCGAAACAATCGAAAACCGGTTGAGCAACCTCGGCATCACGCTTCCGGTGGCAGCCGCGCCTGCCGCCAACTACGTGCCTTACGTGCGCAGCGGCAACCTCCTGTTTCCGTCCGGCCAGTTGCCGATAAAGGACGGCAAGCTCGCCTTCACCGGGCTGCTCGGCCGCGACCTCGACACCGCGACCGGCAAGGAAGCCGCGAAATACTGCGCGATCAACGTGCTGGCCCAGGCCAAGGCCGCGCTCGGCGACCTCGAAAAGATCCGCCGGCTGGTCAAGATCAACATTTATGTGGCCTCCTCGCCCGACTTCACCGAGCAGCACCTGGTCGGCAATGGCGCTTCCGACCTGTTCGCTGAGGTGTTGGGCGAGCGCGGCAAGCATGCGCGCGTCGCGGTCGGCATGGCGTCGCTGCCGCTCAACGCGGCGGTCGAGGTCGAGTCGATCTTCGAAGTCGAGTAAGCGAGCCCTCTATGACCGACCTTTCCTGGCTGATCGCCCGGCCTATCGCCCACCGCGGCTTCCACGACAAGAACAGGACGCGGTGGGAAAACACGCTGTCGGCGTTCGATGCTGCCATCGAGCGCGACTATGCCATCGAGTGCGATGCGCATCTGTCGTCCGACGGCGTGCCGGTCGTCATCCATGACGACGACCTCAAGCGGCTGACCGGCGAGGACGGTTTCGTGTGGCAGCGCACGGCAGACGAACTCGGCGCGATGCGCATCGGCGGCACCGAAGACCACGTACCGACGCTGGAGGAAGTGCTGGCGCGCATTGGCGGGCGGGTGCCGGTCGTCGTCGAGGTCAAGGGCACGCCCGGCCGGGATGCCGGACTGGTCGAGCGCGTCGGCAAGCAGCTGACGCGCTACCAGGGCAAGGCGGCGATCATGTCGTTCGATCACTGGCTGATCCGCGATTTCGCAAAATATGCTCCCGGCATTCCCGGCGGCCTCACCGCCTATGGCCGCGACAACGCGCTGATCGAGGCGCATTTCTCCATGCTCGCCCACGACATCGCCTTCACATCCTATGCCGCCGGCGACCTGCCCAATCCTTTCGTCAGCTTCGTGCGCGAAAAGCTGAAGATGCCGGTCATCACCTGGACGGTCCTCGACCAGCCGGCGGTGGACCTGACGTTCCGCTATGCCGACCAGATGACGTTCGAAGGCTTCGAACCCGATGCTGCCACGCGCCTTGCCTGACACCGACGGTGGCCTTGCACCGGCCCCCTCGTACCTTAAGTAAGCCCCATGGATCAGGGTGGCGCAGGCGGGAGCGGAACACAGGCACAGTACGCGGTGCGCATCGCCACCGGCATCGGCGCCTTCACCGAACAGGAGTGGGAAAGCCTCGGCGGAACCACGCCTGCGGCTTCAGAAACCGACTATAACCCGTTCCTTTCTTTCGCCTTTCTGACCTCCCTGGAAGACTCCGGCTGCGCCGTGCGGGCGACCGGGTGGCAGGGCCAGCACCTGCGGCTGGAAGCACCGGACGGCCGCCTGCTGGGGGCGGCACCCTGCTATGTCAAATCGCACAGCCAGGGCGAATATGTGTTCGACCATGGCTGGGCCGACGCCTTCGAGCGCGCCGGCGGCAGCTACTATCCCAAGCTGCAATGCTCGATTCCCTTCACGCCCGCCGCCGGCCCGCGGCTGCTGGTGGCGAAGGGCGAAGACGCGGGCGCGGTGAAGGCGGGGCTCGCCGCCGGGCTGAAGCTGGTCACGGACAAGCTCGGCGTCTCGTCCGCGCACATCACCTTCCTGCCGGAAGACGACGTGCCGGGCCTGGAGGCGGCCGGCTTCCTGCACCGCACCGACCAGCAGTTTCATTTCTTCAATGAGGGCTTTTCAAGCTACGACGACTTCCTCGCCACCCTCGCCTCGCGCAAGCGCAAGGCGTTGAAGAAGGAGCGCCGCGAGGCGCTCGCCGACGGCATTACCATCGACCAGCTGACCGGCAAGGCGATTACCGAGAGCGTGTGGGACGACTTTTTCGCCTTCTACATGGACACGGGCGGCCGCAAATGGGGCCGGCCCTACCTCAACCGCGAATTCTTCTCGCTGGTCGGCGAGCGCATGGCCGACGATATCCTCCTGGTGATGGCGAAGCGCAACGGCCGCTACATCGCCGGCGCGATCAACTTCATCGGCTCGCACACGCTGTTCGGCCGCAACTGGGGCTGCATCGAGGACCACCCCTTCCTGCATTTCGAGGTCTGCTACCACCAGGCCATCGACTTCGCCATCGAGCGCGGGCTGAAGGTCGTCGAGGCTGGCGCGCAGGGCGAGCACAAGCTGGCGCGCGGCTATCGCCCGGTCACTACCCATTCGGCGCACTATATCGCGCATCCCGGCCTGCGCCGGGCCATCGCCGACTACCTCGTGCGCGAGCGCCGCGAGGTAGAGCGGATGGGCGAATATCTCGAGGACCACACGCCTTTCCGCAAGGGCGACCCGGCGCTCAATGAGCCAGCGTCCTCGAAAACAGATTGATGATGACGACGCCGGCAAGGATGAAGCCCATGCCGACGACCGCCGGCAGGTCGAGCGCCTGGCGGAACCAGATCCAGCCAATGGCGGTGATGAGGACGATGCCGGCGGCGCTCCACAGGGCGTAGACGATGCCGATGGGCAGCGCGCGCAGGGGCAGCGACAGGAAATAGAAGGCAAGCGCGTAGCCGACGACGACCACCAGCGACGGTATCAGCCGGGTGAAGCCCTGCGTCTCTTTCAGCGCGGTGGTCGCGATCACCTCGAACAGCACGGCGATCACCAGGTAGAGATAGTTCCAAAACATGAAGGCGCCTCTTGATTCGCCGCTGCCGGCAGGGCGATGATGCGCCGGATCGCCTGGAAAGGACAATGATGAGCTACGACACCGACAACATTTTCGCCAAGATCCTGCGCGGCGAAATCCCGTCCCAGAAAGTCTATGAAGACAATGCCGTAGTGGCGTTCATGGATGTGATGCCGCAGGGCGAAGGCCACACGCTCGTGGTGCCGAAAGCGCCGTCGCGCAACCTGCTCGACGCCGACCCGGCGACTTTCGGCGCGTTGTTTGCGGTGGTCCAGAAGATCGCGGTGGCGGTCAAGAAGGCGTTTTCGGCCGACGGCGTCACCATCCAGCAGTTCAACGAGCCGGCCGCCGGCCAGAGCGTCTACCACCTGCATGTCCACGTCCTGCCGCGCTTCGAGGGCGTGCCGCTGAAGCCGCATACGGGCGCCATGGAAAAGCCGGAAGTGCTGGCCGCCAACGCCGAGAAAATCCGCGCCGCGCTGGCGAGCGCCTGAAAAGAAAGGGCGGCCGCGGGCCGCCCTTTCGCTACTATCCCACAGAAAATCAGCCGTGCAGTTTCGCGGCGATTTCGGCCACGCGCTTGCCCTGGAAGTGCGCGCCTTCCAGTTCCTGCGCCGAAGGCTGGCGCGAACCGTCGCCGTCTGCGGTCGTGGTCATGCCATAGGGCGCGCCGCCGCGCACCACGTCGTTGCCGAACTGGCCCTGATAGGCATAGGACAGCGGCACGATGATCATGCCGTGGTGCTGCAACGCGGCCTGCGTGGAAAGCAGCGCCAGTTCCGCGCCGCCGTGCTGGGTGGCCGTCGAGACCATGACCGAGCCGACCTTGTTGAGCAGCGCGCCGCGCGCCCACAGCGGGCCCGTCTGGTCGAGGAAATTCTTCATCTGCGAGGCGACCGCGCCGTAGCGGGTGGCGGAACCGATGATGATGGCATCGTAGTTTTCAAGTTCGGCCGGCGTCGCGATCTCGGCCTGCTGGTCGAGCTTGTAGTGGGAAGCCTTGGCCACCGCCTCCGGCACCAGTTCCGGGACACGCTTGATCGTCACCTCGGCGCCGGCTTCACGGGCACCCTCGGCCGCGGCCTTGGCCATCTGCTCCATGTGCCCGAAGCTCGAATAATAAAGTACCAGCACCTTCGCCATTTTCATCTCCTTGATCGTCTCGATGTGCAAACCAGTCGGCGCAACGCGCCGTCACCGCCTATCTAGCGATCAGGCCGTTCATCGAAAGTGGCATATTGGAGCACAGTTCGTTCACAATACCGGAACCATTGCCCGCTTTGCGGTGCGGGAGTATGGCTCTGCCATTGTCCAGCCGGAGTGCCTTCATGACCGAGATCGTCAGCGCCGCCATGCTCGTCATCGGCGACGAAATCCTGTCCGGGCGCACCAAGGACAAGAACATCGGCCATCTCGCCGACATCATGACGGCGATCGGCATCGACCTGAAGGAAGTGCGCATCGTCCCCGATGAGGAGGACGAGATCGTCGCCGCCGTGAATGCGCTGCGCGCCCGCTACACCTACGTCTTCACCACCGGCGGCATCGGCCCCACGCATGACGACATCACCGCCGATTCGATCGCAAAGGCTTTTGGCGTGCCGTGTGAATACGACGCGAAGGCCTACGCCATGCTGGAGGAGAGCTACGCCAGGCGCGACCTCGAATTCACCGAGGCACGCAAGCGCATGGCGCGCATGCCGCGCGGCGCCGAGCACATCGACAACCCCATTTCGGTGGCGCCAGGCTTCCGCATCGGCAATGTGCATGTGATGGCCGGCGTGCCGTCGATCTTCCAGGCCATGCTCGACAACGTCGTGCCGACGCTGAAGACGGGCACCAGGATGCTGTCGGCGATGGTCCCCTGCCTGTTCGGCGAAGGCCTGATCGGCGGGCCGCTGGCCGAAATCCAGAAGGCGCATCCCGACACCATCATCGGCTCCTATCCCAAATACGGCGACGGCAAGTTCTGGACCGAACTGGTGGTGCGGGCCAGGACCCAGGAGGCACTCGATGCCGGACGCGCCGCCGTCGAGGCGATGGTGGCGGGCTTCGCCGAGGCCGGCTGACAACGCACCCCGCCCGGCCACGACCGGAACCGAAACGGCGGCCCGGCGTTTATTCTGTCAGCCGGAAGCGTGTCCGGGCAGGGAGGGGTATCCCATGCGTTTCAAGACCATCGTTACCATTCTCCAGAGCGAGCAGGACATCGAGCGCGCGCTTGCCTGCGCCACCGAACTGGCGAAACGCCACGAAAGCCATCTCGTGGGCGTCCATGCCGAGGCGCTGCCGATCCCCTACACCTCCGCCACGGGCTTTCCCGACACCGAATTCCTGCAGGTGTCGGCGACGATGAACAAGGAGCGCTCCGACCGGCTGCACGCGGCCTTCCTGAAGGCCCTCGAGAACTCCGGCCTGTCCACCGACTGGCGCAGCCTCGAAAGCCTGTCGGGCGACAGCGCGCTCACCGGCATTGCCACGGCCCGCGCCGCCGACCTGATCGTGGCGGCGCACCACGAAACCGACGGCGACGGCAAGGCCGATATCGGCTCGCTGGTCTATGATTCGGGCCGGCCGGTGCTGGTGGTGCCGCATTCGGGGCCGATCATCAGCCATTTCAGGAACATCGTGCTTGCCTGGAACGGCACGAGGGAGGCCGCCCGCGCGGCCTTCGACGCGCTGCCGTTCATGGCCGAGGCAGAGAAGACCGAAATCCTGGTCATCGATCCGCCGGACATGCTCGAGGAGGAAACCACCGACACCACGAGCATCGAAATCGCCGCCGCCTTGGCCCGCCATGGCATCAATGTCAGCGTTTCCAACCAGAAATCGCAGGGCAAGGCCATCGAGGACGTCATCCAGGGCCGGCTGGCCGAAACCGGGGCGGACCTGCTCGTCCTCGGCGCCTATAGCCATTCATGGCTGCGCCGGCTGTTCTTCGGCGGCGTCACCAACTCGATGCTGCGCTCCGGCCAGGTGGCCGCCTTCCTGTCGCGCTGAAGCATTTTGCAGCCAGACGGAATCGTCTGGCGTCCGCACAAATACGTCTGGGAAATCAAGCTGGGGCAGCGGGACCGCGTTCGCCGAAACGCCCGATGCTCCAGCCTGTCTTTTGCCCTTGCGGGAAAGACCGCGCGCATCTATTTTCGCCTCGTTCTCAGGGCGGGGTGAAATTCCCCACCGGCGGTATGCGGCCAGTCCGCGAGCCCGCGAGCGCCTTTCGCGAGGAAGGTGCAGATCAGGTGCGATGCCTGGGCCGACGGTACAGTCCGGATGAAAGAGAACGTGCCATCCGTGCGGCAGCGCCGTCGGCTTGGCCGTGATCGCCTTGGGTGACGTGTCCGTTACGAGAAAGGTGATCCCGATGACACACACCCGCTATGCCTTCGTCAAAGCCGGCTGGCACGCCGATATCGTCGACCGCGCGCTCGACGGTTTCCTCGAACTCATTCCCCGCGATCAGGTCGACGTCTTCGACGTTCCCGGCGCTTTCGAAATGCCGCTTCTGGCGCGCGATCTTGCCGCCTCGGGCCGCTATGCGGCGGTGGCGGCGGCCGCCTTCGTCGTCGACGGCGGCATCTACCGCCACGATTTCGTCGCCCAGGCGGTGGTCGACGGGCTGATGCGCGCCGGCATGGACACCGGCGTACCGGTGCTGTCGGTATCGCTGACCCCGCACCACTACCAGGAGACCGAGCACCATACGCGCATCTTCCGCGAGCACTTCGTCCAGAAAGGGCGCGAGGCCGCGCAGGCCGCGCTGGTGATCGGCAGGACGCGGGCGATGCTGGCCGCCGCCTGAGCCGTTGCGACGCGGAGGACGCCGGCCCGCAGCGTCCTCCGTCGGGCAGCATGCGGCGAAGAACGCCGTATAGGCGGTGGAAGCCATTTCGAACTCCCGTCCGGCCTCAGACGGAAGGGACGATTTCGACAAGTTTGCGGCGCACTTTCCCGCCGCCGGTTAAATGTCGGTAAGGTCCCCTCGCCCACTTGGCGACGCGCACGCCGCTTTCCTGCAGGCGCCGCTTGCCAAACCCGGCGCTTTCCGGCTAATTCAGCCCGCATTCCCAACCCGTCAGTCGCGCGGCGTCCGCGCGGGAGTGCCTGAAAAATGTCCCTTCCCGATAAAGCTTTCCCCGTATCGTGGGATCAGTTCCACCGCGACGCGCGCGCCCTGGCCTGGCGACTGGCCGGCTCCAACAAAGCCCAGTGGCGGGCGATCGTGTGCATCACGCGCGGCGGGCTCGTGCCGGCGGCCGTGATCTCGCGCGAACTCGGCATCCGCGTCATCGAGACGGTCTCGGTCGCCTCCTATCACGACTATGCCAACCAGGGGCAGATGCAGATCCTGAAGGAGATCACCCCGAGCCTGCTGGCCAACGAAGGCGAAGGCGTGCTGATCATCGACGACCTGACCGATACCGGCAAGACCGCCGGCGTGGTGCGCGCCATGCTGCCGAAGGCGCATTTCGCCACCATCTACGCCAAGCCGAAAGGCCGGCCGCTCGTAGACACGTTCGTCACCGAAGTGAGCCAGGACACCTGGATCTACTTCCCCTGGGACATGGGCTTCACCTATCAGAAGCCGATCGCCGACGACGAGGTCGGCTGACGGCGGCCTCCCGACAGGCCGGAACGCCGCCGAAAGCGGCGTTTTTGCCGGTTCGGGCTGCGATTTTTACTATTATCCCGTCCATTTGGCCGTAAACTTCGTGAGTTGGCAAATGATTCTCACGAGGGGGATGGGTTCTAGTGCTGACCGGGCCGCAAATGCACGACCATCTCGCCGAACGGGTGCGAAAGCTCTTCGGCACGGTGCCCATGCGCCTCCAGGTCGCCGCCCTGCCCTGGCGCAGGCGTGACGATTCCCTCGAAATCATGCTGATCACCAGTCGCGACACCGGCCGCTGGGTCCTGCCCAAGGGCTGGCCGGAAGCGCGCGAACCGCTATGCACGGCGGCAGCCCGCGAGGCCGCCGAGGAAGCGGGCCTGACCGGCAAGGTCTCGCCGCTCGAAATCGGGCGCTATTTCTACGCCAAGGCACTGGCTTCGGGCGAGGAAGTGCCCTGCGAGGTGCCGGTCTTTCCGCTCCAGGTCGATGCGATTGCCGACGACTGGAAGGAAAAGCGTTCGCGCACGCGCAAATGGGTGTCCGCCGCCGAGGCGGCCGCCATGGTCGCCGAACCCGACCTCAGCCAGATCATCGCCTATTTCGGCACCGATCCCGACCGCTTCGCCGCTTGAGGAGAACGCGGCGCGCCTGCATGCCAGGCGCTCCATTCGGCCCCGCTTCCGCCTGTTTTGCCGGCTCGCTGTTTCCCCGTTATCCACATAAGGGGTACACAATATATTGTAGGCCTCAAAAGTTACGGCAACCAACCCTTGACGGCGAAAACCGAGTCGTTTTTTATAGGCCATGCGCTTGCGTTAAAGGCGTGACCGGAAACTTCAAAATCCGGCCTTTTTCCTGGTTTTCCTGCGTTTCAACCGCATCCAGCCCGTTTAACCGGGCGGCCGAGGCGTGGGTTTTTCGGCGCGCCTAAATGGCGAAGGGGGCAATTTTTAGGGTGGAATAAATTGTCTGTTAATACTATATTTAGTGTTTGCAGGCACAGTGGGCGCTAGATAGTGTGAACTTCCCTCCAATGAGGGAAACGTCAAAAGTTTCAGTTTCGAGGAATTTCGGGGACGCCCGCGGCTGGCAAGGCTTCTCTACGGGGCCAAAGGCACCAAGGGCGAAAAACCGAAGGGAAAACGACTTCCGGCCGTTCTCGGATGGCCGCGGGGCGGCGGACGTGCGCGTTTCGAAACCGGGGCGGAAATCCCCGCCGGGGCGTGCTATATGTAGACATAACCGAAGGATCGAGAGCGATGCGCATCGAGCGGCATTTCACCAAGGGCGGACAGGCTGGCCACGACCGGGCCGCCTATGCGGAGATCGAATTCCGCAAAGCGCTTTCCGAGATCAAGAATCCGGACGGCTCGGTGGTGTTCCGTCTCGACAATATCGACGTGCCGGCGCAGTTCTCCCAGGTCGCGGCCGACATCCTGGCGCAGAAATATTTCCGCAAGGCCGGCGTGCCGGCGCGGCTGAAGAAGATCGAGGAGAACGACGTCCCCGCCTTCCTGTGGCGCTCCGTCGCCGACGAGGCCGAGCTTGCGAAGCTGCCGGAAGCCGAGCGCTACGGCTCCGAGACCGACGCCCGCCAGGTCTTCGACCGGCTTTCCGGTACCTGGACCTACTGGGGCTGGAAAGGCGGCTATTTCAATTCGGAAGAGGACGCGCGCGCCTTCCGCGACGAGCTCGCCTACATGCTCGCCACCCAGCGCGTCGCGCCCAACTCGCCGCAATGGTTCAACACCGGCCTCTACTGGGCCTATGGCATCGACGGCCCCGGCCAGGGCCATTTCTATGTCGACCCCTTCACCGGCAAGATGACCCGCTCGAAGTCGGCCTATGAGCACCCGCAGCCGCACGCCTGCTTTATCCAGGGCGTCGAGGACGACCTCGTCAACGAGGGCGGCATCATGGACCTTTGGGTGCGCGAGGCGCGCCTGTTCAAATACGGCTCGGGCACCGGCTCCAACTTCTCGCACCTGCGCGGTGAAGGCGAGCGGCTTTCGGGCGGCGGCCGTTCCTCCGGCCTGATGTCGTTCCTGAAGATCGGCGACCGCGCCGCCGGCGCCATCAAGTCGGGCGGCACCACGCGCCGCGCCGCCAAGATGGTCATCGTCGACGCCGACCATCCCGACATCGAGGCCTTCATCGACTGGAAGGTGAAGGAAGAGCAGAAGGTGGCGGCTCTCGTCACCGGCTCCAAGATCGTCAAGAAGCACCTCGACGCCATCATGAAGGCCTGCGTCAACTGCGAAGGGCAGGACGACGACTGCTTCGATCCCTCGGTCAACACCGCGCTGAAGCGCGAGATCAAGGCCGCCAAGAAGGACGCGGTGCCGGAGAACTACATCCAGCGCGTCATCCAGTTCGCGCGCCAGGGCTACACCTCGATCGACTTCAAGACCTACGACACCGACTGGGATTCGGAAGCCTACCTCACCGTTTCCGGCCAGAACTCGAACAACTCGATCTCGCTCAAGGACGACTTCCTGCGCGCCGTCGAAAACGACGGCGACTGGAACCTGACCGCCCGCAAGGACGGCCGCGTCCTGAAGACCATGAAGGCCGGCGAGCTGTGGGAAAAGATCGGCTACGCCGCCTGGGCGTCGGCCGACCCGGGCCTGCACTTCAACACCACCATGAACGACTGGCACACCTGCCCGGCGGCCGGCCCGATCCGCGGCTCCAACCCGTGCTCGGAATACATGTTCCTGGACGACACGGCCTGCAACCTCGCCTCGATCAACCTCCTGCCCTACCGCAACGCCGACGGCACCTTCAACATCGCCGCCTACGAGCATTCGGTGCGGCTGTGGACGATGGTGCTCGAGATCTCGGTGATGATGGCGCAGTTCCCGTCGAAGGAGATCGCGCGGCTTTCCTACGAATACCGCACGCTCGGCCTCGGCTACGCCAATATCGGCGGCCTGCTGATGACGGCCGGCATCCCCTACGATTCCGAGGAAGGGCGCGGCCTGTGCAGCGTGCTCACCGCGCTGATGACGGGCGTGGCCTACGCCACCTCGGCCGAGATGGCCGCCGAACTCGGCGCCTTCCCCGACTATGACCGCAACGCGCAGAACATGCTGCGCGTCATGCGCAACCACCGCCGCGCCGCCTATGGCGACAAGGACGGCTACGAGAAGCTTTCGGTCAACCCGGTGCCGCTCGACGCCGACCATGTCTGGCAGAAGGACCTCGTCGCGCATGCCCGCGCCGCCTGGGACCGCGCCATCGAGCTTGGCGAGGAGCACGGCTACCGCAACGCGCAGGCCACCGTGATCGCGCCGACCGGCACGATCGGCCTTGTCATGGACTGCGACACCACCGGCATCGAGCCCGACTTCGCGCTGGTGAAGTTCAAGAAGCTGGCCGGCGGCGGCTATTTCAAGATCATCAACCGCGCCGTTCCCGAGGCGCTGCGCTCGCTCGGCTATTCCGAAAGCCAGATCGCCGAGATCGAGGCCTATGCGGTCGGCCACGGCAACCTCAACCAGGCGCCCGGCATCAACCCCGGCTCGCTCAAGGCCAAGGGCTTTACCGACGAGAAGATCGAGGCGCTCAACGCCGCGCTGAAGTCGGCCTTCGACATCAAGTTCGTGTTCAACCAGTGGACGCTCGGCGCCGACTGGGTGAAGGAGACGTTCGGCTTCACCGACGAGCAGCTTGGCGACTTCTCCTTCGAGATGCTGCCGGCGCTGGGCTTCTCGAAGAAGGACATCGAGGCCGCCAACATCCATGTCTGCGGCGCGATGACGCTGGAAGGCGCCCCGTTCCTCAAGGCGGAGCACCTGCCGGTGTTCGACTGCGCCACGCCCTGCGGCAAGATCGGCAAGCGCTCGCTTTCCATCGACAGCCACATCCGCATGATGGCGGCCGCCCAGCCGTTCATCTCCGGCGCCATTTCCAAGACCATCAACATGCCCAACGAGGCGACGGTCGAGGACGCCAAGAACGCCTACATGCTGTCCTGGAAGCTGGCGCTGAAGGCCAACGCGCTCTATCGCGACGGCTCCAAGCTGTCGCAGCCGCTCAACGCCTCGCTGATCGCCGATGACGACGAGGATGAGGACGATGCCGTCGAGGCGCTGATCGCGGCCCCGGCCGCCGCGCGCGCCACGCAGGTCACCGAGAAGATCGTCGAGCGCGTGGTGGAACGTCTCTACCGCGACCGCGAAAAGCTGCCGAACCGCCGCAAGGGTTATACCCAGAAGGCGATCGTCGGCGGCCACAAGGTCTACCTGCGGACCGGCGAGTTCGACGACGGGCGGCTCGGCGAGATCTTCATCGACATGCACAAGGAAGGCGCCGCCTTCCGCGCGATGATGAACAACTTCGCCATCGCCATCTCGCTCGGCCTGCAATACGGCGTGCCGCTGGAGGAATATGTCGAGGCCTTCACCTTCGTGAAGTTCGAGCCGGCCGGCATGGTGCAGGGCAACGACGCCATCAAGAGCGCGACGTCGATCATCGACTATGTGTTCCGCGAACTGGCGGTCAGCTATCTCGACCGCACCGACCTTGCCCATGTCGACACCGACTTTTCCAACACGTCGCTGGGCAAGGGCATCAGCGAAGGCAAGGCGACACCCTTCTCCAAGGGACTTTATCGCGGCGTTTCACCGGTCAAGCTGGTATCCGGCATGAGCGCGGAGCCGAAAGGGTTTGCCGGGGGGCCTGCGGGCGAGAAATCCTCCCCTCAGCGCGCGGCCCCCACGGCCTTTTCCGGCTCCAACGTGCTGGCGCTGGCCACCGCGCCGAAACAGGACGAAGCGGTAGCCTTCAAGCGCGACTACGAGGAGCGGGCGAAGGAGCTGTCGGATGAGAGCCAGCTACGCGAGGCGGTCTCCGCCGTCGAGCCGCTGTTCACCGACGCCGCCGCCAACGAAGCGGCCGAGGCCAAGAAACTGGCCGCCGACCGCCGCGCCAAATCGCTGCTGCAAGGCTACACCGGCAACAGCTGCTCAGAGTGCCAGAATTTCACGATGGTTAGAAACGGCACCTGCGAGAAGTGCGACACCTGCGGCGCGACGAGTGGGTGCAGCTAAAAGATAGATCGTAATATCGTCATCGGCTCGATCGCAAGATCGGGCCGATGTAGTATAAAGAACAAATCGTGAAACGAAAAATTGCTACCTACCGGCCCATGAACTAGTCTTAGATTCACCCGAATCGAATCGGCCTCGCCCAAGGCGCAGAAGCAATTAGATCACGGAAGGGAAGCTGTGGATGAAGTTAGTTTTCCACAAATTACATATCGAAGACATTGACTGGTCTTCGTGCATAGATATGGTATCTATTAGAGGTGCGTACACGCATATTTAGTACAAGAGGAGTAACAGTGGGCGCACCGATTCGTCAACAGCTACCTGTGGATAACTATGGGGCTTGGCAAAGGGCGATTCGTGGCAGAGACTAAATCTATCAAAGAAAAAGGCGGTGCAATTTCTTGCACCGCCCTTCGTGAACAGCCAAGGCGGACTCGCCACCCTTGCGTCCACTCGCTCGCTAAAGCGTGGGCATGCTGTTCTTATGTGCAACCAAATGTCAAGCAACCACGATGCTTGCCATGAAGAGATGCGAGAGAAAGGAGAGCAAGCGATGCCTATTGGTACCACTGCAAAAACCGGCGAAATCTGCCCGGAAAGCGGCGTGTGGAAAGTGGTTGGTACACCAACGACCACTGCACCGATCGCAAAGGGCAACCGTATGCCGCCATATGGCGACCGTGCGGTAACCTGGATGCTGACCCAGTTGGCGTAAAGTCATACTGAAACTCAAAAAGGACTTGGGCGAATACGTGGGTTCGGCCAAGTCCACCCCTTCTCCCCAGGGGGAGAAGGTGGCCGAGCGTAGCGAGGTCGGATGAGGGGGTACTCCAGGTAGGCGATACCGATCACCGTCAACGGCGGCGATGTCTTCTCCCTCAAGGGAGAAGGTAACGACGGCGCACGTCACGCCCCCTTAGCCACCTCCCCCTCAACTCGATCCTCACCGAACTGGGCCGCATCGGGCAGCGCGCTCAGCCAATGCTCTCGCCGCTTGACCCAGAGTTCGTAGGCGGGGACCAGATCGGTCGGGACTTCGTCCAGGCTGCCGAGCGGGACTTCGGCTTCATCTTCGCTCACCCATGGAACGCGGCCGCCGCAGGTCGTGCAGAAGGTTCGGTTGGCATAGGTACCGGTGAAGCCGCCCTCCTGCTCGAAGGCCTCTACGGCCCACACGCCATAGGCCGAAAACGGCGCACCGTTGCTCTTTCGGCAGTCGGCGCAATGGCAGATGCCCACCCGGAGCGGATTGCCCCGCACGCGAAACGTCACCCCACGGCAAAGGCAGCTTCCGGAACGCACCAGCGTTGCAACGTGGTCCTGCATGGCAAGTCTCCTTTGCGCTCAAACGGCGCGGCCGCCGGTTCGTTCCTATCTATTCGCCGTCACCGGCCCAAAGGAATTTCCCCGCAGAAGGTAAAGCGCTTCGCCGCCTCGCCCGCAACACGCCGATTGCCTGTTGCGGCCTCCTCCTGCGCCGCCTATAATCCTTTAAGCATGAAATAACCTGCCCTCCATCGGTAGCCAGCCAGGACTGAACCGGCATGAACGCTCAAGCTGAGGTCGTGATAGCAAGCCGGCCTTCCCCGCAGGTCGGGCTGGTCGAGATCAACCGGCCCGAGGCGCGCAACGCCATCAATCTCGAAGTCCGCGAAAAGCTTGCGGCGGCGGTCGCCGGCTTTTCCGAGGAGCCCGAAATCCGCGCCATCGTCCTCAGCGGCCGGGGCAGCAATTTCGCCGCCGGCGCCGACGTCAAGGCGTTCGAAAAGCTCGGCGCGGCCGACATGCTCGCCCAGCAGGCGCATCGCTACTGGGAGGTGATCGCCCGCTGCCCGAAGCCGGTCATCGCGGCGGTGGAGGGCTATGCGCTCGGCGGCGGCTGCGAGCTTGCCATGCATGCCGATATCATCGTGGCGGCAACAACCGCGAAATTCGGCCAGCCGGAAGTCAAGCTCGGGCTGATGCCCGGCGCGGGCGGCACGCAGCGGCTGCTGCGCGCCATCGGCAAGTACAAGACACTGATGCTGCTTTTGACCGGGGACCTTTTTCCGGCCGAGGAAGCCGAGCGCGCCGGGCTGGTAAGCGTGCTTGCACCGGAAGGCGAAGCGCTGGCGCAGGCCCTGCAAATGGCCGAAAAGATCGCGCAACTGGCGCCGCTCGCCGTCGCGCAGATCAAGGAGGCGGTGCTCAACGGCGAGGATGCGCCGCTCGAAACCGCGCTGCGGCTCGAACGCAAGGCGTTCCAGCTTTTGTTCGACACGGCCGACAAGCGCGAGGGGATTTCCGCCTTCCTTGAAAAGCGCAAGCCTTCCTTCACCGGGCGATAGCATGACGACCGGCGCGCCCTCCCGCGAGATCCGCATCGACACCGCAGGCGTCGTCGGCGCCGGCGTCATGGGCGCGGGCATCGCCGAGGTTTTCGCCTCGGCCGGTCTCACCGTACTGTTGATGGACGGCGAACCGGGCAAGGCCAGGGCTGCGCTGGAGCAGATCGCCACGCGGCGGCGAGCCCGCGCCGCGGCCGGAAAGGCAGACCCGGGCGCGGTCGAAAGCCTGCTTTCCCGCATCCGGCCGATCAAAAGGCTCGAGGAACTGGCCGGGGCGGATCTTGTCGTAGAGGCCATCGTCGAGCGCCTGGAGCCGAAGCGGGAGCTGGTGCGCGCGCTGGAGGCGATCGTCGGCGCGCAGGCGATCATCGCCACCAACACGTCTTCCCTGTCGGTGACGGCGATCGCCGCCGGCTCCGCACGCCCCGAACGCATCGCCGGCTATCATTTCTTCAATCCCGTTCCGGCGATGAAGGTGGTGGAGGTCATTTCCGGCGCGCATACGGCGGCCGAGGTCGAGGACGCGCTCGTCGCCCTCGCCGGCCGCTTCGGCCACCGCGCCGTGCGCGCCGCCGATACGCCCGGCTTCATCGTCAACCATGCCGGCCGCGCCTTCGGCACGGAGGCGCTGGCCATGCTCGGCGAAGGCGTCGCCTCGATTGCCGAAATCGACACGGTGCTGCGCGAGGCGGCCGGCTTTCGCATGGGACCGTTCGAACTGCTCGACCTGACCGGGCTCGACGTCTCGCATCCGGTCATGGAAAGCATCTACGGCCAGTTCTACCACGACCCGCGCTATCGTCCCTCGGTGATCACCGCGCAGCGCATGACGGCGGGCCTGCTGGGCAGGAAGACCGGCAAGGGGTTTTACGCCTACGAGGACAAGCGCCGCATCGAGCCGGAGATACCGGAACATCCGGCCACGGTGGTCCCGGATACGGTCGCGATCGTCGCCGACACCGCCACCGGCGAAATGCGCAGCCTGCTGGAAGCAGCGGGGCAGCGGGTCTGCGTTGATCCCGTCGAGGCCGGCAACGGCCTCGTCCTGGTCGGCCTGGAAGGCGAAGACACGGCTGGTGCGGTGGCGCGGCTCGGGCTGCCGGCGGCAACAACCGTCGGCTTCGACGCCTGTTTCGGCCTCGACCGGCATGTCACGCTGGTCGCCTCGCCCGCGACTTCCCCGCAGACTCGCGCCGCTGCACCGGCGCTCATGGCGGGTGCCGGCCGCTGCGCCACGCTGGTCGAGGACAGTTGCGGCGCGGTCTGCCAGCGCGTCGTCGCCATGATCGTCAACATCGGCTGCCTGATCGTGGAGCAGAAGATCGCTTCGGCATCGGACGTGGACGCCGCCGTCCGGCTCGGCCTCGGCTACCCGCACGGGCCGCTGGAATGGGGAGACAGGCTCGGGCCAGCCCGTATCCTGCGCATTCTCGACACCATCCATGCCCGCACGCGCGACCCCCGCTACCGCGCCAGCCTCTGGTTGCGGCGGCGGGCGGAACTCGGGCTCGCGCTCGCCGACGCACGCTGACCGTTGCCTCACGGCCCGGTCAATAGCGTGTGAAAGCCTGCAAATTTCCAGCAAAACCGCGCTGGTATGCGTATGCTCCCGCGACAACGGAGGCCGAAAAGGCTTCCTCGCAGGAGTGCCCATGCTGAACGACAATGTCCCCGTCTCCCACAGGGGAGATGCGTATGGATTTTCATTGCGGCCTACCCCCATCCCAACTGGGGAAGATGGATCGCCTATGAGGTTCGACCCCCACTCCGTCGCGCTTCTCGCGCCACCTCTCCCCCGCTCGACGGGGGAGAGGAAACACTGGCCGCGAGCACGGCGCCCTTCCTCTCCCCTTTTGAGGGGGAGAGGTGGTTTGCGAAGCAAACCGGAGTGGGGGTCCACCATGCCATATGCGATCGCCCTGTCCTTGTCGGGAGGGGCCAGGGGTGGGGGTAAGACAGTATACGACAGCCCTGCCCCTACCCGGAGTGCCAGGCGATGACGCTGTTCGTTCTCGCCTATCTGGCCGGCGTACTCACCATCGTCAGCCCCTGCATCCTGCCGGTGCTGCCCTTCGTGTTCGCGCGCACCGACAAGCCGTTCGTCCAAAACGGCCTGCCGATGCTCGCCGGCATGGCGCTGACTTTTGCGCTGGTCGCGAGCCTCGCCGCCGTCGCCGGCGGCTGGGCAGTAGAGGCCAACCGCTGGGGGCGCATCGCGGCGATGGCGCTGCTCGCGCTGTTCGGCCTGACGCTGCTGCTGCCCGGCCTGTCGGCGCGGCTGACGCGTCCCCTGGTCGATCTCGGCGCAAAGCTGTCGCTCTCGGCCGAACAGGGCAAGCGCGGCGGCGTGTGGTCGTCCCTGCTGCTCGGCGTCGCCACCGGCCTGCTGTGGGCGCCCTGTGCCGGCCCGGTGCTCGGCCTCATCCTCACCGGCGCCGCCCTCCAGGGCGCCAATGCCCAAACCTCGCTGCTGCTCGCCGCCTATGCGGCCGGCGCGGCCACCTCGCTGGCGCTGGCGCTGCTGATCGGCGGCCGGGTCTTTGCCGCGATGAAGCGCTCGCTCGGCATCGGGGAATGGATCCGGCGCGGCCTCGGCGCGGCGGTGCTCGCCGCCGTCGTCGCCATCGCGCTCGGCCTCGACACCGGTTTCCTCACCAATGTCTCGCTGGCAGGCACCACGAAGCTGGAACAGGGCCTGCTCGACCGCTTCAATGTCGCATCGGGGTCGGGCGCACCGCAAAACGGCGAAACCACGGTGGCGATGCAGCCGCAGGCCCTGTCCACCGAAGCGCTACCCGTAGAGGGCACGTTCCCTTCGCTGGGCGGCGCGATCGAATGGCTGAACTCGCCGCCGCTGACGCCTCAGGCGCTGAAAGGCAAGGTGGTTCTGGTCGACTTCTGGACCTATTCCTGCATCAACTGCCTGCGCGCCCTGCCCTATGTGCGCGCCTGGGCCGACAAATACAAGGATCAGGGGCTGGTGGTGATCGGCGTGCACACGCCCGAATTCGCCTTCGAGAAGAACGTCGACAACGTGCGCAAGGCGGCGGCCGATCTCGGCGTCACCTATCCTGTCGCCATCGACAACAACTACACGGTCTGGCGCGCCTTCAACAACCAGTACTGGCCCGCCCACTATTTCATCGACGCCGAAGGCCGCATCCGCCACCACCATTTCGGCGAGGGCGAATATGACCAGTCCGAACGCGTGATCCAGCAGCTTCTGGCCGAAGCGAACGGCAAGCCCATGTCCGGCGACCTGGTAAGCGTGAAGGCGACCGGCGCTGAGGCCGCCTCCGACTGGAATGAGGTTGCCTCGCCTGAAACCTATGTCGGCTATTCGCGCGCCGAAAATTTCATCTCGCCCGGCGGCGCCGTCAGCGACGAGGCCCATGCCTACAGCGTAGGCAACCCGGCCCTCAACGAATGGGGGCTTTCCGGCAACTGGACGGTGGGGAAGGAGCAGGCGGTGCTCAACGAGGCCGGCGGCGGCATCGTCTACCGCTTCCACGCCCGCGACCTGCACCTGGTGCTGGGACCGGCGGCGGACGGCAAGCCGGTGCGCTTTCGCGTCACCATCGACGGCAAGGCTCCCGGTAATGACCACGGCATGGATACCGATGCCGAGGGCCAGGGCACCGTGACCGGCCAACGTCTCTACCAGTTGATCCGGCAAGGCGGGGCAATCAGAGACCGTACGTTCGAAATCCGATTCCTCGACCCCGGCGTCTCGGCCTACGCCTTCACTTTCGGATAGGCTCGGGTACCGGGCGGCTCAGGACGCAGACCAGTTGCTCGCAGCGACGTAGATTTGCGCGATCTTCTCGAAGCCGGCCTGGTCGTCGACGTCGAAACGGCCCGGGGTCGGGCTGTCGAGGTCGAGCACGCCGAGCATCCTGCCCTCATGGATCAGCGGCACCACCAGTTCCGAGCGCGAACCGCCGTCGCAGAAGATATGGCCGGGAAAGGCGTAGACGTCCTCGACCAGCACCGACGCGCGCCGCTCGACCGCGGTTCCGCATACGCCCTTGCCGACCGCGATGCGCACGCAGGCCGGCTTGCCCTGGAACGGACCGAGCACCAGTTCGCCCGGCGTTTTCAGGAAATAGAAGCCGGCCCAGTTCAGGTCGGGCACCTGCTGGAAAACCAGCGCCGAGGTGTTGGCGGCGTTGGCGATCGGGTCGGCCTCGCCCTCGAGAAGCCCCGCAAGCTGGCTCGAAAGCTCGCGATACAGCGCCGGCTTGTCACCCGGCAGGATCGTTTGCGCGGCAAACATGGACTGGCTCCCTTGCTATCGCGGCTCAATGCCGTGTTGCGCGCGCCACCAACCGTCGATGGCGGCCGCCTCTCCCTCGAGCCACAAGGTGCGTGGCGCAAAAGCCTTCCATGCTTCGAGGTGCTTGGAAGAAACCGTCGTCAGCAGCGGCTTGCCGGCCGCCATCGCGGCCATGAAGGCCGCCCATAAGCCGCCCTGCATCGCCTCAAGCTTGCCGAACTTGCTGAAGACCACGACATCGGCCGCCGGGATCTGGGCTAGCAGGCCCGAGCCCGCATCTTCCACGCCGCTGGCATCGAGATGGCAAGTCTTGCCGGGAGGCGGCTGGTCGAGATGGATGGAAAACGGCTTCCCGGAAGCGATGTCGCGCACGAAGCCGGCGCTGCATTCGCCTGGGACGTTGTTGTTCTCGGCCACGACGCCGACGACGTTTATGCCCGACGCCTGCCATTGCGCCGTTGCTGTCGCCAGCAGCGCCTGCGAATCCAGGCCTTCATGGTTGGCGATAACGGCGACGTTGCTTGGACTGGGCATGGCGAGGGACCGGCAATGCGTGGACAGGATGCTTATAGCACCAAAACCACGAGCCCGCATGCACCAGCGCAAGGAAGAAGGCGTTTGAAGAAATCGGCGGGGCCGTTGGTCAGTCGGCCGTGGCCACCATTTGCTGGCCGCCGACCCAGGCGCGCCATTCCCGCTCGCTACCGTTGAAGACGTTGAGGTCGATCTTGCCGGTGACGCCGTGCGACAGGCCGGAACCGGAATACTGCCAGAATACCCAGTCACGGTCGCCATAGACCTTGCTCGGGTGACGGGCCACCGAGCGCAGCCAGAACGGATAATTCTTGAACGCGCCCTTGAGGTTGTCCTCGTAGAAATCCGGCGCGGTATAGATGATGGGCCGCTGGCCGTAGTGACGCTCCAGCTTGTCCATGAACACCTGCATCTTTTCCAGCACCGTGGCGCGGGAAGGCCGGCGCTTGCAGTTGGACAGGTGGTTCCATTCCACGTCGATCACCGGCGGCAGCGCGCCCTCGACCTTGGGCACGTTGCGGATGAACCAATCGGCCTGCTCGCCGGCGGTGCGGCACCAGTAGAAGAAATGGTAGGCGCCGCGCCTGAGGCCGGCCTCATGGGCGCCGCGCCAGTTCTTCTTGAACATCGGATCAAGGTGATCGCCGCCGTCCGTGGCCTTGATATAGGCGAAATTGGCGCCCTGCTTGCGCAGCCTCATCCAGTCGATGTCGCCCTGCCAGCGCGAGACGTCGACGCCGTGGACGGCGAGCTTGCGCGGCGAGCGCGTGCCGAAATTGATCGGCTTGGCATCGCGAAAACCGTAGCTGTAGATCGTGCCGCCCATCAGGGAGGCCTTCTGGACCTTGGGCCGCGTCGGCGCCACCAGCGTGATCGCTTCGGCCGCCCGCTGCGCGCTGCCGTCCGGGTCGGCAAGCGCCATCGGCGGCGTCGGTGCGCCATAGGAGGCGACCTCGGCGCTGAGCGGCGTGATGCTCTCCTCGCTCGCCGCCTGCGTCGCGACCGGCGCGCTCGGTCGCACCACCGAACTGGTGATCTCGTTCGAAGGCTTGTCCAGTTGCAGGGAGTCGATCGCCGATGTGGACGAGCAGCCTGCCAGGCACAAAGCGGAGATGAGGGCGACGACGCTGGGCGTTCGCATGAGGACCTGTACTCGAAACAAAACAGATCGGTGGCAAACACCGCCACCGCACAAAGCCGAGCCCAACCCCTAACAAGAAATTACCAACAAAGTTTGAATCGAATTTTTACCATGTGGCCGGCATCAACGCCGCGCCATCCGCTTCCGGGCCGGCAGTCCACCTAAAAAACGCGACGCGTATCCGGCGACGAAAACAGTGCTGCGCATTCCCCGCCAAGAAAAAAGCCCCGTTTCCGGGGCTTTTATTCCTGTCAGTTCTTGCGAGGCAGTTGCGGGACAAGGCTGCGCTTGCCGCCGTCCTTGCCTTTTCCGCCCGGCTTCTGCGCCACGGCCTTCTTGGCGGTGGCCTTCTTGGCCGGCGCCTTGCGCGGCTTCGGCCCTTCCTCGGGTTCCCGCTTGGGACTGACCGGCGTTTCGTCGGCCAGCGTCTCGAGCTTCAGGCCGGACTCGCCGGTTTCCTTCTTCTCGACGGTAACGCGAACCGTGCCGCCCTTCTTCAGCTTGCCGAAGAGCACCTCGTCCGCCAGCGGCTTCTTGATGTGCTCCTGGATGACACGGCCGAGCGGCCGCGCACCCATGCGTTCGTCGTAGCCCTTGTCGGCGAGCCAGGCGATCGCTTCCGGCGCGAGATCGAAGGTGACGCCCCGGTCCGCAAGCTGGGCTTCCAGCTGCATGACGAACTTTTGCACCACCTGGTGGATGACCGGCACCGGCAGCGAGCCGAACGGGATGATCGCATCCAGGCGGTTGCGAAACTCCGGCGTGAACAGCCGGTTGATCGCCTCGACATCGTCGCCTTCGCGCTTGGTCGAACCGAAGCCGATCGCCGCCCGGGCCATGTCGGAAGCGCCCGCATTCGTCGTCATGATCAGGATGACGTTGCGGAAGTCGATCTGCTTGCCGTTATGGTCGGTCAGCTTGCCGTGGTCCATCACCTGCAACAGGATGTTGAACAGGTCCGGATGCGCCTTTTCCACCTCGTCCAGCAACAGCACGCAGTGCGGATGCTGGTCGACGCCGTCGGTCAGAAGGCCGCCCTGGTCGAAGCCGACATAGCCGGGAGGCGCGCCGATCAGCCGCGAAACGGTGTGGCGTTCCATATATTCCGACATGTCGAAGCGGATCAGTTCGACGCCGAGCGAGGCCGCCAACTGCTTGGCGACTTCGGTCTTGCCGACGCCCGTCGGGCCGGAGAAAAGATAGGAGCCGATCGGCTTTTCCGGTTCCCGCAGGCCGGCGCGCGCCAGCTTGATCGCCGACGTGAGCGCCGTGATCGCGGTATCCTGGCCATAGACGACGCGCTTCAGCTCGACCTCGAGGCCGGACAGGATCTTCTCGTCGTCGGCCGACACCGTCTTCGGCGGAATACGGGCCATGGTGGCGATGGTCGCCTCGATCTCCTTGATGCCGATGGTCTTCTTGCGCTTCGGTTCGGGCAGGAGCATCTGCGAGGCGCCGCTCTCGTCGATCACGTCGATCGCCTTGTCCGGCAGCTTGCGGTCGCTGATGTAGCGGGCCGACAGTTCCACCGCGCCCTTGATCGCGTCGTTAGTGTACTTGACCTTGTGGAACTCCTCGAAATAGGGCTTCAGGCCCTTCATGATCTCGATGGCGTCCTCGACGGTCGGTTCGTTGACGTCGATCTTCTGGAAGCGCCGCACCAGCGCGCGGTCCTTCTCGAAGAACTGACGGAACTCCTTGTACGTGGTCGAGCCGATGCAGCGGATCGCGCCCGAAGACAGCGCCGGCTTCAAAAGGTTCGACGCATCCATGGCACCACCCGAAGTCGCGCCGGCGCCGATCACCGTGTGGATCTCGTCGATGAACAGCACCGCGCCCGGATAATCCTCCAGTTCCTTCACGACCTGCTTCAGGCGCTCCTCGAAGTCGCCGCGATAGCGGGTGCCGGCGAGCAGCGTGCCCATGTCGAGCGCGAAAATCGTGGCGTCGAGCAGCACCTCGGGCACGTCGCCCTCGACGATGCGCTTGGCCAGGCCCTCGGCGATCGCCGTCTTGCCGACGCCGGGGTCGCCGACATAGAGCGGGTTGTTCTTGGAGCGGCGGCACAGCACCTGGATGGTGCGGTTGATCTCGGAATCGCGACCGATCAGCGGATCGATCTTGCCGGCCTTGGCCTTGTTGTTGAGGTTCACGCAGTAGGCGGTCAGCGCGTCCTGCTGCTTCTTCTTGGCCGAATCGTCCTGCGGGTCGGCGTTGGAGCCGCCCTGCTCTTCCTCCGCGCCGCGCGGCGCACGGTTGTCCGAGGCGCCGGGACGCTTGGCGATGCCGTGCGAGATGTAGTTGACCGCGTCGTAACGGGTCATCTGCTGTTCCTGCAGGAAATAGGCCGCATGGCTCTCCCGCTCGGCGAAGATGGCGACGAGCACGTTGGCGCCCGACACTTCTTCCCGGCCGGAAGACTGCACATGGATCACCGCGCGCTGGATGACGCGCTGGAAGCCGGCGGTCGGCTTGGAATCCTCGTCATAGCCGGTAACGAGATTGTCCAGCTCGGTGTCGATATAGGTGAGCACGGTGTGCTTGAGATCGTCGAGATCGACGTTGCAGGCGCGCATGACGGCCGCGGCCTCGGCGTCGTCGATCAGCGCCAGCAGCAGGTGCTCCAGCGTTGCATATTCATGGTGGCGTTCGTTGGCGAGCGTCAGCGCCTGATGCAGCGCCTTTTCCAGGCCTTGGGAGAAAGCCGGCATGTTACCTCACTTTTTCTCCATCACGCATTGAAGCGGATGCTGATTCTGTCGGGCGAAATCCATGACCTGGGACACTTTGGTCTCGGCCACCTCGAATGTATAGATGCCGCATTCGCCCACTCCATGATTGTGAACATGAAGCATGATGCGTGTGGCGGCTTCGCGGTCCTTCTGGAAAAATCGTTCCAGAACGTGGACCACGAACTCCATGGGCGTGTAGTCGTCGTTAAGGATCAGCACTCGATAAAGGCTAGGCTTCTTGGTCTTGGTCTTGGTGCGCGTGATGACGGCCGTTCCGCGGCCGGCGCCATTGCCGCCCCGCTCGCCTTCCTGCATGCGCGCCACGCCGTTTGTGGCAGAAAGCCCTGTCGTCACGTCGTCCTGCCTCTTGCCTCGGGTCCTAGCTGAGCCCCATGCGTGTGTTCGACATGTAGGGTACTCACTTCTGGATTTTAAGCCCTTCTCATCGGCTGACAATACGGCCTTTCATGGTACTGCGGCGATTCTCCAAATCGTGAGCGAACCGCGCGGCGCAAAAAACCCGGCTGCCTTGGCGCCAGCCGGGTTCCAAAAACAGCTCCAGCAGGGGTAGCTGGTCAGCTCGCCTTGGCAATGACAGATTCGAACGGCTTGTAGGTGTCCTTGGCAAGATCGGCATAGAGATTGCCGATCATGGTCGTCTCGGCGATAAAACCTTCGTAGGCGCGCTTCAGGTATTGGGTCTGGACCTCGAACGCCTCTTCCAGCGACTTCGCCGAAAGCAGCCGCTCGACCGTGGCGGCGCCTTCCTCGACGCTGCGGCTCGTATAGTCGCTGGTCGCGGCCGCGATGGCTTGTGCGCCCTTGGACAGCGAGGCAAGGCTGTTCAGGCCCGACTCGGCGAATTCCTTGCCGTATTTTCCGAATTCCTCAAACGTCTCGGGCATCTCAGGGCTTCCTTCTGACAGCAGTGAACGGTTCGCGTCATGGTGCGGCGCAAGAAAAATATATTGTGCAGCGCACAAGGTGTCAATTTTAGCCGGCTTCGGCCGCCCGCCGCCCGGGCAACAGTGAAATTTAACTAAATTCGGCTCAAAGCCGACAGAAATGGTGAACGCGGCGGTTACCATAAACGGATTGGTAACGCTGCCTGCGTAGTTTGCCCGAAAAGGGAAGCAGGACCTTTGCCGCTTCCCATACGCAAAATTCAAAGGGATGTGACAGTGCGTCAGGCGTCGTCGGGCAGCGTTTCCAAAACCGCGTTTTCTTTCAGGTCGATCACGATGGTCGCGCTCGCCGCGGCCATGATGCTCAGCGGCGCGACAGCGGCGCTCGCCGCGCGCCAGTCGGCAGTCGTGATCGACGCCAACACCGGCAAGACGCTTTACGCCTCGGACGCCAACGGGCGACGCTATCCGGCCTCGCTCACCAAGATGATGACGCTGTACCTGACCTTCGAAGCGCTTTCGCGGGGCAAGATCAGCAAGTCGACGCAGGTCCCCTTCTCCGCCAATGCCGCGGCCGAACCTCCGACGAAGCTCGGCGTGCGCAAGGGCGGCTCGATCAGCGTCGACACCGCGATCCTGTCGATGGTGACGAAGTCCGCCAATGATTCCTCGACCGCGCTGGCCGAACTGCTCGGCGGCAGCGAAGAGAATTTCGCCCGCATGATGACGGCCAAGGCGCGCGCGCTCGGCATGAGCAGCACCGTCTTCCGCAACGCCAACGGCCTGCCGAATCCCGGCCAGTTCACCTCCGCGCGCGACATGGCCATCCTCGGCATCGCGCTGCGCGAGCATTTCCCGCAATATTACGACTATTTCTCGCAGCGCTCCTTCATGTACGGCAAGCGCCGCATCAACGGCCATAACCGGCTGCTCGGCCGCATCAAGGGTGTCGACGGCATCAAGACCGGCTACACGCGGGCATCCGGCTTCAACCTGGTGACTTCGGTCAAGGACGGTGGCCGCAGCCTCGTCGCCGTGGTCATGGGCGGGACCTCCGGCGGCAGCCGCGACAACGAAATGGCGCGGCTGATCCAGACCTACCTGCCGAAGGCGTCCTCGCGCGGCGGTGGCGGCGACCTGATCGCCAGGACGAAGGACACCCCGATGGTGGCGCTGGCCAAGGTGCTGCTGCCCAAGCATGACGCGCCGACCCCAGACGCGAAGCCCGACAGCGTCGAACTCGCTTCCGCCACCGACAGCGAGGCTTCGCAGGAACTCGCCTCCGCACCGGACAACGTGAAGCCGCTGAAGCAGGACGACCCGAGGCTGGCGAAGGACAAGATCCCCTTCAAGATGGCCGAGCAGCGGGCGCCCATCGAGAAGGCGCAGGCCCCGGTGGTCGCGACCGCCTACGCCCAGGCCGAAGCCGCCGTCGATCCGGTCAACACCGCTTCGGTTCCTTCCGGTTGGGCCGTCCAGGTCGCTTCTTCGCCGAGCAACGGCGAGGCCAGGATCATCCTCGACAAGGTCTCGAAGCAGGCGCCGAAGCTGCTCGCCGACGCCTCGGCCTTTACCGTGCCCTTCCGCAAGGACGGCGTGACGTATTTCCGCGCCCGCTTCGGCGGCTTCGGCAGCAAGGATGCGGCCTGGAAGGCCTGCAACGGTCTGAAGAAGCAGAAGATTTCCTGCTACGCCATCGAGCAGTAGCGCTCGTCATCCCTGTCCCGGGAATGTTGTGCAGTCGAAGGAGGATTCAGTGGTGATCGGAGAGCAAGACGTCCTTGGCTTCGTTGATGCGCGCCGCCAGGAAAGACGTACCACCGAGGTCGGGATGCAGGCGCTGCATCAGGCGGCGGTGCGCCTTGCGGACATCCGTCGCGGCGGCCCCCGCTTCAAGACCAAGGATCTTGTAAGCCTCCTCCTTAGTCATGGCGCCAGAACCTGGCGACACACCCAGCCCGTCGCCACGATCCGCCTCAGCGTGTTCGCGCCAGACGGGAAAACGGCCGTCAAGATACGTCTCTAGCAACTGCCGGCTCTCGGGGTCGCCCGGCAGTTCGCGGTAAAGCTGCTTCAGCTCGGCAAGTCCCATCGCGCTCAACACCTTGCCCTCATGGTGCCCGGCCAGCACCAGCCCGTCCAGCGCGCCGGTATTGTGGTCGAGCTCCATTTCGAGCGCCGCCGTGCGCACCGTGGAATGCCTGGGCCGTGACGGCTGGACCCCGCGCCGCATCCGCATCGAGCCGTACCAGGCGATCGCCCCCGACAAGAGCAGGCCGCCCGGCCCTTCCCGCCCGACCAAGAGCACCGCGACGCCGACGAGACCGAGAAGCAGCGGGCCGAGCGTTCTCATGCCGCCGGCCAGTTTCGCGGGATCGGCGCGCAGAAAAACGGCGATCGCGCCAAGCACGACCAGAAGCAGCGCGACAAGGCCGATCAGGATCCCCATCAGCGCCCGCCTCCGGTCAGGTTCTGGATCATGAGCCGGTCTTCGGGCCGGCCTCTCGCCTCCAGCGCCTTCAAGCCGCCGGTCGCGTACACCGCGACCGCCGAAAGCAAATTGGCGAGATTGGCGGCGGCGCTGCGGTCGAAGCGGAACCACGCGCCTTTCGACAGCCGCGCGATTTCCTTGAATGCCTTTTCCGCGGTGCCGTCACGGCCTTCCTGGAAGACGAACACCGGCACGCCGTGCAGGCCCAGCCTGCCGGCCTTCTCGGCAAGATCGTCCACGTTTTCTTCCATGGCATCGCCGATATAGACCAGCGCATTCACCTTGGCCGTCGCCGTCTGCTTCAAGGCATGCGCCAGCACCTTGGCGATCTGGGTATGGCCGCTGCGGCATTCGATGCGCGTCATCAACCGCTTCAGGCTTCCGGTATCGGTGACGAAGGAAGACGACCGGCATTCGCCGAGCCCGCGAAAATAGACCAGTTGCACGGCGAGCGATCCCGCCTTGCCGACGGCGTCGAACATCTCGCCTTGCAGCGAACACGCCAGGTCCCAGGTCGGCTGCCGGCTCATGGTCGCGTCGAGCGAAAGGATCAGCCGGCCCGATCCGCCGGCCGTCGCGCCGAGCGCGCGGGCCTGCCGCACGAAGGCATCGATCTCGTTCTTGTCCGACTGGCGCGCTGCCGGAACCGAACCGGTGCCCGTTACCGATAGTTTCCTGTCCGTCATGGAAACAAGATGTGGCGTTGCCGGAAGGCTTGCAAGCCCGTCATGCTGGGCCAGTAACCCGGCGCCGGGAATTTTGCAGCCCGCCTGCCTATAGAAGGCCGAGTTCGGCCAGTTCCGCGCGCAGTTTCGGCGACATTTCGGCAAGGCCGGCCCTGCCCTTGCCGAGATCGGCCGGTGCGTCTTCCTGCTTCAGGTAGCGCCAGCCCTGGAAGGCCCGGCGCGGCTGCCATTCGGTGCGCACGATGGTGCGGTCGAGCATCAGCCGGCAGCGGCCGATGCCGTCTGCATCGGTGAACGGGCGGATTTCGGTGATCCGCTGGCGGCACTGGACGTTGCCCTTGATGACCCAGTAGAGCGAGCCGCCGTCGACGATCTCGGCCCCGCGCGTCGGCACCATGCGGGTGGTGTGCCAGTGCTCGAGCGGCTCGCCCTTGCGCCGCCTGTCCTCGAGACAGGATTCGATCCATTCCTCGAGGTCTTCGATGCTGTCGCTGCCGACGCACAGTTTCAGGATGTTGAGTGGCATGGCCCGAACTTAGCGCCGGCGCCGGCGGCCTTCAACGCCGCGGCGCGTTTTGCACAGGCAGTTCGTCAGCATTCCACCACATTGACCGCAAGGCCGCCGAGACTGGTTTCCTTGTACTTCTCGTTCATGTCGCGGCCGGTCTGGCGCATCGTCTCGATGGCGGCGTCGAGCGGCACGAAATGCGTGCCGTCGCCCTTGATGGCGAGCGAGGCCGCCGTCACCGCCTTGACCGCGCCGAGCGCGTTGCGCTCGATGCAAGGCACCTGCACAAGCCCGCCGACCGGGTCGCAGGTCATGCCGAGATGATGTTCAAGCGCGATCTCGGCGGCGTTCTCCACCTGCTCGGGCGTGCCGCCCATGACGGCGCACAAGCCGGCCGCGGCCATCGCCGAAGCCGAGCCCACCTCGCCCTGGCAGCCGACTTCCGCCCCGGAAATCGAGGCGTTGGTCTTGATGATGCCGCCAACGGCCGCGGCCGTCAGCAGGAAGTCGCGGATCGAGGCCTGGTCGGCCTCGGGATGGAAATGCAGCCAGTAGCGCATGACCGCCGGCAGCGTGCCTGCGGCGCCGTTGGTCGGCGCGGTGACGACACGCCCGCCGGCGGCATTCTCCTCGTTGACCGCCATGGCGTAGACGGAAAGCCAGTCGTTGGCGAGCAGCGGGTTCGGCTTGTTCTGGCCCCACTGTTCCTGCAGCTTGTCGTGCAGCATGCGGGCGCGGCGGCGAACCTTGAGCCCGCCCGGCATGATGCCTTCCTGCGACAGGCCGCGCTCGATGCAGCGGCGCATGGCGTCCCAGATGGCGTCGAGCCCCTCGTCGAGCTTCTCGCGCGACATATGGGTTTCCTCGTTCACCCGCTTCATCTCGGCGATGGAAAGGCCGCTCTTCTTCGCCATGGCGAGCATTTCGTCGGCGCGCTTGAACGGATACGGCACCTTCTTGCCCTCGGTGGTGACCGAGCCGGCCGTCTTGGCACGCTGCAGTTCTTCCTCCGACATGACGAAGCCACCGCCCACGGAATAGTAGATGCGCTTGAGCAGCAGGCGGCCGGCCGCGTCATAGGCGTAGAACGCCATGCCGTTGGCGTGGCCGGTGAGCTTGGTCTTGCGGTCCATCACCAGGTCGGTGGCCGGGTCGAAGCGATAGGACGGGTGGCCGGGCGGCGAGACCCGCTTGGTTGCCGTGACTTCGGCAATGACCGCGTCGGTCTTGTCCGGGTCGACGTTGAGCGGCACCAGGCCGGTCAGGCCGAGGATGACGGCGCGGTCGGTTCCGTGGCCGACCCCGGTATAGGCGAGCGAGCCGTGCAGGCTGGCGCCGACGCGGTCGACCGCGACTCCCGCCGGGCGCGGCCAGTCACCGCCAAGGAGTTCGTCCAGAAAACGCGCGGCGGCCGTCATCGGCCCCATCGTGTGCGAACTGGATGGACCGATGCCGATCTTGAACAGGTCGAAAACCGAAAGGAACAATCGCGAGAACTCCAGAGTCTATCCCAAGGGGGGAACATAGACATAGATAGGGCAACTAGCACGATGTTTCCGCTGTTTCGCGCCCGGCTGCGCCGCGTCCGCCGACTTTCCCTGATCCCGCCGCGACATTGCGCGGCAAACGGTCAGTTCGGCCCGGGAAACGGCGTATCGATCTTGCCGGAAAGCCAGTAGGCCACGAGGCCGATCCACTCGCGGATGGCGAGCGTGGTCTTCTGGACGGAATCTGCGGCATTGTCGGAAAACAGGCTGATCCCTTCCCGGCCGGTCGTGCGGTAGTCGACCGGCCACGGCAGCGTCGCAAATCCGACCTTGTCGAACAGCGCCTTGGCGCGCGGCATATGAAAGGCCGATGTCACCAGAAGCCATGTCTCGCCGGGCTTCGGCGACACCATGTCATGGGTAAAGACGGCGTTCTCATAGGTATTGCGCGAGCGGTGCTCGAGGACGAGACGCTCCGGCGCCACGCCCAGCGCCGTCAGCAGGCGCTGCGCCGTGGACGCATCGTCCTCGCCTTCCAGCAGCAGCGCGCCGGTGCCGCCGCTGACCACGATCCTCGCCTGCGGATAGCGCCGGGCGAGAATGGCGGTTTCGACGAAGCGGTCGCCGCTGGAATTCAGCTCATGGCCGCCGCGCGCCAGGTTGATCGCCCCTTCGAACCCGCCGCCAAGCACGACGATGCCGGCAACCTCGGCCGGGAACGGCGGCTTGGGATAGCGCTCCTCCAGCGGCGTCAGCATCAGGGCGCCGAGCGAGGTCCACGCCGCCATGGCCAGCACGAAGAAGGCGATCCCCATGCCCGCGACGGCCAGCCTGCGCCGCCTGACCATCACGGCCAGCAGCGCGATCGACAGCAGCAGGATGGAGAAATTCAGCGGCTGGATGAAAAAGCCGAAAACCTTGGAGAGAATGAAGAACATCTATTCAAAACATTGGCAGTTGAGAATCCTTCAGTGGTCTCCTAGCCTTAGTAACGAGGTGCTCATTCTCGATAATTCTGAGCGCTTCATTCACCACTCTAAAGTGCTCACTAACCTCTACATCTGACCATAGTTCCAAATTAGCAAACGAGAAAATCGTAGCAATCCGATCCTTGGCACCAATTGGTTTCGAAACATCGACCAATTCTACGTCAAATTGCTCCCCATAGAACTCACTTTCCAGCAAGTTGCTTTTTACCACAGTGGCCAACAGACCGAACTGCTTAGGGGTAAAGTGTGTATTCTTTCGAGGCTGCAAGAAATAAGCAAAAAATTTGCCATCCTCAGCAAAGAAGAATGGTATTCGAAAGGACGCTAGGCGCCCATCCCCGTAGGGAAGCTTCCTTGCTGAAAGATGAAAGACTCTCGTTGATCTACCGAACGCAAGCGGGGCCGCCGTCTTTACAACATCCATATTCGGCAAATGCCCGACGCGAGATTGTCTTCCTGTTGGCGACGCAGTCAGCCCCGAAAGAGAATGGAGTCCCCTATATGCGGTCTGAACCCTTCTGGTCGCATCAAGGTAATTAAAGCCGCCGTCAATGGGCTCGAGAAATGAAACCAAGTGGGAAATAGCAGACTTTAAGCTCGAAGTATCTACCCGTACTATTTCCGGCAACGAAGGCGTATGGTGCATTAAATCCTCTGCCTAATGGCGAATCATGCCTTCGCGCCCCCCATCACGAAGAATCCATAGCTTAATGGCTTCGTCGGGAATATACATCCCAACAACTGAGCGTTGCGATGTACTTTTCCACACCTTTTCCCATGCCCCGCCAGCTTCATGTGTGAGATCAACCAATGCGCGAGGATCGATTCGACCATAATAATCAAATATATTTTTTAAGAAGACTTTGGTATTATCGTTAAAATCATACTTCGCATCGAAGGGCGCTCCCGTAAATGGGTCAATCTTTTTCAGTCTTACGTCTATTTTTCTCCTATTTAAAAACTTTAATTGATCAAACACAACACGAATTACCGGACCGTACTCCCAAGCTTCGAATTTATGGCCTATCAACGGCACATTGTACTTCGCAAGATACCACGCATGCGCAAAGTAAAGGATTTTTTGCAATCCAAGATGCGTAAGCGGAACCTCTCGGCTATCAGCGTAGTCGAGAAAAAAATTGGCTACCTCTCGCGCATCGTATGGCACTACCACCACTTTTCCGGCTGGAAGCGGCCCGCCGCCTGTTCGATGACATGCGCGGTCTGGAACAGCGTTTCTTCCTCGAACGGCTTGCCGATCAGCTGCAGGCCGAGCGGCAGACCGTTGCCGTCGAGCCCGGCCGGAACGGCGATGCCCGGCAGGCCGGCCATGTTCACCGTCACCGTGAAAACGTCGTTCAGGTACATCTTGACCGGATCGGCGGTCATCTCCTGGTCGGCGATGCCGAAGGCGGCCGAGGGCGTCGCGGGCGTCAGGATGACATCGACACCGGCCGAAAACACGTCGTCGAAGTCCTTCTTGATCAGCGTGCGCACCTTCTGCGCGCGGATGTAGTAGGCGTCGTAGTAACCGGCCGACAGCACATAGGTGCCGATCATGACACGGCGCTTCACTTCCTTGCCGAAGCCGGCGGCGCGGGTGTTCTCGTACATCTCCACGATGTCCTTGCCCGGCGCGCGCAGGCCGTAGCGGACGCCGTCGTAGCGCGCGAGGTTGGACGAGGCCTCGGCCGGCGAGATGATGTAGTAGGTCGGCAGCGCATATCGGGTGTGCGGCAGCGACACCTCGACGATCTCGGCGCCCGCGTCCTTCAGCCAGGCGATGCCCTTCTGCCAAAGGTCCTCGATCTCGCGCGCCATTCCGTCGACCCGGTATTCCTTCGGGATACCGACCTTCATGCCCTTGACCGAGCGGCCGAGCGCCGCCTCGTAGTCGGGCACCGGCAGGTCGACCGAGGTCGTATCCTTGTCGTCCACCGAGGCCATCGACTTGAGCAGGATGGCGGCGTCGCGCACGTCGCGCGCGATCGGTCCGGCCTGATCGAGCGAGGAGGCATAGGCGACGATGCCCCAGCGCGAGCAACGGCCATAGGTCGGCTTGATACCGACCGTGCCGGTGAAGGCCGCCGGCTGGCGGATCGAGCCGCCGGTATCGGTGGCGGTGGCGCCCGCGCACAGGAAGCCGGCGACGGCGGCAGCCGAGCCGCCCGACGAGCCGCCCGGGACGAGTTGCTTGTTGGAGCCTTTGGCGCGCCACGGGTTGATGACGGGACCGTAGTGGGAGGTCTCGTTGGACGAACCCATGGCGAACTCATCCATGTTGAGCTTGCCCAGCATCACCGCGCCGTCGGCCCACAGATTGGCGGTGACGGTCGATTCGTAGCGCGGCTTGAAGCCGTCGAGGATGTGGCTCGCCGCCTGGGTATGCACGCCTTCGGTGCCGAACAAGTCCTTGACGCCGAGCGGAATGCCCTCCAGCGCGCCGCCCTCGCCCTTTGCCAGCTTTTCATCGGAAGCCTTGGCCATGGCGCTGGCCTGGTCGGGGGTGACCGTCACATAGGCGTTGAGCGCCGGGTTTGCCTGCTCGATCGCGCCGAGATAGGCGTCGGTCAGCTCGCTCGCCGTGATTTCCTTGCCGCGCAGACGCTCGCGGGCCTCGGAAATCGTCAGTCTGGTCAGATCGGTCATGGCGGTTCGTTTCGGTTCGGGCGGCCAGAGGCTGCTTGATAGGGATCGGTTCGCGGGAAAGCGGCGGCGGACGAGCCGGCCGCTACTCCACGACCTTCGGCACGAGGAAGAAATTCTCTTCGGTGGCGGGCGCGTTGGCGACGATGTCGCTGGCCTTGTCGCCGTCGGTGACGCCGTCCTGGCGCTTCTTCATCGCCATCGGCATCGCCGAGGTCATCGGCTCGACGCCATCGACATCGACCTCCTGCAATTGCTCGACGAAGCCGAGGATCGCATTCAGTTCACCGACCATGCGCGAGGCGTCGTCCTCGCTCACCGCAATGCGCGCAAGGCGCGCCACGCGCTTCACAGTCGCCAGATCAACGGACATCGTCAGCCCCGCAAGTCAGCCTTGAAAACATGGCCCGGCTATAGCGGGGCCGGACAAGGCGCGCAACATGGTTCGGTGAATGTGCCGCTCACAGACTGATGGTTTCGCCGACCCTGGGCAATGCCACATCGACGCCCGAGTTCTCCATCCCGGCAATGAACTTGTCGGCGCTCTGGTCGATCATCGGGAAGGTGCCGAAATGGCACGGCACCACCGTGTCGAACCTGAAGTAGCGCCGGCAGGCCAGCGCCGCTACCGCCCCGCCCATGGTGAAGCGGTCGCCGATCGGCACGATGCCGATCTGCGGCTCGTGCAGTTCGTGGATCAGTGCCATGTCGGAGAAAATGTCGGTGTCGCCCATGTGGTAGAGCGTCTTGTCCTCCGAAAAATGCAGCACCAGCCCGCCGGGATTGCCGAGATAGGTGTTTTTCCCACCCTCGCCCTGCGACGAGGAGGAATGCAGCGCCTGCACGAAGGTGGTGGTGAAGGAGCCGCAATCGACGGTACCGCCGATATTGCCCGGGTTGATCTTGTCGCCGGAAACACCCTTGCCGACGAGATACATGCAGATCTCGAAATTGGCGACCAGTTGCGCCCCGCTTTTCTTCAGCACCTCGGCTGCGCCGCTGATATGGTCGTCGTGGCCGTGCGTAAGGAGCACATGGGTGGCGCCCTCGGCCGGGCCTTCCCAGCCGCCGTTCCAAGACGGGTTGCCGATGAGGTAGGGATCGATGAGGATCTTGGCGTCGCCGGTTTCGATGCGAAAGGCGGAATGGCCGTACCAGGTCAGCTTCATTGCAGGCGTCTCCTCGATTTTCAGTGTGATGAAGGATAGAACGCTCGCGGTTCAAGTCAAAAGGGAAAGCCGGTGGCCATCATCACGATAGAGGAGGTTGCGGCCGCGCTCGCTGGCGGCAAGGTCCTTGCCGGCCTCGACCTCGGCGACAAGACCATCGGCGTCGCCGTTTCCGACCGCGGCCTTTCCTTCGCCCACCCCCGCCCGGTCATCGTGCGCAAGAAGTTCTCGCAGGATGCGGCCGCGCTGCTTGCCCTGCTGGAAAAGGAAAACGCCGGCGCCGTCGTCATCGGCCTGCCGGTCAACATGGACGGCTCTGAAGGCCCCAGCGCGCAACGCTCTCGCGCCTTCGTGCGCAACATGAAGCCGCTCAGCGCCCTGCCCTTCGTGCTGTGGGACGAACGGCTGTCGACGGTCGCGGCGGAGCGCACGCTGATCGAAATGGACTTTTCGCGGAAAAAGCGCGCCGGCAAGATCGATTCGGCGGCGGCCGCCTTTATTCTGCAGGGAGCCTTGGACCGCCTTCGAGCATTGGCCGCGACGGCTGCCCCGCCCAGCGCTCCCGAAGCGTCCTGATCCAGCCGGCGATGACGCGGCGGCGGCGCAACGCCCAGATGCCGGCGACGATGAACGAATCGAACACGCACGCCTTGGCGATCATGCCCGGAATGGTCGCCGGGTCGATGCCCAGCATCTCGCCGTAAAGCTCGAACACCAGGTCATGAAGCGGCCGGCTGAGCATGACGTAGCCGAAATTGATGTCGTAGAGCGACAGGAAGTACCAGCCCCAGAAAAGGACCAGCGGCGCCACCCATGCAGCGATCAGGTAGCGCATCGGACCACCCTTGCCTGCCTTGCCCGGGCACGGACCGGCACCGGCCGCGCCCTGCCCCTCACAGCCCAGGCCATGGCCGACAGGACGGCAAGGCCTGACCAGAACAACGGGAATGAGACGGCGAGAATCTGTGGCATGGCGTTTTCTTTTCGGTAACCATGACAGTGAGCCCTGGCCGAATACGCCGCAACAGAAACCATTGGTTAAGGTTAACGGAAATCCACAAGGCGAGCGGACCGCCCTGCCAAGCCAGGCAGCAGGTGTCAGTTCGTCGCCGGGTAGAGCGTGTCCAGGATCGCCCGCGCGTCGTGACGGGCGTCGAGCATGCCGTAGGTGTTGCGCCACTGGCCGGCAAGCCGCGTCTCGACGAAGGCATCGGCGATGCGCCCCGCGCCCAGCCGCCGCAGTTCCGCCGCCGCCGCCGACAACGCCAGTTGCTCGGTAAGCAGCCGGGCCGAGCCCTCGTCGCTGCCCGCCACCTGCATGGCCGCCCTCAGCACGCCGATGGTGCCATGGCCGCCCACGCCGAGATCCCGCTCGATGCCGGAAAGCACCTCGTCGAACAGGCCGGGCGCGCGTGACAGCACCCTAAGCACGTCGAGCGCCATGACGTTGCCGGAGCCTTCCCAGATCGCATTGACCGGGGCCTCGCGGTAGTAGCGGGCAAGCGGCGCTTCCTCGACATAGCCATTGCCGCCCAGGCACTCCATCGCCTCATAGAGCAGCGGCGGCGCGATCTTGCATACCCAGTACTTGACCACCGGCGTCATGGCGCGCGCGAACGCCGCCTCGCCCCGGTCGCCCGCCGCCTCGTCGAAGGAACGTGCCAGCCGGAACGACAGTGCGGTCGCCGCCGCGACGTCGAGCGCCATGTCGGCCAGCACGCGCTGCATCAGCGGCTGGTCGATCAGCTTCGTCCCAAAGACCTGGCGATGGCGGGCATGGTGGACGGCCTCGGCCAGCCCCGCCCGCATCAGCGCAGAGGAAGCGATGGCGCAGTCGAGCCGGGTCAGCGTCACCATGTCCATGATGGTCTTGACGCCCGCGCCCGGCTCGCCGACCATCTCGCCGATGGCGCCGTCGAACTCGACTTCGGCCGAGGCGTTGGAGCGGTTGCCGAGCTTGTCCTTCAGCCGCTGGAAGCGGAAGCCATTGCCCGAACCGTCGCCGAGGATGCGCGGAACCAGGAAGCAAGACAGCCCTTCCGAGGCCTGTGCCAGCACCAGGAAGGCGTCCGACATCGGCGCCGACATGAACCATTTGTGGCCGGTCAGGCGATAAAAGCCGGTCGAGCCGGCCCGTTCGGCGCGCGTCACGTTGAGGCGCACGTCGGTGCCGCCCTGCTTTTCGGTCATGCCCATGCCGAGCGTCAGCCCGGTCTTCTCGACCGGGGGCTTCTGGCTCTGGTCGTATTTGCGCGTGGTGATGCGCGGCGCCCATTCGCGGAACAGCTTTGGGCTCGCCATGAGCGCGGCCAGCGAAGCGCTGGTCATGGTGATCGGGCACAGATGGCCCGTTTCCAGCTCGGCGGTAAGGTAGAAGCGCGCCGCGCGCACCTGGTGGCGACGGCCGATCTCGGCATCGCCGTTTTCCCAGATCGAGGAATGCAGCCCGTTGGCGATCGAGCGGCGCATCAGCGCGTGATAGGCGGGATGGAACTCGACCTGGTCGAGCCGCCTTCCCTGCCGGTCATGGGTCCTGAGCTTCGGCAGTTCCGTATTGGCGAGGCGGGCAAGATCCTGCGCCTCATGCGTCAGGACGAAGCGGCCGAGCGCGTCGAGATCCCTGCGCACCGGCTCGGAAAACTCGTCGGCAAGCTGGATCAGCAACGGGTCGCCGCGCCAGGCATTGCCGCCTGTCAGCGGCGGAGGCTGGTTGGTCACGTCGTCGCTCACGCCTTCTCCTTGGTCCTGGCAAGGCCGCACCGGAGAATCCGCGCGGCCGCCGGTTATAGCCCATGAGCGAACCGCCTGCGCAATGAAAATGCGGGGACAAGCCCGCTAATGTGGCTCCGGCGCTTGCGGGACCCCGGACAGCACCCTATAGCAGCGCTTTGAGATGACCGACGCCCCTGCCCTGCCGCTTTTCCCCCACCGCCACCTGCTTGGCATCGGCGCCCTTTCTCCTCCCGACATAGAATTGCTGCTCGAACGCGCCGACCGCGCGGTGGCGATTTCGCGACAGTCGGAGAAGAAGACCACGACCTTGCGCGGGCGCACGCAGATCAACCTCTTCTACGAAGCCTCCACCCGCACGCAGTCGTCGTTCGAACTGGCCGGAAAGCGGCTCGGCGCCGACGTCATGAACATGTCGGTCGCCAGTTCCTCGGTGAAGAAGGGCGAAACGCTGATCGACACGGCGATGACGCTGAACGCGATGCGGCCCGATATCCTGATCATCCGCCACCAGTCGGCGGGGGCCGCCGCCCTTCTGGCGCAGAAGGTCGGCTGCTCGGTGGTCAACGCCGGCGACGGCGCCCACGAGCACCCGACGCAGGCGCTGCTCGACGCGCTTACCATCCGCCGCGCCAAGGGCGACCTGTCGAAGCTGATCGTCACGATCTGCGGCGACATCCTGCATTCGCGCGTGGCGCGCTCCAATATCATCCTGCTCAATGCGCTGGGCGCGCAGGTGCGCGTCGTGGCGCCCTCGACGCTGCTGCCCTCCGGCATCGAGCGCATGGGCGTCATCGTCGCCAAAACCATGGCGGAGGGCCTGAAGGACGCCGACGTGGTGATGATGCTGCGCCTGCAGCGCGAGCGCATGGCCGGTGCCTTCGTCTCCTCGATCCGCGAATATTTCCGCTATTTCGGCCTCGACGCCGAGAAACTGAAGGCGGCCAAGCCCGACGCGCTGGTAATGCATCCAGGGCCGATGAACCGCGGCGTCGAGATCGCCTCGGAGATCGCCGACGGCCCGCAAAGCGTCATCCAGGAGCAGGTGGAAATGGGCGTCGCGGTGCGCATGGCCGTGATGGAAGCGCTCCTCGACCCCCGCCGTAACGAGGGCCGCGCGCAATGACCGTCACCGTTTTCGAGCGCGCCCGCGTTGTCGATCCGTCACGCGGCATCGATGAGACCGGCACCGTCATCGTTGACGGAAACACAATCGCGGCCGCCGGCAAGGCAGCGCTCAACCAGGGCGCGCCGGCCGGGGCGGCGGTCGTCGATTGCGCCGGCAAGGCGATCCTTCCCGGCCTGGTGGACAGCCGCGTCTTCATCGGCGAACCGGGCGCGGAGCACCGCGAAACCATCGCCTCCGCCAGCGTCGCCGCGGCGGCCGGCGGCGTCACCTCCATCGTCATGATGCCCGATACCGACCCGGTCATCGACAACGTCGCGCTGGTCGAGTTCGTGCTGCGCACGGCCCGCGACACCGCAAGCGTCAACATCCACCCCGCCGCCGCCATCACCAAGGGGCTGGAAGGGCGCGAGATGACCGAATTCGGCCTGCTGCGCGAGGCGGGTGCGGTCGCCTTCACCGATGGCCGCCATACGCTCGCCAATTCATTGGTCATGCGCCGCGCGCTCACCTATGCGCGCGATTTCGGCGCGGTGATTGCGCATGAGACGCAGGATGCCGATCTCGCTTCCTCGGGCGTGATGAACGAGGGGCTTTACGCAAGCTGGCTCGGCCTGTCGGGCATTCCACGCGAAGCCGAACTGATCCCGCTGGAGCGCGACCTGGCGCTGGCGCGGCTGACCAGGGGCGCCTACCATGCCGCCAAGATTTCCACCGCCATGGCCGCCAAGGCGGTCGCCCGCGCCAAGGCGGACGGGGCGAACGTGAGCGCCGGCGTGTCGATCCACAACCTATGCCTCAACGAAAACGACGTCGGCGAATACCGCACCTTCTTCCGGCTGACCCCGCCGCTCAGGGCCGAGGACGACCGGCTGGCGATGATCGAGGCCGTGCGGGACGGTACCATCGACGTCATCGTCTCCTCGCACGACCCGCAGGACGTGGACACCAAGCGCCTGCCGTTCGCCGATGCGGCGGCCGGCGCCATCGGGCTGGAAACGCTGCTGGCGGCTTCCCTTCGCCTCTACCACAACGACGAGGTCACGCTTTCCCGGCTGGTCGAACTCCTGTCGACCGCTCCGGCGAAACTGTTCGGCCTGCCCGGCGGCACGCTGAAGCCGGGCGCCGCGGCCGACCTGGTGCTGATCGACCTCGACGAACCATGGGTGGTGAACGAGGCGGGCATCCGCTCGCGCTCGAAAAACACCTGCTTCGAAGGTGCCAGGCTGCAAGGCAAGGTCTTGCAAACCATGGTTTCGGGCCGCACAGTGTTCCAGGCTGAGCCTGACTGACCGGCCCACACAGACCGACTGACCGGGGGAAACATGACCTATCTGCCGATCGCAGCCCTTGTCTTCGGCTATCTGCTTGGCTCGATACCCTTCGGCCTGCTGCTTACCCGCGCGGCCGGCCTCGGCGACGTGCGCTCGATCGGCTCCGGCAACATCGGCGCGACCAACGTACTGCGCACCGGCCACAAGGGCCTTGCGGCCGCGACGCTGATCCTCGACGCGCTCAAGGGCACTGCGGCCGTCCTCATCGCAGAGCATTTCGGCCCTGGCCTCGGGCTGTGGGCAGGTTTCGGCGCCTTCGCCGGCCACCTTTTCCCGGTCTGGCTCGGCTTCAAGGGCGGCAAGGGCGTGGCCACTTATCTCGGCGTGCTGATCGGCCTGGCCTGGCCAACGGCGCTGGTCTTCGCCGCCGTCTGGCTGATCGTGGCGATCGTCCTGCGCTACTCCTCGCTGGCGGCGCTGACGGCGGCGATAGCGGTGCCGGTCGCGCTGTGGTTCCAGGCGTCGCCGCAGGTCGCGGCCCTGTTCGCGGTGATGAGCGTGATCGTCTTCATCAAGCACCGCGCCAACATCTCGCGGCTGCTCTCCGGCACGGAAGGCCGGATCGGCGCGAAGGGATGAAAGCGCGGGCAGCCCCGCGCCTCAGCGACCGCCAGCGGCTCGCCTGGCTGAGGCTGATCCGGACCCAGAACGTCGGCCCCGCCTCCTTCCGCGATCTCATCAACCGCTTCGGCTCCGCCGAAACCGCGCTGGAAATGCTGCCGGAACTGATGCTATCGGGCGGCCTCAACCGGCTGGTGCGCATTCCTTCCGTCGACGAAGCGGAAGCCGAGATGGAGGCCGCCGGCCAGGCCGGAGCCCGTTTCGTCGGCATCGGCGAACCCGGCTATCCGCCGCTCCTCAAGACCATAGACCATCCGCCGCCGCTACTTGCCATCAAGGGCGAAGCGGCCGTGTTCGATCTCCCCGCGGCGGCGATCGTGGGTGCACGCAACGCCTCGCTCGCCGGCATCAAGATGGCGCGCACGCTGGCCGCCGAACTCGGCCGCGAGGGCTATGCGATCATCTCCGGCCTGGCGCGTGGCATCGATACGGCGGCGCATCAGGGCAGCCTGTCGACCGGCACCATCGGCGTGCTCGCCGGCGGCCTCGATCGGCCGTACCCGCCCGAGAACACCGGCCTCATCGAGGAAATCTGCGACCATGGCGGCGCCGTGATCACCGAAATGCCCTTCGGCTGGCAGCCGCGCGCGCAGGATTTTCCGCGCCGCAACCGGCTCGTCGCAGCCGGCGCGCTGGGGCTCGTCGTCGTTGAGGCGGCAAAGCGCTCCGGCTCACTGATCAGCGCGCGGCTTGCCGGTGAGATGGGGCGTCTGGTGTTCGCGGTTCCCGGCTCGCCGCTCGACCCGCGCGCCGGCGGCACCAACGGCCTCATCAAGGACGGCGCCACACTCGTCACCGAGGCAGCGGACGTCTCTGGCGCGCTCGCCCCGCTCGCCGGCCGGCCGCCTTCGCTGCCGGACCGCTTCGAGGAACCGCCCGATTTCAGCGCCACGCCGCCGCCCGGCGAGGAAGACCGCGCCCGCGTCGTCGAAGCACTCGGGACGACGCCCGTGGCGCCCGACGAAATCATCCGGCACACCGGCCTGCATCCGGCGCAGGTGTTCATGGTGCTCCTGGAACTCGACCTTGCCGGCCGCCTAGAGCGGCATGCCGGCGGCCACGTCTCGCTGGTCTTCTGAAGGCCTTCACGGCGCGCGGTAAGCGGTTCAGAGATCGAACTCGCCCTGCCCCTCGTCCATCGCGCTGACCACCTCGGCGGCAAGCGCGCGGGTGATGCGCGTCTTCTGCTCCAGCGCCATGCGGTCCAGCCTGTCCACGACCCGCATCGCGGTTGCCAGCGACCGCTCGATGCGCCGCGCTAGATACTGCACCACATGCGGCTCGACCTCGACCTGCCGGTCGGAGAAGAGCTTGGTGATGACGCCCGAAAGCAGGAGATCGTCGGGCTCGTGGATTTCCACCGTCGCCGCCGCCTTCAGCCGCGACGACAGGTCGGGCAGCGTCACCTCCCAGGCGGAAGGAAAGCGCCGCGCGGTCAGGAGAAGATGCGAACCGGCCCCGCGCACCGTGTTGATGAGGTGAAACAGCCCCTGCTCGGAAAACGGCCCCGCATCGATGTCGTCGACCAGCACCGGACGGTCGCCGAGCCCCGGCCAGCTCTCGCCGAGCGCCCGGCCCTCCAGCCGCACCGCGTTCGCCTGCTCGCGCCAGATCGACGCCAGATGCGTCTTGCCCGAGCCGATCGGCCCCGCCAGCACGACGACGGGAGACGGCCAGTCCGGCCAATGGTCGACCAGGGCCACGGCCTCGCTGTTGGCCGGCGAGACGACGAGGTCGTCGCGCGAATAGCCGGTGCCGTGGCCAAGGTCGAGCGGCAACTGGCGCGGCTTTTCGGCCTCGCGCATCATGGGCGCGTCCGCTTCGATCCGCCGTCCTGAGCCGGCGTCTTCGCGCCATGGCCCTTGTAAAGCGGCGATTCCAGGTAGCGGGCGATGGCGAAGCGCACCAACACCGCGATCGCGGCGGCTGCGGGAACCGCGATCAGCAGGCCGACGAACCCGAACAGCGCGCCGAAGGCGAACAGCGCGAACATCAGCCACACCGGATGCAGGCCGACGCTCTTGCCGACGAGCTTTGGGGAAAGGATGTTGCCTTCGATGAACTGGCCGACGAAGAACACACAGGCCACGACGACCACCATCAGCCAGTCCGGCCAGAACTGGACGACGGCGACGCCGACCGCAAGGACCAGCCCGGTCAGCGAACCGACATAGGGGATGAAGCTGATCAGGCCGGCAAAAAGCCCGATCAGGATGCCGAAATTCAGCCCGGTCAGGGTCAGCCCGACGGCATACATGGCGCCCAGAACCAGGCACAGCGTGCCCTGCCCGCGCACGAAACCGGCGGTCGCGGTGTTGATGTCGGTGGCGATCGCACGCACCGTCGCCACATGGTCGCGCGGCACCCAGCTATCGACGGTAGCGACCATCCGGTCCCAGTCGAGCAGCATGTAGAAAGCCACGACCGGCGTGACGACGAACAGGCTCACCACCGAGACCAGCGCCATGCCGGAACTCCAGAGGGACGAGAAAACCGTCGTCACGAGGCCGAGGCCGGAGGTCAGCACCGAATTCAGCCCTTCCTTCAGGCTGTTGGCATCGACGCCGAAGCGTTGCTCCAGCCATTTCGGATCGAAACTGGTGATGAGCGCCTGCAAGCGCGTCAGGTAATCCGGCAGCTTGCCGGAAAAATCGGCCATCTGGGTGGCCAGCACCGGCACCAGGATGACGAAGGCCAGCACCAGGACGATGATGAAGGCGATGAGGATGACCACCGTCGCCATGATGCGGGACAGGCCGAGCCGCTGCAGGCGGTCCGCCACCGGGTCGAGGAAATAGGCCAGCGCCAACCCGGCCACGAAGGGCAGCAGGATGTCGCGGAATAGATAAAGGAACAGCACCAGGACGATGGCCGCCGCCAGCCAGAAAAAGACATGGCGTCGAAAGGCTGTCGATGCCTCGACAGCGACGGCGAGTTCTTCAGGTGCTGGAGGTGCCGCCTTCGCCATAACCACTCATATGTCTCAGCCAGGCCACGAGATAGGCTGCCGCCGAAGCCACGGTCAAGAGGCCGGACAGGATTATCAAGGCGGGACGGACCATTCCCATGCCGGTGCCGAAGGCGAGTTCGGCCAGTACCAGAGCCACCAGAACCAGTTGCACGGCGGTGTTGAGCTTGGAAACCACGAGCGGCTTCATCTCGATCGGCTGGCCCATCACGCTCGACAGCAGCACCGCGAACACGATCAGCGCGTCTCGGGAAACGGCGAGGACGACCAGCCAAAGCGGCAGTTCGCCGGCGATGCCCAGCACCACGAAGACGCTGACCAGCAGGAGCTTGTCCGCCATCGGGTCCATATAGGCGCCAAGCCGCGAGTGCTGGTTGAAATGGCGGGCGATGAAGCCGTCGACACCGTCCGAGATGCCGGCGATGGCGAATCCCGCGAAGGCCCAGTCCCAGCGCGCCTGCAACATCGCCAGCACGACCGCGGGCACCAGCAGGAAGCGCAGGATCGTGATCAGGTTGGGAATGGTCACCACACTTCTTACCCGTTAGCCTCGCGATAGATGGCCAACTGCATCGGTTGCGGCAAGGGGTGTTATACTGTCCACGGTTTTGGCGGCCGGCGACGCGGCTTGTCTTGCGGCAGGCAGCCGTTCATGCGAAGAGCCGGGCCGGAGTCAGGGAAACGGCGATGAGCGACAAGAAAAGCGGGCTCACTTATGCACAGGCAGGCGTCGATATCGACGCCGGCAATGCCATGGTCGAGAAGATCAAGCCGATGGTGCGGTCGACCCGCCGGCCCGGCGCCGATGGCGAGATCGGCGGCTTCGGCGGCCTCTTCGACCTCAAGGCGGCCGGCTTTTCCGACTCCGTCCTGGTCGCCGCCAATGACGGCGTCGGCACCAAGCTGAAAATCGCCATCGAGGCCGGAAAGCACGACACGATCGGCATCGACCTCGTTGCCATGTGCGTCAACGACATCGTGGTCCAGGGCGCCGAGCCGCTGTTCTTCCTCGACTATTTCGCGACCGGCAAGCTCGACCCGGACCAGGGGGCCGCCATCGTCAGCGGCATTGCGGAAGGCTGCCGGCAGGGCGGCTGCGCGCTGATCGGCGGCGAAACGGCCGAGATGCCGGGCATGTATCACGGCAGCGACTACGACCTCGCCGGCTTCGCCGTGGGCGCGGCCGAGCGCGGCCAGCTCCTGCCCACCGACGACATCGTCGAGGGCGACGTTCTTCTCGGCCTCGCCTCGTCGGGCGTCCACTCCAACGGCTTCTCGCTGGTTCGCCGCATCGTGGCGAAAAGCGGCCTTGCCTGGGACGCGCCCGCGCCGTTCGACGAGGATCGGACGCTGGCCGAGGCACTGCTGGAGCCGACGCGCATCTACGTGAAGTCGATCCTCAAGGCGATCCGCAACACGCACGGCATCAAGGCGCTCGCCCACATCACCGGCGGCGGCTTCCCCGAGAACATTCCGCGGGTGCTGCCCAAGGATTTTTCGGCCGAACTCGACCTCGACGCCATCGACGTGCCGCCGGTGTTCTCCTGGCTGGCCAAGACCGGCGGCGTCGAGCCCGAGGAGATGATGCGCACCTTCAACTGCGGCATCGGCATGATCATCGTGGTGGCCTCCGGCCAGGCCGCGCAGGTCGCCGCCGTGCTGCAGGAAGCCGGCGAAAAGGCCGAACCGATCGGCCGCATCGTGCCGCGCCGCGACCGTGGCGTCATCTACCGGGGTGCGATCGATCTATGAAAACGCCGCGTAAACGCACCGCCGTCCTGATTTCCGGGCGCGGTTCCAACATGACCGCGCTGATCGAAGCGGCGAGCGACCCCGATTACCCGGCAGAGATCGTCGGCGTGATCTCCGACAAGGCCAACGCCCCCGGCCTCGGCATGGCCGCCGCGCGCGGTGTGCCGGCGCAGGCGATCGCCCGCTCCGACTATCCCGACAAGCAGGCCCACGACGAGGCCATCGACACCGCACTTGGCGCGCTCGGCGCCGAAATCATCGTCCTGGCGGGCTATATGCGTATTCTCGGCCGCTCCTTCGTCGAAAAATGGCAGGGCCGCATCATCAACATCCATCCTGCCCTACTGCCCTCCTACAAGGGCCTGGACACGCACAAGCGCGCCCTGGCGGATGGCGTGCGCATCCATGGCTGCACGGTGCATTTCGTGACACCGGCGATGGATGACGGCCCGATCATCGCGCAGGCGGCGGTGCCGGTGCTGGTCGGCGACAGCGAGGACGACCTGACCGCGCGCGTGCTCAAGGCCGAACACCGGCTCTATCCGGTGGCGCTGAAGCTGGTGGCCGAGGGCAAGGCACGCATGGAAGCCGGCCGCACCGCCTTTTCCGGCTTCACCGAGGACAGCGACAAGAGCGAGACGACCATCGCTGCGCCCACCCCCCTCGAAGGCACCGTGGACCTCGAGCAACTGGCCCGCATCACGCCTTAGGACTTGCATTGCGGTGGTTAGCTTTACTACCTTATCCGCAATGGAGACCAACATGGGCAAGATCGAAAAAGTAAGCGTCGCCTTGTCTTCCGAACTGCTTGGGATCGCCAAGGAGGCCGTCGCAAGCGGCGCCTATGCGTCGACCAGCGAAGTCATCCGCGAGGCGCTCCGTGAATGGAACCTCCGCAAGCCGCTACGCGAAGCGGAAATCGAGCGGCTGAGAAAGGCATGGCAGGAAGGCGTCGAGAGCGGCAAGCCGCGACCGTTAGATTTTGAAGAAATAAAGCGGCGCGGCCGCGAGCGCCTGGCACGCGCTGGAAAATAATAGGATGCGTCTTGCTGCCGTCGTCTTTACGCCCGCAGCAGAAAGAGACCTCGACGACATCTGGTGGGAGATTGCCCAGCATAACCTCCTAGCGGCCGATGGGACGATCGACACGATCAGAGAACGCACCGAACAATTGGCAAGATTCCCAAACTCCGGCCACCTGCGACCGGAAATCGCTGCTAGCGCGCGTTTCCTGACCGAAGGCAACTATCTTATCCTGTACACGGTCAAACAACGTCAGGTCGATATCATTCGCATCGTCCATGGCGCCCGTGATCTCACGTCGCTCCTGTAGTAGCCCGCATCACGCCGTAAGCGGCGGCGCTGCCCTAACCCACACCTTGTTGTCGTGCACCGGCGCGCCGCCGTAGGGCGCGGGCGCATCGGAGCCGGTCAGCACGTTGATGCCTTCACCGCGCTCATGCGCGCTGTTCGGCCACACGCCTTCCGCGATCACCACGCCGCGGCGCACGCCCGCAAACAGCTTCGCGTGCAACACCACCTCGCCACGCCGGTTGCCGATTTCGACGCGGTCGCCCTCGCCGAGGCCAAGCCCGTTTGCGTCATCCGGGTGGATCAGCAGTTGCGGCCGTTCTTCCTTGGCTTTGGAAACCGGCGTCTCGGTGAAGCTGGAATTCAAAAAATTGCGCGCCGGCGAAGTCGCCAGCCGGAACGGATGCTCCTCGTCCGCTACCTCGATCAGGTCGACATGGTCCGGGAATTCCGGCAGGCGCTCATGGGGACCGAGCACGCCCATGCGCCTCGGCGGCCTGTTGGGCGCGGCCTGTCCGGTCCAGTTCGGGCGAAAATGGAATTTTCGGTCGGCGTGGCCGAAACCGTTGATGTAATGCGCCTCCTCGAAAGGCGGCTGCAGGTCGGCCCATTTCTCCTCGCGGAAGGTGTCGAAGCTGCCCAACCCCTTCTTGGCCAGCATGACGTCGATATGCTGCCGCTCGGTCATGCCGAAGCCCGGCAAATGCGCTACGCCCAGCCGCTTGGCCAGTTCCTCGATGACGAAATGGTTGGTGCGCGGCCCTTCCGGCGGCTCGATCAGCTTGGGGCCGAGCGTGATGTGCTGGTTGCCGCCGCCCTTGTAGATGTCGTCATGCTCCAGGAACATGGTCGCAGGCAGCACCACGTCAGCGAGTTTTGCCGTGTCGGTCATGAACTGCTCGTGCACGCAGGTGAATAGGTCGTCGCGCAGGAAGCCGCGCTTCACCAGTCGTTGCTCGGGCGCGACATTGGCCGGGTTGGTGTTCTGGATCAGCATGGCGGTGACCGGCGGCCCGCCGTAAAGCGCGTCCTCGGCGTTTGTCAGCACCGGGCCGATGCGCGAATGGTCAAGATAGCGGATGTTGGGGTCACGCAGCTTCGTGCCTTCCAAAAGCTCGGTATTGAACTTCAGGATGCCCGAATTGGAATGGAACGCGCCGCCGCCCTCATACTGCCAGCAGCCGGTGACGGCAGCGATGCAGGAGGCCGCATGCATGTTGACCGAACCGTTGCGCTGCCGCGAAAAACCGTAGCCGAGGCGGAAGAAGGTGCGCCTAGTGGTGCCGACCAGCCGCGCGAACGCCTCGATCTCGGCCACCGGCAGACCGGTGATGGCGGACGCCCATTCCGGCGTCCTGTCGCGCAGATGCGCCTCGAGCCCCTTGGGATCGTCGGTGTATTTTTCGAGATAGGCGCGGTCGGCCAGGTCGTCGCGAAACAGGATGTGCATGACCGCGCAGGCGAGCGCGGCATCGGTGCCCGGCTTCACGATGAGGCCGATGTCGGCCTGTTTCATCGTCGCGTTCTCGTAGACGTCGATGACGACGATCTTCGCGCCGCGCTCCTTGCGGGCGCGGATGGCGTGGGTCATGACGTTGACCTGCGTCACCACCGCATTGGTGCCCCAGATCACCACGCAATCGGACTTCGCCATTTCGCGCGGGTCGGGACCGGCGAGCTTGCCGGTGCCCATCATCCATCCGGTCCAGGCGAGATTGGTGCAGATCGAGCCGAAGAAGCCGGAATATTTCTTGGCATGGCGCAGCCGCTCGATGCCGTCGCGCTGCACCAGGCCCATGGTGCCGGCGTAGAAATAGGGCCACACCGTCTCCGAGCCGTATTTTTCCTCCGCGGCGATGAACTTTTCGGCGACCAGGTCGAGCGCGGCTTCCCAGCTTGCTTCCTTCCAGCCGCCCTCGCCCTTGGCGCCGGAGCGGATCAGCGGCTTGGTGAGGCGGTCGGGATGGTGGACGCGGTCGGCATAGCGGGCGACCTTGGCGCAGACGACGCCCGCCGTATAGCTGTTGGCCTTCGCCCCATGGATGCGCCCGATGGTTCGCTCGTCGAGCAGCTCGACCTCGAGCGCACAGGTGGAAGGGCAATCATGCGGGCAGGCCGAATGACCGATACGAAGCGCGACATGCTGGTTCATGGGCAAAACCTATAGCGTTTTGCCGATCGCGTGTAGGGCAAATGTCACGCAGCCTCTGCGCCAGTTCGCCCCTATTCCGCGACGCCTTCCTCGTATTCCGCGCTCATTTCCAGCCATTTTTCCTCGTGCCGGGCAATCTGGCCGGCAAGGTCCGAGCGCTCCTTGGCAAGCCGCGTGGCGCCCACCGGATCCTTTTCGTACAGCGCGGGATCGGCAAGCTGGTCCTCGATGGCGTCGACCCGCTTGCGCAGCCGCTCCATCAGCCCTTCCGTCGCCCGGATTTCCTTGGCCAGCGGCTCCAGTGCTGCGCGGCGCGCGGCGGCCTCGCGGCGACGGTCGGCCTTGGACGCCTTCTCCGCCTCGCGCTTTTCGCGGCGGTCGCCGGAAACGCCGGTCACCAGCGTCTTGTAGTCCTCGAGGTCGCCGTCATAGGGGTTGACCTGCCCGTCCTTGACCAGCCACAGCCGGTCGACGGTCGCCTCCAGCAGGTGGCGATCGTGCGAAATGACTATCACCGCACCTGGAAACTCGTTCAGCGCATGCACCAGCGCCTCGCGCGAATCGATATCGAGGTGGTTGGTCGGCTCGTCGAGGATGAACAGGTTCGGTCCGTCGAAAGCCGCCAGCCCCATCAGCAGCCGCGCCTTCTCGCCGCCCGAAAGGTCTTTCGCGGCCGTGTTCATCTTTTCGGTGGCAAGGCCGAACTGCGCGACCTTGGCGCGCACCTTCGCCTCCGGCGCTTCCGGCATCAGCCGGCGCACATGCTCATAGGCGTTTTCCTCCGGCCGCAAATCGTCCAGCTGGTGCTGTGCGAAGATCGCCACCTTGAGGCCGGGCGCGACGGTCATGGTGCCGGCTTCGGCCTTCAGGCGCCCGGACAGCAGCTTGGCGAAGGTGGACTTGCCGTTGCCGTTGGCGCCCAGCAGCGCGATGCGGTCGTCGGCGTCGATGCGCAGATTGAGCCGCTTCAGCACCGGATGGCCGGGCTGGTAGCCGACCTCGACCTTTTCCAGCGCGACGATCGGCGAGGCCACCGTCTTGACCGGCTCAGGAAAGGAGAACGGCCGCACCTGGTCGTCCACCAGTGCCGCGATCGGCTTCATCTTCTCCAGCGCCTTGATGCGCGACTGCGCCTGCCTGGCCTTCGAGGCCTTGGCGCGGAAGCGGTCGACGAAGGATTGCAGGTGCTTGCGCGCCGCCTCCTGCTTGATACGGCCCTTCTCTTGCAATTCGCGCTGTTCGGTCAGCTGCCGCTCGAACTGGTCGTAGCCGCCGCGCCAGAAGGTCAGCTTCTTCTGGTCGAGATGAACGATGGAATTGACCGAGCGGTTGAGCAGGTCGCGGTCGTGCGAGATCAGCAGCACGGTGTGCGGATATTTGGCGATGTAGTTCTCGAGCCACAACGTGCCTTCGAGGTCGAGATAGTTGGTCGGCTCGTCGAGAAGCAGGAGGTCAGGCTCGGAAAACAGCACGGCGGCAAGCGCCACGCGCATGCGCCAGCCGCCGGAAAAGGACGAGGCCGGGCGCTGCTGCGCCGCTTCGTCGAAACCGAGGCCGGCCAGGATAGTCGCCGCGCGCGCTTCCGCTGAATGCGCGTCGATATCGGCAAGCCGCATGTGGATTTCGGCGATCCGGTTGGGGTCCCTGGCGGTCTTTTCCTCGGCCAGGAGGGCCGCGCGCTCGACATCGGCCTTGAGCACGATGTCGATGAGCGGCTCTTCCGTGCCCGGCGCTTCCTGCGCGACCTGCCCGATGCGGGTGTTCTTCGGCAGGGTGACCGAGCCGGTTTCGGACGGAAAGTCGCCGGTGATGGCATGAAACAGCGTCGTCTTGCCGGTGCCGTTGCGGCCGACAAGGCCCGCCTTGGCCCCGGCCGGCAGCACCAGCGAAGCGTGGTCGAGCAACAGGCGCCCGGCAATTCGAAGCGTGAGGTCGTTGATGGTCAGCATGGCTGCGCTTTTGGCGGAGGTCGGCGCGAAGTGCAAGCCTGCCCCGGCATATCGCCGGCCCCGAACAAGCAAACGGCCCGCCGAAGCGGGCCGCGCCGATCCTATCCTCGCCCGGTCAGCGGGCGGCTGTCCGGATCATCAGGCACAGTTCGCGCAACGCCTGATCGTAATTGCCCTGCCCTTTCAGGACGTCGCGGCAGCGGACGCGGTATTTGGCAAGCTGGGCGGCGGACATGCCGGACACCACGCTCGCAAGTTGCGGAGCATTAGGGTTCGACGGATTTCCAGACGTTCCCGGCTTTCCGGGTGCCGTCGGGCTGGTACCGACACCGACGCCCGCCCGGATCCCGGTGCTGCCGATGCCCAAGGTAGCCCCCACGCCGAGGCCGCTCGTGCCGCCGACATTGGCCCCGGCGCCGACACCGATGCCGCTCTTGCCGCCGACCGACGCGCCGACACCGGCACCGATGCCGCTCTTGCCTCCGACCGAGGCCCCGACACCTGCTCCGATACCGCTCTTACCACCGACCGAGGCACCAACCCCTACGCCGATGCCGCCGCTTCCTCCAATGGAAGCGCTCACGCCGAGCCCTCCTGCATTCGCCGGAAGGCAGCAAAGTCCGGCAAGAATTAATCCTCCCGCCAAGATGTTCGTTACTTTACCTGAGGAATAAGTCATCGAAGGCCTCCTGTTCACTCCAATGGACTAGGAATTTACGATTGCCATTGAGTGACAGGAACGTCGATCTGTATATTGACCTTTAGGCCAATAAAATGCCGCAATTGCCGTCAGCAATTAATGGCTGGAAAATATTGTCATTTATAGAAATTTATTTCAAAATAAGACTATAATGAAGTTACGCGAAGGCCCTGCCTTCTTCGCTACGCTGGAAATAGCTGAGGTCGAGCGGTATCGACGGGCGGCCGAGCGTGGTCAGGATCATGTGCGCCTGGCCGCGGTGGTGGGTCTGGTGGTTGAAGAAATGGGCAAGCGCCGGCGACAGCCGCTGTGAAACGGTGCGCATGTCGGTCATCGGCATATAGGTGAAGCGGCCGGCGAGCGCGGCATCGTCCAGGCCTTGCACCCAGTCAATGATGCGCTGGTCCTCCGCCTCGCGCGCCACGGCAAGCTCGGGCAGCGCCGCATGGATGATGGCGTCGAGCCGCGCCGGCGCATCCCCCTCGCCGGTGAACCGCTTCATCCAGATGCGGTCGGCGGTGAGGATATGGTTGAGCGTACCCATCATCGAGCCGAAGAAGGCGCCGGTATCGTAGTTGAATTCCTTCTCCGCAAGATCGGCCGCTGCCTCATAGACGAGGCGGTTGGCCCAGCGGTTATAGGCGGCGAACATCATAAAATGGCGCTTCATCGGCATAATGGTTCCCCGCTTCGACGTTTCTTCCGGCCTTGGCAATGGGCCGGCGCGCTTGTATAGAGCCGCCACCCATCAATTACCAATCCAGAAGGACTTCCCATGGCGCTCGAACGCACCTTTTCCATGATCAAGCCGGACGCTACGCGGCGCAACCTCACCGGCGCCATCACCAAGATGCTGGAGGACGCCGGCCTGCGCGTCGTCGCTTCCCGCCGCGTCTGGATGAGCCGCCGCGAGGCCGAGGGCTTTTACGCCGTCCACAAGGAGCGCCCCTTCTTCGGCGAGCTGGTCGAGTTCATGTCCTCCGGCCCGACCATCGTGCAGGTACTGGAAGGCGACAACGCCATCGCCAGGAACCGCGAAGTGATGGGCGCCACCAACCCTGCCCAGGCCGCCGAGGGCACCATCCGCAAGGTGCACGCCCTTTCCATCGGCGAAAACTCCGTGCACGGCTCGGACGCCCCGGAAACCGCCGCGCAGGAAATCCGCTACTGGTTCTCCGACACCGAAATCGTCGGCTGATTCAAAAGGCGACTTCTACCGCGCAAATAGCTGATTAAAAAAGCAAAGCCGGGGTCCTGCCCCGGCTTTTCTTATTCCGGACAGGCGCAACAGCCTTACATGGGGCTGAAGCGCAGGATGTCACGGCCTTCCTTGTCGGCGATCGCGAGGTCCTTGCCTTCGGCACGGAAGCTTGCCGCCCGGGCGAAGGCGTCGAACAGTGCGGTATCGGCCGCCATCAATTCCGGCGCGCAAGCCATCTGCGTGGCGCCGGCCTGCCCGATCTCGATCTTTTCCGCCTCGATCTTGGCGCTGGCGAAATAGCCGTTGCAAAAGCCCTTGCCGCCGATCGCGCCGTCTTCGGCGATGCGGAAGGTCGCACGCCGCTCAGGCAGGCTCTCGATGCCGTCGACCCGTTCGACCTTCCAGTCCTTGCCGTAGATCGCCGGCCCGTCGCCGGATTGCGCCTGCCCGTCCACCTTCCTGACCAGCACCGTCTGTGGCTCGTCGGTCAGCGGATCGACCGAATGGCGCGTATCGGTGATGAACCACAGCTTGTCGTCCACCGTGATGCGCGCCTGCAAGGCATAGCTCATGTTCGGCTGGACGACGGAGGGATCGAACCTGATCTCGAATTTGACCGGCACCTGGCCCGCCGGGTCGATCTTCTGCTCGCCCAGGATCGCAGCCGGCGCATCGGCCAGCGAAACGTCGGCAAGCTGCACCGAAACCACGGCGTTGGGCGGCAGCGCGATGCGCTCGCGATAAAGAACCTCGCCGTGCAGCACATGCTCGGCCGCCCTGGGTGCCCCGGGCGCGATCAGCATGCCGATCACCAGCGGCGTGAAGCCGAAAATGAGTAGTTCCGCGATCCTGTCCAGCATGGCCTTGCCCCGTTTTCCGAGGGCTAAAGAGGACGCAGGATTACGGACAATCCGTGGCGACGGATGGGCATAATTCGGATTTGAGGTAAATGAAAATTAACGTTTCCACCGCCGCGCGGCTTCCTCGTCCGCTTCCTTGGCGTCCACCCAATCGCCCTCGGCGCCGTCGGCGCGATGCTCCTTCTTCCAGAACGGGGCGCGCGATTTCAGGAAATCCATGAGGAAGCTGGCTGCCTCGAAAGCCGCGTGGCGATGCGTGGAAGCGGCCACCACAAGCACGATGTTCTCGCCCGGTTTCAGCTTGCCGTAGCGGTGGATCGCGACGAGCCCCTGCAACGGCCAGCGCGCCAGCGCCTCCTGGGCGATGCGGCTGATCTCCGCCTCGGCCATGCCCGGATAATGCTCGAGTTCCAGTGCCGAAAGCGCGCCGGCCTCGTCGCGGCACAGGCCGGAAAAGGTGACGACCGCGCCGATATCGGCCCGTCCGGCCGTCAGCCTGGCGATCTCGGCGGCAACGTCGAAATCGTCGCGCTGGATGCGGACCATCGGCAGGACGGCGCCGGTCACGGCATCAGCCTCCGGTCATCGGTGGGAACAGCGCGATCTCGCGCGCGCCGGCGATCTCTTCGGCATGGTCGACATGCTCGCGGTCGATCGCCACCCGGATCACTTGCGGCTGCTGCAGGGCGTTCTCGTATTCATCGCCGCGCGCGCGCAGCCATTGCAGAAGGTCTGCCACCGTCGCGACGGAGGCCGGAAGCTCGACCTCCTCCTCCGGCTTGCCGATGCGTTCGCGCACCCAGGCGAAGTAGATCAGTTTCATCGCGCCGCCCTATTCGTCGACGATATGCTTGAGCCCGGCACGGAAATAGTCATAGCCCGTATATAGGGTGACCAGCGCCGCCACCCAAAGCAGCACCAGGCCGGTCTGCGTGGTGAAGGGAAATATCTTGTCGCCCGCCGGCCCGGCGAGCAGGAAGGCGATGGCGATCATCTGGATCGTCGTCTTCCACTTCGCCAGCTTCGTCACCGGCACGCTGACCTTCAGCGCCGCCAGATATTCGCGCAGGCCCGACACCAGGATTTCGCGGCACAGGATGATGACCGCCGCCCATAGCGACCAGCCGGCAATGCCGCCGGCCCGGTCGGTATCGGCAGCCAGCAGCAACAGGCAGATGGAAACCAGCAGCTTGTCGGCGATCGGATCGAGCATGCGGCCGATATTAGAGGTTTGCTGCCAGGCGCGCGCCAGATAGCCGTCGAAATAGTCGGTGATGCTGGCCGCGACGAAGATGGCGAGCGCCGACCAGCGCGCGAAGTCGCTCGATTTCAGGTGGCCCTCGAGGAAGAAGCACAACACCACCAGCGGCACCGCGATGATGCGGGCGTAGGTGAGAATATTAGGCAGGTTGAATGCGCGCTTGGCCATGTCTTTGAAAACTCTTCGTGTCCTGCCTACTAGAAATCAGATGGCCGCATCAGGGGTCAACAGGCGAAATCGATTGGCCCTATCGAAGCGCGCATATCCCCTCAATTTTCATGGAAATGGTTATAGACCACTTTGGCGATCTGTTCGGAAATTCCTTCCACGGCCATCAGGTCCTCGACCGCCGCGCGGCTGACGGCCTTGGCCGTGCCGAAATGCAGGAGCAGCGCGCGCTTGCGGCCCGGCCCGATGCCGCTGATTTCGTCGAGCGGGTTCTTCACCAGTTCCTTCTTGCGGCGGGCGCGGTGCGTGCCGATGGCGAAGCGGTGTGCCTCGTCGCGCAGGCGCTGGACGAAGTAGAGGACAGGGTCGCGAACCGGCAGCGAAAACGAGCTTTTGCCCTTGACGAAGAACCGCTCGCGGCCGGCCTCGCGATCCTGGCCCTTGGCGACGCCGATGGCGACGACGCGATCCTCGACGCCGAGGTCGGAAAGGATCTGGCGCACCGCCGTCATCTGGCCCTGGCCGCCGTCGATGAGGATGACGTCCGGCCAAGCCGGAAAGCCGTTGCCCTCGATCTCCACTCCCTCTTCCGCCTGCTCGCCGGCGGCCTCCTCGCCATGCTCCTTCAGCAGCCGCGAAAAGCGCCGCTCCATCACCTCTCGCATCATTCCGAAATCGTCGCCGGGGGTGATCTCGGTCGAGCGGATGTTGAACTTGCGGTACTGGTTCTTCACAAAGCCTTCCGGCCCGGCCACGATCATGGTGCCCACCGCATTGGTGCCCATGATATGCGAGTTGTCGTAGACCTCGATGCGCTGCGGCGGCTTCTCCAGCCCGAAGGTCTCGGCAAAGCCGGCAAGCAGCCGCGCCTGGGTCGAGGTTTCCGCCAGCCGCCGGCCAAGCGCCTCGCGGGCGTTCTGCAAGGCGTTGTCGACGAGTTCCTTCTTCTCGCCGCGCTGCGGCACCGAAACCGTCACCTTGCGCCCGGCGCGGGTGGACAGGGCCTCGGCCAGAAGTTCCTGCTCGGCCACTTCCTGCGACAACAGGATGGTGCGAGCAACCGGCTTGTCGTCATAGAACTGCGCGATGAAGGAACCCAGTATCTCGGCCGCGCCCAGCGCCAGGTCGGCCTTTGGGAAATAGGCGCGGTTGCCCCAGTTCTGCCCGGTGCGGAAGAAGAACACCTGGATGCAGACCTGCCCGCCTTCCAGATGGATGGCGAAGACGTCGGCCTCCTCGACGCTCTGCGGATTGATGCCCTGATGGCTCTGCACATGCGAAAGAGCGGCGAGCCGGTCGCGGTAGATGGCCGCGCGCTCGAAATCCAGCGCCTCCGAAGCCTCCTGCATGGCCTCCGAGATTTCGGTCTTCACCTTCTGGCTGCGGCCCGACAGGAACGCCTTGGCCTCGGCGACCAGCGCAGCATAGTCGGCATGGGAGATCTCGCCGGTGCACGGCGCCGAGCAGCGCTTGATCTGGAACAGCAGGCAGGGGCGCGTGCGGTTCTCGAAGAAGGAATCGGTGCAGGTCCTGAGCAGGAACGCCCGCTGCAGGGAATTGATGGTGCGCCCGACCGCGCCGGCCGAGGCGAAAGGGCCGAAATAGTCGCCCTGGCGCGAGCGCGCGCCGCGATGCTTGTAGATGCCAGGCGACGGGTGGTCGCCGGTAAGCAGGATGTAGGGAAACGACTTGTCGTCGCGCATCAGCACGTTAAAGCGCGGCCGCAAGCGCTTGATCAGATTCGCTTCCAGAAGCAGCGCCTCGATCTCGGTGCGGGTGACGACGAACTCCATCGTCGCCGTCTCGCGCACCATGCGGCCGATGCGGTTGGTGTGGAAGCGACCCTGCGCATAGGCGGTGACGCGCTTCTTCAGGCTGCGCGCCTTGCCGACGTAGAGCACGTCGCCGGCCGCGTTCATCATGCGGTAGACGCCCGGCGCGTTGGGCAGCCGCTTGACCAGCGCCTGGATGACTTCGGCGCCGACGACCTTGTTGCCGCCGTCGCCGGCGGGCGGCGTCCAGTCTATGGCGGTGAAGGAGACGTCCGGGCCGGAAGGCGCTTCGGCAGGCTCGGGGCCGTCATCGTCGATATCGGTATCCGGCAGGTCGTCGCCCGCCGCCAAACCGCGCGTGCCGCGCCTGCTCTCGCGCGCCTTCATGGCCTTTCACCTGACAGTTCGGGTATATGCGTCAACACTCTTTACCAGTTAAGAATTGCCGGGCGCTGTTTCATCGTTCAAAAACGACTCGCCTCGAACCATTATAGGGCCTGGCCGTGGGGAGGAAGCGTCATCGCCGCAACGGCGACAGGCTGCTGACAGGTCGCGCGGGCAGAAAAGCAGGAGTGCCGCTTGGCGAAGGTAAGCGACGAATCAAGGCCGGTCTGCTTGGTCACCGGCGGCGCCCTCCGGCTGGGCGCGGCCATTGCCACCCATCTGGCGGCGCTCTTCGACCTTGCGATCCACTACCGCTCCTCGGGGGAGGATGCCGAACAACTTGCGCGCGCCCTGCTTCGCGAAGGCGGTCGGGCGGAAATCTTTCGGGCCGACCTTGCCGATCCTGCGCAAGCGGCCGGCCTCATCCCGGAAATCGTGCAGCGACTCGGCCGCGTCGACCTGGTCGTCAGCAGCGCCTCCCTGTTCGACTACGACAACCCGGCCGATTTCTCGACCGACGCCATGCTGAAAAGCCTCGCCGTCAACCTCGTCGCGCCGATGACGCTGGGGCGGGAACTGGCCCGCGCCGGCACGCCGCAGGCGACCCTGGTCCACATGCTGGACAGCAAGGTGTTTTCGCCCAATCCGGACTTTTTCAGCTACAGCCTCGCCAAGATGGCCCTGAAGAGCGCGATCGACATGCAGGCCATGCAGTTTCGTGGCCGGGTCCGGGTCTGCGGCATCGCCCCCAGCGTCACCTTGATCAGCGGCGACCAGACGCCGGAGAATTTCGAGAAAAGCTGGCGTCATACGCTGACGGGCAGCGGGCCGACGCCACAGGACATCGCCGGCGCGGTCGAATTCATCTGGAACACCCGCTCGCTCAACGGCTCGATCCTGACGCTGGACGGCGGCCAGCACCTGATGGGGCTGCAGCGCGACGTCGCCTTCGTGGTGGAATGACAATGAAGATCACCCAGCGGACCGTCATCGTGCGCGACCTCGAGCTGACGATCAGCATCGGGGTCCACGACCACGAGAAGAAAGCACCGCAGCGACTGATCGTCAGCGTGGAGGCGACGCTGGAAGGCGAAGGCGAAGCGGCCGACGCCATCGCCGCCACGCTCGACTACGACAAGATCTGCGACTTCATCCGCGCGATCGGCCGCGAGGACCATATCGAACTGCAGGAAACGGTCGCGCGGCGGATACTCGCCTTCGTCCTGGCCATGCCGGGGGTCGATTCCGCCCTCGTGGAGACCCGCAAGCCCGACATTTTCAAGGACTGCGCCTTCGTCGGAACCCGCTTCTTCGGCACCAAGGGCTAGACTCGCCTCAATTGCGACCATCATCGCAAGAAACCTTCAATTAATACGGCTAAATAGCGGCAAAGGCGTTTCGAACGGCGTTTTTGGCCTTCCCAGTGGGCGGCTGAAAACGCCGCAAAACCCCGGTGTTCCAAGCGATTGAGCGCATTTCTGTTGCTTATGGGCAACGCCCGATTTCTGCCACATCGCTGCCAAGGAATGACCTGCTTTCAGGTTCGCTTCGGCCGCATTTCGACACGACATTTGGAACCGATGAGCGGCCAGACTGTTTTTCCTCCCGGACGAGTGGGGGCGCTCACAAACCAGCCTGTGTATCCTGGCTCAAGGAGTAGGAATAAATGAAAGCCAATCTGAAATTTGCGCGGCCGCTCGCGGCGGCCCTTGGGCTCATCGCCTTCGCCGGCGTCCCCGCGTTCGCTGCTGACGTCGTGTCGGAAGAGCCGCCGGCGCCCGCGCCCGTCGCTGAGCTGCCGGTAGCCTCCTGGGCCGGTCCTTATGCCGGTATCAACCTCGGCTACGGCTTCAGCGGCCGCACCCGTATCCCCAACGGCGGCCCGGACATCAAGACCGACGGCTTCATCGGCGGCGCCTTTGCCGGCTACAACTGGCAGTCGGACAACTTCGTCTACGGCCTCGAAGGCGACCTCGGCTATAATGGCGTCAAGGGCTCGTCGGGCGGCATCAAGTCGAAGTCGGGCTTCGAGGGCTCGATCCGCGCCCGTCTCGGCTACGCCGTGACGCCGGAAATCCTGCTCTACGGCACCGCCGGCGGCGCTGGCAAGAACGTGAAGGTAAGCGTTCCCGGCGACAGCGAGAGCAAGGGCATGTTCGGTTGGACCGCTGGTGTCGGCACCGACATCAAGCTGACGGACAACGTGTTCGGCCGCGTCGAGTACCGCTACACCGACTACGGTTCCAAGACGTTCGACAACGTCGCCGGCAAGGTCAAGGAACGCGACAACCGCGTGACCTTCGGCATCGGTATGAAGTTCTGATCGAACCGATCACTTTACATGAAAGGCCGGGCAGCGATGCCCGGCCTTTTTTCTTGCCTTCGTTTTTCCTGCCTGCGGCTCAGGCCGGGGCGTAGGCCTTGAGTTCGGGGAACTTTTCGTCAAAGCGCGCCACCCAGCGCACCAGCCGGCTGCGCCCCTTCTCCCACTTTCCGGCAAAGCGCAGCGCCAGGTAGCCGAGGCAGGCGCGCAAGGCGATCTGGCCGACCGTTATCTTCTTCGGCAGTTTCGGCGGATTGGCGTTCAGGAGATCGAGCGCGGCCGTCATCTTGGTCCACTGCCCATCCAGCCAAGGCTGGAAGACCATGCCTTCCGGCCGCAACCGCTGCTCGTAGACCATCGACAGCGCGCAATCGCAGATGCCGTCGGCCAACGCTTCCAGCACCTCGGCCTCGGTACGCTTGTCGGGGTTGCGCGGAAACAGCGCATTCTTCGATTCGCGGTTGAGATGCTGGGTGATGGCGCGGCTGTCGAAAATGCTGCGCCCGTCATCGAGCAGCAGCGTCGGGATCTTGCCCAGGGGGTTGGCCGAAACCAGCACGGCCGGCCGTTCCGACGTCTGGACAGAAACGGCCTCGATGGCGATGCCGGCATAGGCCGCAGCCATGCGCACCTTGGCGCTGTAGGGAGAGGCGGAAGAGTAGAGCAGCTTGGGCATTGCGGTTTCCTGTTGTTTCGAAGGGATGGTTCGGTCCTGAAATGACGGCGCAAACGATTCGCCAGGCGGATAAGCCTACCCGCCACGGACGGGAGGCATCACCACCGTCCGTCGTTTGCAATCGCGGCGGTCGATTTCGGGGCACCTGCGGAAGGCAAGCTGCCGGGTCATGCAGATGCGGACCTCGCGCAGGAGGCGCCGGTCACAGGTAACGGCGATGCCGTCGGCCGGCAAGCCGGGATTGTCCTCGAGAAAAGCGGCCTCGGCCTCATTCGGCGACAGCGTGCGATAGCTGTCGAGCCGACGGAACTGCGCGGGAATCACGACCCTTTCGCGCGCCGCCCGCAGCACGTCGAAATAGTCGCCCTGCGAAAGGCCGCTGCAACTGCCATGCGTCTTCCATTCGTGGCGGATCAGGCCGGCCGACGGCATGATGTCGAAAAGGCCCCGCAGAGTGCGGTCGGGAACGTTTCGCTGATCGGTAGCACAGTCCTGTGGATAGCCGCGCTCGAACTGCGGCCACAGACCGTGAACCACGAAGGCGTAAGGCCGCGCCGTCCCGCATTGCTGGCGATTGGCATCGGCGCCTTCGGCCTCGCAATAGCTGGGCGACCACGAAAGCGACAGGACGTAGAAATCGAAGCCGCTGCCCTGCGCGACAAAAGCGGCCCGGCCCGGCACCGCCGGCTGGACCTTGCCCGCCGCCTGCGTCGCGGCCGGTTCATCCTTGGCCTCGTTTTCGTCGCCGGACGGAGCGCAACCGGCCAGCAGCGCGCCGCCAAGCGCCAGCCCGAGCACCGGCCCACAAACCAGCATTCGCCACCGGCGTGGCCAGCACGTCATGGCGCCGCGCTCTGTCAGCGCAGGACGCGGCAGCGGCCGTTATAGACCATCCAGCGATCGAAGCCGGCGACGCAGAATTCGACATTGTTGCCGACCGAGGCAAACCCCTGCCCTTCCTCGATCAGGTACCAGATCGGGCGGCTCTGGCCATCCGACAGCGCCACCGTGGCGCCGCAATAGCGGCGGCCGATCGGCCATTGCTCGCTGGCCGGCAGGTAGCGATTCTCGCGGATACGCTGGAAGTCGACGATCGCGACGTCCGGCAGGTTCGGCACGTTGTGCACCTGGTAGCGGAAGCGGCTGGTGATCCGGTTGAGGACCCAGGGCTGTGCGCAGACCCCGCTGTCGCTGCCGTAGTCGACATAGCCCGGCAGGTCGGCCGCGAACGCGGTCGGCGCGGTGACGATCGGCGTCGAAATCCCGATCAGCGCGGCAAGAACGGAAGCAAGAAAGCGACTCATGATGATGATCTCTTTGGGAGCAGGCTGTGCAGTTTGCGGTCTAGGCGCGCCGCGGTCAAGCGGCCGTGCAATCAGGCGTTTTCGCCGGCCAGCCATTCAACCGCCCAGCGCGCGGGTTGTTCCACCGCCAGCTGCCGAAGCAGCGCCGGCAGCAGCGTCTCGAGCTCCTTTTCCAGCGTGAACGGCGGGTTCACCACCACCAGGCCGCTGCCGTCCAGGCTGGCGACCGACGACGGCGGCCGGATTTCGAAGGCGATGTCGAGTATCTTGGCAATGCCCGATTCGGCAAGGTCGCGCCTGAACCGCGAGACCGCCACCCGGTCCTTGATCGGGTACCACAGCGCATAGATGCCGCCCGGCCAGCGCTGGTGCGCCCGGGCCAGCCCCTTGACCAGCCGGCCGAACTCGCCCTCCTCCTCGAACGGCGGATCGACCAGCACCAGCCCGCGCTTTTCCTTCGGCGGCAGGTGTGCGCCCAGCGCCAGCCAGCCGTCCAGTTCGATGACCCGCGCCTGGTAGTCGCCCTCGAACCGCGTTTTCAGCAATGCCGCATCCTTGGGATGCAGTTCGATCGCCGAAAGCCGGTCCTGCTTGCGCAACAGGTGCCGGGCGATCAGCGGCGAACCCGGATAGCTGCGCAGCGCGCCCTCGCCGCCGACGGCGCGAACCGCTTCAAGGTATGGCGCCAGCAATACTGCCGCCTGCGGCTCCAGTTCGGCGCCGATCAACTTGCCGATCCCGCCTTTCCATTCGCCGGTTTTCTGCGCTTCCTGCGAGGAAAGATCGTAAAGACCGATGCCGGCATGGGTATCGATGACGCGGAAGGCCTTTTCCTTCAGCTTCAGGTACTCGATCAGCCGCGCCAGCACCGCGTGCTTGACGACATCGGCGAAATTGCCGGCATGATAGGCGTGGCGGTAGTTCACGCCTTGCGCTCCCAGCGCCGGTCGGCGCCCTGCTGCCAGTAGGTGACGTCATGGCCCGACGCCTTCATCGCCTTCCAGTGCCCGCGCGCCGCCTGCAATTGTTCGGCGTCGTGGCCGTCGAACAGGAACACTGCCCGTTCGTAGCCGGTAAGGTCCGGCGGCACCGCGCCATCGACCAGGAAGCGGATGTCGGCCCCGTTGGCGTTGGCCTCGCCCGTCGTCAGCAGCACCGGCTGTTCGGTGGCGTATGGCTCGCGGTCGGTGCCGTGGGCGAGGAAGGAATCGTCGCGAAATATCCACAGGTGCTGGTCGAGCGCATCGCGCCGTTCCTCGCTTCCGGTCTGCACCACGGCGCGCCAGCCGCGCCCGACGCTGCGCTCCAGAAGGCCGGGCAGCGCCTCTTCCAGCGTCGATTCCGTCAGGTGGTAGAACAGGACCTCGGCCAATTCAGCGCTCGTAATGATCGCGGACTAGGCGGTCGAGCAAGCGCACGCCGAAGCCCGAAGCCCAGGACTGGTTGATCTCGGTGGCGGGCGCGGCGATCGCGGTCCCGGCAATGTCGAGATGCGCCCACGGTGTTTCCTTGACGAAACGCTTCAGGAACTGCGCGGCGGTGATGGCGCCGCCCTGGCGGCCGCCGACATTCTTCATGTCGGCGTTCTTCGAATCGATCAGTTTGTCGTAGTCCGGCCCCATCGGCAGGCGCCACACGCGCTCCTGCGTCGAAAGCCCGGCCTCGACCAGTTGCCCGGCCAATTCGTCGTCATTGGAGAAAAGCCCGGCATGGTACGCGCCGAGCGCCACCATCACCGCACCGGTCAAAGTCGCCAGGTTGACCATGAATTTCGGCCCGAACCGCTCGTTGCAGTACCACAGAGCATCGGCCAGCACGAGGCGGCCTTCCGCGTCGGTGTTCATCACCTCGACGGTCTGGCCCGACATCGAGGTGACGATATCGCCGGGGCGCTGGGCATGGCCGTCGACGGCGTTTTCCACCAGCCCGATGACACCGACGACATTGACCTTGGCCTTGCGGGCGGCGAGCGCGTGCATCAACCCGGTCACCGCGGCAGCCCCGCCCATGTCGCCCTTCATGTCCTCCATGCCGGCGGCCGACTTGATCGAATTGCCGCCCGTATCGAAGGTCACCCCCTTGCCGACGAAAGCGATCGGCTTGTCCCCGGTCCTGCCGCCGGTCCACCGCATGACCGCGAGGCGCGCGCCGCGCGGAGACCCCTGGGCAACGCCGAGAAGCAGCCCCATGCCGAGCTTGCGCATCTCCTTTTCGGCCAGGATCTCGACCTTGACGCCCAGCGCCTCCAGTTCCCTGGCGCGCTCGGCGAATTCCACCGGGCCGAGCACGTTGGCCGGTTCGTTGACGAGGTCGCGGGCCAGGAACACGCCATCGGCCACCGCCGCTGCCTCGGCAAAGGCCTTGCGCGCCTTGGCCGGATCGGCGCACTGGATGGTTACCTTGGCCGGCTTCTTCGCCTCCTCGGCGGAATCGTCGTCCTTGCGGGCTTTCTTGTATTTGTCGAAGCGGTAGCTGCGCAAAACAAGGCCTGCCGCCAGGTCCGCCGCCTGCGCGGGGCCGATGGAAAGGCCCGGCGCGTCGAGCACCACCGTCGCCTCCGTGGCCTTGCGCAGCGAGGCGGCAATGGCGCCGCCGAGCCTCAGCCACGCATATTCATCGAGCGCAGCCGTCTTGCCGGTTCCCACGCCGACCAACCGGTCGCAGGCAACCCCTTCGGGAGCGAGAACTTCCACAATGCCGCCCAACTTCCCAGAAAATCCGGCCGCCGGCGCGGCGCGGCGAAGCACGCCCGCCGGGTCGGCTGCAGCCGCCACCTCGCCCGTCTCGCCGTCCTCGCCAAGTAGGACGAAGACGGCGCCTTTCGCCGGGGCGGCGAATTTGGCGAAGGCGATGGTCGGGCGGGAAGACATGAGGCTGGCTTTCGAGAATGGCGAAATGACGCGCAACATTTCGTCGTTTTGTGCCTTTTAGCAACCCTCGCGCGGCAAATCGGCCATCGGCGCTTCTTTGTCGCAGGGCCGCTCGCGCCTGTCGCCGGCCCCCGGTTTTTGCCGTAACGCTCCGTTTACCATTCGCCTTTGCGGTTTCTTATCCACTCTTCCCGACAATTGGACAGGCCGGGGCAGGCGTGGACAACCGAAACATGAGCAACCCTGTTGTGTGTGCCTCGTGGGGCAGATATTTTGTCCACGGGCATGATGCCGGTCGAAAGCAGCCGAGAACCAGTCTGAATGAAGGTCGTCGAACGCTACATCATGCGGCGCGCTTTCGCGCTTTTCATGGGCACGCTCCTGTGGACGCTGACGATCGTATGGACCACGCAGGTCCTGGCGCGCATCGACCTGGTCACCGACAGCGGCCAGTCCGCCCTCACCTTCTTCAAGGTCGCCTCGCTCATCATTCCGCAGATCATCCCGATCGTCGTGCCGTTCGCGCTGGTGGTCGCCGTCGCCCAGACGCTGAGCACCATGAATGCCGATTCCGAGCTGGTGGTCATCAGCGCCGCCGGCGCTTCGCGCATGACCGTGGTGCGGCCGATCCTACTTCTGGCGCTGGGGGCAAGCATCTTCTGCTTCGTCGTCCACAACGGCATCGACCCCTATGCCCGCCAGAAGAATCGCGAGCTGGTGGCGTCGGCGCGCGCCGACTTCCTGTCGCTGATCATCCAGGAGGGAACGTTCCGCAAGATCGAGGACGGCCTGTTCGTCCAGGTCGGCGAGCGCTTTTCCGACAACCGGCTGGGCGGCGTCTTCGTGGCCGATTCGCGCAATGAAGGGGTCGACTTGATCTACTACGCCAAGACCGGCGCGATCCTGGAGCGCGACGGCAAGCAGGTGCTTCTGATGAATGACGGCGTCGTCCAGCGCAAGGTGCCCTCGGGCGACGTGTCAGTCGTGCGCTTCACCTCCTACGTGTTCGACCTGTCCGCCTTTGCCTCGGACGCCGGCCAGGCCAAGCTCCTGCCCAAGGACCAGACGACCCAGTACCTCCTCGATCCCGACGCCAACGACCCGATCTACAAGCAGTCGCCCAATCTTTACCAGACCGAGCTCAACAAGCGCTTCTCCGACTGGCTGTTCCCCATCGCCTTCGCGCTGATTGCGCTCGCCGTCGCCGGCGATCCCAAGTCGCACCGGGAAGCGCGCGTCCATCCCCTGATCACCGCGATCACCATCTGCCTGTTCGTCCGCTGGCTGGCCTTCTTCGCCGAGGGCGAATCCAAGGGTACCCCCGTCTTCGGCTACTTCATGTTCGCGGTCCCGATCCTGGCGTCCGTGGTCGCCATCCTGTTCATCCGCGCCCAGAAGACGATGGAACTGCCGATGAACTGGATCGACGCCGGCATGGCGCTCGGCCGCCGCCTGCTCCACCGGCTGGCCCCGCGCACGCAGGGAGCCGCGTGATGGGCTGGACGCTGGGCCGCTATTTCTTCTTCCGCTACGCCACGATCACGCTGTGGTTCTTCCTCGGCATCTTCGCGCTGGTGTTCCTGATCGACTTCACGGAGCTGACCAGCCGGACCGCGCGGCTGCCGGGCTTCACCTATTTCACGGTGCTGACGATCTCGGCGATGCGCATACCGATGATCATGCTCCAGACCGTGCCCTTCATCGGCCTGTTCGCCGCGATGGCGATGCTGGTTTCCCTGAACCGCAAATACGAGCTGGTCATTGCCCGCTCGGCCGGCATATCGGCGTGGCAGTTCCTGCTGCCGGCCTGCATCGGCGCGCTGTTGTTCGGCGTACTGTCGGTTGCCGTGCTCAACCCGATCGCGGCCTACGGCTTCTCCCTCTCCGACCAGATGGAAAGCGCACTGCGCTCCGGCAAGTCCAACGCCATTTCGGCCAATGCGGCGCCATGGCTCCGCCAGAAGACGGCTTCCAGCGACACCATCATCGGCGCCCATGCGGTCCTGAACCAAGGCCTCGAAATGGCCGACGCCTCGTTCTTCGTCCTCGATCCGCAGGGCGACATCGTCGAGCGCAAGGACGCCAAGCATGTCTACCTGCGCGACGGCTACTGGGAACTGCGCGACGTCCGCATCTTTCGCGAGGGACAGGCTGTCGAAACCAGGGACAGCGACCGCGTCGACACCAATCTCAAGCCGGAATTCGTGCAGGAACGGCTGGCGATGCCGGAAACGATCCCCTTCTACGAATTGCCGCAGAAGATAGACGTTGCCCGCTCGTTCGGGCTCAGGGCAAATGCCTTCGCCATGCAATTCGATTCGCTGATGGCGCTTCCTTTCCTGCTCGTCGCCATGACGCTGATCGCGGCCACGGTTTCGATGCGCTTCGCGAGGATGGGGCAGTCGGCGATAATGATTTTAGGTGGCATCGTCGCGGGCTTTCTGCTTTATGTCGTGACGGTTCTCGTCAAGGCATTTGGAATTGCCGGATTCGTGCCGACTGTCGTGGCCGCCTGGTTTCCTGTCGTCGTGGCAATGTTTTTTGGGGTGACGTTCCTGCTGTACAAGGAAGACGGCTAGTGGAAGGGGATGTTTTGCGTAGCCGTAGGACAGCGCGTTTGGCGCGCCTTTACGGGGCGACGGCCTTGGCGTGCCTATTTTCGTGCGCCTTTCCGATGCTGCCGGCCCAGGCGCAGGACCTCGCCGAACTGGCGGCGACCAAGGTCAATCCCAACGCGCAGATGCTGCTCGAGGCCGACACGCTGGTCTATGACAACGACCGGCAGACGGTGACGGCCGTCGGCGGCGTCCAGATCGACTATGACGGCAACCGCCTCGTCGCCCAGCGCGTCACTTACGACCGCAAGACCAAGCGCCTGGTGGCCAGCGGCAACGTCCAGCTCGTCAACAGCGACGGCACCAAGGTCTATTCCGACCACGCCGACATCACCGACGACTTCGGCAACGGCTTCGTCAACGCGCTGCGCGTCGAAACGGTGGACAAGACCTACATGGCCGCCGAAAGCGCCGAGCGCATGGGCGGCGTGCTGACCACTTTCCACAACGGCGTCTACACCGCGTGCGCGCCCTGCGAGGACAAGCCGGACACGGCGCCGATCTGGCGCATCAAGGCGCGCAAGGTGATCTGGAACGGCGAGCGGAAGACGATCCGTTTCGAGGAATCGAATTTCGAGTTCTTCGGCTTCCCGATCGCCTACCTGCCCGCCTTCGAGATCGCGGACCCGACGGTGAAGCGCAAGAGCGGCTTCCTGATGCCGGGCATCAGCTACAACAACAAGCTCGGCGTCGGCGTCTCGATCCCCTATTACCTGGCGCTGGCCCCGACCTATGACCTGACCGCCAAGAGCACCTACTTCTCCCGGCAGGGCTTCCTCGGCGAGGCGGAATGGCGCCAGCGCTTCGACAACGGCGAGTACAGCCTGAAGGTCGCCGGCATGCGCCAGGCCGATCCGGGCGCGTTCGCCCGCGACACCGTCGACAGGGGCTTTGCGGGCGACGCCAACAAGACCCGGGGCATGATGGGCACCAAGGGCCAGTTCGCGATCAATTCGCGCTGGAACTTCGGCTGGGACATTCTCGTCCAGAGCGACAAGAACTTCGCCCACACCTACAGCATCGACGGCTACGACCAGAAGGTCCACCGCTCCGAGGTCTACCTTACCGGTCTCAACGACCGTAACTATTTCGACCTGCGCGCCATGCATTTCGAGGTGCAGGAAGACGCCTTCAACAGCGACCCCAAGGCGCGCGCCAAGGAACAGCCCTGGGTCCTGCCCAGCCTCGACTACGCCTATATCCCCGATACGCCGCTGGCCGGCGGGCAATTGAGCTTCAACCTCAATTCGCGGGTAATCCACCGTAACGACCTCGACCGCGCGTTCAACGAACCGTACGACGACACCACGCCGGTCCAGCGCGTGCCCGGCATCGAAGGCGAGTCCGGACGGCTGACCGGCGAAGCCGAATGGAAGCGGACCTTCATCACCGATGGCGGGCTGGTGATCACGCCGCTGCTCGCCTTCCAGGCCGACGCCAACTACGTCAATGCCTCGGCCGGTTCGCTCGCCGCGATCAACGACATGGCCGGCAACCCGAATATCCAGTCGCTTCATCCCGGCGTCACCGCCGACGATCGTTCCTCCTTTGCCCGCTTCATGGCGACCGCCGGGCTGGAATTGCGCTATCCGATCCTGTTCTCCATGGCCGGCTCCAGCCACATCCTCGAGCCTGTGGTGCAGACCTTCGTGCGCCCCAACGAGCGCTATGTCGGCGGCCTCGGCATTCCCAACGAGGATGCGCAAAGTTTCGTCTTCGACGCCACGACGCTGTTCGACCGCGACAAGTTCTCGGGCTACGACCGCATCGAAGGCGGCACCCGCGTCAATGTCGGCCTGCGTTATTCGGGCAGCTACGAAAACGGCTGGACGACCAACGCCATCTTCGGCCAATCCTACCAGGTGGCGGGGGAAAATTCCTTCGCCTCGCCCGATCTGGTCAATGCCGGCGCCTTTTCCGGCTTGGAAACCAATACGTCCGATTTCGTCGCGCTCGCCGGCTTTGCCAGCCCCAACGGCTTCTCGGCCTCCGTCAGCGGCCGCTTCGACGAGAAGAGCTTCGAGGCCCGGCGCGCCGAGGTCAAGGCCGCCTATGCCAGCACGCCGGTGACGCTCACCTCCAGCTACACCTTCATCCAGAAGCAGGAGCCTTACGGCTTCGACAAGGATCGCCACGAGGTATCGCTCGGCGCCAGCACGCGCCTCAGCGAGCATTGGCGGCTGTTCGGGTCGGGCACCTACGATATTGAAAACAGCTTCATGGCCCGCAAGGGCATCGGATTTTCCTATGCCGACGAGTGCTTTACCTATCTGATGACGTTTTCCGAAACACGCTCCAGCCGCACTGCGGAAAGATCGCAGAACATCGGATTCAATATTTCATTCCGTACCCTCGGTGACTTCGGCGGGGCGAAGGACAACGTTATCGATCAGTGATGCCGCAGCGCGGCGACACGGTTTTGCCTCATAGGGCTGGCAAGGGTCATCCGTTTTGAAAAGACCCGTTACTGGTGGAATTGGACGCTTTCGATGAGGAAATACCTGTTTTCGGCAGGATTGGCATTTTTGGTCATGGCAACGCCGGTCCTTGTTGCCACTATGGCGCCGCCTGCTTTCGCCGATACGATCAAGTATATCGTCAACGATGTGCCGATCACGACGGGTGACATCAAGCACCGCGCCGCCTTCCTGCGCCTGCAGCGCAAGAAGGGCGACGCCGCCAACGAGATGATCGAGCAGACGCTGCGGCTCGCCGAGGCGAAGCGCCTCGGCATCCGCGTCAGCGATGCCCAGGTCGACGAGGCCTATGCGCGCTTTGCCTCCTCGAACAAGATGCAGCTCAAGCAGCTCGACGGCATCATGGCCCAGTCGGGCGTGACGAAGGAGCATTTCAAGGCCTTCATCCGCTCGCAGATGGCCTGGAACCAGGCCTTGGGCGCCCGCCAGCGCGCCGAGCAGGGCTCGGGCGGCACCAGCGAGCAGGAGATGGTCCGGCGCATGCTGGAAAAGGGCGGCAGCAAGCCCAGTGCCACCGAATACATGCTCCAGCAGGTCATTTTCGTCGTTCCCGCCGCCGAGCGCCGGTCCTCGATGGCCAAGCGCAAGCGCGAGGCCGAAGCCCTGCGCAGCCGCTTCAACGGCTGCGACAGCACCCGCCAGTTCGCCAAGGGTCTGCTCGACGTCACCGTCCGTGACCTCGGCCGCGTGCTCGCGCCGCAACTGCCGCCCGAATGGGCCGAGCAGATCAAGAGCACCAAGGTCGGCGGTGCGACCAGCGTGCGCGAAACCGAGCGCGGCGTGGAGTTCATCGGCATCTGCTCCTCGCGCCAGGTTTCCGACGACAAGGTGGCGCAGTTGATGTTCGACACCGACGGCGGCAAAGGCGGCGACGACAAGGCGGACGCGCTCAGCGCCAAGTATCTTGGCGAGCTGAAGGCCAAGGCCCGCATCGTCAAGCGCTGAAGCAAGCATCATGGCCGCCGCCCCACCCCCGGTTCCGCTGGCGCTGAGCGTCGGCGATCCTTCCGGCGTCGGCCCCGAAACGGCGATCGCCGCATGGCAGAACCGCAAGCGTGACGGCGTCCCGGCCTTCTACCTGCTGGCCGACCCGGCCGTTGTTGCCGCGCGGGCGCGGCTGGTCGGCGCCGAGGTCGAGATCGAACAGACGACGCCGGCCGATGCGCCCGCCGTGTTCGGACGGGCGCTGCCGGTGGTGCCGCTCGCCGCCCGCTTTACCGACCTGCCGGGCGAACCGGACAAGGCCAACGCGGCCGGCATCGTCGAGGCCATCGACCGCGCCGTGGAAGACTGCTTTTCCGGCAAGGCCGCCGCCATGGTCACCTGCCCCATCGCCAAGAAGCCGCTCTACGACGCCGGCTTCCGCTTTCCCGGCCACACCGAATACCTGGCGCATCTGGCCTTTCGCCGCACCGGGGTAGAGGCGATGCCGGTAATGCTCCTGGCGGGACCCGACCTGCGCACGGTGCCGGTCACCATTCATATCCCGCTCGCCGAAGTGCCATTGGTATTGACCAGCGAGTTGATCGTCGCGACCGGTCGCATCACCGCCAGGGACATGAAGGACCGATTCGGGCTGGAAAAGCCTCGGCTGGCCGTCTCCGGCCTCAATCCGCATGCTGGCGAAGGCGGTGCGATGGGCAGGGAGGACGAGGCCATCGTGCGCCCGGCGGTCGAGGCGCTGCGCGCGGAAGGCATCGACGCCTTCGGTCCACTGCCGGCCGACACCATGTTCCATCCGCGCGCCCGCGCCGGTTACGACGTCGCCCTGTGCATGTACCACGACCAGGCGCTGATCCCGGCCAAGACGCTCGCCTTCGACGAGGGGGTCAATGCGACGCTCGGCCTGCCCTTCATCCGCACCTCGCCCGACCACGGCACCGCCTTCGGCATCGCCGGCAAGGGCATCGCCAGGCCCGACAGCCTGATTTCGGCGCTGAAACTCGCCCGCCAATTGGCGGACAACCGGGCGAGCGCGGCGTGAGCATCGACGGCCTGCCGCCGCTGCGCGAAGTGATCGAACGCCATGGCCTCCAGGCCAAAAAGGCGCTTGGCCAGAACTTTCTGCTCGACCTCAACCTGACCGGCAAGATCGCGCGCAGCGCGGGCGACCTGTCGCAGACCACCGTGATCGAGGTCGGCCCCGGCCCCGGCGGCCTAACCCGGGCGCTCCTGTTCAACGGCGCCCGCCGCGTCGTCGCCATCGAGCGCGACGAGCGCTGCCTTTCGGCGCTGGCGGAGATTTCGGACCACTATCCGGGCCGGCTCGAGGTCATCTCAGGCGACGCCCTGAAGGCCGACTTTTCGGCCCTCGCCACCGGCGATACGACGAAAATCGTCGCCAACCTGCCCTATAATGTCGGCACCGAACTGCTGGTGCGCTGGCTCACCGTCGGGCAATGGCCGCCTTTCTATGCCTCGATGACGCTGATGTTCCAGCGCGAGGTGGCCGAGCGGATCGTAGCGAAACCCGGCAGCAGCGCCTATGGCCGGCTCGGCGTGCTGGCCGGCTGGCGCACCGAAGCCACGATCGCCTTCGACGTGCCGCCGCAGGCGTTCACGCCGCCGCCGAAGGTAACCTCCTCGGTGGTGCATCTGGTGCCGCGCGCCGCACCGCTTCCTGCCGACGTGAACCGGCTGGCGCGCGTGACCGAAGCCGCCTTCGGCCAACGCCGCAAGATGCTGCGCCAAAGCATCAAGAGCCTTGGCGGCGAGGCATTGCTGAACAAGGTCGGCATCGACCCGACACGGCGTGCCGAGACGCTGGGCGTCGAGGAATTCGTGGCACTCGCCAACGCCGGTACTGCCTGACGCCCGTCGCGATCTTTCAGGTTCGCACTGCGCGGTACGCATCCTTGATTTGCCGCATGTCCTTATCCCAAACCGGTACCCGCTTTTGGGAGGCATGCATCAGCGCGCCAGCGCCAGCAGCGCGTCACAGTCGAGATGCGTTTCAAGCTCGCCGGCAATCTCGTCCATGGCCCGCTCGACCTCGGCGCGATAATCGACGCCGCCACCGCTGACGCCAAGGCTTTCCAGGAATCTCGCGCGAAAGGCGTCGGCTGAAAACAACCCGTGCAGATAGGTTCCGGACACCTTGCCATCGGCCGAGACAGCCCCGTCGTCGATGCCTTCGATCACCGCGACCGGCCGCTTCGTGTCCGGCCCGGTAGTACGGCCGAGATGGATTTCGTAGCCCTCCAGGCCGACGCCGAAGCGGACCGAGCGGGCGGACACGTTGCGCACCGTCTTTTCCGGCTCCATCACCGTTTCCACGTCGAGCAGGCCGAGGCCCTGCGCTTCGGTCACGCTGCCCTCGATCCCATGCGGATCGCGCACCACGCGCCCCAGCATCTGGAAGCCGCCGCAGATGCCCACGACATGGCCGCCGCGCCGCACATGGGCGGCAAGGTCGCGGTCCCAACCCTGCTCGCGAAACTGGGCAAGGTCGCCGATGGTCGATTTCGAGCCGGGAATGACCACCAGCCCGACGTCATGCGGCAACGCCCGGCCGGGCGGCACGAACACCACCTCGACCTGCGGCTCAGCCTTGAGCGGGTCGAGGTCGTCGAAATTGGCGATGCGCGACAGCATCGGCACCGCGACCTTGAGCTGGCGCTTTTGCCCGTCGGCCAGCCGTTCCAGCACCACTGCGTCCTCCGAGGGTAGCCGCGCCGCCGCCTTCAGCCACGGCACCACGCCGAAACAGGGCCAACCGGTGAAGCGTTCCACCGCCGCGAGCCCGTCATCGAACAATGAGACGTCGCCGCGAAACTTGTTGACGAGATAGCCGGCGATCATGCGCCGGTCTTCTTCCGGCAGGATCAGGTGCGTGCCCGCCAGCGAGGCGATCACCCCGCCCCGGTCGATGTCGCCAACCAGCACCACCGGCACGCCGGCGCGCGTGGCAAAGCCCATATTGGCGATGTCGCGGTCGCGCAGGTTGATCTCGGCCGGCGAGCCCGCGCCCTCGACCACCACCAGGTCGGCGCCTTCCTGCACCTTGGCCCACGAATCCAGCACCGCATCGAGCAGGCCGGCGCGCAGTTGCTGGTAGTCGCGCGCCTCGGCCTGCCCGAACACCCTGCCCTGCACGATGATCTGCGAGCCGATGTCGGTCTGCGGCTTCAGGAGCACCGGGTTCATGTGGACGCTCGGCTTCGCCCTGCAGGCGAGCGCCTGCAGCCAGGTTCCGCGGCCGATCTCGCCGCCCTCTCCCGGCGCGCCGGGGATTTCGGCGACGGCGGCGTTGTTCGACATGTTCTGCGGCTTGAACGGCCGCACCTTCAGGCCGCGGTTCCTCGCCACACGGCACAGGCCTGCGACCAGCACCGTCTTGCCGACATCCGATCCCGTGCCTTGCAGCATGATCGCCTTGGCCATCGCCTTGCTCCCGCATGGCCGCGCCTTGCCCCTTCGACGGGGTTGCGCGGCGGCCTCATTGGTCTAAATTACCGGCCACGCATAGCCAAACCTTCGGCCCGGTAACAGGCTGAAACCGTCAGCGAGGACGTCATGGACGCCATAGTCGATGCGGCCGCCGCTCAATTCGAATTGAACGACGACCAGCGTGCCATCCAGGAAATGGCGCAGGCCTTCGCGGCCGACCGCGTGGAGCCGAACGCGCTCGCCTGGGACCGCGACCATCATTTCCCCGCCGACGTGATCCGCGAAACGGGGCCGCTCGGCCTGGGCGGCATCTATGTGCGCGACGATGTCGGCGGCTCGGCGCTGGGCCGGCTCGACGCGGTGCTTGTCTTCGAGGCGCTTTCCCACGCCTGCCCAGCCTTTTCCTCCTTCATCTCGATCCACAACATGGCCGCCTCGATGATCGACCGCTACGGCAGCGAGGAGCAGCGCCAGCGCTTCCTGCCGAGGCTGACGTCGATGGAGTGGCTGGCGAGCTACTGCCTGACCGAGCCCGGCTCCGGTTCCGACGCGGCGGCGCTGAAGACGCGCGCGGTGAAGGACGGCGACCACTATGTACTGAACGGCGCCAAGCAGTTCATTTCCGGCGCCGGCGACAGCGACCTGTACGTGGTCATGGCGCGCACCGGCGCGGAAGGCCCCAAGGGCATTTCCACGCTAGTCGTGCCGAAGGATGCGCCGGGGCTCTCCTTCGGTGCGCAGGAACACAAGATGGGCTGGCACATGCAGTCCACCCGCCAGGTCATCTTCGAGGATTGCCGGGTTCCGGCCGAAAACCTGCTTTCCAGCGAAGGCGCCGGCTTTTCCATCGCCATGGCGGGCCTCGACGGCGGCCGTCTCAACATCGCCGCCTGCTCGCTGGGCGGTGCGCAGTCGGCGCTCGACAAGGCGCTGACCTACACCTCCGAGCGCAAGGCCTTCGGCAAGACCATAGACCAGTTCCAGGCCCTGCAGTTCCGGCTGGCCGACATGGAAACCGAGTTGCAGGCGTCCCGCGTCTTCCTCTACGCCGCCGCCTCGAAGCTCGACCGCAAGGCGCCCGACGCCTCGAAATGGTCGGCCATGGCCAAGCGCTTCGTCACCGACACCGGCTTCCGCGTCGCCAACGACGCGCTGCAACTGTTCGGCGGCTACGGCTACCTGCACGATTACGGCGTCGAGAAACTGGTGCGCGACCTGCGCGTCCACCAGATCCTCGAAGGCACCAACGAGATCATGCGCCTGATCGTGGCGCGCCACATGATTGGAAGGCAGTAAGGGAATACGGGATTGAGGAGTGGAGAGCCGAGACCCGCTGCTCCCCTCATCCCCTATTCCCTTACTCCCCTATTCCCATTCGAGGAGGAGTTCATCATGACCACCATCGCCTTCATCGGCCTCGGCAACATGGGCAATCCCATGGCCGCCAACCTCATCAAGGCCGGGCACACCGTGCAGGGCTTCGATCTGGTGGCGGAAAGCCTCGCGGTGGCGCGCGACCATGGCGTCACCGTCATGGCGAGCGCCGTCGCGGCGCTGAAGGATGCCGATGTGGTCATCACCATGCTGCCCGCCGGCAAGCATGTGCTTTCCGTCTATGGCGACATCGCGCCCAAGGCCAAGACCGGCGCGCTGTTCATCGACTGCTCGACCATCGACGTCGATTCGGCGAAAAAGGCGCATACGCTGGCACAGAAGCACGGGCTCCAGTCGATCGACGCGCCGGTTTCCGGCGGCACCGGCGGTGCGACAGCCGGCACGCTCACCTTCATGGCCGGCGGTGCGGACGAAGCTTTCGCGCGGGCCGAACCCATTCTCAAGCCGATGGCCGGCCGCATCGTCCATTGCGGCGGCGACGGCGCCGGCCAGGCAGCCAAGATCTGCAACAACATGATCCTCGGCATTTCCATGATCGGCGTCGCCGAAGCCTTCGTGCTGGCCGAAAAGCTCGGCCTGTCGCACCAGGCGCTGTTCGACGTGGCCTCGACCTCGTCGGGCCAGTGCTGGTCGCTGACCTCCTATTGCCCGGTCCCCGGCCCGGTGCCGAACTCGCCGGCCAACAAGGACTACAAGCCGGGTTTCGCCGCCGCCCTGATGCTGAAGGACCTGAAGCTTTCGCAGGAAGCCGCGCAAGGCGCCGGCGCGGTGACGCCAATGGGCGCCGAGGCTGCCCAGCTTTACGCGCTTTTCAACGCGCAGGGTAACGGCGGCGTCGATTTCTCCGGCATCCTCAATTTCCTACGCGGCCGTTCCGCCTGACGGAAATTCCGGCCCAACCGGCGAAAAAGATTACAAATTTAGGTTTGATTAAGCTCTTGCTAACCACGCGGTAACGATGTGCCTGTAGAACGGAACGCGAGGCGGACAGCGCATCCGCCCAGCGCTCCGGATCAGGTACTGCGTACCGGAGCAGTTAAGTTTCGCAAGCGTTCGGTCGCGAAACGCCATGCGTATCTGGCAAAGCCGCGTTCCCTGCAGGGACGCGGTTTTTGCGTTCAGGGCCGCCTTGAAAGCCGGCGGTAATTGGCCTGCACGGCGCGGCGTGCCAGCCGCAACGCGGCCTCGACCGAGCGCTCGAAGGCAACGCCGTTCAGCATCGAGGGCATGCGCCCCGACATCACTTCCGGCCAGAACGCGGCCATCGAGCCCGCCATCGACATCTGCGCGGAAAAGACGCCATCGGCCGCCGCAAGCATTTTTTCGGCGACCGCCCGGCCGGTCTCGCCGCGCCAGGGCGTCTGCCGGCTCGCTTCCTCCGCCAAAATCGGCAGCCGCATCATCGCCACCATCGGCGAAAGCATGAACGCGTTGGCCGTCCTCGCGGCCCGCAGCGCCGCGGCTCTCTTAGGGGATGCTCTCATGGATGTGCACTCTCAAAAATGGCGGGCGACGTAGCCCGCCATGACAATATATGGACGCGGATTTGGTTCCGCTACCTGTGGAAGCGTCAGGCGCGCCGCAGGTCGGCCTCGGCAAGGTCGAGCGCGCGGACGATGCGCTCGCAGGCAAGGTCGATCGTCTCGCGCGTCCAGATCAGCGGCGGCGACAGGATCATGGTGTCGCCGGTGGCGCGCATCATCACGCCGTTTTCGATGGCATGGTCACGCACCACCACGGCCGCGCGCCCATCGCCCTCGAAGCGCTCCCTCGTCGCCTTGTCCTTGACGATCTCGATCGCTCCCATCAGCCCGACGGAGCGCGTCTCGCCCACCAGGCCGTGGCCGGCGACGCGCTCGCGCAGGGCCTGTGCGAAATAGGGACCGGTGTCGGTCTTCACGCGTTCCACCAGCCCCTCGCGCTCGATGATCTCGAGGTTCTTCAGCGCCACCGCACAGGCCACCGGATGCCCGGAATAGGTGTAGCCATGGGCAAACTCCCCGCCCTTCTCGGTAAGCGTGGCGGCGATGCGGTCGCCGACCAGCAGCGCCGACAGCGGCTGGTAGCCGGAGGTCAGCGCCTTGGCCGTCGTCATCGTGTCCGGCGTAACCTCGAACGTCTGCGCCGCGAACCATTCGCCGGTGCGGCCATAGCCGGTGATGACCTCGTCCAGCATCAAGAGCACGTCGTATTTGCGGCAGATGCGCTCGACCTCGGGCCAGTAGCTCATCGGCGGGATCTTCACCCCGCCCGCGCCCATGATCGGCTCGCCGATGAAGGCCGCGACCTTGTCGGCTCCGGCCTCCAGGATCGCCTCCTCGACTGCCCTTGCGGCGCGCAGGCCGAATTCGTGGTCGCTCTCGCCCGGCAGCGCCAGTTCATAGGCATAGGGCATCATTACATGCACGATGTTGGGCACTGCGCCGCCGAGTTGCTTGTGCATGGCCTCCATGCCGCCCAGCGACGTGCCGGCGACCGTAGAGCCGTGATAGGCGTTCCTGCGTGAAATGATGCGGTTCTTTTCCGGCTTGCCCTCCAGCGCCCAGTAATGGCGCACCAGCCTGAGCGCTGTGTCGTTGGCTTCCGAACCGGAGGAGCCGAAAAACACCTGGTTGACCGACGGCGGCGCGATCTCGGCCAGTTTCTTGGCCAAAAGCACCGGCGTCGGCGTCGAGCATTTGAAGAAGGAATTGTAATAGGGAAGTTCCTTCATCTGCTCATAGGCGGCCTCGGCCAGTTCCTCGCGGCCGTAGCCGACATTCACGCACCACAGCCCGGCCATGCCGTCCAGCAGTTCGAAGCCTTCCGAATCGTAGATATACGGGCCTCGCGCATGCGTGATGACGCGCGAGCCCGCCGCGCGCAGTTCCTTGTGGTCGGTAAACGGATGCAGATGGTGCGCGGCATCGATCTGCTGAAGCTGCTTCAGCGAATAGTTCTGGTATGTCATGGGGTTAGCCTTTCCTCTTGACTCACGGCGACAACCGCCGCCGGCAAACGGGGTCAAGAAGCGGCGTGGGGCGAATAGCCGATGCGGGCACACAGCCTGAGCAGGTCGCAATGAAGGGTTCGGCTCGACGGCGTCGAGGCGAAGCGTTCTTGCTGGTTCCTGGCGGGGCGGCCGGCAGACATGCCTGCCTTATAAACCAACAAAGCCGAAACCGGAATGCCGCCTCACGCGCGGCGCAGCCGGGAACGCAGCGTCGAGAACAGGATCAGGAGGACGCTCAGCGTCACCACCACGGCCGGCAGCCCGATCGGCCCGATCATCTCGATGAGGAAGCCCGAGCCCGGCGGCCCGATGATGCCGCCCACGCCCCACATCAGGCCGAAGGCGGCGTTGCCGGCCACCAGCGCCGACCCGGAGAAGCGGTCGCCGAGTTCGACCAGCGCCATGGTGTAGACGCCGTAGCCGACGCCGCCCATCACCAGGAGCACCGGCCATTGCAGCGGCGTCGTCACGATCAGCGGCAGGAGCAGCGCACCGGTCATGTTGGTCATCGCACAGGCGAGGATCATCCGCCGGCCGCCGAAACGCTCCGCCGCCATGCCGAGCGGCAGTTGCAACACGATGTTGCCGACCGACATGACGCTGATCAGGGTGGAGATGGTCGCCTCGCCAAGGAGGTAGCCTTTGCCGAACACCGGCAGCAGCGAATACATGCTCTGCTGGGTCGCCGCCGCCACCGTCACCGCCAGAAGCAGCGTCGGCGCGACCAGCCAGAAATGCAGGGCGCCGCCATGGCGCACGCCGTCGTCGAAGCGGTCGAATCGCCTTGCCGCGACGAAAAGGATCGCCGCGCAGGCGCTGAAGCCGCAGATGCCCACCAGGAAGGGCGGCCAGCCCTCGGTTCCAAGCAGCGCCAGCGAGAGCGGGCCGCTGGCGTAGCCTGCCCCGGTGACGGCGTTGAAAATGCCGAGCAGGCGGCCGCGCCGCGCGGGCGGGGCCAGCGTTATCAGCCACACCTCGCCCAGGATGTAGAGCGGATTGACGGCAAGCCCGATGAGGAAGCGCGCCGGATACCAGGCCAGCCAGTTCTGGGTGAAGCCGATGAAGACAAACAGCAATGCCGCCGAGGCGGCGCTGCCGACCGCCAGCCCGCGCGACCCGAACAGGCGAACCAGCGTCGGCACGAACAGCGACGACACCATCAGCCCGAGCGGCGTCATCGCCGCCGAAAGGCCGATCGCGCCGGAAGACATGCCCTGCTTCTGCATCAGGAAGGTGAACAGCGGATAGCTCAGCCCCTGCGCGACGCCGAACACGGTGACGCTGGCGATGACGCCGAAAAGTGCGGCCAACGGCATGCGGGCGGGCGGCGTTTGCGGCGCGCTCATCGCACGGCCCGCACCATGGCGACGGCGGTCGCCACGCCCAGGACGGAGCACGTCAGGCCCAGCGTCAGCGGCAGGCCCGGCGCGCCGATCAGCGCCATGACGCCACCGCTGAGCGGCGGCATGGCGATGCCGCCTATGCCCCACACCATGGCGAAGGCGGCGTTGCCCGCCATCATGGTCTTGCCGGTAAAGCGCTCGCCCAGTTCGACGATGGACATCGTATAGATGCCGTAGGAAGCCGATCCCCAGAGGAACAGGCACGGCCAGATCGCCGGCGTGCGGATCAGCAGCGGCAGCAGCATGCAGCCGAGCACGGTCAGGCCGATGCAGCCGAGCCGCACCGGCCGCGCCGAAAGCCGTTCCGCCAGCAGGCCGAGCGGCACCTGCATGGCGATGTTGCCGGCGATCATCACCGTCAGCAGTGCCGACATGTCGAAGGAGGCGATGCCGTATTCCGCGCCATAAACCGGAAGCAGCGCCAGCACCGTCTGCTCGAAGCCGGCCGCCACGATCACCGTGAAGGTCAGGAGCACCGCCAGCGGGATGAACTGCCAGACCGAAACATGCTCGCCGCTCGTATCGGTCCTGGGCAGGCGATGGAGCACCGACGCCAGGCAGGCGCCGCAGATGATGAAGGCGACGATGCCGACCAGGAAAGGCGGCCAGCCGTCGGTTCCGACCAGCATCAGGCACAGCGGGCCGGCGCCGAAGCCCATGGAGATCACGGTCGCGTAGATGCCGAAGATGCGGCCGCGCCGTGCCGGCGGCGCCAGCCCGATGACCCAGGTCTCGCTCATGACGTAAAGCGGATTGGTCACCACGCCGATCATGAAGCGCAGCGGGAACCACGCATAGACGTTGTAGGTCCAGCCCACCAGGAACAGCGTCAGCGCCGACAGGCCGGCACAGGTGAGCGCCGTGCGGCCGGCACCGAAACGGCGAGCCAGCGATGGCACCATCGGCGCCGAAACGATGAAGCCGATGGGCGTCATCGCCGCCGAAAGGCCGATCATCGCCGGCGACACGCCCTGGCGCTGGAGCACGAAGGAAAGCAGCGGATAGCTCAGCCCCTGCGCGATCGCGAACACCGAAACGGTCGCGATGACGCCGCCGATCGCCGCCCAATCCGTCGGGGCGACGCTGGCCGTCCGTATCTCTCTGGAAGCCTGATGTGGCATCGTGCCCTACCGCCCGCATGAATCGTCGCGGGCAAACGCCGGCGCTCCGCCCTGCTACCCACTCCGTGCCGCCAAGGAAAGTGCCGCCCGCCGAAATCCGCTTGCGCCACGCACGACCCGATCCCGCGTCGGCCCGGCCAGTCTGCAAAGCTGGCGCCAGAAGCGAAAACGGGGCTCCGCGCCGCCGCAATTGCGCGACAAAGGCGAGGAAACGGCCGCCTGCGACGAAATTTATTGGGCTGGTTTGGGGTCAGTCGCAAAAAGACAATCATCTGTCGCTGGCAAGCCCCGGCCGATCCGCGTCACACTATTTGGCTTGCAAGCGTCATGTTTTGCCCTGACAGTTCCTGCTTGAGCTTGCGGGATTACCCCGGATAACCTCAAGCGAAAGTTCAACAACGCCCTGGGGAGGAACCTTCCATGAAGTACCTATTGGCCACAACCGCTCTCGCTGCTGCCCTCGTCGGCTTTGCCAGCGCCGCCTCCGCCGAGTGCGGCGACGTGACGATCTCCAATATGAATTGGCAGTCTGCCGAGGTGCTGGCCAATATCGACAAGATCATCCTCAACGCCGGTTATGGCTGCAACGCCGACCTGGTCGTCGGCGACACCGTGCCGACCCTGACCTCGATGACGGAAAAGGGCCAGCCGGACGTCGCGCCCGAAGGCTGGGTCGACCTGCTGCCCGACGTGGTACAGAAAGGCATCGCCGACAAGAAGCTGGTGTCCACCGTCGAAGCGTTGTCAGACGGCGCGGTCCAGGGCTGGTGGATTCCGAAGTACCTCGCCGACGCCCACCCCGACATCAAGACGATCCCGGATGCGCTGAAGCACCCGGAGCTCTTCCCCGCTCCCGAAGATTCGTCCAAGGGCGCCGTCTTCAACGGCCCGCAGGGCTGGGGCGGCACGCTGGTAACCACCCAGCTGTTCAAGGCCTATGGCGGCGAGAAGGCCGGCTTCACGCTGGTCGACACCGGTTCGGCCGCCGGCCTCGACGGCTCCATCGCCAAGGCCTACGAGCGCAAGGAAGGCTGGATGGGCTACTACTGGGCCCCGACCGCCATCCTCGGCAAGTACGAGATGGTCAAGCTCGACTACGGCGTGCCCTACGACGCGGCCGAGTGGAAGCGCTGCAATACCGTTGCCGACTGCCCCGATCCGAAGCCGAACGAATGGCCGAAGGACCATGTCCAGACGCTGGTGACGACGGCGTTCGCCGAGCGCGCCGGCCCGGCCATGGACTACTTCTCCAAGCGCTCCTGGTCGAACGCCACCGTCAACAAGCTGCTGGCCTGGATGACCGACAACCAGGCCACCGGCGAGGAAGGTGCCAAGCACTTCCTCAAGGAAAGCCCGGACGTGTGGACGGCCTGGGTTCCGGCGGACGTTGCCGAAAAGGTCAAGAAGGCGGTCGAGTAATCCGGCTTCGCCGGTTCTGGAAAGCGGCGGTTGCCCCGCCGCTTTCCTCTTTTGCGGGCCATGCCACGCATCCGGGCGCGCAAACCGGCGAGCCGAGACAAGGCTACGCATTGATTCTATGCTGTAGCGCACCGAAACCGACCAGCACCGAGGCAGGCAGCGAACGATGGATTGGTTGACGACCTTCCCGCATCTGAACGACGACTTTCTCCGTAATTTGAAAAAGAGCATCGACGAAGGCTTCCGGATGTTCACGCGCGCCTATGGCGACAGCATCGAGTCCTTCTTCAACCCGCTCCAGTATTTCCTGATCCAGTCCGAACGGTTCATGACGCAGACGCCGTGGCCGATCATCATGCTGCTGATCGGCCTGCTCGCCTGGTACGGCAGCCGCAGCCTCAAGATCGTGTTCGGCTCGCTGGCGGCGCTGTTCGTGATCGGCATGTTCGACATGTGGGACGACACCATGAAGACCATTTCCATGATCTTCGTGTGTACGGTGCTGGCGATCGTCATCGGCATCCCGATCGGCATCCTGATGGCGCGCTCCGACCGCGTCCAGGCGGTCATCAACCCGGTCCTCGACGTCATGCAGACCATGCCGAGCTTCGTCTACCTGATCCCGGTGGTCATGCTGCTCGGCATCGGCAAGGTGCCGGGCCTGATCGCGGTGGTGATCTACGCCATTCCGCCGATGATACGCCTGACCAATCTCGGCATCCGCCTCGTCGACAAGGACGTTCTCGAGGCCGCCGATTCCTTCGGTTCCTCGGCTTGGCAGAAGCTGAAGGACGTGCAGATGCCGCTGGCACTGCCCACCATCATGGCCGGCATCAACCAGACCATCATGATGGCGCTGGCCATGGTCGTCATCGCCTCGATGATCGGCGTGCAGGGCCTCGGCCAGCCGGTGCTGAAGGCGATCAACAACCAGTATTTCACGCTCGGCGTGTTCAACGGCCTGGCCATCGTCGTCATCGCCATCATTTTCGACCGCGTCAGCCAGGCCTATGGCAAGCGCCTGCAACGGCACCTGGAGGTGGTCCATGGCTGAGAGCACGAAACCCGCCTCCGGCATCGAAGTCCGCTCGCTCTACAAGGTGTTCGGCGCCAACGCGGCGCGCGCCGTGGAACTCGTCAAGGGCGGCATGAGCAAGGCCGAACTGAACGAGAAGCACGGCAACGTGCTCGGCCTCAAGAACATCAACCTGGAAATGCCGGGCGGCTGCATCCAGGTCATCATGGGCCTGTCGGGCTCCGGAAAGTCGACGCTGATCCGCCACATCAACCGCCTCATCGACCCGACGGCCGGCGAGGTACTGGTCGGCGGCGCCGACGTGGTCAAGATGAACGAGCACGAGCTGCGCGAATTCCGCCGCAAGAACACGGCGATGGTGTTCCAGAAATTCGCATTGCTGCCGCACCGCACGGTGCTCGACAACGCGGTCTATGGCCTGCAGATCCAGGGCGTGCCGCGCAAGACGCAGGTCGAGCAGGCGATGCGCTGGATCGAGCGGGTCGGCCTTTCCGGCTTCGAGAACCGCTATCCCAACCAGCTCTCGGGCGGCATGCAGCAGCGCGTCGGCCTCGCCCGCGCGCTCACCAACGACGCGCCGATCCTGTTGATGGACGAGGCGTTTTCCGCGCTCGACCCGCTGATCCGCACCGACATGCAGGGCGTGCTCCTCGACCTGCAGAAGGAGATCAAGAAGACCATCGTCTTCATCACCCACGATCTCGACGAGGCGCTGAGGCTCGGCGACCGCATCGCCATCCTGCGCGACGGCGAAGTCATCCAGCAAGGCAGCGGGCAGGACATCGTGCTGCGCCCGGCCGACCCGTATATCGAGAAATTCGTCAAGGAAGTGAACCGCGCCCGCATCGTCTATGCCTCGTCGGTGATGACGCCGCTCAACGGCGCGGCCCCCGCCGGCCTGCCGATCGCGGCAGACGCGACGCTGGAGGATGCGCTGCGCGAAATGGTGCAGGCGGACATGCGCACAGCCCACGTGCTTGGCCGCGACGGCACGCCGGCCGGCTCGCTCACCCTGCACGCGGTGGCCTCGGCCATGGTGACGCCCTCCCATATGACTGAAGGCGTGGAAGCGTAGTTTCCGCCTTTATTCCTCCGTCCCTCCCCTTGCGGGGAGGGATTTTGGGGGTGCGGGCCTGCTCGTCCGCAGCAACACCCTCTTCCGACGATGTCGCTTCCCTCGCCCTAGTGGTCGCCGCCTCCGCAATGCGGGCAGGGTCGCCGGTCCATTATGCGGTAAAAATACCGCCTATCGAGGACCATCATGTCAGCCGAGCCAAACCTAGCCGACCACGCGTCGGCGCCCGAGCATTCCCGCCGTGGCGGCCGCGCCGGAAAGCGCTCATCCGGAACCGTCGGCTTCGAGCAGCCCCCGTTCCGGCAATTGCGCAATCCGCTCGCCCCGACGCGGCTGATTTCCGACGACGAACTGGAATCGATCCACCTCGCCTCGCTGCGCGTCCTCAGGGAGATCGGCGTCGACGTGCTGCATGAGGAAGCGCGGCGCATCATGAAGGCACACGGCGCCGATGTGCGCGAGGGCTCCGAGCGCGTGCGTTTCGATGCCGACCTCATCCTCGAACTCATTTCGCATTGCCCGTCGGAGTTCACGCTGCACGCCCGCAACCCCGCGCACAATGTGCGATTCGGCGGTGACAACGTCATCTTCACGATGATGGCCTCGGCCCCCAACTGCTCGGACACGGACCGTGGCCGCCGCTCGGGCAACCAGGCCGACTACCGCAATTTCCTGCGGCTGGCGCAGATGCACAACATTCTGCACGCCACCGGCGGCTACCCGGTCGAGCCGACCGATATCCACCCCTCGATCCGCCATCTGGAATGCATCCGGGACCTCGCCACGCTCACCGACAAGGCGTTCCACATCTATTCGCTGGGTAAGGAACGCAACGTCGACGGCATCGAGATCGCGCGCCTCGCCCGCGGCATCTCGCATGAGCAGTTGCTGCAGGAGCCGTCGGTCTTCACCATCATCAACACCAACTCGCCCCTGCGCCTCGACATTCCGATGATGGAGGGCATCATCCAGATGTCCAGCATGGGCCAGGCGGTCGTCGTCACCCCCTTCACGCTTTCGGGCGCGATGGCGCCGGTGACGATCGCCGGAGCGCTGGTGCAGCAGAACGCCGAGGCGCTGGCCGGCATTTCCTTCGCCCAGATGGTGAAGAAGGGCGCGCCGGTCGGCTATGGCGGCTTCACCTCCAATGTCGACATGAAGTCCGGAGCGCCCGCCTTCGGCACGCCCGAATACATGAAGGCGCAGCTTGTCGGCGGCCAGTTGGCGCGCCGCTACAAGATACCTTACCGCACCTCCAACGTCTGCGCCGCCAACGCGGTCGACGCGCAGGCCGCCTATGAAAGCGTGTTTTCGCTGTGGGGCGCGATGCAGGGCGGCGGCAACATGCTGATGCACGGCGCCGGATGGCTGGAGGGCGGTTTGCGCTGCTCCTACGAAAAGACCATCCTCGACATCGATCTGTTGCAGATGGTGGCGGAATTCCTGACGCCGCTCGATTTCTCCGAAGACGCGCTTGCCATCGACGCCATCCGCGACGTCGGCCCCGGCGGCCACTTCTTCGGCACCCAGCACACGCAGGACCGCTACAAGACCGCCTTCTATTCGCCGATCGTCTCCGACTGGCGCAATTTCGAAACCTGGGCCGAAGCCGGTTCCCCTACCGCCGTCGAGCGCGCCAACCGCGTCTGGAAGGAGCGGCTTGCCGGCTACCAGGAACCGCCCATGGATCCCGCCATCCGCGAAGAACTCAACGCCTTCGTCGATCGCCGCATCGCCGAAGGCGGCGCCCCGACGGATTTTTGAAGCCGCCCGGGGGCGGCCGATCAAGAGTCAGCCGCTCCACCAGTCACTTGAATCACTTTCCAGCTTGTGAGCCTCAACACTATGAAATCCCACGTTAAAGCGGTTGTCATCGGCGGCGGTGTCGTCGGTTGCTCTGTGCTCTACCATCTGGCCCGCGCCGGCTGGAGCGACGTCATGCTGATCGAGCGCTCCGAGCTCACCTCCGGTTCGTCCTGGCATGCGGCGGGCGGCTTCCATACGCTCAACGGCGACCCGAACGTCGCCAAGCTGCAAGCCTATACGGTCCAGCTCTACAAGGAGCTGGAAGAGCTTTCCGGACAGTCCTGCTCGCTGCACCTGACGGGCGGCGTCATGCTGGCCGACACGCCCGAGCGCATGGACTTCCTGCGCCTCGCCCACGCCAAGGGCCGCTACCTCGGCATGGACACCGAACTGATCACGCCTTCGGAAGCCAAGGCGATGTTCCCGCTGATGGACGAGACGAACTTCGTCGGCGCCATGTGGGACCCGGTCGAGGGCCATCTCGACCCCTCCGGCACCACCATCGCCTATTCCAAGGCGGCAAAGAAGCTGGGCGCGGAGATCGTGCTGCGCAACCCGGTCCGGGAACTCACGCAGGAACCGGACGGCACCTGGAACGTGATCACCGAACAGGGAACCGTGAAGGCCGAACACGTGGTCAACTGCGGCGGCCTGTGGGCACGCGAGATCGGCCGCATGGTCGGCCTCGAACTGCCGGTCCTCGCCATGGAGCATATGTACCTCCTGACCGAGCCGATGCCGGAGGTCGAAGCTTTCAACCGGGAAACCGGCCGCGAAATGGTCGGCGTGCTCGACTTCAAGGGCGAGATCTACACCCGCCAGGAACGCAACGGCATCCTGCTCGGCACCTATGAAAAGGCCTGCAAGCCGTGGTCGCCGGTCAACACGCCGTGGGATTTCGGCCATGAATTGTTGCAGCCCGACCTCGACCGCATCGCGCCATCGCTCGAACTCGGCTTCAAGCATTTCCCGGGCATCGCCAATGCCGGCATCAAGCAGGTCATCAACGGCCCCTTCACCTTCGCGCCGGATGGCAACCCGCTGGTCGGCCCGGTGCAGGGCCTGACCAATTTCTGGTGCGCCTGCGCCGTCATGGCCGGCTTTTCGCAGGGCGGCGGCGTCGGCCTGGCGCTCTCCAACTGGATGGTCAACGGCGACCCGGGCTTCGACGTCTGGGGCATGGATGTTGCCCGCTTCGGCGAATGGGCGAGCCTGCGCTACACCAACGCCAAGGTGCGCGAGAACTATTCGCGCCGCTTCTCGATCCGCTTCCCCAACGAGGAACTGCCGGCCGCACGCCCTGCGCAGACCACGCCGCTCTACGACACCATGCTCGCCAACAACGCCGTCATGGGCGATAGCTGGGGGCTGGAGACGCCGCTCTGGTTTGCGCCGAAGGGCACCGAGCCGAAGGATGTCGTCTCCTTCCGCCGCTCCAACGACTTCAAGCCGATCGGCGAGGAAGTGCGGGCCGTGCGCGAGCGCGTCGGCGTCACCGAGATCGCCAACTTCGCCAAATATGAAGTGACCGGAACGGGTTCGGAAGCTTTCCTGAATCGGTTGATGACCAACCGCATGCCGAAAAAGGGCCGCCTCGTGCTGACCCCGATGCTGAACGAATTCGGCAAGCTGATCGGCGACTTCACCATCGCGCATGCGGGTGATGACCGCTTCATGATCTGGGGCTCCTCGGCGGCGGCCAAGTACCACATGCGCTGGTTCGAAAAGCACCTGCCCAAGGACGGCTCCGTGCGCATTCACCGCTTCGACCAGACGCTGGTCGGCCTCTCCATCGCCGGCCCCAAGGCGCAGGCGCTGTTGCAGAAGCTGGCGGACGTGGACGTCTCGACCAAGGCCTTCCGCTTCATGGACTATCGCGAGATGGCGGTGGGCGGCGCGCCCTGCATGGTCAACCGCATCACCTATACGGGCGATCTCGGCTACGAAATCTGGATGCAGCCGGCCTACCAGCGGCTTGTTTATCAGGCGATCAAGCAGGCGGGCGAGGAATTCGGCCTGGTCGATTTCGGCATGCGCGCCCTGCTCTCGATGCGGCTGGAAAAGAATTTCCCGACCTGGTTCCGCGAGCTTCGCCCGATCTATGGGCCGTTCGAAGGGTCGATGGATCGCTTCGTCAAGATGGACAAGAACGATTTTATCGGCCGCGACGCTGCCGCAAAGGAACTGGAAGCCGGGCCGAAGCTGCGGCGCGTTTCGCTGGTGGTGGATGCGCTCGATGCCGACGTGATGGGCGACGAGCCGATCTGGGCCAGGGTTTCCACCGATTACGGAACGATCGAAAAGCCGCATGGCTACGGCGCGCCGCGTTTCGACGAGAAGGGCCAGGAAACCCGCGTTTCGGTTGCCCAGGAAGGCGCCTCGTCCATTCGCGGCATCGTCGACGGCGACTGGCGCGTGGTCGGCTGGGTGACGTCGGGCGGCTATGCCCACTTCGTGGAAAAGTCGATGGCGCAGGGCTACGTGCCGGCGGCCCTGGCCGAAAACACGAGCGAGGGCCTGTTCGAGATCGAGATACTCGGGAAACGCCGGCCCGCCCGCATCCTCGTCGAGCCGCCCTTCGACCCGAGCGGCGCGAAAATGCGAGGCTGAAAAGTCTTCGCCTCAGCCGGCGGCCAGCATGCCGGCTGAGGCGAGTTCCTCGCGCAGGATCGCCACGGTTGCCGGCGCGATTCCACGCGCGCAGATATAGGGCAGCCCCTTGCGCCGGGCCGTCCAGCCGACGGCCCGAAGCGTCGCGGCAACCTCCGGCTCCAGCCGCCTGAAAAGCGCCCATGAACGGCAATCGGCCGCCGCCACATCCGCCCTGCCCTCGGCCACCGCGCGAAGCGAAGCGCGATGACCGCCGGTTTCCTGCCGCTCGCTGAACAAGGCCAAGCCTTCGCCAAGCGCCGCCAAATCCTGTTCAAGCGCCAGCACGCCCGACATGGAATCTTCGCCATTGAAGGCAAAGCGCTTGCCGCGCAGCAGCTCGAGCGGCAGCACGGCCCGGCCGTCGGCGGGCGCTGGCACATCTTCCGCCGATCCGTCGGCAGTTGCACCTCCCCTAGCCCCTCCCCGCAAAGGAGAGCGGAACAGCGCTTCCAAATCCTCCTCCCCCTTGCGGGGAGGGGTCAGGAGTGGGGGTAGCCCCGCAGCCAAGTGCTCTGCATCCGCAAGGAAGATGGCAGGCCCGCGCATCACCACGACGCTGGAATAAAGCTCGCCCCGCCCGCCTTCGCAGTCGGAATAGTCCGGTTGGCCGATCACCTGCACGTGCTCCGCCAGCCCGAGGCCCATCGGCCCCCAGCAGGTCTGCGCAAACAGCAGCGCGGGGTCGCGCCACAGGGCCATCAGGTCGAGACCCCCGGAGGGCGTATTCCGCCGCGTCAACGCAGCCGGCGCATCGATGCCACGCCGGCGCAGGGCATCGCGCAGCCGCGCCCACTGGGCATCGGTCTCGGCGCGGACTTCCGGCCAGTCGTACATCGGCAAGGCGGCGATAAATCCGGTCATCGCCCTATCTGGGGAAAGCAGGCGTGAAAATGCAAGGGCCGCCGCCGCTCACTCTTTCGGCGGCTCTGCCGGCACCGGCGCGGTGCCGAGGCCGTTCAACTGATGCGCCTCGCGCACGCGGGGCTTGAACGCCCTGCCCGGCTCGGGCGAGCGGCGCAACGCCGGGTGCACCACCGGCTCCTTGGCATGGAAGGCATAAGCCTTCACCAGCGCCAGGTAGTTCGGATAGACATAGCCGTTGTTGGCCTTCACCCACTCCTCGCGGCGCTCGCGGAAAAGCTTCGGCAGGCTGTACCACGGCACGGTCGGCAGCTTGTGGTGGACGAAGTGCAGGTTGTTGTTGAGGAACAACAGCGCCAGAGGCGAGCGCTCGACGATGATGGTGCGCCCTTCCGGCCGCTCCGACCACTGGTGCTCGGCAAAGGTGCGGATGGCGATCAGCGACTGGCCGAGCCACACCGGCACCAGCACGTAAAGCCACAGCGGCATGCCGAAGCCGAACTGCACGGCCGGCAGCACCACCGCCACGCCCAGCCCGTGCAGCAGCCACGCCTTTCGGATCGCACGGTCGCCGGCCATCATCGCCTTGCCGTCGCCAAGGATGAAGCCGATCGACGCCAGCCACGGCCCCAGTACGAAGCGGCCGGCCATGGTGTTGTTGATCCGCAGCAGGAATTTCATCGTCGCCGGCAGTTCCTCATGCCGCCACAGCGCCTGGTAGTAGCTTTCGGGATCGTCCAGCGGGTCGGTCAGGCGCTCGTCGTGGTGATGGCGCAGATGCAGCGTCTTGAAGCGGCGATAGGGCCACACCAGCCCCAGCGGCAGGAAGACGAAGGCCTCGTTGACCAGCGCATTGCGGGTCGGATGGCCGTGCAGCACTTCGTGGACCAGCGAGGACTGCAGCGCGACGGTCAGTGTCAGCAGGCCAAGCGCGACCAATGGCCAGGACGGCCAGAGGAAAAGCCCCGCGACCAGCCAGGTGCCGTAGCAGAAAACCGCGAGAAACACGGTCGGCCACTCGATGGTGCGCGCCCGATTCCTTGTTTCATTCGCTTTTGCCATTTCACCCTGATGCCCTGCTGTCAGGAGACCGAATCCGGCTCCTGACACCATGATGTCAGCAGGGATGTGCGCTCGCAACGCGACAACGCGCACAAACCGTTTACATGACGCAGCTTATGCATCATATGTTGTGTAAAATAAACATAATAGGGATTTTCGTTTGCATTCCGCACAGGTCGCGGCACAATGAGCGATTGCACTCGATGAGCGGTGAAATGGACAAGCGCGATCTTTCCACCCTGTTCCGCGAGCGGCTGAAGACGCTGCTGGCGCGCTCCGACCTCAACCAGTCGGCTTTTGCTACCGCAGTCGGCATCGACCGGTCCGCGCTATCCCAGCTTCTGTCGGGGAGTTCGACCCGCCTGCCGCGCGCCGAAACGCTGCTCAACATCGCCGCCGAGTTCAAGGTGTCGCTCGACTGGCTGCTCGGCCTCAGCCATGACGAGGGCGTCACCGGCGAAATCCGCGAAAGCCTGGAGATCGAGGAGGCGCTGGGCAGTTTCGACCGCACGCTCCTGGCCCGATGGCACGCCGAGGCGGCCGGCACCAAGATCCGCTATGTCCCGGCCGGGCTGCCCGACCTTTTGCGCACCGAATCGGTGGTGGACTACGAGGCCGGCATCGCCAACCGCAGCCGCGAGGCGCAGATCGGCGAAACCCAGTACCGCATCGACTACACCCGCCGTCCCGAGACGGACATGGAAGTCTGCATGCCGCGCCACACCCTCGAAATCTTCGCGCGCGGGCTCGGCGTCTGGAGCGGGTTGCCGGTGTCCGATCGCCGCGAACAGCTACACCACATGGCCACGCTGCTCGACGACCTCTACCCCACCTTCCGGCTCTTTCTCTACGACGGGCGGATGCGCTACTCGATCCCCTACACGATCTTCGGTCCCTACCGCGCGGCCATCTATGCCGGCGACATGTATATCGTGCTCAACGCCACCCAGCCGATCCAGCGGCTGACCCGGCATTTCGACAACCTGATCCGCGCCGCCGACATCAACGCCCACGAGGCGGCGAGCTTCACTCACAGCCTCGCTGAAATGCGATTTGATCCGTGACGCACCGCCACGTTATTGACCCGACATAAAGATTTCTTTATATCCTTATCTCAAGAAACTCTCCGAAAGCAGATGCGATGAACAACCCTATCGACGCTCTCCTGGCTGAAAAGGGCATACTCCTGGCCGACGGCGCCACCGGCACCAACCTGTTCGCCATGGGCTTGCAGGCCGGCGAAGCGCCGGAACTGCTCAACGAAAGCGCGCCCGACACCATCGCCAGCCTGCACCAGGGCTTTGTCGATGCCGGGGCCGACATCATCCTTACCAATTCGTTCGGCGGAACCCGCCATCGGCTCAAGCTGCACAAGGCCGAGGGGCGCGTTTTCGACCTCAACAAGCGCGCCGCCGAGATCGCCCGTTCGGTGGCCGACAAGGCGGGCCGCAAGGTGATTGTCGCCGGCTCCGTCGGCCCGACCGGCGAACTGCTGGTACCGCTCGGCGCCATGACCTACGAAGACGCGGTGGATGCCTTCGCCGAGCAGATCGAGGGCCTGAAGGCCGGCGGCGCCGAAGTCGCCTGGATCGAAACCATGTCGGCGCCCGGCGAAATCCGCGCCGCCGCCGAGGCCGCCATCCGCGTCGGCCTGCCCTACACCTACACCGGTTCCTTCGACACCGCCGGGCGCACCATGATGGGCCTGTTGCCCAAGGACATCCACGATGTCGTCGACGGGCTGGAACAGCGCCCGGTCGGTGTCGGCGCCAATTGCGGCGTCGGCGCTTCCGACATTCTCGCCTCGCTGCTCGACATGACCGAGGCAAGGCCGGAGGCGACCGTCATCGTCAAGGGCAATTGCGGCATCCCCGAATTCCACGGCTCGGAGATCACCTATTCCGGGACGCCGGAGCTGATGTCGGACTATGTGCGGCTGGCGGTCGACAGCGGCGCGAAAATCATCGGCGGCTGCTGCGGCACCTCGTTCGCGCATCTTGCCGCCATGCGCAAGGCGCTCGACACCCACACGAAGGAAAGCCGGCCGACGCTGGAGACGATCGTCGGGCGCATCGGCCCGCTGCGCAACAAGGCGGCGCAGGAGAACAGCGCGGAAGCCGGCGAGGGTCGCCGTTCGCGCCGCCGCGAACGCGCCTGACCGGGGAAAGCCGCCCTACTCGCCGTTTTCGGCGTAGCTCGCCACGACGGAGTTGAAATCCGCGCTCGTGCTATCGCTCTCCCGCCGCATCGTCATCAGCGCGCCGGCGGCCGGCTCGCTGATCTTGGCCAGCATCTGGCCGAAGCGTTCGTTCTTCAGGGCCGACAGGGCGGTGCTGTGCGCCGCCTCCACGGCGCTCCCGGCGCGCCGTGCCTCGTCCGCCCTCACCTGGTTGGCCGAGGCATAGGTCGCGCCGCCGGTGGCGCGCGAAGCACTGGCTGTCGACCGTGGCAAGGAACCGTCGATATGCACGTGATCACCTTCGAGATTCAGGTGCTCTTCTTCTAGTCGGAGGACATTGAAAAGCCGTACCTGAAAAGGCGTGCATTTTAGGGAAAAGGCCGGCAAGCCCCGCTTCGCCGGCCTTTATTGTCGTCAGCGGCCTTTGTCGAGCGCCGAGGCGAGCCGCACCAGCGACAGGAATTCCGAGCGGTAGCCGAACGGGTCCGTTCCGCGGGCGCCGGCGGCAATCTCGCCGATCCGGTCGTAGCCGAACCGGCTGGTCGCGTCCTCGTCGCGCAGTTTCTGGCCAAAGGCAGCCACCGCCACGGAGAAGCGCTGGTCGGCGCTCGCCTCGTCGAAGGCCTTGACCTCGTTTTCCGGCGTTACCGGCGTCGCGATCAGCCTCGAGGTGTCGCCATCGGGCAGCTTGTAGCGGATCTTCACGAAGGCATATTCATCGCCATTGGCAACGCTGCCCTTGTCCTCAACCGCCTGCCCGTAACGCAGGCTGTCGATCTGCTCGGCTCCGCTGCCCTTCGGCGTGATTTCGTAAATCGCGGTCACCGAATGGCCGGAGCCGATGTCGCCGGCATCGACGCGGTCGTTGTTGAAATCCTCGCGGTTCAGCGCCCGCGTCTCGTAGCCGATCAGCCGGTATTCGGATACTTTCGCCGGGTTGAACTCGACCTGTATCTTCACGTCCTTGGCGATCGGAAACAGCGTCGAGGAAGCGTCCTCGACCAGCACCTTCTCGGCCTCCGCCAGCGTGTCGATATAGGCGGCCGTACCGTTGCCGTTCTGGGCGATCGTCTGCATCATGCGGTCGTTGAGGTTGCCGCGCCCGAAGCCCAGCACCGACAGGAACACGCCGGACTTGCGCTCCTTCTCGATCAGCCGCTTGAGGTCGGCGTCGTCACTCTGGCCGACATTGAAATCGCCGTCGGTGGCAAGCATCACCCGGTTGACCCCGCCCCTGACGAAGGCGCTTTCCGCGAGCCGATAGGCTTCGCGGATACCCGCCTCTCCCGCCGTCGAGCCGCCTGGCGTCAGCGTGTCGATCGCCCGTAATATCTTGTCCTTGTCCGAAACCTTCGTCGGCTCGAGCACGACGCCGGCATCGCCGGCATAGGTGACGATGGAAACGGTGTCGTCGGGCTTCAGCTTGCCCACCAGCAGGCGGAACGCCGATTGCAGCAGCGGCAGCTTGTCGGGCGCATCCATCGAGCCCGACACATCGATCAGGAACACCAAATTGGCCTTCGGCTGGGTGGCGGGCTGCACATCATAGCCCTTGATTGCCACATGCATTAGCTTGGTGCGGGCATTCCACGGCGTCGGCATGACGGTCACAGTGGAATTGAACGGCGTTGCCGCGCTGTCCGGCCCCTTCCAATCGTAGGGGAAGTAATTGACCATTTCCTCCACGCGCACCGTATCGGCCTGCGGCAGCACGCCTTCCTTCAGCGAGCGGCGGACGAAGGAATAGGACGCCGTATCGACATCGACGGAAAAGGTCGAAACCGGGTCCTGCACCACCGAGCGCACCGGGTTGGACCTGAAATCCTCGATCCGGTCGCGGTTCTCCGGCTGCGGCGGCTGAATATCCGCGGGCGCAGGAATCGGCGCCACCGACGGTTCGACCATCAGGTTCTGCGTGAACGCCTCGCGCCTTTGGCCGCTGGCCACCCCACCCTTGCCCGTCAGGGCGGGGCGAGGCGCTGCCGCCAGCGTGTCCTGCTGGTCGGCTGGCGCTACCGCCGGGGCCTGCTCCTGCACCGCCGCCGGCTTCTCCATTTCGACCTGTTTCTGGTCCGGCCCGCGAGCCAAACCGAACGGCTGGTCCTTCACGAGGTAGAATGCCGTATAGCCGGCGATCGGCAGGGCGACGAGTGCGGCAATCGCCGGCGTGGCAATCAGTTTCTTCTGCATGCTCTCTCTCCAGAGCCGACGGGCTCGCTGGATGAGACGCGGACGGCCCGCCGATCCTTGGGGCGCGGCGGAAAGATTTTCGCCGTAGGCGGCCATCGCGGCCCGCACGGCGCGCGCTTTCGCATCGGCACCCGGGGCCGGAACCGCGCTTTCCCGCAATCCGAAAAGTTCGTTGTCGTCGACCATGGTCACACTTCCCCGGCCTGGTGCATCAACACCTTCAGCCGCTTCTTCGCTTCATGGATGTGCCAGGAAACCGTCGTCTCGGAGATACCCATCGCCCCAGCCGCGACCGCATGCGAAACGCCTTCGCCATAAACCAGCGTCACCGCCTCGCGCTGCTTGTCGGGCAGTTGCCGCACTGCCGCCCACAGCGCTTCCACCGGGTCTTCCGCCTCGCCGGCACTCTCGCCCATGACCCGCACATGGACACCGAAGGCAGCGGTCCCGGCGGTTTCCCGGGCGCATTTGCGGGCGTGGTCGCGCGCGGCGTTGAGCGTGATCGCGTAGAGCCACGTCGTGAACGCCCCGCCGTCGCGGTAGCCGCGGATCGCCCTGCCCAGCCTGGCACAGACCTCCTGGGCGATATCCTCGGCATCGGCCTTGCGGCCGCACCAGCGGTAGGCCACCCGATGAACGAACGCATAGTGCCGTTCGACCAGCGTGCCGAAGGCCTCGCGGTCCCCGCCTTTCGCGCGCGCCGCCAGTTCGCTGTCGGAGGCTTCGCTTCCCTCAAGCATCATCGCCGTCATTTGCCCGTTGGACGAACGCGCAACGCATTTCCTTGGGGACGCCCGGCAATATTTTTTCCGGGCGTTCCGCCGAGGCTACGAATTGCGCTCCTTGCGCAGCTTCGCCCAATAATCGAGCCGCTTGCGGATATCGCGCTCGAAGCCGCGCTCGGGCGGGTCGTAGAAAAGCTGCCGCCCCATCTTCTCGGGGAAATAGTCCTGCCCGGAAAAGGCCTCCGGTTCGTCATGGTCGTAGCGGTAACCCGCGCCGTAGTCCTCCGCCTTCATCAGCTTGGTCGGCGCGTTGAGGATATGCTTGGGCGGCAGCAGCGAGCCATGTTCCTTGGCGGCGCGGGTAGCCGCCTTGAAGGCCGTATAGACGGCGTTCGACTTGGGCGCGGTGGCGAGATAGACGCAGGCCTGTGCGAAGGCAAGTTCGCCTTCCGGCGAACCGAGATAGTCATAGGCATCCTTGGCGGCATTGGCGATCACCAGCGCCTGCGGATCGGCCAGGCCGATGTCCTCCACCGCCATGCGCACCAGACGCCGGCCGATATAGAGCGGGTCCTCGCCGGCATCGAACATGCGGCACAGGTAATAGAGCGCGGCATCGGGATCGGAACCGCGCACCGACTTGTGCAGCGCCGAAATCAGGTTGTAGTGGCCGTCCTGGCCCTTGTCGTAGATCGGCGCCCGGCGCTGGACGATGCGCTGCAGGCCCTCGGCGTCGAACACCTCGCCCGGCTTGGCGGCACGCCACACTTCCTCGGCCAGGGTCAGCGAGGCGCGGCCGTCGCCGTCGGCCATGCGCATCAGCACCGCCCTCGCCTCGTCGTCGAGCGGCAGTTTTTTCCCCTCGGCCTCCTCGGCCCGCGAAAGCAGCTTGCCGATACTTTCCTCGCCAAGCGAATGGAAGACCAGCACGCGTGCCCGCGACAACAGCGCGGCGTTCAGTTCGAAGGACGGGTTCTCGGTCGTGGCCCCCACCAGCACCACCGTGCCGTCTTCCATGACGGGCAGGAAGGAATCCTGCTGGGCGCGGTTGAAGCGATGAATCTCGTCGACGAACAGCAGCGTCTGGCGACCGTTCGCGCGCCGCATCCGAGCTGTCTCGAATACTTTCTTCAGGTCCGCGACGCCGGAAAAGATCGCCGATATCTGCTCGAACGCCAGGCTGGTCTCGCCGGCCAGGAGGCGCGCCACGGTGGTCTTGCCGGTGCCGGGCGGTCCCCAGAAGATCATCGAACCCAGCGAGCCCGACGCGATCATCCGCGTCAGCGCGCCGTCCGGGCCGGTCAGGTGCTCCTGGCCGACGACCTCGCCCAGATTCTTCGGCCGCAGCCGGTCGGCCAGCGGTTGCCCGGCCCGCGCTTTCTCCGGCTCGCCCGCACTGAAAAGATCAGCCATGACGTCTCATCAATACCGCAGAACCTGGCGCAAAATCTGACCGTCGCGCTCGACGGTGAAGCGCCACCAGCGGGTGTTCTGCGCGGCCGCGGCCGCAAGCGCCTTGGTCGTGTCGATCGTCACGCCATTGACCTCGCGCACGATGTCGCCCGGCTGGAAGCCGAAGCCGGCCGCCGGCGAGTTGCCGGCGACGTCCACCACGGCGACGCCCTTGGCGTCGGTCGGCATGCCGAGCTTCTGGGCAAGGCGCGGCGACAGTTCCGCCACCTGCGCCCCGGCAAAGGGGCTGCGCCCGCGCAGCGTGACCGGGGCGGCGTTCGTGCCCTCGGGCGCGCGCTCCAGCGTGATCTTCAGCGTCTCCGTCTGCCCCTTGCTGAGGACATCCAGGGTCGCCTCGGCGCCGATGGCCTGCGTCGCCAGCCGGTAGCCAAGCGCATCGACGCTTTCCAGCGCCGCACCGTTCATCTTCAGCACGACATCGCCCGGCTTCAGCCCGGCCTTGGCCGCCGGCCCTTGCGGCTCGACGGAGGTGACCAGCGCGCCGCTCGGCGCATCCATGCCGAGCGACTCGGCGATCTGCGGCGTCACCGGCTCGAACTGTGCGCCGATATAGGGCCGTTCGAAGAAATCGCGGCCGGCCTTGGCCGCCTCCACGAAGGCATGCACCATGTTGGACGGAATGGCGAAGCCGATGCCGATCGAGCCGCCGCTGCGCGAATAGATCGCCGTGTTGATGCCGATAAGCTGGCCGCCCATGTTGATCAGCGCCCCGCCCGAATTGCCGGGATTGATGGCGGCATCCGTCTGGATGAAGAAACCGAAGTCGGAAACGCCGATATGGCTGCGCGCCAGGCCAGAGACGATGCCGCTGGTGGTGGTCTGGCCTACCCCGAACGGATTGCCGATGGCAAGCACCAGGTCGCCGATCTCCAGCGCGTCGGAATCGCCGATGGGCACGACCGGGAACGGCTTGTCGCCCTCGATCTTGAGCACGGCAAGGTCGACCGTCTCGTCCTTGAGCAGGACCTTGCTGGTGAATTCGCGCCCGTCCGACGTGGCGACCTTCACCTCGTCCGCATCCTTGATGACGTGGAAATTGGTGACGACGATGCCGCTCGGATCGACCAGCACGCCCGACCCCAGCGAAGACTGCGCGCGCGGCCGCGAACGGCCGAAGAACTGCTCGAAGAACGGGTCGCCCTGGAACGGCGACACCACCTTGGCGGTCTGCGAGGCATAGACGTTGACCACGGCGGGAGCGGTCTGCTTGACCAGCGGCGCGAACGACAACTGCACCTCGTCGCGCCCGAACGGCACCCGCTTGTCCGGGCCGGGGGTCGGATTTTCGTTCTCGACACCGCGCAGCAGGTCCGTCAGCACATCGGTCAGGCCGGGGTCCTTTTCCTGCGCGACCGCCCGTTGGCTCGCCGACGCGGCGGCAAGCCCCACCAGCGCGCAAAGCACAAACAAGGACAGCCGTTTCAGCATATGCGAATCCTCCGAACCGTTCGCGCGCCATTGTGGTGAGGATTGTGCAAAATGAAAGGCCGATACTTTCTCCCAAGGCAAAGAAAACCCCGGCCGAGGCGGCCGGGGCGTCGTTTTCGTGCCGCAAGCGCTATTCGGCGCTGGCGCGCTGCTCCGGTTGCAGTTTCAGCGCCTCGCTGATGGTGTAGAACATGTCGGTCTGGTCCGTCAGCCCGACGAAATTTGCCGCGTATGGTCCGAAGGCCGCCACGCGCAATTGCGCGCCCGTATGCTCCTGGTCGTCCTCCTCGGCGTTGCCGTAGCTCACGGTCATCACCGAGCCGTCCCTTGTGGTGAGCGCCTGCGTGAGGCCCGGAGCCTTGGTCCCGTTGGGGATGATCTGGCTGGAATGGGCATGGTCGGCAGTAACGATCACCAGTGTCTTGCCATCGGCCTTGGCGAATTCGAGCGCCTTCTGCACCGCCTCGTCGAGGTCGACCGTCTCACCGATCTGCCCGCAGGGGTTGGCGGCGTGGTCCTGCTTGTCGATCGACGCGCCTTCGACCTGGAGGAAGAAACCCTTCTCGTTGCCCTTGAGAAGATCGATCGCCTTGGCAGTCATGCCGGCAAGCGTCGGCACCGAGGCCGCGCGCTCCGCGTTCGGCTCGCAGCTTATCGGCTCGGCATCGATATTGCCGTGGCGGCTGGCCTTCGGCCCCTTCCAGCGAACCGGCATGTTACCCTCGGCAAAGAGACCGAGCACCGGCTTGTCCTGATCCGCGGAAGCCACCGCGTTCAGCTCGTCCAGAGTGCCGACGATGGTGAAGCCGCGCTCCTTCGCCTGATCGAGCAGCGACTTGTCCTTCCAGTCGCCCGCCTTCGCGACCTCGTCGAATGACTTCGAGCCGCCACCGAGCACGACGTCGGCCCGGGTGTTCAATATCTGCTCGGAGATCGAGCCGGCGCCGCCGTTTTCCAGCGCGTTGCCGGCGCATTTTTCGCTGGTCGCCACCGGCCCGTAGCACTTGCGCCCGGTGACATGCGCCAGCAGCACGGCCGGCGTCGCGTCCTGTATCTCGGCGGTGGAGACATCGCCGGTGGCGAGCCCGGCCGCCTTGGCCATTTCGATCAGCGTGCGGTGCGGCTTCTCGTGGATATCGACGCCGATCGCGCCGTTATAGGTCTTAACACCCGTCGCCCAGGCCGTGCCGGAGGCGGCGGAATCGGTCACGTAGTCCGGCTTGCCCGTCTTCTTGTCGAGCGCGTAATGCGTGTACTGCCCGGTGATCGGCAGCGCATCGATGCCCTTGAAGAAGCCGCCCGCGCCCTCGGCATAGTTGCGGGCGATGGTTATCTCGGAATCCCCCATGCCGTCGCCGATCAGCAGGATGACGTTCTTCACCTCGCCATTGCCGATCAGCCCCTGCAGAGCCTGTGTGGCGTCGCCGGCCAGGCGGCGGGCGCCTCCGGGCTGGGTGATGTCGCCCTTGGCGGTGCGATCGAGATAGGTTTCGACGGAGGCGTTGTCCTGGGCCTGGCCTGCGCCGGCGGCAAGCAGGGTCACGGCGGCGGCGCCCGCCATCAGGAAATTGCGTGACAGATGGGTCATGGCGTGTCGATCCTTCGGATTTCTCGGGGTGGGTGGAGCCTTCAGCCCGCGAGAATTCTGTCCGGCACACGTGACCGTCGCATGACAATGCGGTTACCGATCCATGACGATCCACGCTCGGCAGGCGCGCCGCCTCGATCGCAAAAACAAAAAGGGGCCACGAAGGCCCCTTTCGATCGATCCGGAAGTGCCGGAAACTTACGCGGCAGCTTCCTCGCTGGCCTCGGCTTCGAGGCGGGCGCGGTCGGCAGCGCCCTTGGCCGAGGTGTCGCGGTCCACGAATTCGATGACGGCCATCGGAGCGTTGTCGCCCTTGCGGAAGCCGGCCTTCATGATGCGCAGATAGCCGCCGTTGCGGGTGGCGTAGCGCGGAGCCACGGTGTCGAACAGGCGCTTGACGACGTCTTCGTTGCCGATCTGTGCGATCACCTGGCGGCGGGCGTGCAGGTCGCCGCGCTTGCCGAGCGTCACCAGCTTCTCGACGATCGGACGCAGGTCCTTCGCCTTCGGCAGGGTGGTGACGATCTGCTCGTGCTCGATGAGCGACACGGCGAGGTTGGCGAACATCGACTTGCGATGGCTGATGCTGCGGGAGAAGCGGCGGCCTTTAAAACCGTGGCGCATGGCTCTTTTCCTTCTTTATCTGTTCAAGAGGCCACGGCCTCTGATGGTTTTCCGCATGGCCGTCGGACCGGCGCGCCGGTCCTTGGCACCATGCTCTATTCAGGTTCAGTACTGGTCCTCGTACCGCTTGGCGAGGTCCTCGATGTTCTCCGGCGGCCAATCCGGCACTTCCATGCCGAGGTGCAGGCCCATGGCCGCCAGCACTTCCTTGATCTCGTTGAGCGACTTGCGGCCGAAGTTCGGCGTGCGCAGCATCTCGGCTTCCGTCTTCTGGATCAGGTCGCCGATATAGACGATGTTGTCGTTCTTCAGGCAGTTGGCCGAACGCACCGAAAGCTCGAGCTCGTCGACCTTCTTGAGCAGCGCCGGATTGAAGGCAAGCTCGGTGACCTGCTCTTCGGCCTGCGCCTTCTGCGGCTCCTCGAAATTGACGAAGAGGCCGAGCTGGTCCTGCAGGATGCGGGCGGCGAAAGCCACCGCGTCCTCGCCCGAGATCGAACCGTTGGTCTCGATGGCCATGGTCAGCTTGTCGTAGTCGAGGACCTGGCCCTCGCGGGTGTTCTCGACCTTGTAGGACACCTTGCGGACCGGCGAGTAGAGCGAATCGACCGGGATCAGGCCGATCGGCGCGTCTTCGGCGCGGTTGCGCTCGGCCGGCACATAGCCCTTGCCGGTGTCGACCGTGAATTCCATGCGGATTTCCGCGCCCTCGTCCAGCGTGCAGATGACGTGGTCGGGGTTGAGGATCTCGACGTCGCCGACCGTCTGGATGTCGCCTGCCAGAACGGCGCCCGGACCCTGCTTGCGCACGACCATACGCTTGGGGCCGTCGCCTTCCATCTTGATGGCGATTTCCTTGATGTTGAGCACGATGTCGGTCACGTCCTCGCGCACGCCGGCGATCGAGGAGAATTCATGCAGAACGCCGTCGATCTGCACGGCGGTGACGGCAGCACCCCGCAGCGAAGACAGGAGCACGCGGCGCAGCGCGTTGCCAAGCGTCAGGCCGAAGCCCCGCTCAAGCGGCTCGGCCACCAGCGTGGTCAGCGTCTTGCCCTTCGACGAGAACTCGATCTTGTTGGGCTTGATCAGTTCCTGCCAGTTTTTCTGGATCATTTTTTCTTCCCTTGCTTGCCCGCCACCATCCAATCGTGACGGGCGACCTGGAAATTACGGATGAGCGCTCGTGGCGCTCATCCGGCAGTTCGAAAAGATATCAGACCCGGCGCTTCTTGCGCGGGCGGCAGCCATTGTGCGGGATCGGCGTCACGTCGCGGATCGAGGTGATGGTGAAGCCGGCGGCCTGCAGCGCGCGCAGCGCCGACTCACGGCCCGAACCCGGTCCGCAAACCTCGACCTCGAGGGTGCGCATGCCGTGCTCCTGCGCCTTCTTGGCGCAATCCTCGGCTGCCATCTGGGCGGCGAACGGGGTCGACTTGCGCGAACCCTTGAAGCCCTGGGCGCCGGCCGACGACCAGGCAATCGCATTGCCCTGCGCGTCGGAAATGGTGATCATCGTGTTGTTGAAGGTCGAGTTGACGTGGGCGACACCCGACGAGATATTCTTGCGCTCGCGGCGACGAACGCGTGTGACTTCCTTGGCCATAATGGTCCTTTCAACTGATATCTACGCCGCCGTAACGCCAGCGGCTACACCTGGGAAGGGAGTAAGGGAACAGGTGAGCAGGGAAGTATGCTTGCGTCGCGGCAGGCCGCAGCGTCGTACAGACTCCCTTACTCCCCTACTTCCATATTCCCTTGAATTACTTCTTCTTGCCGGCGATCGCCTTGGCCGGACCCTTGCGGGTGCGCGCATTGGTATGCGTGCGCTGGCCGCGCACCGGCAGCGAGCGGCGATGGCGCAGGCCGCGGTAGCAGCCGAGGTCCATCAGGCGCTTGATGTTCATCGAGACTTCGCGGCGCAGGTCGCCCTCGACCTGGTAGTCGCGGTCGATGGTTTCGCGGATCTGCAGGATTTCGGCGTCGGTAAGCTGGTTGACGCGACGCTCGGCCGGGATACCGACCTTCTCGACGATCTCCTGGGCAAATTTCTTGCCGATGCCGTGGATGTACTGAAGCGCGATGACGACGCGCTTGTTGGTCGGAATGTTGACGCCGGCTATACGAGCCATATCTACTTCTCCATGTGGGCCGGACAGCGCCGGCGCTTTTCAAGAGGCCCCGCGTCCGGTGGAGGCCGGCCCTTGCGGGTGTTCCGTATTCAATGCGAATAACCCGTCCTTTCGGACAGGCAAGCTTCATGCCTGATAGGGAGACGCGCCGCCATACTCCGCAGGGGCGGCGCTGTCAAGTGTCTGTTAAGCGTTCACCGCAGCGGCGACCAGCTTCTCGATCTCGGCGGTGACCGTATCCATGTCCGCCATGCCGTCCACCGTCTTCAGTTGGCCGGTGCCGGCATAGTACTTCGACAGCGGCGCGGTCTTCTCGCGATACTCATCGAGGCGCTTCTTGAACGACTCGGGATTATCGTCCGCCCTCACCTGCCCGCCGGCGGCCTTGGTGTCGGCCACGCGCTTTTCCATGCGCTTGAGCAGGGCGTTCTCGTCGACCTTGAGCTCGATGACCGCGTCGAGTTCCTGCCCCTTGCCGGCCAGGATGCGCGTCAGCGCCTCGGCCTGCGGCACGGTGCGCGGAAATCCGTCGAGGATGAAGCCGCGTGCGGCATCCGGCTCGCCGACCCGGTCGGAGACGATCTGGTTGACGATCTCGTCCGACACCAGCCCGCCGGCATCCATGATCGCCTTGGCGCGCTTGCCGACTTCGGTTCCGGCCTTCACCGCCGCCCGCAGCATGTCGCCGGTCGACAGTTGCGGAATGCCGTGCTTCTCGACCAGCCGCTGCGCCTGCGTCCCTTTGCCCGCTCCGGGCGGTCCGAGCAATATCAGCCTCATCTGTTTCTCTTACCCCCGCGCAGCTTCGATTTCTTGATCAGGCCCTCATACTGATGGGCAACCAGGTGGCCCTGAAGTTGCGCCACGGTATCGAGCGTAACACTGACCACGATCAAAAGCGAAGTGCCACCAAGGTAGAAGGGGATGCCAGTGGCCGAGATGAGGTATTCCGGCAGCAGACACACCGCCACCAGGTAAATGGCGCCGACTACGGTGATGCGCGTGAGCACGTAGTCGATATAGTCTGCGGTGCGTTCGCCCGGACGGTAGCCCGGGATGAAGCCGGAGTGCTTCTTCAACTGGTCGGCCGTTTCCTTCGGATTGAAGACGATGGCCGTGTAGAAGAAGGTGAAGAACGCGATCATGCCGCCGTAGAAGATCATGTAGAGTGGCTGGCCGTGACCGAAGGTGGTGAGGATGGTCTGCACCCAGGACGGCAGGTTCGTGCTGTCGGAAAAGCCCGCCAGCGTCGCCGGCAGGAGCAGCAGCGAGGAAGCGAAGATCGGCGGGATGACGCCCGAGGTGTTCAGCTTCAGCGGCAGGTGCGAGGTATCGCCCTGGAACATGCGGTTGCCGACCTGGCGCTTCGGATACTGGATCAGGAGCCGACGCTGGGCGCGCTCCATGAACACCATCAGCATGATCACCGCGACGGCGAGCACGAGGATCGCCAGCAACAGGCTGGTCGGCAGCGCGCCGGTGCGGCCAAGTTCCAGCGTGCCGCTGAGCGCCGCCGGCATGCCGGCGACGATGCCGGCGAAGATGATCAGCGAAACGCCGTTGCCGATGCCGCGCGCCGTGATCTGCTCGCCGAGCCACATCAGGAACATGGTGCCGCCGGTCAGGCTGATGACGGCCGAGATCTCGAAGAACGGCCCGGGATTGGTGACGATGTTGTTGCCGCTCGATAGGCCGACGGCGATGCCGTAGGACTGCACGATCGCCAGGAGCACGGTGCCGTAGCGCGTGTACTGGTTGATGATCTTGCGGCCCTGCTCGCCTTCCTTCTTCAGCGCCTCGAGCGACGGAATGACCGACGTCATGAGCTGCATGATGATGGACGCGGAAATATAGGGCATCACGCCGAGCGCGAAGATCGCCATGCGCTCCACGGCGCCGCCGGCGAACATGTTGAACATGCCGAGCACGCCGCCGCTCTGCTGCTGGAACGCCTGCGCGAACGCCTCCGGGTTGATGCCGGGCAGCGGGATATAGGTGCCGAGCCGATAGACGAACAGCGCACCCAGCGTGAACCAGATGCGCTTCTTCAGGTCTTCGGCCTTGGCGAAGGCCGCGAAATTGAGATTGGAGGCTAGTTGTTCAGCAGCCGAAGCCATGCGTGATTCTCCGCTTGGTCACGCTCAGGGGCCCGCAGGTCAGGGCGATGCGTGACACCGAAGCCACCGAGATAGGCTCCGCGTGCCAAAGATGCAAGCGGCCGCGATGACGCGGCCGCCTACGGAAAAACGTTACTCGGCGGCGGCCTGTTCGGGCAGCTTGACCGAACCGCCGGCCTTCTCGATCTTCTCGATCGCGGCCTTGGAAGCGCCGGCGACGTCGAAGGAAAGCTTGGCCTTGAGCTCGCCGTCCGAAAGCACGCGCACGCCGTCCTTGGCGCGGCGCAGCACGCCGGCCTTGACCAGCGCCTCGGCATTCACCGTCTCCTTGGCGTCGAGCTTCTTGGCATCGATCGCCGCCTGCACGCGGCCGAGCGACACGGTCGCGAAGCTCTTGGCGAAGATGTTGTTGAAGCCGCGCTTGGGCAGGCGGCGGTAGAGCGGCATCTGGCCGCCCTCGAAGCCGTTGATCGCCACGCCGGAGCGGGACTTCTGGCCCTTGACGCCGCGGCCGCCGGTCTTGCCCTTGCCCGAGCCGATGCCGCGACCGACGCGCTTCTTGGACGGGGTCGCGCCTTCGTTGTCACGCAGTTCGTTGAGTTTCATGGTCGTTCTCCTGCGCGCCGGCTCAAGCCTCGTCCACGACGCGGACGAGGTGCTGAACGGCTGCAATCATGCCGCGCACGGAGGGCGTATCCTCCAGCGTGCTTTTCCTGTGCATCTTGTTGAGGCCGAGGCCGACCAGCGTCGCGCGCTGCTCTTTGGGCCGGCGGATCGGCGAGCCGATCTGCTCAACGGTGATGGTCTTTCCTGCTTTCTTGGCCATGGTCCTGGTCCTTGTCAGCGCCGACTATTCTTCAGCCGCTACGGCACTGCCGCGGCGGGCCTGAAGCGTCGAATACTTGATGCCGCGCGCGGCAGCCACATCCTTCGGATGCATCTGGTTCTTCAGCGCGTCGAAGGTGGCGCGAACCATGTTGTACGGGTTCGAGGAACCCATCGACTTGGCGACGACGTCATGCATGCCGAGCGTCTCGAACACGGCGCGCATCGGGCCGCCGGCGATGATGCCGGTACCGACCTTGGCCGAGCGCAGGAGAACGCGGCCGGCGCCCCAGCGCCCTTCCACGTCGTGGTGCAGCGTGCGGCCGGAGCGCAGCGGCACGAAGATCATGTCGCGCTTGGCCGATTCGGTCGCCTTGCGGATGGCTTCCGGCACTTCGCGCGCCTTGCCATGGCCGAAACCGACCCGGCCCTTCTGGTCGCCGACGACGACGAGCGCGGCGAAGCCGAAGCGACGGCCGCCCTTCACCACCTTGGCGACGCGGTTGATGTGAACGAGCTTGTCGACGATGCCGTCGTCACGCTCTTCGCGGTCCCGGCCGCGTTCGCGGCCCCTGGGTTCCTGTGCCATATCCTAGTTCCTTGTTCTTTTCCGGAAGCACGGGTTACTGAATGCCGGTCCTCTTAGCGGGCACCGGCGGCGAAATCAAATGCCTCTTGAACGATCGGGCGCGAAAGTCGGCGAATCTGCGCCGACCACCGCCCGATCAGTCGCTTAGAAGTTCAGGCCACCCTCGCGGGCGGCTTCGGCCAGGGCCTTGACGCGGCCGTGATAGATGTAGGCGCCGCGGTCGAACACGACGTCCTTGACGCCGGCCTTGATAGCGCGATCGGCGATCAGCTTGCCGATGGCGGCGGCGGCGGCGGTGTCGGCCCCGGTCTTCTTGCCGGCCTTGAAATCCTTTTCCAGGGTCGACGCGGCGGCCAGCGTCTGGCCCTTCGCGTCGTCGATCAGCTGGACGTAGATGTTCTTCGAGGTGCGGTGCACCGACAGGCGCGGACGGCCGTTGGCGACGCTCTTGAGCTGGCGGCGAACGCGCGCCGAGCGGCGCTGGGTGGTCTCTTTGGATGCCATAGTAGTCTTCTGCCTTCATGAACCGGGGCTTGCCCTATGCGGTAGCCGAAGCTCCCGCGACAATGCCCCGTGGCGTTGAAATCCCGAGGGTGCGGACGAATACGTATCGCCCTGCCCCTCGCTGTCTTACTTCTTCTTGCCTTCCTTGCGGACGATCTTCTCGCCCTCGTAGCGCACGCCCTTGCCCTTGTAGGGCTCGGGTTCGCGATACTCGCGGATTTCCGCGGCAACCTGACCCACCTTCTGCTTGTCGATGCCCGAAACGGTGATTTCGGTGGGCTTCGGCGTGGCGATGGTGATGCCTTCCGGCGTCTGGTACACAACTTCATGGCTGAAGCCGAGCGAAAGCTGCAGGTTCTTGCCCTGCATCGCCGCACGGTAGCCAACGCCGCTGATCTCGAGCTTGCGCTCGAAGCCGTCCTTCACGCCCGTCAGGATGTTGACGATCTGCGTGCGCGACATGCCCCACTTGGAGCGGGCTTCCTTGGACTGGTCGCGCGGCTGGACGGCGATCTCGCCGTTCTCCATCTTGACCAGCACCTCGTCGTTCACGACGAACTTCAGCTCGCCCTTCGGACCCTTGGCCGTCACGGTCTGGCCGTCGACGCTCGCGGTCACGCCCTGCGGAACAGATACGGGCTTCTTACCAATACGAGACATTTGGTGTCTCCTCTTTCCTTAGTCTTCGCAAATGGCGGGCGGTAAAAGGGTGAATGGACGAAGGGCCGCTTGGCACCTGGTCTGTCACCCTTCCCTGCTCACCATTGACCATTCACCCTTAGAATACCTGGCAGAGAACTTCGCCGCCGACATTCTGTTCGCGGGCCTCGTGATCGGCCATCACACCCTTCGGGGTCGAAAGAATGGCGATGCCGAGCCCGTTGGCTACCTGCGGGATGGACTTGGCCGAAACGTAGACGCGGCGGCCAGGCTTCGAAACGCGGGCGATTTCACGCACCACCGGCGAGCCGTCGAAATACTTCAGCTCGATGTTGATCTCGGACTTGCCGTTATCGAAATCGGTCTGGCTGTAGTCGCGGATATAGCCTTCGGACTTCAGCACGTCGAGGACGCGGGCGCGCAGCCGCGAGGCCGGCGTCGAAACGCTCGACTTCTTGCGGCCATAGGCGTTGCGGATGCGGGTCAGCATATCGCCGATAGGATCGCTCAATGACATCTCGTGTCCTCCTTACCAGCTCGACTTGACCAGGCCCGGGATCTGGCCGTTATTGCCGAGATCGCGAAGCGCGATACGCGAAACCTTGAGCTTGCGATAGTAGGAGCGCGGACGCCCGGTCACTTCGCAGCGATTGCGGATGCGGATCTTGGCCGAGTTGCGCGGCAGCGCCGAAAGCTTCAGCTGGGCGCGGAAGCGCTCGTCCATCGGCTTGGACTGATCCATGATGATCGCCTTCAGGGCGGCCCGGCGCGCGGCGTACTGGTCCACGAGCTTGCGGCGGTGCTTGTTCTTTTCGACTGAGCTGGTCTTTGCCATTTCAGATTTTCCTTTGCTCGCTGCCGTTACTGGCGGAAGGGGAAGTTGAAAGCCTTGAGCAGAGCCCTGGCTTCGTCGTCCGTCTTCGCCGTCGTACATACGATGACGTCCATGCCCCAGACCTGATCGACCTTGTCGTAGTTGATCTCCGGGAACACGATGTGCTCCTTGATGCCCATGGCGTAATTGCCACGGCCGTCAAAGCTCTTGGGGTTCAGGCCGCGGAAGTCGCGAACGCGCGGCAGCGCGATGTTGACCAGGCGATCCAGGAACTCGTACATGCGCTCCTGGCGCAGCGTGACCTTGGCGCCGATCGGCATGTGCTCGCGCACCTTGAAGCCGGCGATCGACTTGCGCGCACGGGTCACGACGGCCTTCTGGCCGGTGATCAGCGCGAGGTCCTCGGCCGCGACCGAAGGCTTCTTCGAGTCCGCCGTGGCTTCGCCGACGCCCATGTTCAGCACGATCTTGTCGATGCGCGGAATCTGCATCTCGTTGTCGTACTTGAACTGCTCCATCATCGCCTTGCGGATGGTCTCGTTATAGACCTTCTTCAGCCGCGGCGTGTTCTTGGCTTCTGCCTGTGCTGCCTTAGCCATTGATGACTTCTCCTGAGCGCTTGGCGACGCGCACCTTCTTGCCGTCCTTCTCGAACTTGAAGCCGACGCGGGTCGGCTTGCCGTCCTTGGGGTCGGCGATCGCGATGTTCGAAAGGTGGATCGGCGCTTCCTTGGTGATGATCCCGCCCTCTTGGGACTGGGTCTGCTTCTGGTGGCGGCGGATCAGGTTGACGCCGCGCACCAGCGCGGTGTCTTCCTTCGGCTGCACCGAAAGGACTTCGCCGGTACGGCCCTTGTCCTTGCCGGCCAGGACGACGACCTTGTCGCCTTTACGGATCTTTTGCATTGGTCGGTTCCCTTACAGCACTTCAGGCGCGAGCGAGATGATCTTCATGTGGTTCTTGGCGCGCAGTTCGCGCGGAACCGGTCCGAAGATACGCGTGCCGACCGGCTCTTTCTTGTTGTCGACGAGAACGGCCGCGTTCTTGTCGAAACGGATCACGCTGCCGTCGGGGCGGCGGATGTCCTTGGCCGTGCGGACCACGACCGCCTTCATCACATCGCCCTTCTTGACGCGCCCGCGCGGAATGGCTTCCTTGATCGACACCACGATGATGTCGCCGACGGAGGCGTACTTCCGCTTCGAGCCGCCCAGCACCTTGATGCACATGACACGACGTGCGCCGGAATTATCCGCCACGTCGAGGTTTGTTTGCATCTGAATCATGACTGGCCGCCTTCTTCTTTTCTAACGGAGCGGGCGGTTCACGCCCTCCCCCAGTCTGTCTGAAATTCGTCTCTGCTCAGGCCTGGTCGCTCTCGACCACGACCCAGCGCTTGTCCTTGGAGATCGGCGCCGACTCCTGGATGAACACCTGGTCGCCGACCTTGTGTGCGTTGTTCTCGTCATGCGCCTTGTAGCGCTTGGACATACGAACAACCTTCTTCATAACGGGATGCGTGAAGCGCCGTTCGACTTTGACAACGACCGTCTTCTCGTTCTTGTCGCTGACGACGGTGCCCTGCAGAATGCGCTTTGGCATGATCTTCGTCCTTAAGCCTTCTTGGCAGCGGATTTTTCCGCCGCGATGGTCTTGATACGCGCGATGTCCCTGCGGACTTCCTTGACGCGCGCGGTCTTTTCGAGCTGGCCGGTCGCCTTCTGGAAGCGCAGGTTGAACTGCTCCTTCTTCAGGCTCGCCAGTTCATCGGTAAGCTGATCCTGCGTCTTGGCGCGGAGATCGTCGGCTTTCATGATCTTGATCCTTATTCCGCAATGCGCTGAACGAAGCGCGTCCTGACCGACAGCTTGGCGGCGCCGAGGCGCAGCGCCTCACGCGCCGTCTCTTCCGGAACGCCGTCGATCTCGAACATGATGCGACCCGGCTTGACGCGAGCGGCCCAGTAGTCCACCGCGCCCTTGCCCTTGCCCATGCGGACTTCGGTCGGCTTCGAGGTCACCGGCAGATCCGGGAAAATGCGGATCCACACGCGGCCGGCGCGCTTCATCTCGCGGGTGATCGCGCGGCGGGCCGCCTCGATCTCACGCGCGGTAACGCGGTTCGGCTCCAGCGCCTTCAGCCCGAAGCCGCCGAAATTCAGGTCGGTGCCGCCCTTGGCAGCGCCGTGAATGCGACCCTTGAACTGCTTGCGGAACTTCGTGCGCTTCGGTTGCAGCATCTTATCTACTCCAGATTCTCAAAATCCGCTCAGGCGTTCTCGCGGCGGCGGCTGCCACCGCGGTCGCCGGCGTGATCGCCCTCGGTCGCGCGGCGCTCGGAGGCCATCGGGTCATGCTCGAGGATCTCGCCCTTGAACACCCAGACCTTGACGCCGCAGATACCGTAGGCGGTGTTGGCTTCGGCCGTGCCGTAGTCGACGTCGGCGCGCAGCGTGTGCAGCGGCACGCGGCCCTCGCGGTACCACTCCATGCGCGCGATTTCCGCGCCGCCGAGACGGCCGCCGCAGTTGATGCGGATGCCTTCGGCGCCCAGGCGCATCGCCGACTGGACGGCGCGCTTCATGGCGCGGCGGAACGCGATACGGCGCTCGAGCTGCTGGGCGATCGACTGCGCGATCAGCGTCGCGTCGGTCTCCGGCTTGCGCACCTCGACGATGTTGAGGTGCGTCTCGGACTGCGTCATCTCCATCAGCTTCTTGCGAAGCTTCTCGATGTCCGCGCCCTTCTTGCCGATGATCAGGCCCGGACGCGCGGCATGGATGGTGACGCGGCACTTCTTGTGCGGACGCTCGATGACGATCTTGGAGATCGCCGCCTGCTTGAGTTCCTTTTCCAGGTACTCGCGGATCTTCAGGTCCTCATGCAGCAGCTTGCCGTAGTCGCCGGTGTTCGCGTACCAGCGCGAATCCCAGGTCCGGTTGATGCCGAGGCGAAGACCGATCGGATTGATTTTCTGGCCCATTATGCGGCCTCCCCTTTTTCTTCGACTTCACGAACGACGATCGTGAGGTGCGAGAACGGCTTCTCGACGCGGCTGGCACGACCGCGGCCACGGGCGTGGAAACGCTTCATGACGATCGATTTGCCGACATAGGCTTCCGCCACCACCAGGGCATCGACGTCGAGGTCGTGGTTGTTTTCCGCGTTGGCGATCGCCGATTCCAGCGTCTTCTTGACGGTGCCGGAAATCCGCTTGGCCGAGAATTCGAGATCGTTGAGCGCCGCCGCAACCTTCTTGCCGCGGATCAGCGCGGCAACCAGGTTGAGCTTCTGCGGGCTGATACGGATCGTGCGCAGGACGGCGCGCGCTTCGTTGTCAGCAAGCCTGCGCGGAGCTTTGGCCTTGCCCATGATTATTTCCTCTTCGCTTTCTTATCCGCACCATGACCGTAGTAGGTCCGGGTCGGAGCGAACTCACCGAACTTGTGCCCGACCATGTCCTCGTTCACCGAGACCGGAACATGCTTCTGGCCGTTATAGACGCCGAAGGTGAGGCCGACGAACTGCGGCAGGATGGTGGAACGGCGGCTCCACATCTTGATCACCTCATTGCGACCGCCTTCACGAACCTTGTCTGCCTTCTTCAGAAGGAAGCCGTCGATAAAGGGGCCTTTCCAAATAGAACGAGTCACTTGGGCCTACCTCTTGTTAGCTCTTGCGCTGATGACGCGAGCGCAGGATGAACTTGTCGGTCGCCTTGTTGGACCGCGTCTTCTTGCCCTTGGTGGGCTTGCCCCACGGGGTCACCGGATGGCGGCCGCCGGAGGTGCGGCCTTCACCGCCGCCATGCGGGTGGTCGACCGGGTTCATCACGACGCCGCGGTTGTGCGGGCGCTTGCCGCGCCAGACCGTGCGTCCGGCCTTGCCGTCGTTGATGTTGCCGTGGTCGGCATTGGACACCGCGCCGACCGTCGCCAGGCAGGAGCCGTGCACGACGCGCTGCTCTCCGGAGGAAAGCCGCAGGATCGCCATGCCCTGGTCGCGACCGACCAGCTGGGCATAGGTACCGGCCGAACGGGCCACCTGGGCGCCCTTGCCCGGCTTCAGCTCGATGTTGTGGACGATGGTGCCCACCGGCATCGCCGAAAGCGGCATCGCGTTGCCCGGCTTGACGTCGACGGACTCGCCGGCGACGACCTTGTCGCCAGGGGCCAGGCGCTGCGGCGCGATGATGTAGGACAGCTCGCCGTCCTCATACTTGATCAGCGCGATGAAGGCCGACCGGTTCGGGTCGTACTCGAGACGCTCGACCGTGCCGACGACGTCGAACTTGCGACGCTTGAAGTCGATGATGCGGTACGAACGCTTGTGACCGCCGCCGATGAAGCGGGCCGTGATGCGACCGTAGTTGTTGCGGCCGCCGGACTTGGTCAGGCCCTCGGTCAGGCCCTTGACGGGCTTGCCCTTGTAGAGACCCGAGCGGTCGACGATGACCAGCTGGCGGGTGCTCGGCGTAATCGGGTTGAAATGCTTCAATGCCATTTTCTTATCCTCGCGGCCCCGTTCACAGGCCCGTCGCGACGTCGATCGACTGACCGTCGACCAGGGTCACCACCGCCTTCTTGACGTCGCCCTGGCGGCCGATCGTGCCACGGAAGCGCTTGACCTTGCCCTTGCGAACCAGCGTGTTGACCGCCGTCACCTTGACGCCGAACAGCGCCTCGACGGCGGCCTTGATCTCCGGCTTCGTCGCCTTCTTGGCGACGTTGAAGACCACCTGGTTCTGCTCGGAAGCCATGGTCGACTTTTCGGTGATCGCGGGAGAAACGATCACGTCGTAGTGACGAAGGTCGGTCATTTGAAGCGCTCCTCGAGAGCCTCGACGGCGGCCTTGGAAAGGACCAGCGTGCCGCGGCGCATGATGTCGTAGACGTTGATGCCCTGGATCGGCAGCACGTCGATGTTGGGAATGTTGGTCGCCGCCAGCTTGAAGTTCTGGTCGAGCTCGGCGCCACCGATCACCAGTGCGTTGGTGAGGCCGAGCGCCGCCAGGTTGGCGACCAGCGCCTTGGTCTTGGCCTCGGCGAGCTTCAGGTCGTCGATGACGATCAGGCTCGACGTCTTGGCCTTGGCCGACAGCGCGTGCTTGAGGCCGAGCGCGCGGACCTTCTTCGGCAGGTCGTGCTCATGGCTGCGCACGACCGGGCCGTGCGCCTTGCCACCGCCGCGAAACTGCGGAGCGCGGGCCGAAGAGTGACGGGCGCGGCCCGTACCCTTCTGCTTGTACATCTTGGAGCCGGTACGCGCGATGTCGGCGCGGCCCTTGGCCTGATGCGTGCCCTGCTGGCGCTTGGCCAGCTGCCAGCGCACGACGCGCTGCAGGATGTCCTCGCGCGGGTCGAGGCCGAAAATCGCCTCGGAAAGCTCCACCTTGCCGGCGTCCTTGCCGGCAAGCGTCGTGATCTTGATGTCCATTATTCCGCTCCCTCGGTGGCCGGGGCTTCTTCCTTCTTCGCCACGCGGATGCCCGCCGGCTTCGGCGCATTGGCCGGCAGCGGAGCCTTCACGGCGTCGCGTACATAAATCCACGAACCGGCGGAACCGGGGACGGCGCCACGGATCAGGATCAGGCCGCGGTCGAGGTCGGTCGAAACGATCTCGACGTTCTGGGTGGTCACGCGGACCGAACCCAGGTGGCCGGCCATCTTCTTGCCCTTGAACACCTTGCCCGGATCCTGGCGCTGGCCGGTCGAACCGTGAATGCGGTGCGACAGCGAGTTACCGTGCGAAGCGCGGCCCGAACCGAAATGGTGGCGCTTGATGACGCCCTGGAAGCCCTTGCCGATCGTCGTGCCCGTCACGTCGACCTTCTGGCCGGCGACGAAGTGCTCGACGGTGATCTCGGAGCCGACATCGATCATGTTGTCGGCCGAAACGCGGAACTCCGCGACCTTCGCCTTGGGCTCGACCGAAGCGGTGGCGAAATGCCCGCGCATCGCCTTCGTCGTGTTCTTTACCTTGGCAAGGCCGACGCCGAGCTGAACGGCGGTGTAGCCATTCTTCTCCTGCGTGCGCTGGGCAACGACCTGGCAGTTCTCCATGTGGAGAACGGTGACGGGGACATGCTCGCCTGCATCGTTATAGATGCGGGTCATTCCCACCTTCTTTGCAATCACACCTGAACGCATCGGTTCATCTTCCTTCAGAGGAGCCATCGGCCTGTCGCCTTAGGCTCATGTCTTTTCAAGGTTCCCTGTCGGGTCCTAGAGCTTGATCTCGACGTCGACGCCGGCGGCCAGGTCGAGCTTCATGAGAGCGTCGACGGTCTGCGGCGTCGGATCGACGATGTCGAGCAGCCGCTTGTGGGTGCGCATCTCGAACTGCTCGCGGCTCTTCTTGTCGACGTGGGGCGAGCGGTTGACCGTGAACTTCTCGATCCGCGTCGGCAGCGGAATGGGGCCGCGGACATTTGCGCCCGTGCGCTTGGCCGTCGACACGATTTCGCGGGTCGAAGCATCGAGCACCCGGTGGTCAAACGCCTTGAGGCGGATGCGGATATTCTGTCCGTTCATTTAGTCATTCCTTGTTCCGGCGCGGCGCGGACAATTTGAGCCGCGCCGACGACAGATCGCTTAAGTCTTCTTCTTACTCTTTGATGGATGCGACGATGCCGGCGCCGACGGTGCGGCCGCCTTCACGGATGGCGAAGCGCAGCTTCTCCTCCATGGCGATCGGCACGATCAGTTCCACGTCGACCGTGATGTTGTCGCCCGGCATCACCATCTCGGTGCCTTCCGGCAGCGTCACCACGCCCGTCACGTCCGTCGTGCGGAAG